>NZ_JCAUAW010000004.1:0-483617 GCF_059692155.1 Paenibacillus sp. JT22N1
ACAGCCTAAGACTGGCGCTGTTTTGTGGAAATACTTTAAGCTTGGAATCGAACACATTTTGACAGGTTATGATCATTTGCTGTTTTTGTTATCCTTGGTATTAATCGCATCGCGATTCAAGGATGCGTTGAAAATTGTTACTGCTTTTACAGTCGCTCACAGTATTACACTTTTCCTGGTGGCGTCGGGCCGCCTTCATGTCATCCCATCTTGGGTGGAAGCGTTGATTGCAGTGACGATCTGTTACGTGGCCGTGGAAAATATGTTTGTCCAAAAGGCGAAATGGCGGTGGGTGTTGACAGCCTTATTTGGCTTGATTCATGGCATGGGCTTCGCTGGGGCTTTGGCTGAAACAGGACTTCCAAAGGGCAATCTGATTGGCACGCTCCTGACGTTCAATTTGGGTGTAGAAACGGGCCAACTGATGGTCTTATGCCTATTACTGCCCCTCTTGATTTGGCTGCGAAGGTTCCCGTGGTATCGTAAAATGATGATTTCAACGTCTTGCCTTATTTTTGTTCTGGCATTTTATTGGTTGATTGAAAGATTGTAATTAGGCCATTCATTGATCAATACGAGAGTTAGCGGTATTTATGCTAGCTCTTTTTTATTATTGCAAGTCTAACCATCTCAGCATGCTGAGACTATTAAGAGCAACTGGCTTGATCTAATGAAAAGTAAACTCCTTCCTATGACGATAGGGAGGAGTTTTTTGTATGATTACGTTACAGAAAGGGATTCTGGTTTAAATTCAATTTATATAAATACCATATAGTTAGCGTATTGGAAAAAAACGGGTGAAGATCTGCAAAATGCCATAGAGAAAAAACAATTAAAAGAAAGCTCTGAACCGCCTAAGAAGTTGTTTGAGAAGTACGATTTTCAAAGAAAAGAAAGGAATGGTCACGTATTTTACGAAATGAAACCCAAAGAAAATCGCATTGGAAGGAAACATATTTTATATCTGCATGGCGGTGGATATGCGTTAACTATCACATCTCTTCATTGGGGATTTATAGCTAAACTTGTTGATTATTTGCATTTCCTGAATCAAAGAAGGCTAGACAGCAGATTATTGATATCATTCAAGCATCATGAGAATTATTTATATGATTACCGCAGAATAATAGGCATCTGTTTGACTCCAAACATCATCCAACTGTCGATCCTCTCCAACACATGGGAGCGATCAAGGTGGAAATCAGGGAATCGAGTTAGCAGTGTTTGAATAGCAATTTTACTCTCCAAACGAGCTAATTGCGCTCCTAAACAGAAGTGAATTCCGTGACCAAAAGCAAGATGGGGATTAGGATTCCGGTGAATATCGAAGATGTCCGGATGCTCGAATATGTCTTCGTCATGGTTGGCCGAGCCAATCCAGATATTGACTATTTGTCCGGGAGTTAGGGTTTGCCCGCGTAGAACTGTGGTCTTTTTTACGGTTCGAATCATCGTTTGAACAGGTGAACAATACCGAAGAACTTCCTCAAGAGCCTGTGGAACCAAGGAGCGGTCAGCCAAAAGCTGCTCTTTTACATCTGCATGGCTATCGATAAGGAGCACTGCCGAGGAAATTAGGTTCGTTGTGGTTTCATTTCCTGCTACAAGCAGTAGGATGCAGAAGCCGATCACTTCCAGATCGCTTAATTGTTCGCCATCTGCCTTCGCGCGGACGAGACGACTAATCAGATCATCCTGCGGTTCAAGCCGTCTCTGATCCGCAATAGCGGTAAAATAGACACTCATCTCTTGTTGGCATTGATAATATCGCTCGGAGTTGTTTCCGACCAGCGCATCCGACCATTCTTTGAAACGCTCTCGATCTTCCTGAGGAATACCTAGCATTTCGGCAATGACGATAATCGGTAGCGGACTTGCAAAATCATGAAGCCCATCCATTTTAACGCTTGCTTCCATTTGGTCACACAACGCATTCGCTATTGCCTCAATCTTTGGCGTCAGTCCTTCGATGACCCGAGGTACAAAAGCTTGAGAAACAAGCATCCGCAATTGCCGATGTTTAGGCGGATCCTGTCTTAGAACACTCGCCTCGATCGGATCTTTCATCGTTTCGACACCTTGCGAAGAAAAATGCTCATGATCGGAAAAAATCGTTTTGACATCTTCGTATTTGAAAACGTCCCAGGAATCGGTCTCCTTTTTAAACGATACAGGGGAGGAGGCACGCATTTCTTTAAAATAAGACAAAGGGATCAATTCATTAGCCGTTCTCCAATCCATATGTTACACCATCGCTTCCATCTTATTTTATTTGAACTGACTAGTCAGTATAGCAACTCCAAAAAAATGGCGGTTACTCACCGCTAGTCAAAAACAAACCTGACGTAATGATCGTATAAAAGAATTGTTCAATATGATCACGAGACAATTCATTGCTGTTGTTCAAAAAATAATTACTTGCGCTGTCGAGCATCCCAACGATCCCCGCCGCGGCCAAATTGCAGTTAACATCGCGAAGCACGCCTTCTTGCTTTCCTTCTTCCAAGACGTTGGCAAGAAAATGAATGTAATCAATCTTTAGTTTCTTCAGTTCTTCCAGCACTTCCTGGTCAATGCCGTTGGATAGTTCATTGAAAACGATATGCGCTAAACTGCTTGATTCCAAAAACAGATCGAGATTGTGCCTGATGATCCTTTTGATTTGTTCTTCCAAAGTAAGATTGGCTTTAAGATCGGCCTGAACTTTATCAATAATCTCCTGAAAACCATCCTTAACAAGCGTCTTAAACAATTGGGCTTTACCTGGAAAGTGGTAGTAAAGCGTTCCTTTGGCAACATTTGCTCTTAAGGCAATTTCATCCATACTTGCCCGATGGTAACCGTTTTCCGAAAATACTTCAACTGCTGTTTGGATAATTTTCACTTTACTCAAGGAGATCCGCCTTTCGTCAATCACGATAAAACTGACTGGTCAGTATAAGAAAAGTGTAACATATTGGAAAAAGAGATGTCAACTTAGAACACTAGGAGATTTTGCTCTCAAAATGAAATGAAAAAAACCTCCCGGAATGAACAAGTGTTCAAATCCATGGGAGGTTAAAATAGGTTAAAGCTTATTTCACTTGGTAAGCTGTTTATATTTGTTCAAGTACTTCACGACGGTCAGCACATAAGTGGCGTGCGACCAAGTGAGTGGAGCAACGGATACCGGTTCACCTGAGAAAGGGTCTAATTGTTCCGATAGAACGCCGCTTTCCATTGCATGTTTGACAACCCATTCAAGTGTTTGACGCGGTGCTTCGAGATCCGCCAGTGACTTGGCGTACTCGATTTCCCATTCGGCAATCCACAATGTACAGATGATCCATGGGTTACCTGGCACGTTCTCAATATCCGTAGAGCGTTGGAAGTAATAGTCGTGATGATAACGAGCGGAGCCTCCGACTTCGGTTTTGATCATGAGTCCAGCTTTGTTGGCTTTCATCGTGCTTACCACACGCTCATCGTCAGCAGGCAGAACGCCGAATTCAAAGATGCCGTAAACGGAGCTTTCGAGCGTCATATCCTTCACCCATTCGCCATCTTCCATGTACAAGCCGCGAACGAATCGTTGTTCTCCCTCATCCCATAGATGCTTAAGCATACCGGATTTGATTTTCTCCGCTGTATGCTTGTAACGATTGCTTCGCTCTTCATCCCCAAACAGATTGCTGAAGTTGGAAGCGGCAATAAGTCCGCCATAAACCGCTGAAGCTGTAAACGTAAATATACCGTAACGCTCTTCCCACAGATCATAACTTGGCTTCGGCAAGTTCAATTCCTGATCAATGTAAGTGGACATGAATCTGGCCGCTCTGCGAATGAGATTGCGATAGAGGGATTGGGCGAATTCAAGGCTTCCATTTTTCTGGAAATCCTGCCAAAGGGCATATAACACAAGGGCAGTCTCATCTTCTTGAATAGGCAGCTGTACCCGTCCGGAATGAATGTATGGATGCCAACTGGAGCCTACGGTGCCGTCCGGATTGTATTTATGATGCAAGTAACCTTCGGGTGACAGCACGTTCGCACAGAAGTTAAAGAAAGGAATAATCATACCTTGGTAGCCAGCCATGGACATGGAATAAGCAATTAAAGCACCGTCTCGAGGCCACATATAACTGTAATGATCGCGGTTGCTTTGCATAATATCGGAGTCGTTCGCAGCGATGATCGCACCGTTTACATCTGTTTGGGTCCTGACTAGCAGTAGACTTTGTTTGAAAAGTCGTTGGACTTCGAGCGGCAGATCGCCGTAATCGCGTTCAATTTTGTTTGCCCATCTTTGCCAGTACACGGTTACGCGGTCAAGGAGCTTACCGGGGTGGCTGTCTTTGACATAGGCATCGAGCTTCTTGACTTCTTCCAACGTTTTGCCAGCACCCATCCAATAGTAGAGCGTTTGGTTGGCGTTCGGTGGTACGAAGAGTCGAAAAGAAATTGTACTATCGACAGAGCCTTGAGCAATGGCATTGCCCATCAAATGCCCATCTTCCGCGTCGCGCCAAGTTCCTTCGGCATTATAAAACCTTTTGACGCCTGTAGAGTATTGATAAATGCCTTCGGTTCCTGTACTGCCGTTAAACATAAAATATCTGTCTTTCTTATAATGGAATACCGTATTATTCGCTGGATAGTAAGCGGCTGTATCCCCAACTTCTGTCTCATTAATGAGCAAGTCTTGATTGAAGAACATCCGTACTTCGCGGACGGTACTATTGTGATTCGTAATTTGGATACGTTTGAGATAAATATCCTCGCGCTGATGAACCCCGTCATTCATGAGCAGTGTGACACCAAGACCGGGATGCGTAGCTGTCACTTCGGTGACGAGCGAATCCTCGACATAGGCAAGTTTAAATTGCCACTCAGGGGCATTCAGCCATGCGAAGGAACCATCCACCCATATACCAACACGGCATTGATAACCGCCAATATGATTAAGCTGGCCTACGAAAGGATAATACAGATCTCGCATGTAGGAATGCTGATCGAGGTTAATAAGAAATTTTCCGTTTCCGATGACCAGATGTCTAGGCAATAAAATCACTTCCCCACTCGTTTGTTTGATCGCGCGATTCAGAACCCGTCCTTGAGGTATCCAGCTTGGGATATCGCGTCCTCGATTCGCTAGTGACTAGGACATAGTTAGCACAGGGCTTGCCAATAGGTTACCTAATTATTACCAAGGAATCAATGATTGTTTGAAAAAATTCTGAAAATTCCCACTGGTCACGCTTACAAACTGGCATAGTTATCCATATTATTTTATTATTTCCTTCTGGTTGGGGAATATACCTGACCTCTGTGGGTGAAGGAGAATCAATTTTTCGTAAGTTTCTGTTGTGAACGTGCTGATTTGGTCCCAATGAAAGGTTTCGCTGACTTTGCTCAAAGCGGCCGCAGCGAGTTCGGTTGCGTCGTCAGGCTTTTCAAAAAATTGGGCAATCTGAAAAGCGAGTGCGTTTGCATCGCCCGGGGACACTTTGCAGCCGTTAATGCCATGATCGACAATCTCAGCAAGACCTCCTGTATCAGATACGATGAGTGGTGTACCGCTTGCCATTGCTTCCAAGGCTACAAGGCCAAATGGTTCATAGAGGCTTGGGATTACACAAAGCTCCGCGGAAATCAAAAGCTGACTTTTGTCGGCCTCATCTAGAAATCCTGTAAAGCTGACCCGGTCACCTAACGGAGCGGCCAGTCTCTCTAATGCTTCAAGCTCAGGTCCTGTACCTGCGATAATCAGCTTAGCTTCAGGGTAACGTTTGAGCACGAGCCGCATGGCAGCTATGAGGATATGCACGCCCTTTTCATAAACAAGCCTCCCGAGGAAAGCAATAATTCGATTCTGTTCATCACCACTAAAAAGAGCATTAGATAGAAGCGGATTAACAGTTTCAAGGGGAACAGCAGCTGCGCGAAAAGGAATAACACCATTAGGTATATGAGTCGTTTTATGGATAGGTACATGAAATAGGCGAATGACTTCTTCCTGCATATAAATGCTGCAGACAACGAGCTGATCGGCTTCGTCGGCTAACTTATTTTCTAAGGAATGTATCCGTTGTTGCACCGGGGTATCCAGCTTCCCTTGATTGCGGCCATACTCGGTGGCATGGATCGTTGCAAGGAGCGGGAGCTGAAGCGCATTTTTGGATTCTTTGGCTGCATAAAAGACAAGCCAATCATGAGCATGAATGAGGTCGAATTGCATGCCTTGTAAAGTTAAGCGGTGGATGGCATCGGTGAAAGCCATATTCATTTGGAATACCCAATCCAGGAAGTGAATGGCTCCAGTGGACTGGAGAACCTCTACACGATGAATATGCACCCCATTAGACCGCTCATAGGGAAGACAATCGGGAGCAAGACACGTAATGACATGAACTTCATGGCCGAAGGCAGCAAGATGTTTAGATAAGTCGCAAACAGCTCTGGCGAGACCACCGATTACACACGGCGGATATTCCCATGAGAGCATAAGAATACGCAGAGGTGTGGACTTGGCATTGGATGAGAATTTTAATGAAGTACTATCCAAAGAGCTATTCAAACTTATTGAAGGGCTAGTTTGGAAAAGACGGTAGTGGAGCTCCGGTAGAAAGGGGGATCTCCGCTCTAAGGAAATCACGAATTCGGATAGCTCTTTGTCTGAAGCTGCTGTTTCTAACCCGTTAAGTAATTGATGAAAATGCGATAAATGCGTTTCTATACGGTTAGCCGCATAGGTGGTTACTGTTTCCGCATCTAGGATGAAGGTCCAGTCGCTGCTTTGCGCGAGCATAAGCTCTCTCGCGGCTTGATTCAGTGCACGCTGCTGCATCTTCGTGAGCAGCTCGGGGTTCGGGTGCTTTTGCGCAGCAAGCACCATACGATCCTCCGCCGCGTGCAGCAGCGGATGTACCCACTGGCTGCGCGGATGCAGCCAGACCTCGGCGTAGCCGCCTCGGCCCCAGCTCGACACAGGAAGCGCAGCTTCCGTGGTCGGCGCATGGGCGGCGGCGTAGCCGCCAAACGTAGTCGTGTCCACGACTACGCCCTCAAGGCTGCGCGCGGCAGCGAGCCCGCGCAGCACAGCCTCAAGCCACTGGTGGCCTTCGTACCACCAGTGCCCGAACAGCTCGGCATCGTATGGACATACGATGACCGGCGGTTCCGCCGGCCGCGCTTCGCGGTCGCCGGCGGCCAGAGCTAAGGCCTCGCGCTCCTCAGCGAGGCGGCGAAGCTGCGCCACCCGGCTAGCGACGAAATGCTCAGCATCCTGCTGAGCTTTCTGAGCGGCCCGCACCGGGTGGTAGGGCGCTTTGGCGTCACCTGCGGATGCGCCGGTGACGCTGTAGTACTTGAAGCCCGTGTGTATGCGTGCGCCGTCTGGCAGCACATAGGGCTTCAAGTACTCCCACTCGGCCCCGCCGTCTTGGCCGAGGTCGTAGCCGATATCGCGATAATACTCGCGATAATTAGCATCGCTCGGGTACCCGACTTCGGCGCTCCATACTTGAGCGCCGGCTTCGAGGTCCCGAGCAAAGGCGCAGGCGCCGCTCTGCGTGCGCAGCGGCGTCCCCGCCGCGCTCTTTACATGCGCGGTACCCTTCGCTTTCGCTGCGTCCTCCTGCGGCGCCATCACAGCCTGCGCGTGCGCATGAGCGTCCACTACGAAGTAGCGAAGGCCAAGTGCCTGCAGGTGGGGCTCCAACGCAGGCGTATAGCCGCACTCCGGCAGCCAAATGCCAGCCGGAGCGGACCCGAAATGCCGCCGGAATTCCGTTACGGCGGCTTCGAGCTGCGCGCGAAGTAGAGCGTCGTTCTTGACCAGCGGCAAGAACGCATGCGTCGCGGCGCACGTTATTAATTCTAAGCAGCCCGTGCTTCTTAGGCTGCGGAACTTACCAATCAGATCGCCGCGAAGGCGATCGTACAAAGCCTTAAGCCGATGATACTGGTCGGCATAGAGCTTCGCCGTAGGACCGAATTCGGCATGACCCCACAGACGAATAACTTCTCGCTGAGCCAGTTCACACAGCGATGTCAGATGCCTGCGAAGCCTCTTCTTTAAACGTGAATCCTCGAGCATGGCAAGCAGCGTCGGGGACAAAGACAAAGTGAGATGGAAAGGTACTTCATCTTCAAGAAGCCGCTCCATCATTTCGATCAAAGGAAGATAGCTATCGACAACGGCTTCGAAGAACCATCGCTCTTCTAGGGTGATGTTCTCCTCCTCATGTCGAACATAGGGGATATGGGCATGCAAAAGCAAGGCAACGAAACCTTGTACATTGGAGCTGGTGCTCACGTTGGCGTGTGTGTTTGTGCTCAATCAGTATCGCCTCCAGATTCCATATCTGCTGAGTATGCGGTCTTCGGTGAATACACCGAATAGGCAGAGAAATGCTCATAAGCTTCAGGCGTCATTAGCTGAAAGGAAACGGCAATAGGCCGGAATGTAACTAGTTGATCATTTGTTTTTTGGTGAAAAGGAATATCTTGATTCGTATCTATTGGGGGAGTCTGAATCGTATTGGAACGCAGAAGCGGGAGAAACTGCCCCTGTTCATTCACAATGCCAAGATCCGCGAAGTAACTTTGGCCTGGGTGAAACCCGCTCAGAAAGCATGATTCTCCTTGGGGGAGATGAAGTTCTGAGATGCTGTCAGCTTGGTGGCTATCTATAGCTAGATCGGTTACATGATAAAATCGCAATGTAGGCTGAAGTGCCTGCCAGTCTGTATCGAAATGTTCCTGTACCATGTTCTTTTTTCTGCCAGAGAGCTGCCAGTAGGCAAACAGAACAGTCGGGGACTGGATAAGCAAGTGAAGTGTATCCCGATCTATAGGATCAACAGAGAGAGCTTGGATAGGTATCGGTCTCACCTTTTCTCAGGGTAGTTATGGAAAATAAGCTGCAAGGATCTTGAGCAACATTGTAGCATATGCAGCATACAAACGAAAAATCTCCACCTTATCTAAAAGGGGGAGATCTCATGTATATCCTTTACTTGGTTGGATTTTTCCCTTCCATGGTTTTCCGTAAGTCTCATTAAGGAATCGTACCGATTCACCGAAGAAAATATCAAAAGGTATTCATCCTGTTTGACATTCGTATAAGATTCTTTGAAACCGGTATGATATTGCACGGTCATGCTGGAGGATTGATCGTCATACTGCACAAAAGCGATCTGTCTAGAAACGCTTGGAATCATATTCACGCCGCTCTCCCCTTCATCGTAGACTTCGAAAACCACGTATCGGATACATCTATACTATAATTATGCATACCCAAGCGCGTTTAGAATGTGTCCACGATAGGAATGGACAAGCAGCTCAGCAAGCTCAGGATCCGCTGATTGTGCTACAATCTGAAAAACAGGATCATCGGCATCAGGCAGCAGCAGGACCCACCCATTCTCATGATAAAACTTAATTCCATCGATTAGATCAACGGGTACATCTTTCGTCCGTTCCATCATGCTCCGCATAACCTCTCCTTTAGAATCCCAAGGACAATCTACACGTTCACGAAGAAGATGAAAGCTAGGAAACAAGGAGAGCAGATCCGAGAGCGGAATGCCGGTTCTTTCCAAATGGAGAATCACCAGACCTATGGCAAAGAGAGAATCGAACAAGGGATGTATCCTCGCTTCTTGTGTAGCTTCCATAATGGCTCGTGACCATTCCTTCGTACGAACGATCTTCCCGCCAAGCCCCTCGGCCATGCTTTCTAGAAGCTGAGGGGCACTGACTGGAGCACCAATGGTTGCTCCTGGACGGCTGTGCAGATAACAAAGATAAAGGAAAACGGTTTGTAAATCGCTATCTACGAGCTCGCCTTTTTCCGTTATTAACTGCATGGTTCGTCCATCATCGTGAACACGTAAACCGAGACTTGCTCCAGATAGTGGGATAAAGACATGAAGCGGATCCTGCCTACTTGTAGATGTAACGTGGACAGCTTCAAGCCCCAGTTTTTCGAAAAATGGAACAATGAAAGGCTGCAGCCAAGAGCTCGCTTCAATGACGATGCGAAGAGGGGATACAGACGGATGATCACGTTCATATGCGATTTCTTGGGCCAAAGCATCTATATAAGTTTGTAACCAGTGCACTTCCTCTTTGTAGCTGCCAATCTGCTTCATAGTGGCCCGTCCATAATCTTCTTGCCAAAAGCTGTTTTCCACTTTACGCTCTGCTGATTTCGGAATAGGCAGTCCTTCAGCGTCCAAACAAAGAAGACTGCAGACATCGTTCTCTTTGCCGGACCACTCGAGGTGAATTCCTCCAGCAGCACCTAAATGACGAATAGCAAAGGTAGACGCAGGTGCAAAGCAATCTCCTAAATCAATAACATGTGTACCTACAGATTGTAGGCTCGCTGTTAGTGTACGCTTTAATAAACGAGTGAACGTATGGGGAGCACAGCTTACCATAAGCGTTTTGCCGGAGGCTAAGGTTGCTCCATATGCTGTGGCGAATTTAGCGACTAATTCCGGTGTTAAATCTAGATTAGGAATACCACTTACACCGCTTGTCTTGAATAACGTTTTGGTTGCGTTATCTCCCCAAATATAGGAGGTATGAAGCCGGGTCTTATCACGAATCTGTTTATGAGGCCAAATTTTCACGTTGGGTTCAATGCGGCTTTTCGCACCGATGACCACATGGTTGCCGACAACTGAGCCATCCCCCAAATAGGAGGCCTCTTTGCAAATAATCCGACTAGTCAGTGTAGAACCGGCCAATTCGTTGTGCTCAGCAATATGGTTATGATCCCACAGTACACTTCGTGTTAATTTGCTCCCTTTGGAGAGTCGGTTATTTTGTCCGATGATACAGTATTCGCCGATCTCTACTTCATCTTCCAGCCTGCTCCCTTTCCCAATGTAAGCAGGTCCGATCACACGTGCGGTAGCACTTGTTTCTACATCATCTGCGATGTAGACACCAGGGCGGATCTGTGTTCCGTGAATGTCGAGCTTCACTTTCCCATCGAGCATGTCAAACTGGGTTTGACGATATTGCTGCAGGTTGCCGATATCCGTCCAATATCCAGAGCTGATATATCCATAGAGCCCATTGTTTTCTTCGAGCAAGGCAGGGAAAAACTGCTGACTGAAATCAAATTCTTGCCCCAGGGGTATACGTTCCAGCATCTCAGGCTCCAAAATATAAATACCTGTATTTACCGTGTCACTGAACACTTCACCCCAGCTTGGTTTTTCCAGAAAACGAGTAATTTGCCCCTCTTCATTGGTGATCACAACACCATATTCCAAAGGATGGCTGACACGAGTCAGGATTAACGTAGCTTTGGCTTGCTTTTCTTTATGAAAAGCGAGTGCTTGCTTCAAATCGAAATCAGTTAATGCATCTCCGCTTATTACAATAAAAGTATCGTCAAGAAACTCGTGCGCATGTTTGACACTCCCAGCTGTGCCTAGGGGACTTGTTTCTTCAAAATAATGGAGATTAACGCCAAAAGCTTGTCCGCTGCCAAAATAGTCGCGTATCACTTCAGGTTTATATTGCATAGTGACTGCTATGTCTTGAATGCCGTGATTTTGGAGCAGTTCAATGATATAGGCCATGCAGGGCCTGCCGAGAAGAGGCACCATGGGCTTGGGGAGATGACAAGTAAGGGGACGAAGTCGCGTTCCTTTGCCTCCGGCCATAATGACAGCCTTCATTGTGGTACCTCCTTAGAGTTTTCGTAGAAAACTTGCATCGTAAGCATTAACTTTAGAGTTTTCGTAGAAAACTCCCATTGAGTGGCTAAGGCTAAATCGTTGCTTTAACCTGAATGACAGGTTGATAGTGGGTAAGCTTCTGGTACTCATTCTGGATATTTTGAGCGATATGGCTCCATTGGTAGTGCTGTTGCAGCAGTTGGTAGGCGCTATCAGCCATCTTGGCGGCTTGTTTTGGCTGCAGCAGCATATCCGTAATGTGCCAAGCTAATGAATCGACATGACCTGGGAGTGCCTTATAGCCGTCTACACCATGCCTAATTATTTCAGCTAAACCGCCTGTATCGGAGAGTACCAGAGGTTTCCGGTGGGCCATGGCTTCCAGCGCTACGATACCGAAAGGTTCGTACAAACTTGGAATCACACAAACATCCGTAGATTGATAAAGCTGTGTGCGATAAGCATCATTAACAAAGCCAGCAAACAAGACGCGATCTCCTAAAAAGGCAGCCTGGGAGCGCAGCTCACCCTCCATAGGTCCTGAGCCAGCGATAATGAGCTTAGCTTGCGGGACTTGTGAAATGATTTTCGGCAGAGCTTCCAGCAGGATTTGAATACCTTTTTCATAAACAAGCCTTCCAATGAAGAAAATGACTTTGTCTTGTTTTGCTACGATATCAAGTCGATTCATCGTCTCTATGTTAGGTTTTTGAATCCGAATTCCATTCGGATGTACACTCACTTTATCGGGAGGAAGATTAAATATACGTCCTACTTCCTCTTTCATATATGAGCTGCATACAAAGACACGATTAGCCTCATAAGTCAGCTGCCACTCCAAATGATGAATCTTGCGCTGCAGGTCGGAGTATAGATTTCCTTGATTTCGTCCCCATTCTGTTGCGTGAATCGTGGCTACTAAAGGGATGCCGTAGCTGGTCTTTATTTCTCTTGCCGTATGAGTAACCATCCAATCATGCGCATGCAAAAGGTCGATTCGCCCACCGTTTTCTTTCCATCTCACAAGATGATCGGTCATGGCAAGATTCATTTCGAACGTCCAGTGGTAAAAGTGAGTATCACCCGAATGGTGAACAGGGAGCCTATGTACGTAAACGCCATTCATCTTCTCAAAACTCGGCGCACCATCGTAGGAGGTTGTGATGATATGTACGATTTCTTTACGAGCGACTAGAGCTTCCGATAGTTCATGGACTGCTCTTGATAAGCCGCCGACATGTTTGGGCGGGTATTCCCAAGCGAGCATGAATACGTTCGGACGGTGTTTGGTTTCCTCCAGTAATGTTTCCCATTCCTTCAAGTTTGGAATAATAGGGATAGGGGAAAGCTGCTGTATGCTTACGTAATCTCGAAATTGGATATCTGGAAAGCAGTTGTCTTTTTCCTCCAAAATGGTAAGCAGTACTTCGTCAACCTGTTCCTGATCTACCTGATCGCAGAGATGGTGGAAGCAGCCAAGATGTTCCTTCGTTCGGCGAATGGCATGGTCGACGTCACTCTGTGCGTCCATCATGAACGCCCAATCGCTGCTTTGAGCTAGCATGAATTCTCTTGCAGCTTGATTCAAAGTCCGTTCCAGAACGCTAGCGCTTAATTTACCATGGCGAGAGAGATGCTCATGTTTCGTTCCGAGCTCGATCATACGTTCTTCAGCTTGATGCAGATGACGATAAATCCAGTCGTTATGTCCCTGCAGCCATATTTCGGCGGAGTGGTTACGGCCCCAACTAGATTCGTTCAAATTTCCGACAGCAGCGATTGGATATTCCTCTAGATATTCACTGGGAGTAATCATTTTAATCGTTTGCTGATCGAGAAACATTTTGCGGCAGAGCAGCTCAAGGAAGTGCGGACCCTCATACCACCAATGACCAAATAGCTCCGCATCATAGGGTGATACGATGACGGGCTTGCGATCCAGCCAGCGTTCCCAATGAGCGGCCTGCTTCTGGCGATTTGCCAGGAAATGATCGGCATGTTCAGCTACTTTTTCTAGGGCTCGCCCTGGTTGATAAGGCTCCTTGTGGCTGCCTTTGCCTGTGTTGCGGTAATATTTAAACCCGGTTGCCGGGTCAATGTCACTGTAGTATTCACGGTAGTTGAAGTCTCCTGGGTAGCCGTTCTCGGCACTCCTTACTTGACTGGTGGATTCCGGATCCAGAGGAAAGGCAGTTACCCCATAGGTGGTCATGAGCGGAGCAGCCAATTCTCGAGCCGGCTGCGGTGAAGCGAAAGCGACTGCTGTGGAATCAGTGAAGAAATATTGGATCCCAGCCTGCTTCAAAATGCGATCAATACCAGGCGTATAGCCACATTCTGGTAACCAGATGCCGCGGGGCTTTTGATCGAAATAACGTTCATAATCCCGAACAGCCGTTATAATCTGTGCTTTTATTGCCTCTTCTGTTTTCATGAGAGGAAGAAATCCATGCGTAGCGGCTGATGTAACAACTTCGATACGACCTAAATCTTGATAGTGTTTGAATGTCGCAATGACATTTCCCTTGCAGTTCTCATATAGCGTAAGAAGCTCACTGAATCGTTCTGCATATCGTTTGGCCAGAGGAAGAAGGGAAGGTTTTTTTTGTAATCGAACCTGTTCCTTATCTGCGAGCCCAATAAGCTTACTTAGGTAAGCGTGATATTTGTCTTGCAAGTACGAATTGCTGAACAGGGACAAGATAGTCGGAGTTATGGAGAAGGTCAAGCGGAAATCTATCTTATCACTTGTTAGACGATTCATGACTTCAATCAGAGGTAAATACGTTTCCGTCATGGCTTCGTAGAACCATTGTTCTTCCAAATTGTCGTTCTGATCCTGATGACGAATATAGGGAAGGTGAGCATGCAGCATGAGGACCAGATATCCCTTGAGCTCTGGCTTCGGTTTGATGCGATTGATCAAGAGATAACGTCACCTCACATAGGGAGAGTAGGCTTGTATATTTTCAAAAAAATATGGCTGGATTCGATTGTAGACACGTTCGGCATGGGCATCTGGTACAACCGTTTGCATCGGTTCTCCCCATTTGGTTTCGGTATCGTTAGGTGTGACGACACAATTGGAACGAAGAAGAGGAATGAACTCGTGCTCCCAGGTGTAAGTGCCAATATCCACAAGGTAGGTACGGCCAGCAGCTAGATGGTGAAGATACCAATTGTTAGCTTCAGACGTCGTTGTTACATCCCAGTATCCATGTGCATTACTGCCATTGAAATATAGGCTAGTCACATCGTACAAACGTATCACTTTGGGCATTAACGCATAGTCGCATTCAAAATGCTGAGAAACAAGCCATCTCCGCCTATCGCTAATTTCCCAATAAACATAGAGCGAATGCGCATCCACGATCATAAGATGGAGTATGTCCTTGTTATACCGATCGGGAACCTCGAACCCTGCGGTAGGTAATGCCTTCAAGGTGAATTCCTCTTTTCTAATGCTAATGACTACCTTTTCACTGTAAAAGCATTCGCTTTTCCAAAGAAAAATATGCGCGAATTGCTAAAATCTAGCTGTCCTAAAAAAAAGGAATTTCAAACTTTTCTGGCGAATATATTGGACTAATCCGGGTTAAGAAGTTTATGCTTACGATGCTAGCTTTCCTAACGGAAAGCTCTAAGGGAGGGTTTTTCATGAGTTTTTGTTGTGGAGCCAGTATGATTGGAACGAAAGGTACCTTGAAGCACATTCGTACACAAATTCACAATGTGCCCATTCTTTTTTGCCCGGTATGTCATCGCATTGAAGTTCACTATCTGGTGGAGAACGAATACGAGATATTAGCGGAATATGCTCACGGAGACGGTGCTCCTGAGGTTGATTTTACGGAATATGTAGATGGTAAGGATCATCTATTGCATGATAATTGTGTCAACCATGAGGGCGAAGAGCCTTTAGATATAGTACGTTGTCAAATTGATATGGCCCTTGATTTGCTTGGGGTCGCGAAATCTATTGGCGATAATGAATGGGAAGATCAGCTTAAGAAACGATTGAAAATGCTGAGTGTACGCCGAGATAAACTAAAAAACAAAAAAACCTCCAAGCACACGTAGAGGTTGGTTGACGAGACAGGTGTCGCAAACATACAAACAGAACAATTTTTTATTCTCAATGCTGCTACTCTAATCTAGTCTAGCCTGACGGGGAACGAGGAGCCGCTATTTCAGCGATTATGCCGATACGGGGCTGGTACGCGGAACGTAGAAGCGCTATTTTGGAGTTTTTACGGCTTTTACACCGCGAAAACGGGAAATAGCGGCTCCTCGTTCCGCGAAAATCGGAAATGAAGCGGTTTCGAGCAAAATAAGGTATCTACGTTCCTCGAGATATATTCGCAAAAAGAAGACGGTTCGGGTCTATTGATGAGGCCCATAACGTCTTCTTTTTTTGTTAGACTCATCCCTAATACATCTATATGGTAAGCACTTGGTGTTTATTGAAGTTCCTGCAGAAGCTTCGCAAAATCCTTCTGAAGATTCCTGCTCAGGGGAACCTTAATAGGCGTATGATTCAAATGAATAAGAAATCTTCTCGAAGTGGGGAATCCACTTTCTTTCACATACGATACCACATGGCGCAAATTGACCAGAAAACCTTTGAATGGACTGAACATATGAGGGGAGCTCTGTGCCAGTATATCCGTTAAATTCGTGCTGGATTCCATATGTGCTCCATTCATGAGATGGATTCTGGTCAAACGCTTATCTTCTTTCTCAATGAAGAGGATGGAGTCTTCGGATATAGGCAGCTCTGATTTTTGATTTTTGACAGTAATCCATGTTGTCGTTCTAGGCTTTGGTGCTTGTACCTGCTGACTGCGTTCTAGTTGAATCTCTGCAATGGCCTTCCGAATAGCTGCTTGAAACTTTGGCAGCATCACTGGCTTGGACAGAAAGTAGAGGGATCCTAGATCATGAAAGCTTGTCAAAACATGATCAATATTCGTCGTTCCGCTAACCATAATGACTTTCTGCTGATATCCAGCGCTTCGCAAGGATTGAACCATCGTGATGCCATCTAAATTGCCTTCCAATCCAATGTCCACTAGCATAATGTCAGGCTGAAGCTGATCGTATAATTGTATAAATTGTTCGCCTTCAGAAACGATTGAGATGACTCTTAGCCCGCATTGTTCGCTATAACTTTCAAGTAATTTGCCTGCCCAATAGTTATCTTCCACGATGGCCACTGTGAAACGGTGTCCCATACGTTCATCGCACTCCAATCCTCTCACTCATGGCCCCATGTATCCTGTCAACTTATACTCAGAAACAGCCAACTTAGTCCACTTTGAAGGCAAAAGAACAGTTATCTTGTATAGTTCTAGGTGTGGATTCAAATAGGTAGGCTGCTTAAGAGCAGGCATAGAAATGAGGGAACGTGTATTTGTTTACATGGGTGAAATTTATCCTAACCTGTATTGATTTTGTACCTATGATTTTATTCGCATTACTACTATTCAGACAAAGAGTCAAACCGTATTGGATACAAATAACGCTCGCTGCACTGGCAGGAACGATGGTCGCTTATTTCGACAATTGGGCTTTACTATACGTTTGTATTATTTGTTCGCTGCTTATGATGGTTTGGAAATTTAGCCTTGTACCGACTTTAATCATAGCATTATCCGGGTATATTCTGTCGGTCATCGTATCTACGATTGTTCTCTTTTGTTGTGATTTAACCGATCTTGCTGCTTACACGGATATCAAGGATGACTCGTTAACGACTAATTTGATATTACTTTTGACCATTATGACGAAATGCGGCGTTCTTCTTGCCATTCATAAGCTTCGGCTCGGATTTACTTTTCTCTCGAATTATACGAGAATACCGCTGACTAAGGAAAATGCTGGCTTCTATCTCTTCATTATTGTTGTTATTATTGGTATTACATACCGTCATTCCTATCCGGATAGCGTGCTAAGCGCGCTGATGCCGATCCAAATGCTAAGTATGGCAACTGTTCTTTTCATCTATGTCATGCTAGGTAAGGAACTTGGTTTTCAAAGATGAGTGCCGGGGGCTTGATTCAGCTTCTACAACAAACCCTGTATTGCGAGCCTCATATTCAAGAAGAGTCTGGTGATATTTCTTTTGCGGCATAGCGGCGATGGTGACACTGGGACCTTCTTCATAATCATTAAAATAAAGTTTGCCTTCTGAGGAGGCATACTTTTTTATTTTGTTCAGATTGACGAAAAGATGCATGTCCAATTTCACAAAATGGTGATCCGTTAATGCTTCTATGAAACTCGTGAACGCCACAAGAGATTCTACGTTTTCTTCTATGATGCCATCAGGCGAAACATATTTTATCGATTTGATACCAAACTCAACATACCAGACGTTATCTAAATGGATTTGAATAGAAGATAGCGAAGACGAGGCTTCTTCTAAATATCCTGCTTTTATTAGTAAATCGGTGTAAGGATATTGGTATGCTTGTGATAGCTTTCTCAAGGTGTCAGGGGATGGCTTGATGACATCATTCGTGGTACGATTACGTCCGAGCTCTAGATCCCTAATATAGGCATGAGACAAGCCGCTTTTACTTGCAACTTTACGCAAGGACAATTTACCTCGTAACGTCTCGAGAAACTTGCCAAAGTGATTGCCGGGTTCCAAATGAAACACCTCCCATGCCTTTAATTGTATAGGATTCATGGTTAAAATGAAACCGTACATTAGGTTTTATTTGCCATTAGGTGCCCAATTGGACATCTATGGTATAATAAATTTACTTTTTATTTCTGAATGCATATAATTGTACCCCCCGAATTGTTATACATAGGGACGAAACTACTATACTGTGAGGTGGAACGGTGCTACTGGTACTATTCAAAAAGTTCCTTGGAAAGAAGGAACCCCAGGGACAAAGTGAACCGCATGCCTCTTCTCTCGAGGTAACCATACATCAAATTCAAGCAGGAGACCTACGACTTAGGAATCAATTTATTGCTGACTACCAACCTTATGTGGCTAAAGTTACAAGTAGGTTCTGCAAGCGATATATCGACCCCGCGCGAGATGACGAATTCAGTATCGCTTTAGCAGCGTTTAATGAAGCAATTAATCAATATTCTTCTGTTATGGGAAGGTCTTTCCTAGGCTTTGCAGAGACCGTCATGCGGAGGAGATTAATTGATTTCTTACGCAAAGAACAGCGTTTCAAAGGACAGATTCCTTACAGCTCGTTCGATCAAGAAGATGATGAAGATAACCTACTCAATCCAATTGAGGTTCATCAAGCTATCGAAGCTTATGAAAAGCAAAAGGGACTTGAAGAACGGCGAAGTGAAATTATTGATTTTAGCCGATGTTTAAGTGATTTTGATATCGATTTCTCTGAATTGACAGAAGCATCCCCTAAACACGACGATTCCAGGCAAATGCTGTTCGGTATCGGCCGCACGCTAGCACAGGATGCAGAGCTTATGCGTACTCTTCTGACGAAACGGCAGCTGCCGATTAAAGAGCTGCTGGTGCAAGTTCAGGTTTCCAGAAAAACATTGGAGCGAAACCGTAAGTATTTGATTGCGATAGCTCTCATCTTTAACGGACCCTACCCTTACTTGCGAGATTATTTACATATTCGAGAATGAGGAAAGCATAAAGAAAGGAAGAACAGCGCATGAACAAGGGAATCGTAATGGAATTAAGCGACAGCTCCATTATTGTCATGAATCCAGAGGGTCGGTTCGATAAGCTTCCGAGGGGAACGCGGAATTGTGAAGTCGGGGAAGAGATACTATACGCACCTGTGAAGCGGCGTATGCGTGTACCGCAAATGGCTATTGCATCGGGACTGGCGGCGGCAATCGTACTATGCTTTGTCTTAGTATCAACGTTGACAGGAACCGTTCCAAGTGGCCAAGTGGTTGCTTACGTAACCATTGATATCAATCCTAGTGTAGAAATAGGAATTGATAATGATGAAGTTGTACAGGATTTAATTGGGTTAAACTCAGATGGTGTTGACCTAATTCAAACGTTAGTCTATAAGGGTAAGTCGTTAGAAGCTGTCACATCTGATATTTTAGACAAAGCCGAGCAGGGAGCACTTGCTAGAGGTGAAGGAGATATCATCATCAGCTCTACGATTGTAGAACAAAAAACGGATGTGAATGATCAGGCGATTGCTACAAAGCTGAAAGCTCAGGTCAGTAAGCATATAGAGCAAACCCATCCGGATCAAATTAAAAATTATGAAGTGACTGCATTCGCCGCCCCGCAAGAAGTAAGACAAGAGGCGAAGGCCAGCGGTGTATCGGCTGGGAAGTACGCGATATATTTGAATGCGGTAGACAATGGTGCGAAAGTATCTCTCGACGACATCAAAACAGTGTCGATTCATCAACTCGCGAAGGATAACGGCGGGATTGATAAATTAGTAAAGCCGGATAAACCGATCGATAAATCGTCTCTGCAAAGGCTAATCGCAGATGAAAAATCCGGAAAGCTCAGCGAGAAAATTCAGCAAATTCAGGACGAGAAATCGGCCAAAGACAAGAACAACGATAAAAATGATAAGAACGATAAGAATAACAATAATAAGAACGGTAATAATGGCAAGGCTACGGTGAAACCAACACCGACACCGTCTTCGAAAAATGACAAGAACAACAGGAACGACAATAATAATAAGAACGATGATAATAATAAGAATGACAACAAGAACGACAACAAGAACGATAGAAACGGCAATGATCGTAATAATGACAACAAATCAACGCCAAAGCCGAACCGTTCGGATGATAACAATGAGGATGATTCTAAGAAAGAGTCATCCTCAAAACCTAGAGCGACATCAACGCCTAAGCCTACTGTAAAACCTTCCAGTAAGCCAACAAGCTCAAGCAAACCGACGGATAAGCCATCTGCCAAGCCAACCCAGAAACCGAAATCGGAATATGATAGAAGCGACGTTTTCCCTTGGAGCTGGAGCGATCGGAACCATGATTCAAAAAACAACGATAATAAAAGAGATTAGTAAGAGTTAAAAGAATAGAACAAGTACATAAACAAGTACATAACAAGTGCATAACACCCCAGGCATACTTCACTTTTACGTGAAGCTATGTCTGGGGTGTTCATGTATGTTTTATTCGGCAGAGCTCATCGAAGGAACCATAGTTGTTGGAGGAGTTTCGGTGATGCGACGGGACGAGCTTTTACTTCTGCGGCGCGCTCTAGCTTTGAATTGCCAAATGACCAGACCTGTAATCATGAGGAACAAGGGCATCATGCCCATGAGGAAGCTCGCGATTATTATAGGTTCACCACCCCAAGCAGCGAAATGCAAACCTCTTTTCCAAGCACTGTAAAACGCCATTGGAGCATTAGGGTTGGTTTTACCTAAAATTTCACCCGTATAGGGATCTTCATAGACGGTAACATTGCTGGAACCACTTGGACTGTACCCTTCTTTCATCGCTAACTGATAAGTTTGATCAGGCTTTGAGGGTAGTTGAACTCGGACCAGCTTATGATTAGGAAATCGTTCTTGCGCATTTTGAACGATGGTGTCAAGAGAAAGCGGAGAACCGTTCATCTTTGTTGTTTTGCTCCAAAAGGCAGCTGCTTCGATTTTGGTCGACAATCCGAACCATCCAAGCACATATTTATCAAGTTGATATGCCGTACCTGTGAGGGCGAAGACGAGCAGGAAAGGAATGGTTATTATACCAACTGTTTTATGTAGTCCTAAATTGAGGGCAAGCTTACCTTTGTTTCGAATAATTCGGAAGCCAAGAGCGAATTTGCGAAGGCCAGGCCACCACAGATAAGCACCAGTGACTAGAATGATGATGAGACCGATACCCATGAAGCCGGCGACAATGGAAGCATTAGCTTTGCCAAGTACATCCTGGGCAAGTAGATAACGATGTATTTGCAGAACCTTCGTAAAGAAGACATTTCGATTAGGTCCTACAGGCCCAAGTACATGGGCGGAACCTGGATCAACGTAAACATTTTGAGTCGAAATTTTGCCATTCACATCTTTGGATAGTCTTACTTGATAAAGACCATCATCTGTCGGTAGATCGATTCGATCCATCTTGAACCCTGGAAAAGCTTGCTCCACACTTTGCTGAACATCGAGTAGTAGGGCATGACCAGGCGTAGGTTTATAAAGCTGTGGATGTATCCATTTCTCTACATCATTTTCGATGACAAGCAGACTGCCTGTCGTACAGATAACAACAATGAATAAGCCTAGAAGTAAGCTTACCCAAAGATGAATTTGTAACAATAATTTACGCATAATGGCTCCTTCTATTACTGAGAATGATTATCAAAATCATGAGTCTGTTTAGAATGATAATGATTATCACTTTCATTGTCAATACATTTATGGCTAGTAAAGTGTGATCGCTGTTTATAAATTTTATGATATCGCTTACAATTATCTACTTCATGGAATCTAGGACCGAGTTGTATTACAATAGTTGTAAGCGCAATTATGATTGATTTTCTTAGTTGGAAGGAGATTTTGGCTTGAGATATTCGACTTTCGGTAAATCCGGCTACAACGTTTCATCACTTGGATTTGGTGCTATGAATCTTCCAAGTGTACCTCTAGAACAAGCAAGAGAAGCATTGAACTACGCCTTGGATCACGGCATTAATTATATCGATACGGCAGCAGCATACCGGAACAGCGAGGAAATTATCGGCGAATGCATCTCCCATCGCAGACGGGAGTATTTTCTAGCGACGAAGACAGGGGCACGTGATTACGAAACGGCGAAAGCAGAGATTGAGCGAAGCTTGGTTCGTATGAAAACAGACCATGTAGATTTATTGCAAATTCACTACGTGAACTATGTGAGTGAGTTTAAGAAAGCGATGGATATTGGCGGTGCCTATGAAGCTGCTCTTGAGGCTCAACGGGAAGGGAAAGTGCGATTTATCGGCATTTCCGGTCACCGTCCAGATTTACTTGCGAAATGGATAGCCAAAGGGCAATTTTCGCAGATTTTGTTTCATCTCAATTTGGCGCAGCCTTTTGCACTTGATGAGCTGATCCCAAAAGCGACAGAGATGGACTTAATGAAAGTGGCGATGAAGCCTTTGTCCGGCGGGTTCATTCAGCCGGTTGATCGTGCGATCCGCTATCCTTACAGTCAAGACGTGCATGTGACGATTTCTGGGATGGTGAGCATCAAGGAAGTGCAAGAAAATTTAGCTGCACAGGAGCAAGAAGTAGGAGCCGAGGAGCGTCAGGAGTTGGAGCAATTAGCTATAGAGCTGGGTCAACATGATTGCAGACGCTGCAATTATTGTTCATGCCCGCTCGAAATCTCAATTCCGGATGTGATGATTGCGAGTAGATTTAGAGAGAAATTCGGATTGCTGCCGAAGGGCGACGGATTTTTCCAAAGACAAAAGGATAGAATAGTAGGCTGTGCAGACCATGATCCTTGCAAAGAGAAACCGCTTTGCGAAGAGAAGTGCCCTTACCAGCTGCCTATGCAGTCAGTTGTGCAGAAGGCCGCATCTTTTTATTAATTTGAGAGACAATAGAAACTACAGAAACAATAGAAACTACAGAAATTATAGAAACTACAGAAACAATTGAAATTACAGAAATCACAGAAATTATAGAATCTACAGAAACAATTGAAATTACAGAAATCACAGAAATTATAGAAACTACTTGAGGTTAGGAGAATTACCTATGTTTGCTAAAATTACGGATGTAACGACGGGCGTATTTACGTCATTGATGGATAATGAAACGGGGGCAGACGCCATCCTCGTCTGCCTAAGTGAAGCTGAGCTGCGCCAGGACGATGTCCTCGGACTACCGCAGCTCGATCAGGCCCTTGAGCGCATGCGCGCAAAGGGCCTATTCACTGGCGCCTCAGGCGAGCTCGAGGCGCTGCCGACCCACGGGCTGCTGCCGTACGCGTACGTGTTCGTTGCGGGGCTCGGCCCCGCAGCGTCACGCGATACGCTGCGCGCAGCCGCGGTGTTCGCAGCGCGCAAAGCGCTCGCGCTGCAGTTCGAACGCTTGGCGCTGAAGCTGCCAAGCGGGTTCGACAGCCGGTCAGCCGCCTCGGCGCTGACCGAAGGGCTGCTCCTCGGTACGTACCGCATCGCGGCGTACCGCAAGAACGAGCCTGCGCGAGCGGAGCTGCGCCAGGCCGTGCTGCTCACAGAAGCGGCTGCGGATGCAGCGCTTCTGGAGGGGGCGATCGCTGCCGCTGAGGCGGTTGCGGAGGGCACGAACTATGCCCGGGATCTCACGAACCTCCCGGGCAATAAGCTCATTCCGGCTTCCATCGCAGAGGAAGCCGTTCGGCTCGCCCAGCACTACGGCTTCGCTTGCGAAGTGCTGGACGAGCACGAGATTGCCGCCCGCGGGATGGGCGGTCTTAGCGCGGTTGGCGCAGGCAGCGTCAACCCGCCCCGGATGATCACCCTACAGTATAAGGGTGATCCAGATTCCGCCGACGTGCTGGGCCTCGTTGGCAAGGGCGTGACCTTCGATACCGGCGGGATCTCGATGAAAAAGCCCGACGGCATGGAAGAAATGATCAGCGATATGGGCGGAGCCGCTACCCTGCTCGGTGCCCTGCATGTCGTCGGTCAACTGAAGCCGAAGGTGAACCTGGTCGTGGTTATCCCTGCGGCGGAGAACATGACGTCTGGCTCTGCCTATCGTCCCGGTGATATCGTGACGATGCTCAGCGGACATTCCGTGGAAGTGTTGAATACAGATGCGGAAGGCCGCATTATATTGGCTGATGGCTTGACCTACGCCAAGCAGCTGGGAGCGAATCGCCTGATTGATGTTGCAACATTAACAGGGGCTATTTTAATCTGCTTCGCCGATGTCGCGACTGGCGCTGTTACGAACGATGACGAGTTTCTGAAACCGTTGCTCCAAGCAGCCTCGGCAGCTGGAGAAAAAGTATGGCAGCTGCCAAACTATCCGGAGTACCGCGCCATGCTGAAAAGCGATGTTGCCGATATCAAGAATGCGACTTCATCCGATCGCTGGGCAGGAGCTATTACAGCAGGTCTGTTCATCGGCTACTTCGCCGAAGAAACGCCTTGGATCCATCTGGATACAGGCGGCACGGCTTGGTTATGGTCGGCCAAAGGCATCGAGCCTAAAGGTGCAACAGGTGTCATGGTTCGTACACTGGCCTCCTATTTGTGCGGGGAACAGCTAAACTAAATAAGTAGTGTAAATCTGTTTCGCAGCCTAAGACTAACTTACTTAAGGGGAACTACGATCCTCTAACCCTTTAAGCGGAAGCGTAGAAATTTCAAGCTAACACAAAAAAAATCACCCGTCATCGAGTTACCGTCATTCAACCACGAAGTAATATGGTTGAATGGCGTAACAACTCAAGGCAGGGTGATTTTTTTAATCTTCCTAGGCACCAATACTTTGTCCAGCTGCAGCTGGCTGATTAACCGGACTTTGAAGCAATTCATTCACGTCGGACATCCGAATGACCAGACGGTTGATTTCATTTGTTGTGTAAGAGAGATGCTCGGTACGCTGCTCAAGCTGCGTTAAGGAAATGCCGATCCAATTTTTCTTACGTCGATGTAGAAATAGATCATATTTTAACACCGTCATGGTGGCGGCGAGGGGAGCTGGCTTGATATAGACATCTTTCATGATATCTTCCATATTGAAAAAGAGCTTCCCGCGCTTCCATCTTACATACCCCGGTTCAAACAAGATAACAAGAAAATCAGAATCAGCCTTGTCCTTGTTCTCCATGGTAATCAATCTTACAGCACCTTTAGCTTGATTCGGCTTAATGAACTGATTGGATCGAATATCGGGAAGAAAAGGAACAATGAGAAGCGGACAAACGCTGGCGATATACAAATAAATGGTTGACTGAAACATGAGAGAGAGTACAATGAAAGTCAAAAAGAGTAATAAGCTTGTGATAAGACCAAAATGGTTTGGTTTCATAGTATTTGGGTGATCCCGCCTGACATGATAGATTAGGTAGTCAGTCCTATTTTACCATAAGCGCCCTATAGTTTGTAAACTTTAAGATCAGTCATACATCATAAGACTTACATCAGGAGGCGAGTATGACAATGAAAATTGCGGGTTATTTACGAAAACCCAGAAAAAAAGCATCCACCTACCGAAAAAGTCTGCTCATCGCAACATTGGAGGGGTTCCCGGCGGTTATTATTTTTCAACTCCTTGGCGGTCCGTTTCTAACGGGTTATTTGCTTTATTTAGGAGCGACTTCAACCGAAATTGGTTTAGTGTTGGCCATTACAACCGTCGTCAATATCATTCAAATTGGGATGGCTGTGGTCATGCAAAAATTCAGAAACCGCAAACGGATGCTGCTTATATTTGCTTCCTCACACCGATTGCTTTGGACTTCTGTTGGCTTGATTCCTTTTCTATTTCCTAAAGATCTGTGGGTTGTCATGTATATTGTGCTTTATACGGCTGCTCATTTGGGAAATGCCGCGGGTGGAATCGTTTGGACCTCACTGATTAGCGATGCGGTGCCGGGCCCGGTTCGAGGACGATATTTTGGACTTCGCAACACGATATTGGGCGGGGTAAGTTCTTTAGCTCTTTTCATTGGCGGACAAATATTAGATCGATATCCAGGCGGGCAAGGTTTTAACTATTTATTTATCATATGCAGCGTTTGTGTGGTCTTAAATATACTGGCCTTCGGTTTATACCCGAATCCACCCTTCGAGCCATCTACGGCATCGAATCCAGTAGGGATGATTGGGAAGCCTTTGAAGGATCGCGCTTTTCTTAAAGCGATTCTCTTTTTGGCTGTGTTTTTATTCGTGCAAGGGGTAACCGTGCCGCTCTTCTCTTATGTCATGCTCAAGCTGATGAAAATTAATTATGAAACAGTCTCGTTAATTACGGTCGTTCATACCGTGGTCATGATGGCCAGTTACTATGTATGGGGCAATTTGAATGTGCGTTATTCGGCTCAAACCTTGCTGTTATGGTCCTTACCGATCATTGCACTAGCTTGTTTATTATGGGGAGCGATTGCTTTCATTCCAGCTATTGTTGTTCTGTATGCCGTTCATATCGTTCTTGGCGTTGGCCTGGGTGGGTTTAATCAGATGGTGTTCACGTTTACGATTGGCGACACACCGAAGAGCGAACGTCCGATGTATATTGCTACTTATTCGGCTATCACTGGCTTTGCAGCTTTCTTGGGTCCGATTTTTGGCGGAAAAGTATATGCCTTGATTACGGATGCCCCGATGTGGGTGCAAATATATGGTGTTTCTACGGTGGTTGGCGCTGTTTTACTTGTACTTGGACTGTTGGTTGGACGTATGGTGCTGGGAAAACAAATGAGGAGTGAAGCATAATGACGAAGAAAAGAATCGGATTAATTGGTCTAGGTGATATCGCACAAAAAGTGTATCTGCCTCTATTATCGGTCAACGAGCAAGTGGAAATTGCAGGGATTATGAGCTCCACCCCGGCGACGGTAGAACGGATGAGGGCAAAGTATCGCATTCCTTACGGGACAACAAGCTTAGATGAGCTTCTTGCACATGAGTTGGATGCAGTTTTCGTCCATAGTCCGACATCTACCCATTACGGTATTACGATGAAAAGTATAGAACAGGGTGTTGCTGTTTATGTAGATAAACCGTTGTCCTACGATTGGGCACAGTCCGCCGAGATGGCTTCTTATGCGGAACGAAAAGGTGTTTTGCTGGCAGCGGGGTTTAACCGCAGGTTTGCTCCCCTTTATATAGAGGCTAAGCAATGGCTGCAGGAGGCAGGCGGATTCGATTGGTGTTCAGCCGTTAAGCACCGGATCAAGCAGCAAGGTCATAGCGCCAAAGAGACATTGTATGATGACCTGATTCACATGCTGGACCTATTGCTATGGCTTGGAGAGAGCCCGTACGAAGTGAGCACATTCAATCATCAAGTCGATGAAGCAGGCAAACTACTCCATGCGTCAGGGACGCTGGCATTCGGCACTTCACTAGGCAATTACAGCATGGTTAGACTTGCTGGTGTTGATTTAGAGAAAGTAGAACTTCACGGCAGCGGCCGATCGGTAGAAGTAACAAACCTAGAGTCAGCCGTTTTTTATGAAAAAGGCGCCGCACCACGCGTTCGCTCCTTCGGCAGCTGGGACACGGTACTTGAAAGAAGAGGCTTTGCCGGTGTTGTACAGCATTTCCTGGATAGCTTGGACAATCCGAATGCCTGCAGCATCCGTGGAGACCTTGTTCTAGAGTCACATCAATTAGTGGAACGATTGTCCGTATAGACAGGTACAGAAAAGGTAGAGGGGGCATATCATCCAAAAGTGACTTTGGATGATATGCCCCTTCTTTACTGTTCACTTCCCTGATTTTTGCTGCAGATATAGAATAGCATCCCGAAGCAGCTTGGCGGTCGTACTATCCGTATACTTGCCATCTTTGATGACAGCATCAAAGATAGTCTGATCTTTAAGCTGACTTTGGTTTAACAGTTTCTGAAGCTGAGTAACCTTGTTCTGCAAGCTGTTATAAGTGCTTTGATTTGGGAAATATCCTAAATTCCATAATAAACGGAGCAGATCGTCCAAATGATCGAGATCCATGATCACCTTCAATACAAAGGTACGTACGATCGTATTGCCCGCGCTATCTGTTGCCGTTACTACTATCGTATGCTGACCTATCAACAAGCTAAGCGGTTGGAGGTTAATGTTAGGGCTAACAACGGCACCGTCTAGTTTGACCACAGATGAAGCCACTCCGCTTAAGGCATCCGTGATACCAACATTCAATACAATCGGATCCGTCCAAAATACAGTTAAAGGACCGGCAATGCTGATTTCAGGAGCTTGCGGATCGAAGCGTACCTCCGCAGAATGACTAACTTCCTGATTGCCTGCCGCATCAACACTGTAGTAGTGTACCGTGTTCACACCGTAAGTGCTTACCGTAACCGAGGTTCCCGCAGTAGCTGTTCCTCCATTTAGCATATAAAAGGACTGTTGTACACCGCTCAGAGCATCGTATGCCGCTAATGTGACGGTTTGCGGTGTTCGCTGCCACCCTTCTAATGATGTGTGTGTGGTGACAGGAGCCGTTTTATCGATGCCAATAATCAAATCTTTGGGCGCTTCTTCGTTATTCGTCACATCAATCGAGCGGTATTGGATTTGATGCACCCCTTCATCGGTGAAGGTGACTGGCTGAGCTGTGACAGGTTGCCATGTTCCACCTTGAATTCGGTACTCAGTTTTCTTGATTCCAACGCCAACAGTCGGATGCACGGCTGTAAACGTAACATGCACATCTTGCTTGTTGAAGGTGTCAGCCCCAGTTGCCCCATCTGCTGTCGCTGTTGTCACAGGAGGGGTGACATCTGGTTTCTTCACCTGGAAAGTAATCTCCTTGGTGTTGTTCGTGCGATCCATCTCGGTGAATCGTCCGATATCATTGATATTGACGCTTAACTGGTAGGTGGCTTCTCCATTAGGAACTTCCCAATATCCGTTCTCACCACCTGCGTTTGTATAGAGCGTTGCACTGCCGCCTACAGGGATGGATTGATTATACGTATCCGTATAGCCAAACGAACCGCCGTTCAAACCAAACACGGCTCCGGTTATTTTGCCGTCTGGGGTTGGGAGAATACCGACATTTTTCACCGTGACATAGAATCGAATTCCCGTTTGCCCGGCATACGGATCTGCTGGATCCGTTCCAAGATCTGTTACGATAAGATCGGGGCCTGGAGTTAAGGGCTGGCGTTCCAAACTCAAAAACTCGAACGATTGATGGATGACCCGGCCGTTCTTAGCGACAACTTTGATGATATGGTTTTCCATAGGGAGACCCGTCTTTTCGAAAACAACCTTCTTCGCACCTTGTGTGTTCGCTGTTTTCAAATCCACAGTTGCTTGCAGGACATCATCGATATAAACATCAGCCTCGCCTAAAGATGACTCAATATCGGAATACCAACGGATTCCCGTACCCTTAAAGCCCATAGCTGTGTAATCGCCCGGGGTTGTCGTTTCATGGAGATTTGCTCCATTGGCGCCGAGAGCGAAGGTAGGTGCCGAATAATACATATTCGTACTGGAATGAATGACATTCGTCCAGAGTGCTTGAGGCGTTTCATCCAAGATGCCTTCTTTCAGCTCGAACCAATCGAAGTAGGCGAACACATTATCGCTGCTCTTGACGATGGACAGCACGAGGTTGCTTATGTCCGCAGGCATCATGACGTTATATTCGATTGTTGTATAGACGTTCGGCTCCGTTCCTGGCAAATCCAGCGTCCGTATCAGCTGATTGTCGATAACGAGATTCACCTTTTTGTTCGCGGCAGAACTATATTTAAGTTTAAGAATGTAATTGGTATTTGCTTTGACAGGCGGTTTCAGCATGTTCATCCGTCCTTGTGTAAAGTACATGCCGACGAATGTGCCATGATGGGACACTCCTTCCAGCTCCGTTTGCTCCGCTTCAACATGCAAAGCTCCCGTAGACGTAGTGGTAAAAGGAGATGCCGGCAATGACAAGGAGGATATAGTTAAAGGGTCGCTCGGTACGGACTCGTTGCCCGAGTCATCATAAGCGATGAGCGTGTACGAGTGTACGCTTTCCGGTCTTACATCTTGGTGAGAATATCGGGTTACGGCTTTCGGCAGCTTAGCGAGCAGTACGCCGTTATCATAGAGCTTATATCCGGCTACTTCTGCATTATCCGTAGAAGGCTGCCAAGTCAGTTTGATTTGTTTGTATGAAACAGCCCGTGCTTGCAGCGTAGGCTTGCTTGGTGCTGAATGTTCTAACGAGGTCAAAATATACTGCACGGCTTCACCTGGCTGGAGAGTTTCAGATAACTGCGCGCCCGAAGCGGCGTCAATGGTCGTAAAACTGCGTGCAGCCGCATACGTGTTGCCTGCGCCGAAGTGTTCTGCCGCATACTGGGCGTTATTAGGCAGCGTGACATTGACGTTCATCGTGACCGGTGTCGTTTCAAAATTAACAAAATTGAGCAGAATTTTATTGGATTTTGCTCCGGTGTTGCTCACACCAAGACTTGATGTATCCACCGCGCGGAAATAAGCTTTTTTCCCGGCAAGCTCGCTCTGATTTGTATACACATAAGGGAGCGGTTTGCCATGCGTACTGTAGGCTAGCGCTAAACGGCGGAATACCTTCAAACGCGTTTCATCGGGATCACTCGTGTTGATCCACGCTTCGGCATCGTCTGCAGAGTTCATCACGATGTCTTCTTTGAGCAAGCTGTACTCTCGGAAGTAAGCGGCATGCTGCATGATGTAATCGAGATAGCCGATGGTACTGCGCGTTTCCCGATCAAAGAGGGAGGCGAAACGGTGTGTGAATGTATCGTAACGGTTATTGTCGGTATGAAAATCATTAGCTCCCGTTTCACTCATCATCATCGGCTTTGCCATTCCGTCACCCTGATACTCAGGGAAAGTCTTTAGCGTCTCAACGACAGCGCCTCCCTCACCACTCGAAATCCCGCTTAAGGTATAACTGTGACCGTTCGTCATATCGGTATAGTCTTCAATCTGTCTGCGGTAGGCAGGATCACGCTCCCAGCCATCGGGAATTCCTTTGGAGGGCCAGTAGGCCCAGCCTGGCGCAACCGCTTTCAACCATGGGTTTAGTAAAGGCTTTTGCTCACTAACATACTTGGCAAGAGCCAAATCGGCGGCAAACGCATTGTTGAACACGCCGGGTTCATTATCAAGCTCCAAGTATTCGAACAAATCCCCATTTTCTGCAATGAGATTGTTGTAGTACTCTTTGAGCTTCTCTGGGACGACCCCTGACGAAAGCTCAGGATCCTTGATATAGGTTCCGAATGGAAGCAGCACCGGTGCCAAATTCAAATCGCGCAAGGCGGTCAGCCATTCCCGCGAAAATTGACTGGAACGAATCACGTTCCCGCTGTATGCGAGTCCCAGCCACTTCGTTACTTCCATCGTTTGCAGATCGCGATCTTTCAATACATGTGAGACAAGCGCTGTTCCCAGATGGGTATACCGCCCGTGAATCGGTTCCACGGCTGGAGCCCCCAAAGCCTCAAGCTTCGCATAATCCCATTCAAACCAATGATATTCATCACCTTCAGTTCCCGCATACAAGCCTCGATCCAAAGACAGCTTCAGTTCATTAGATCCAACTTTCAGCATTTCCTTAGGAATATAAAGCTCGTAGGTTTCTTTAAATTTCCGAGTTGTATTCCCGCCGTTCAAGCCGACAATCTGGATTAATCCGGCCATCGTATCATTGGAAAATACAGCTAACTGTGGAACGGATACATACGCATCCAAGCTCCTGAAGCTGAACTGCACGCCATGCTCCGGGATCGCTGGCAAGTTGTAAGTAATAACCATAGAACCGTTGCGGCTAAGCTTCAGTCCTTTAGATACAGAACTCCAATCTGTGCGAGTGGCCCAGTCGGAAGGAAGGCTGAAGGACTCAATGGGTGTTGATTTATAATCACTAAATTCAGTCGACAGCTGATTATCAAGCCCGATTTTCCAAATCGTTGTATAAACCGGCGCAGGTTGTTCCACTGTAGTTAACGTGTAAAAAGCGGTTGAATACAGGGTTTTTCCGACTGGCTGCGCTGTCGTTTCTTTCAACCGAACTTGTATTTGTCCCGCCGTGTAATTGACATTGTCCAGTTGAAGCGGGTTCGTTGTTACGGTTTGCCACGTGTAACCGCGATCTGTGCTGTATTCATAGGCTGCCACATCCGGATAACCAGAAACGGGCGTCCACCCGAATGTATTCGCTGTGTCGTCCTGCACGGGATTAGATGGCGCATCAGGCAGCACAAAAGGTGTCAAGTAAGTGCCAGGAATCACTTGTTGGGCTATTCCCGGCCCTTGCCAGGCGACAGCCAAATTGTCATTAGAGGTGTTTTCTTTGTGCAGCGCCTCGATGTAATATCTTTTCCCGCTGGATAGCGGAATGACCACAGATTTCTGAGTTGGGGATTTACCCCACTCTCTGGGCTTGGCGAAGACAGTATTAGATGCTATCTTCTCTTTGTGCGCAGGATCACCATCTGGACTTAGCCATAGCTCAGAGCTGTCATCCGCTGCAATCCAGAAGGTATAGCCTCCGCTGACTGGCGGCGTCAGAAAACCATAAACGCGAGAACCATAGAGATCCCCCGTATTGTTCGGTGTCTCGAAGTTAGCGAGTAACCTCGAACCCGACGGAGGCGTCTTTAATGGAATCTGTTCTACTTTCCCACCAGGAATATTATTCCAATAGTCTTGGGTAATACCTGTTCCCGCAGCAAAAGCACGATACGCTGGAAAGAGCGGGAGCAGTGAGACAATGATTGCCGACAGAAGGATTGAAACAAAGAGTTTTGACTTGTGTAGGGATCTCATAATTACCTCCAGGTTAATGAGATTATCAATAGGATTCCCTAATCCTATCCGGGGTCCACGTCATGTGTAGACGGCGCTCCGATACATCTAACTTTGGAGCGCCGCTCCTCCTTAGTTCTATTTCAACTCTTTCTGAGACTGTTCAGCAAATTTGTACAGATCATCGATACTAAATGCCTTGGTTTTGTTGTTCTCATACCATTTGGCGTAATAATCGTCGACTTGTTTGCCGCCTGCTTTTTCCCATACATCCTTAGCATCCTTCACAGCTTGCTGTGCGGTGTAGCCAGTGCCACCTACCAGAGCTTTCAACCAAATATCGCCTTTATCGATATTGTTGGATTTGCTTGTGCTTTTGACAATCGCTTGCAGATCATCAGGCAAGACCGGTAAGAAGTCGTAGCCGAGCGAAGGAATAGGACGATCTTTATTAATGTAGATTTCTTTGGATTTGAGGTTGATATCGAGAAGTTCTTTTTGAGTAGGCACTTCAGGGCGAAGGTTCACCAGATAAACTTCCGCACATTTGCCCAGCAGCAAATCGGATCTCATCATATTCAGATCGTCGGTGTACAGCTCTTTTTTATTTTTCTCTGTATCGATAGGCTGCAAACAGCCATTCGAGCCTTTTTGCGAATGTGTACCCTCAATACCGTTTTTCAGCAAGCTTGCATTTTGGGGATCCACCATCCAGTCTATATATTGCATAATCGCTTTCGGATCTTTCGCTTTGGCATTAACGACACCGACCATTTGCACAGGTGTGCTGATAATCGGGCTGAACTGCCCGAATTGACTCTTTGGTAAAGCCATCGGAATGACCTTAGCCGTAGGGTTGTTCTTCTTCAAAGTTTCATAGTTCGAAATGGTAAACCAAGCACTGTCGATCGCGAAAATCCCTAATTTTCCATTCATAAAATCTTGAATACCTTTTTGTCCGTTTTTATCTGTGAGAAAATCCTTATCGACTAATCCGTCGTCAAACAAACGCTTCTGGAATTCAACGGAAGCCTGGAGACGTTCCCAATCATGTACGAAATTTCCGTTCTGTTCGGCCCAATCGATCGAACGACCGAAGATATGGCTGATCACGGAGAAGCCGACGCCACTCAGGTTGATACCGAACGTATCCTTTTTACCGTTGCCGTCCGGGTCCTGGTTCACGAATGCTTTGGCTACGTTGTACAATTCTTCTGTTGTGGTCGGAACAGGGAGGTTCAACTTCTGGAGCCAATCCTCACGGATTAAGAGACGATGATGAGGGGCCACAACATTTAAACGCCCGATTTCATATAGTTTGCCGTCTTCCTTCGTTCCAATCTTGCGCAGCAGTGGGTATTTCTCTAGAATTTGCTTGTAGTTTGTGCTGTATTTGTCAACCATCTCATCAATTGGCATCAGCAGCTTTTGCGAATACCAGCTGTTCCTGTAGTTGGCGTCATACTCCAGAATCAAATCCGGTGCGCTTCCAGAGGCAAGCAAAGCATTGAATTTCGGGAACGATTCCCAGCGGGGAACGGGTGTATATTTAACATCGACAGGACCGTTCTTGTTGATCCACTCCACCCAACGGTTTTTATCCCAGTTACCTTCCTCCGGAGGAACATTGCCCCGATCATAGACGGAAACGTTAATCGCTCCTCTTTTAGCCGGTTCGGCTGCTGGGGTCGCATTCGGACTTGACGATGCCCCTGGATCGTTGACTTTGGCTGTGGAGCAGCCTGCTAATACTGCGACTAAAGCTAGTGTGGATAGTAGAGCTTTCCGATGACCCCTGTGTAACATAGACATGGATATACCCCCCTTAGATTATTCGTTTCCTAAAACAGCTCAAGTTAGGTTGTGTTGTCCTTCGTGTTATCCTTTAATCGCGCCGATCATGACCCCTTTAACAAAATACTTCTGCAAAAAAGGATAGACGATCAGCATAGGCACAATGAGTACGATCACGCCGGCCGCTTTGATGGATTCTGGTGTCATTTGCTGCAAATCATCCGGTCTCACGGAATTAAGCTCTTGAAGAATCGATTGGCTGGCGACCATCTGTTGAATCATTACCGCCAAATTCATTCGTGTGCTGTCATTGATAAACATAAGTACGTGTAAGAATGAATTCCAATATCCGACGCCATAGAATAAAGTCAACGTAGCCAAGACTGGCATGGATAACGGGAGAATAATCCGGGTGAGAAGTCTCCATTCTCCACAGCCATCCATGCGTGCTGCCTCTTCAAGCTCTTCAGGCACATTCATAAAGAAGGTCCGAAGCACAAGCATATTGAAGGCACTGATCAGACCCGGCATCCATATGGCGCCGTAAGTATCCAGTAAGCCGAGACTTTTCACGATCAGGAACAGAGGAATTAACGGTGTTCCGAACAGCATGGTAAATACGATAGCCAGTGTAAAAAAGCGACGCGCATAGAAATATTTCTTGGCTAACGGATAAGCCGCCATGATCGTAAACCACATGCTTAGCACAACGCCTACGACGGTAATTACGACACTATTACGAAAGGCTTTGACCATATTCGTGCCAACATATAAGGCTTTGTACGCTTCCACAGTCCAGCCTTGCGGCCACAGGGTTACATGCCCCGATACAATTGCCTGATAGCTGCTCAGGGATAAAGATATGATATGCATCAAGGGAAGAACGCAGCTTAGAGCTGCAAGGCCAAGGAACATATAATTGATTGTGTAAAAGATTTTCTCATCCCATGTTGGTTTCATGATGGGGAGGCTCCTTTCTTACCACAGTCCTTGATCGAATTTACGGGCAAGTTGATTCGCAAGGACGACGAAGAAGAAGCCGACCAGAGATTCAAACAACCCGACCGCCGTTGTTAAACTGAACTGTCCTCCCTGGACACCCACGATAAAGATATAGGTGCTGATGACATTCGAGACATCCGAAACGGCTGCATTTTGAAGCGTGTACACATGGTCAAACCCGACTTCCATGACATTACCCATACTCAGAATCAGCATAAGAATAATCGTGCTGCGAATACCGGGCAGCGTGACATGCCAAATCTGCTTCCATTTGGACGCACCGTCAATGCTGGCAGCTTCATACAGATGCGTATCGATCGAGGTAAGAGCCGCCAGATATATGATTGCTCCCCATCCAGCTTCCTTCCAAATCCCAGATCCAAGGAAGATAGCTATCCAGCTATGCTCCTGATACAAGAAGGCAGTAGTGTGACCCGTCCATAGCTCCAACAGCTTGTTAACGATACCGGATTGTTGAGAGAATATCGTAACGACAATGCCTCCGACAATGACCCATGAGAAGAAGTGAGGAACATAGATTAGCGTCTGTACAATCCTTTTGAACCGCATGGCGCGAACTTCATTCAGTAGGATGGCAATGATAATCGGAAATGGAAATCCTGCTACAATGCTTAATAAGCTCAATGTGACGGTGTTGCGGATGATGGTCAGCGTCTGGGGTTGGGTGAAAAGTGCCTTGAAATACTTTAGGCCAACCCATGGGCTTCCCCATATGCCATCCATCAAGTTATAGTTCTTGAAGGCAATTACATTCCCTAATATTGGAAAATATCTGAAGATAATAAAGTAAGCGATAACCGGTACAAACATAATCAACAGCGGCATATTTTGCTTGAAACGACGACGGGGCTGCAGCGACTTGGCGGCATGGTGGGTAATTCTTCGTGTAGTAATCATGGGGGCTGATTGAATGTTGTCTAGCGGTGTATGTGGCATCGTGTGTCACCTCCTTTAGTGTAAAAGTTGATCCATCTTTTGCTCCCTTGCCGTCGATGGAATCAATGTACCTCAGAGGTGCAATTCTTCTCAATATACATGAATTAGCGAATAAACTCTTTTGAAACCCCTTGCTGTACAAGGCTTTAGCGGATTTGATGCAGAAGTGAATAAACATCAATTAACAATATACTTTTCTTGAAAAATGGCATGATTACTCTTGCTTCCGGTAATCGCCGGGCGTGACGCCGGTATACTTCTTGAAGGCGCGTATAAACGATATAGCATGCGTGTATCCAACCATGCTCCCGATGTCCTGGACGGAGTCACGGCTGCTCTGGAGCAGCTTTTTCGCTTGTTCCATCCGGATCTTAACGAGATAATCAACGAATTTTTCGCCAAACTCCTCTTTAAATGCACGGCTGATGTGCGAGGCATGAAGCTGAAACTGCTCGCTTAACGAGGTAAGCGATAACTCAGGATCTGCATAATGGGTCTCCACGTAAGTGCGAATCTGGTTCATGACGGCATGTGTGCTTCTGTCTTCACGAATACCAGCCATCCGCTGCGATACTTCTTCTAACAAGTGAAACCACGCTGCATATAATTCTTCGATCGTATCGAACTGTTCAATGACGTCGTTCAGCTGGGGCAGCGCAATTTGCCATAACTCCTGCAGCTCGACTGAGAGCTCCATCATCTCCCGGTGTAAATGATAAACCAGATAATTCATGAGATTGCGGATCTCATCGTATGAGAATAACCCGACTTTTAATTCGGTGAAAATTTGCTCCAAGGCGGGTTTCCACTCCTTGTCCCCCAAGCGAAACGACTGAGCCAGTGATTTGACCAGAGGCAAGTGCTTATACATTTCCTTCTCTGCGGAAGCTTCGGATTCCCAATGATACAGGACTCGATTCGTTCCTAAGGTCGATTTAAAGCGAAGAACATGGACGGCAGCTTCATAGGAATGAACTAGCTCTTGTACTTGTCCAACCACATGCCCGACACCAAGCGTAATGCGAAAATGCAGATGCTGTTCGACCCAGGAGCGAACATTTTCGCATAGATTGGCTGCGAGCTTCTCGCTGTTTTTGACATTCTCATCGGCAAATATTACAACACTAAGCCTATGTGTAGCCGTCCATTCCGCCCATACAGTCAGGCCAAGCGGTTCAGCAGTTTCATAAACGACACGACTTAGTACAAATTTCAGCAGCTCTTGATCCTTTTGAGAGAACATTCTGCATACTTCCATATACTTATCCATCTCGATGACTGCTGCAGCAAGCTGACCAAAGCCAGAAGGCAATTGCAGCCGATTCATCTCGGCTTTCCAGTCTTCATAATCGACTGCCCGGCTGCCTTCCAGCCATTCTTTGAAAAAGTGCCGCCGCCGAAATACGATATCTTCCTCATGCTGCTTCTCATAGCGGCTGGATAACTCCATGAGATTGCCTATGGCTCGATCAATATACTGGAATTCGTCTTGTTTCTTGCCCTCGACGCCCATCGACTTCAGTTCGGAATAAGCATGGATACGGGACATAATCAACTTAATCGGCCGATAATTGCGATGTGTCACATAGGTCATCCAGACCCCGCCAAGGACAACCATAACTAGTCCTAATCCGATCCATACATAAGAGAATACTGAGGTGAAAGTAAATAAATAGTCATCGTTGAGACCGCTTCGGTATTCCCAGTTTGTATAACTGGAATGGATTCGGGTAAGCTCGGACCCTCTTTTCCTAGATCCTACTGCTCCATCTGCGTTTCCAGATGCCATCAGCTGTTTGCCTTCGGGATCGTATACTTCGATGAAGCTGATCTTTGAATTGGACATATCACCGACCATACTTGCAATAGAATCCATACTGATATTGACAACAACGATGCCTTTTTGCCCGGATAACAGAGGAATCTTTCGTACTAAAGAAATGACGACTTTACGCTGATCCATCTCAGCAAATTCTTTAAATACCCTCTGATTCGTCAGCTGATACTGAGAAGGGTTCTTCATTATCTCTTCTATAAACATTTTATCGCCGAAACGGTCTGCCGTTATCATCGTGTTTGGACTAATGACCATTTGATCAGAAACCCGGTAAAAGTAAACTGAATCAATAAACTTGTTGTAATTCATCATCCCACGAATCAATTCTGTGACTTCATAAGCGGAGTAATAGGGGTTTCCCTCAAATTTGTTGTCAAAAAACTGGTCAATCCGATTATTTGTCTGCAGTTCCTTGATCACATATTCGTCTATCGTCTTCAAGGCATAATCAACCGACTGCATGATATGCAAAGCATACGTTTTGTTTGCATTTTCAGCTTCTTTTTTGGACAATTGGCTGATCGAAAGAATAATAAGCACAATGAGCACGGAAGTGATCATGAAAAATACAGGCAAATAGGAAAACAGAAGCCGATAAAACCATGGTTTAGTCATAAAAACGCTCCTCTAAAATAATCCGTATGCAACGAAATAACAGTTCTGCCGCGTTCCTATTGCGACCGTTCACTGTCGTACGTTATATGCAAAATACTCATGGATCATGCTTGTATAAGTGAATCCGTTCGATACTGGCATTTCTATATGATTAACTTTACAGGCACTATCCCTTTGGTTCAGGGTAAGCTTGATGAGGGGAGTTAGTCTTAAGTGAGAGTTTCTATGGGCACTATCCCTTTGGCTCAGGATAAGCTCGGTGAAGGGAGTTCATCTTAATTGAGAGCTTCTATGAGCACTATCCCTTTGGATCAGGATAAGCTTGGTGAAGGGAGTTCATCTTAATTGAGAGCTTCTATGAGCACTATCCCTTTGGTTCAGGATAAGCTTGGTGAGGGGGAGTTCATCTTAATTGAGAGCTTCTATGTGCACTATCCCCTTAGTTCATGTAGAGGAAGCTTCAGAGGCAATTTTGTAGACTGCTCAGAATATGTTTCTGAAAGAACTGAATGTGAAAGAGAGGAGACAAGAAAAGTTAGTTGAAATCAAGGGAATTAAACTAAAATCATTTCAGAAAGATATGATAACGCCCCGCCCCGACGACAACGAACTATATACATCAATTATATAGCACTGCTAATCCAATTACTCTTCCTTTCTGAGTAAAAGGGATAGTGCAAATAGGAAGATAAAACAAACCCGCCACTTCAGCTGAAACAGCTTGAATGGCGGGCTTGTTTATCTTGGTTATTTATCCGCAAGTACAGTTCAGGACAGGCTTGCGAGCAGCAAGCGCTTCGTCCATACGGCTGACGACGGTAGTATAGGGAGCGTTTTTGACGAGCTCCGGGTTTTCTTCGACTTCTTTGGAGATGGCGATCATTGTATCAATGAATTCGTCTAAGGTTTGTTTGCTTTCGGTTTCTGTTGGCTCAATCATGATACATTCTTCAACGCTAAGCGGGAAGTAGATGGTCGGCGGGTGGTAGCCGAAATCGAGCAATCTTTTGGCAATGTCGAGTGTGCGTACACCGAGCTTCTTCTGGCGGTTGCCGGAAAGCACGAATTCGTGCTTACAAAAACGAGGGTGAGGCACATCAAAGTATGGTGTCAGTCTAGCAAGCATATAATTCGCATTTAAGACAGCATACTCGGATACTTTACGTAAGCCTTCTGGACCGAGTGTACGAATATAGGTGTACGCGCGGACGAGGATGCCAAAGTTGCCGTAGAAGCCTTTGACGCGGCCGATCGTTTGCGGATAGTTGTAGTCGAAATAAAAGCTGCCGTCTTCCCGTTTCGCAACGAGTGGAGTGGGTAAGAAAGGGATCAGCTTTTCTTTGACGCCAACGGGGCCTGCTCCAGGTCCACCTCCGCCGTGCGGAGTACTCATGGTTTTGTGAAGATTGAGATGAACGACGTCGAAGCCCATATCGCCGGGGCGAGTGATACCCATAATGGCGTTGGCATTAGCGCCGTCATAATAGAGCAGTCCGCCTGCGGCATGCACGATCTCAGCGATCTCCACGATTTGTTCTTCGAACAAGCCAAGTGTATTCGGATTCGTTAGCATTAACGCCGCGGTATCTGGACCAACTGCTTTGCGAAGCTCATCGAGATTCACGAGGCCGCGCTCGTTGGATTTGATGGTTATCGTTTCGAAACCGGCAACCGTCGCGCTGGCAGGATTAGTGCCGTGCGCGGAGTCGGGACAGATGACTTTGGTCCGCTTCTCGCCGCGACTCTCGTGGTAGGAACGGATCATCATCAGTCCGGTCCACTCGCCATGAGCGCCAGCCGCCGGCTGCAGGGTTACACGGTCCATGCCGGTGAGGGCTTCAAGGTCATTTTGGAGATTGTAGAGCAGCTCCATTGCGCCTTGCAGCGATTCTTCCGGTTGGTACGGATGTATTTTGGCGAAGCCAGGGAAGCGGGCTACGTCTTCGTTGATTTTTGGGTTATATTTCATCGTACACGAGCCGAGTGGATAGAAGCCGTTGTCGATACCGAAGTTGCGACGCGAAAGAGCCGTATAGTGACGGATGACGTCTACTTCATACACTTCCGGCAGATCGGGTTCGTTCTGACGCCTAAACTTGCCTGGCAGGAGATCGTTCAAATTGACTTCTGGCACATCTGATTCAGGCAGTGAATAGGCGACACGACCTGGGTGGCTCATTTCAAAGATGAGCGCTTTGCCGTCTGATTTCACGTTCACGTTGTTTTCGCTCATACGAGTTCCTCCAGATCAGCTGCGAAGGCATCTATATCTTCGCGCGTTCTTTGCTCTGTGACGGCAATAAGCATATGGCCGGCGAGCTCGGGGTAGTCGCGGCCGAGGTCGTAGCCGCCGATGATGTTCTTCTGCAGGAGCTTACTGTTCAGCTCCTGCACGTTCGTGCCGTCCGGCAGTTTGACGGCAAATTCATTGAAGAAGCTGCCTGCGAATGGCAGCGAGAATTTAGTAGACGCGGCTAGGCGGTTCGCCGCGTAGTGGGCTTTCTGGACGTTGAGCTTGCCAACGTCTTGGATGCCCTGCTTGCCCATCGTGGACAAGTACACGGATGCGCAAAGCGCGAGAAGCGCTTGGTTGGAGCAGATATTCGACGTGGCTTTCTCACGTCGAATGTGCTGCTCCCGCGCTTGGAGCGTAAGGACGAAACCGCGTTTGCCATCGCGGTCAACGGTTTGGCCCACGATGCGCCCAGGCATGCGGCGCATCCAGCTCTCGGCGACGGCGAAGTAGCCACACGTCGGCCCGCCCAGCGCAGCTGGGATGCCGAGCGGCTGGCAGTCGCCGACGACGATGTCAGCGCCGAGCTTGCCCGGCGCCTCGAGCAGCCCGAGCGTGAGCGGATTCGCGCTCACGACGAGCAGTGCGCCCGCGCCGTGCGCGAGGGGCTCTGCGGCCCCGATATCCTCCAAGCAGCCGAAGAAATTCGGCGATTGGAGGATGACGGCAGCCGCGTCGTCGCTGAGCTTGGAAGTGAGGTCTTCAAAGTCGGTCACGCCCTCTGGCGTGAGGCCGATCTCGACCACTTCCAAGTTCAGCCCGCGGGCGGTCGTGCGCAGAATAGCGCGCGCCTCAGGGTGCACCGCTCTAGAGACGAGCAGACGGCTGCGCTTTGTCGCTCCGCTAGCCAGGGCGCCGGCTTCGGCCAGCGCCGTTGCGCCATCGTACATCGAGGCGTTCGCTACGGCCATGCCGGTGAGCTCACAGATGTACGACTGAAACTCGAAAATCGCCTGCAGTTCGCCTTGGCTGATTTCCGGTTGATAGGGCGTATACGCTGTGTAGAACTCTGAGCGCGAGATGACATGATTGATCACCACCGGAAGGTGATGATCGTAGATGCCAGCGCCGAGGAAGCTGGCATAGCGGTCAAAGTCGGCGTTGCGGCTCGCCAGACCGCGCATATAGCGCAGCAGCCCTTGCTCATCCAGGGCCTTCGATACGTTCAGTTCGCCTTGAAAGCGAACCTGCTGTGGTATATCTTGAAACATCTCCTCCATGGATGAGATGCCGATGGTCTCCAGCATTTCTTTCTGATCCTGTTCCGTAATGGGCAAATAGCGGTGCTTCATGATGACGGCTTGCTCCTTTCTTGAGACGAATGGCTTACGGTTTTCTTTTGTAAAAAGGGGTGGCAACGACTTTAGCTTTGACCTGAGCCCCTCGAATTTCCACAAATAATTCCGTGCCCAGCGCACTGTAAGCGGAATCGATTAAAGCCAAGCCCACATTCGTTTTGAAGGTAGGAGATTGCGTCCCTGTTGTGACTTCACCGATCTGTGTACCATCCGTATTGAAAACGGCATAATGCGGACGCGGAATACCGCGTTCGACCATTTCGATGCCAACGAGCTTGCGAGGTGTACCGTTTGTCTTTTGACCAGCGATCACGTCACGACCTATGAAATCTCCCTTATCCAACTTCACAAAAAACGAAAGTCCGGCCTCTAACGGCGTAATATCCTTGGAAAGCTCTTGCCCGTAAAGCGGGAGACGAGCTTCAAAACGCAAGGTATCGCGAGCGCCTAAGCCAGCTGGTACGAGACCATGCTCTTGACCTGCTTCTATCAGCAACTTCCACAGCTTTACAGCATCTTTTTGATCCACATAGAGCTCAAAGCCATCTTCCCCTGTGTACCCGGTACGCGATAGGAGTGCTTTAATCCCAGCAACATCCGCCTCAGGAAGAAAGCGAAACGTTTTCAAAGATTGGATAGGCGCGTCTGTAAGTTTAGCTAAAATCAGTTCCGCATGCGGTCCCTGCAGCGCGAGCATTGCCGTTTCCTCAGAAATGTTGACTAAGTCCACACGACCTGTGAGATTCTGCTGCATCCATTCCACATCTTTATCGATGTTCGATGCATTGATCACCAGCATGTAGTTGTTATCACCTAGCTTGTAAACGAGAAGATCGTCTACAACGCCACCAGTCGGATAACACATAAGGCTATATTGGCATTGACCTGCTTCCAGCTTAGACACATCGTTCGTTGTTATTTTTTGCAGAAAAGGGAGGGCGTCTTCTCCGCTTACTCGGACTTCCCCCATATGGGACACGTCAAAAAGCCCGGCCTGCTGCCTAACGGCGTCGTGCTCTTTTTGAATACCGGCGAATTGCACGGGCAGCTCCCAGCCTCCAAAATCAATGACTCGCGCTCCATGCTCCGCATAAATCGGGAAGAGCGGTGTTCGTTTTAGCATGCTCGTAACCTCACCTTCGATTGTTGACATTGCTATTTTGCCCGAAATATAAGCCAGAAAATGCAAAAAAGAGCAAAAAGTATGCAACACAAACATACCTTTTGCCCTGTCCTTTTTACCTGAGAGTTACCTCGCGCGAACTTCATGTCCGTCAAGTTTCCCCTTGGGTGTCCGTTTTCCCGCTGTTCGCGGAAATTCGAAGCTCTCCAGAGTTGCGTCCGATACAGGTCCTTTTGCCTGAGAGATTCACCACTTGGGGCTTACTCCTTCGGCGCCGCGAGCTTGCCCTACGGTCTCTCCCTATACCATCATTCGCCAATATTCAATTTGTTTTATAGTATTATTATGTGCCCAAATTGGTGTGAATTGTCAACTGCAACTTTTGTAAAGTGAGACTTGCCGTCTTAGTCCTGCTGTGTTGGTAAAATTTACTGCGACCACCTTGACTTTGATGTTCCCATTAGATTAAGCTAAAAGCAAAATTTGCTGGTAAGCGAGGCGTTAATCGATGAGTGAAGTACAAGCCAATTTGTTTTACACCAAAGAGCATGAGTGGGTAGAGAAGCTGTCGGATACAGTGGTTCGCGTAGGCATTACTGATTTTGCCCAAGATCAATTGGGGGATATTGTGTTTGTGGAGCTTCCTAAAGTCGGAACATCCGTTACCGCGAATGAAAGCATTGGCAGTGTGGAATCGGTTAAAACGGTTTCGGATATTTTCTCGCCTGTTTCGGGCAAAGTAACTGCAGTAAATAGTTCACTGGAAGGTTCACCTGAGTTGGTGAACAGTGCACCATTCAGTGAGGGTTGGATGGTTGAAGTCGAAGTTACAGGTGCTGAAGCTTTGGAAGGCTTACTTACTCCAGCTGAATATGCATCTTACATCGGTAACGACTAGTAGTTTTTAGGATGGAGGTTTTCTCATGTTATTTGGGCAAAAGCCACAGGAGCAGAATGATCGTGTTCCCCCTGGCCAAACGCTGACACAAGGCTGGCCTGTGCTTCATTACGGGTCCGTGCCTTATTATAATGATATGAGCAAATGGAATCTGCGTGTCTTTGGCTTGGTTGAGGAGGAGTTCCAGATCTCATACAAAGACTTCATGGCTCTTCCGCGCAAAGAGTTTTCAAACGATATTCACTGCGTAACCACATGGTCCAAGCTGGACAATGTGTGGGAAGGCATTGCTGTTTCTGAGCTTATGAGCAAAGTGAAGCTGAAGCCAGAAGCAACCCATGTCATGCTGCATGCTGAGCATGGTTGGACGACGAATCTTCCGCTTGAGGACTTCCTCCGTGAAACGTCTTTTCTGGGCATCAGACACAATGGTGAACTGCTGACACCTGACCACGGGGCTCCGGTTCGCATGGTCGTGCCGCATCTTTACTTCTGGAAAAGCGCGAAGTGGCTGCGCGGCATCGAGTTTATGCCGAAGGATAAGCCGGGCTTTTGGGAGCGGAATGGGTACCATATGTATGGAGATCCCTTCCGTGAGCAAAGGTACGATTTTGATTAAAGAAATAAAGAAATCGATTAGATCGAAAATAATTTGCGGGTATGTTTGGGATATGTTAGAGTAAAAATAACAAAGAGACGGATTCGCGGTCCGTCTCCTGCACAACACTTGGGTGGAGACACTCCGAGTGAGATACCGGAATGAATAACCCCTACCCTACGGCGCTAACCTGAGTGGGGTTATTTTCTTTTCATATATGTCAACAGCGCGAGAATAAACATCCCGAACAGTATCAACTCATGAAATGAAAATGACATAGGCATTACCTCCTTTCTGGAGGATGCCGACCACCTAAGTTCAGTTGTACGAGGGTTATTATACCATTTGAAGTCTATCATCGATAGGCCATTTTCAGGAATTGGATTCTTTGAGATGCGTATGGGGATCCCTTCTGTGAGTAAAGGTACGGTTTCGATTAAATACTAAATGGCTATGGGGCTGCTGCTCAATTGTTGTACATTATGCAACAACGAAGGGAGAGAGGCGGGATCTAGGCAGCGATTGTTGCACATTTTACAACATCTTTTAATCGAGAATATGGATTCATTCATCCGGAAAGTCCGCAAAATAAATTATTACCCAGCACTTATATCTGTTTCCCTTAATAGGATGTTGTGATGTCACATCATCATAAGGAGGCATGCAGCGGATGCAGAAGAAAAAGGGTACAATAAAGAAAAAAACAACGCAATTAACCCAGAGGCACGTTCATGAATTTGAAGGTAGTACGAAACTGGCTGAAGAAGGCGCTGATCGACATAACCATCGCTTTGCTGGTGTTACAGGGCAAGCAATTCGGGTAGGAAAAAGTCATGTCCACGAAATTGATCTCTCGAAAACTGATTTCTTAAACCATTTTCATAATCTGAAAAAGATTAGAACGGGACCTGCTATTTCAGTTGGAAATGGCAAACACGTACATTTTGTTACAGGCCAAACCACATTAAATGACGGTCATGTGCACCAATTTAATTTCGCTACATTGATTCAAGCACCTCTTGTCTAATGAACAAATGTTTTAATATCTAAATGATTAGAGGCAGGTTGCTTTTGCAACTTGCCTCTTTGTGGTGCAGCACTATTTTGTAGGACGAGGTGTTATGTTATATTGTGTTCAGTGCAGTAATGATAACCCAAAGGAGAATTAAGATGTCAACTGTAATGGGAACCAAAGAAAATCCTTGGAAATTAAAAACGCCTCCTCAAACATCTGAATATGAAATGTACAAGGACGAAAAAGATGGAAAAGCGATTATCGTTTGCACGGTAGGTAAAACTGTTTTGCATTATGACTATCGTTGTGTGGATGACTTATATGCCATGCTCAAACAGCATGGTGACTGGATGGAATTAGGCAGTGCAGATGAGCAGAAACCTGCAAAAGAAGGCACAGTTGAAGCATGGGGCCGTTCACCAGAAAATCCGGTTGGTGGTTGGTATGGCTTGAAAAAAGGTTATCGTGGTCGATTTGGCATGTATGTACCTCCACTCATGGAGGAACTAGGACTTGCGGAAGTTGAACACAATCCAAGGAACAATCGTATGAGAGCCAAATAACTGGATTACTAATAAAATGGGGAACCAACTTAAGTTGGCTCTCCATTTTTGTGTAAGCCGAGAACTTATTTTTTTTCTAATTATGGAAATCATATTTAAATAATCAATTGTTTCTTTTGAAATGGAGTCATTAGATGGGGAAAGCAGTAGCTGTTGTTGCTCCGAATTTACCTTTAGTTTTTTCGTTTTTCTGCCTTATTGCTGCATGCCGTTTCGGGGATTGGCGAAATTGGAGGAAGTATTACTCGTCCATCATTTTTACCATATGTGTTAATTTTATGATAAGTATTTTAGTGTATAATCACTCCTTATGGTATTTTCATAAGGCTTTTTTAACGCCTAACCATACAGTAGCTGATTTTTTAATTGCAATTACCAACTTCCCAGCAATCGTATTACTGTATCTTTCACACTATCCAAGAAATACGCGATTGCTTAAGCAATTCGTTTATATTTCCGTTTGGGTCGGTTCTTTCGTGTTAATCGAAAGTATATTTCTTTATGTAAAGCTTTTGTCCTACCATAATGGTTGGAATTTCGGTTGGTCCATTCTCGTCTGGATTTTCATGTTTTTGGGGTTACGGTTGCATGATACAAAACCATTGTGGGCATGGCTGTTCTGTCTTGTGACTAGTGTGTTTTTGATTATATATTTTCAAATCCCGATTTCTACTATGAAGTAAAGCGATGATTGGCCTTACTCCCGAAATGAAATATTGCAAATTAACTTCCGATAAGTTAATATAAAAGTTAGTAATTGATCAATCACTAATGTGTATAACTTAAAGGTGGAATGAATGATGACAAAGAATTCTCCAACTTCAGTCAATCGGCGAGTAGATATTGTATCCGCGGCAATCGAAGTTTTTGCTGAAATCGGCTATTACCGTGCAACGACAGCAAAAGTTGCAGAACGCGCACAAATTTCTCAGCCTTATGTTTTCCGGTTTTTTTCAACGAAAGAAGCACTGCTGCAAGAAGCGCTCGAAGTGTCTTGGACACGAATTCTTGAGGCTTTCCGCGCGGTCATTGAGACCGTTGCTCCTGATCAGCTTGAGAAAGAACTGGTTGATGCTTATATTCATATTATGAAATCTTACCAAAATGAAACACTGCTGCAAATGCAAGCTCAAACGATTAAAGAGGATATGATCGCAGAGGTTATGCAGAAGGGATTTCGGGATGTTCACCAGGTGGTGCTAGAAGCTTTTAAGCGGTCAGGTTTTGAAAAACCTTATGAGAGAACCATGATTTTTCTTGCTAGAGGGATGTTGTGCAATATTTCAATGGCGCTGTCTGTTCCAGAATTAATGCTTGTGGATGAATAAGCTGATTCTGGCTTTTTATATGAATGGTAGTAATCAATCACTCACTGGAGGCAAGTATTTTGAAACAAATTGAAGGCTATATTGAGGTTCCTGGTGGACGGGTTTGGTATACGCGAATTGGTGATGGAAATAAAACGCCTCTAGTTGTCCTACACGGTGGACCTGGTAATACACATGATCCGCTAAAATCTGTTCTTCACGTCTTGGCTGACGAGAGACCTGTCATTTTCTATGATCAGCTTGGTTCTGGGAATTCAGATAGACCAACGGATCCATTATTGTGGAGAACGGAACGGTTTATAGATGAGTTAATAGCTATCAGGGAAGCACTCGATTTGAAAGAGGTTCATCTTTTGGGCCATTCGTGGGGAACCATGCTGGCAGCATCTTACTTAATAGACCGCAAGCCTTCGGGTGTCCGCAGCGTCATTTTATCAAGTCCATGTCTCAGTGCGGAGCGTTGGAAAAAAGACGCGGACCATTTCTTGGCTAATTTGCCCGAGGATGTTCAACTTACGATCACGCGTAATGAAGAACAAGGTACAACCGATTCAGCAGAGTATCAGACAGCCATGGAAGAATACTACAAGAGGCATGTGTGCAGATTGGACCCTCTGCCGTCAATCATCGCTGAGAGCCGTGCAAAAGCAAATAAGGATGTGTATATGACGATGTGGGGACCTTCTGAATTCAGTCCGCAAGGCAACCTGAAAACATACGATTGCACGCCTCAGCTTCATGAAATCCAAATCCCCACGCTCTTCGTTTGTGGACGTTATGATGAAGCGTCTCCAGAGTCGACTCAGTATTATCAATCTCTCGTCCCGGCATCTGAGCTCCAAGTCTTCGAACATAGTTCTCATGTGAGTTACTTAGAAGAAACCCATGAATATGTAAGGATTGTCCGAGGTTTTTTGAGTAAAATGGAGTGAGTTAGGAGCTTGAGGATTACTTCCACATATTGGATGAGCGTTCTGACTAAGAAGACGGTCATAAAGAGTTATATCGGTTCGAAGGCTATACGAGGATCAAACCATATTACTTACCATATAGGGGATAATACAACTTGCTTAGACTAAAGGCGATTCGTTTAAAGAAGAGAAATGTAGTGTGGCTCATCCCGGTATTGATTCTTGGAACTGGTGCTTTTCCAGATATTCTGGACAGCGGTTGGTGGAATGCGTTAGGCATTATTCTGTTTTTGATTATCATCTTTGTATGTGGTTGGGATTGGTTTCGAATGGATCAGGAACAACGCGAACGCGAACGCGAACGCGAACAAATGTGAACCGAAGATCAAGCGCTTTGACTGTATGAGAAAACCCCCTACATGGGGTTTTTATTAGTTATACCCTGACATAATGCTGTCAGGGTATTTGCTGTATGATTAAGGTAACACTTGAAATGACGTAAGAACAGTGAAAAAGGAGACGATATCTATGACTCATCCTGCACTACAAATGTACGATTACCACGTATGGGCGAACCAAACCATGCTGAATCGATTAAAAGAACTTCCACAGGACGTATACAATAAAGAGATTCAAAGCGTTTTTTCTACGATATCGAAGGCGATCGCTCATATTTACTTGGTGGATGCGTGCTGGTTAGACATTATTTCCGGTAAAAGCATGAAGGAAGCAATGGCCGATTCAGCCCAATTGACTGCTGGCGTGGAGACGAAAGGCATCGAGGAAATGGAGAAGATGTACGTCCAGATATCAGAACAGTTTAAGACGCTTTTGAACCAACAGGAAGATATGGAGAAGAGGATTATGCTCGATAATCCTTATACGAGACCGCGTGATACCAGCTTATCTGAAATGGTTCTGCAGGTCGTCAATCACGCAACCTATCACCGCGGTAATATTACGGCTATGCTGCGTCAAATGGGGCATGCATCCGTGATGACCGAGTATGCGCTTTATTGGTACTCCTAAACATAAAACGGCTCTGTCGCAGTGGATGCGAACAGGGCCGTTTTGAGCTAATAACCTTAATTCATAGATGTTCCTTCAGTGAAAATTTGGAAAGATACGCCGAACTTGTCGGTAACTTGTCCATACGCAGGGCTAAAATGAGTCTCTTGGAGCTCCATGATTACTCGACCGCCTTGCTTCAAAGCTTCATAAAACTGCTTTGATTTCTCCACGTCTTTTGCTGTAATACAGATGGTTACGTTTTCTCCCTTTTGAACGGTTTGGCCCGGAAATGTGTCGGATAGCATCAGGCTGGATTCACCAACTTGCAGCATCGCGTGTCCGACGAGTTCCATAGCTTCTGATGGTAAAGGAAAATCAGGGTTCGCTGGCATCTCACCGAAAGATTGAGAAAAAAGAACTTGTGCACCTAATGCTTTTTCGTAAAATTGAATAGCTTCCTTCGCATTGCCTTCCATTACTAGATAGGGGGTTAATCTTACTGTCATTATAAATGCCTCCTTGGATTTCATACTAAAATAGTTTACCTCTTATTATTACCATAATTCCGATGAAAAATAAAGAACATTTGTTCGTATATGAGGAATCGCATGTTTTCTTCTGCATATTGAAAAAGCTGCCCTCTATCATGATTTTCCCTCATGTCGAAAATAAGCGTACTATACTATAATAAAATAGATGAAGTCCGTATTCTCGTAACACGAAAGGTGATGGAGACACCCATGAACAAGTCTCGCATGTGGTCGCCAATTCAAAAAATATTCCATTCGTTCTCTTTAAAACAAAGAATATGGCTGACCTTTGTCGTTCTGATCACCTTGGGTCTGATGGCAACGGGCAGTATTGCATATTTGATAGCTTCCAAGGAGATTCAGCGTAATGCCATGCAGTCTAGTCAAGATACCGTTAATCAATCGGCGCAAATCGTGAATGAACGGTTGAAGAACATTGGTATTGCCATAAGAGCGTTGATGTTCAGTGATGCCTTCAAGCAATTAATGAAGGATGTACAAGCTAATGATAGATCTAGCTACTACAAGTCATTGACCTCATTGCAGTATGTCTTTTCCCAAGTGAAATTCAACGATTCGATGATTGATAGCATTCTGATCGCCACACCGATCGGGGATTTTTATCCAACCTCCAGTGTGCGGAACACGGCGAATTCATTTTATAAATCGGAGATGTATGAGCACTTCAAGCAATTGAATCGTGGTTTCTGGAGTCAAGGGCATGTCGATCCATTTTTTACAGGCAAGCAAAGGGTGATATCGCTCGTTACAGAAGGCGTAGGCGAGGACTCTTTTCTGGTTTATGAACCTACCAATGTATACGTCGTAGTAAATGTAAAAGAAGATGACCTGCGTGATCTCTTTATGGAAAACTTGACCAAGACAAATAAACAATATTATTTCATTGATTCCAAAGGAGAAGATGTGAATTACGCGGATAGGACGAGTAAAGACCATTTCATTCAAAAGCCCGCATTTTTTGAGCGATTGAGTGATCAAATGAAAGGCTCTTTTTTCTACACGAACGATAAAAAGGACTACTTAGTTAACTATTCGCGACTGGATGTAAAGGACGATTGGATGATTGTCAGTGTTCAAGCGAAGGATGATTTATTGGCCAAGTTAAATGGGATTAAAAGAGCAACCACTTATGTGATTATCGGCTTTATTATATTATCCCTTTTCATAACGAATAATTTAACCTATCTACTTTTAAAACCGCTGTATAGACTTCAAAAGCTGATGAAGCGAGTGGAAGAGAATGATCTTTCGGTTCGTTTTGAAAGCGTTTATAAGGATGAGGTATCCCAGGTAGGATTTCGTTTTAACCGGATGCTGGATGAAATTAAGCAGTTGATCGAAGACGTGAAGAACCGTGAGCGTGATAAACGGAAGGCTGAAATTAAGGCACTGTCGGCCCAGATGGATCCTCATTTTTTCTATAATACGTTGAATACCATTTACTGTAAATCGGTTTTGGGCGAAAACGACGACGTGAACGAAATGATCCTGGCTCTATCGCAAATGTTCCAATTAAGCCTTAGCGGCGGGCGCGATCTGATTACACTGGGTGATGAATTGGAGCATGTTCGTCAATATTTGGCCATTCAGCAAAGGTCCTATGAGAATTTGTTCGTATGCGAATTCAAGGTGGAGCCGGAGCTGCTCACATGCTTGGTACCTAAGATTATGATTCAACCGCTAGTTGAAAACTGTATTTTACACGGATTTAAAGATATGACTTCGGGTGGGGACATTCTGATTAGCGCTCATGCCGAAGGGGACTGGCTGCATATAACGGTGGAAGACAATGGGCATGGACTAGTACCTGAGAAGCTCCTTCAGGGCATTGTTCACCCGACAACATCCAAGCATGGCTACGCGCTGCGCAATATTTATACCCGTTTACAGCTTTACTTCGGCGATAAACAGCGAATGGAGATCACCAATAACGACTTAGGTGGAGCACGAATTGAATTATGGATCCCTAGCTATGAAGGAGAGGAGGATTTCCATGAACATGAACCGACTGGTTAAATTATGTGTCGTTGATGATATCCGAAGCGTTGTGGACATGATTACGAAGAAGATCCCGTGGCATGATCATGGCATCGAAATCGTGGGAAGCGCAACCAATGGTGAGGAAGGGTTGTCTGTCATTCGTGAAAGCTTGCCGGATCTTATTCTAACCGATATTCGGATGCCTAAGATGGACGGATTAGAGATGACACGCAGTATATTAGAGGTGCTGCCTAACAGCAAGGTCATTATTTTAAGTGCTTATACGGATTTTGATTATGCACAAAAAGCCATTCAATATGGCGCGCTTGATTATGTGAAAAAACCATTCTCTATTGAGCAAATCGTGAAAGCTGTCGTGAAAGCCAAAGAAGTGTGGGAGCAGGAAAATCTTAGCCGTACGCACGTGCTTGGGCTTCAGAAGAAGATCAAAGAAAGTATGCCAGCCCTGCGGCAGGAATACTTATCTCTGCTCGTCCATCATCAAACCAGTGAAGCGGAATTAGCTAGATTATCAGACTTCCTGGACATTAATGAATTGAATCCTCCCTTTGTGGTGATGACGATCCAGATTGATCAGTTCACGGACAAGTACGGCGAGGTCCCTGTTAAGGAACTTGAGCTTGCGCGGTTCTCTCTGCAAAATATCGTGGAGGAAACGATTTCCTTCTACACGACGGCTGTCGTTTTCAGGGAAGCGTTTAATCGGTATATTTGCATTTTGAATATGGAGTCAGATGAGCCTCTGGTTGAAATTGCGGATCACTGCTGTGCAAATATCGCGAGACACACCAAGTTCACTATTTCAATTGGCATTGGTCAAAGAGTGAGTGCGGTACAAGAGCTTCCGAAAAGCTATCAACAGTCGTTAAGTGCATTGTCTTATCACTTCTATACAGGCGGCAATGGTGCGTTCAGTTACAACGCTGATTCGCCAGATCTCCCCGTGGAGTGGATTTATACCGAGGATAGCGAGAATGAGTTTCTGTTCGCTTTCCGTTCAGGTAATCTGGATAAATGTGTGGAATGGGCGATGGGCATTTTCAACGAGATGGGCAAGGCGTCTGTGTTGCCTGAGCCGGGCGTCGTCGAACGTTTGCTGCAAGGACTCGTGTTACGGATGCTGCGAGTTCTTTTGGAAAAGTTTCCCCGGGCGAGCATGGTTGATTTCGAGTCGAAAGTCCATGAAATTAGAGGTGAGAGCGGTGCGGATCTGCAAGAGTATCGAGAATGGTTCGTTCAATTGTGCGATATGGGCTGCCGCATGATTAATCAGGAGCGAGCAAGCGAGTCGCAGAAAATCATCTACCGCTCTGCGGAGTACATCAAATCGAATCTCCATTTGGATTTGACCTTGGAGCATTGCGCGAAGCAGGCTAACCTAAGCTGGGGTTACTATTCGAATTTGTTCAAGAAGGTAACCGGAACTGCCTTTCAGCAGTTCGTTACCATAGCGAAGATAGAACGGGCCAAATCAATGCTCATTGAAGACTACCAAGTGCAAGAAATCGCGCAGCAGCTCGGCTATGAGCATAGGCGATATTTCAGTGAAGTTTTCAAGAAGCAGACAGGCCTTACGCCGACTGAATTTAAAGATATGTCACTGGGCAAGTCCTCGAAGCCGTGAGGGCTTGCCTTTTTTTTTACGGGATGGGGTAAAATGTAGAAATATCTGCCCTTGTTCATGAGTTGACCTCATTATCAGAATGAACGAATTCTTTTAGTATAAAAGTGTAAACAAAAGTAATTCCAGAACGATACAAAGTGTTCGCAAACAAAAGGGAGGATTACAAATGGTAAAAAGAATTGGGACGGTCACATTAAGCGTTTTACTGGCAGGCAGTTTGGCAGCATGCGGCAGCAACAATGCGGCAACTAGCCCGGCAGCATCCACCAAGCCATCTGAACAACCCGCTAGCGCAGCTCCTGTGAAGAAAGATAAGACCAAGCTCGCTTATTGGACGGGTGACCGTCATGATATGGATTACATTAAAGGTGTTGTGCAGAAATTTAACGAAACGAACGGCGAGAACATTGAAGTCGAAATGGTTGTGAAGACGGAAGATTTCAACCAAGCGATCGATTTGGCATTCGCTTCTGGTCAGGCACCTGATATTATCCGCGTGAAGGAAAATACGATCCAACCTTTTGCGCAAAAAGGATATTTGAAGCCAATTGATTCTTACCTAACTGATGCGCTCAAGAAAAAATTCCCGATCATTGATGATTTCAACCGGATTGATGGGAAAATGTACAGCCTTCCGAACTATGGTTCAACACTGAGACTTGTTTACAATAAAGAGCTTTTCGCCAAAGCGGGGATTGCTGCTCCTCCGAAAACATTGAAAGAAATGGTCGAGGATGCGAAGAAAATTACGGCGGTAGGCAAAGCATCCGGCTCTTATGGTTTTGCGCAAAACTTCAAAAGCCCAGAAAGCGCACTTGGTCGATCAGCAAGGGTTATTGCTGAAGCGAGCGGTTACGGCGGACTTGGCTTTGATTTCAAAACAGCAAAGTTTGATTTCACAGGATTCAAAGAAATCATTTCATCATTCAAACAAATGGTAGATGACGGAAGTACGCTGCCAGGTATGGAATCGCTGGATATTGACCCGCTGCGTGCGCAATTCGCAGAAGGCAAAATCGGGATGTACATCTCATTCTCATCGGAACCAGGCGTGTATGCGAATCAGTTCCCGGCCAAAATCGAATGGGCAGCCGCACCGGTTCCAACGATCGATGGTACGATTAAAGGCGCTACCTCCTTCTTGGGCGGGCAATGGTTAGCCATTAGCAACACAACCAAAAATGCAGACCAAGCTTGGAAGTTCATGCAGTTCATGTATACGGACGAAGTCTTGAAAACGTACCATGAAAAAGGCTTCGGACTATCCATGGTGCCATCTGTTTCTTCCGTAGCTAAGAAGCCGGAAATCAAAGGTATTGATGGCTTCCTTCCGGTTGGAAACGACGGCACGTGGCCGCTGCAACCTACCGTTACAGTTGAAGGTATGAAAAAAGATGATGCATTTTTCAAATACATGATCAGTGGTGGGAACTTGGATCAAATTATTCAAGATCTGAATAAGCGCTACAATGATGCTCTCGATAAAGCCGTAGCTAAAGGTACAGTGAAGGTGCAGCCAAATCCAAGCTTCGATCCGATGAAGCTGATGATGAAATAATAGCTATTGATACGGCGAGAGTGGAGTGAATAGCTCCACTCTCGCTCTCTAAGTATAGATATTACAGGAGGGGAACGGGATGAACAGGACACGCCAGATCGGGTTTTCATATTTATTTTTATTTCCAAGTTTTCTGCTGACCATGGTGCTGGGCGTCTATCCGATTGCTTGGGCTATCCGATATATGTTTTATGACTACAAGGGGTTCGGGGAAGCGTCATTTATTGGGTTTGATAATTTCAGGAGGCTTTGGCAGGACACGGAGTATTGGCACTCTGTCTTGAATACATTCATTTATGCAGGCGGTAAGTTAATCATTACCTTGCCATTATGCTTGGTGCTAGCCGTTATTCTGAATCAAAAGCTGCGCGGTCGCAATTGGCTGAGAGCCATCTATTTCATGCCGACGATTATTAGTTCATCTGTCATGGCTGTCGTATTTTTCATTATTTTCAACTCCTATAACGGCATTCTCAATCAATATTTGTTGAAGTTTCACATCATCTCCGAAAGAATCGATTGGCTCGGTCCCAAACACGCCCTGTTTACGACGATCATCATCGCTGTATGGGGTGCGGTAGGCAATTACATGCTGCTGTTCCTTGCCGGTCTTCAAAATATCCCGAACGATGTGTATGAAAGCTCGTCGCTGGACGGCGCAAATAAATGGCAGCAATTCTGGTACTTAACTATTCCTATGTTAGGGCCTGTGCTGCAGATTGTGATCATGCTGGCGATTATTAATTCGCTTAAAGGGTACGAGAGCATTATGGTGTTGACCGAAGGAGGCCCGGTTGGAAAGACGGAAGTGATGTATTTGTACGTGTATAAACTATTCTTTCCGACACCATCAGGGACACTTGTGGACCAACAATTCGGCTACGGAAGTGCCGTTGGATTCGTTACAGCCGTCATTGTAGGCATCATCACACTAGCTTATCATGCGATGTCTAGACGTCTGAACAAACTTCAATAAGGGAGGATGCTGGGAAAATGGAAGTTACAGAAACGTTATCGAATGTACGGATAAATAAACAAACCCAGCCATTTTCATTTACGAAAATAGGCGGAAGAGTACTGCTGTGGATCTTTTTACTAGTAACAGCCTTACTGATTGTGTTTCCTATTGTTGTTACTTTTCTTGGCTCCTTCATGTCTAATATCGAGATTACGAAAGGTGGAAATATTTTCCCATCCTCCTGGCAATTCGTGAATTACAAAGAAGCCTGGGTGCAAGCCAACTTCGCTCGGTTTACATGGAACAGTCTCTTTCTAAGTGGAGCAACAACGATCGGAACGCTAATCGTAGCATCGATGGCCGCTTATGTGGTTGACCGGATTAAATTCCCCGGTAAAGCCATTTTCGTCGCAATTCAAGCATCTACTATGTTCATATCGATTGGTGCCGTTGTTATCCGGCCACAATTTGAGCTTATGGTCAAGCTCCACTTGCACACAAATTTATGGGGTGTCGTCCTCATTCTGGTGAGTGGCCACGCTTATATTTTCTTTATTTTACTGAGCTTTTTACAAGGTATTTCCCGGGAATTAGATGAGGCTGCGCGTATAGACGGCTGCTCAAACGGAGGGATATTTTGGCGAATTATTTTACCTTTGATGCGCCCAGGATTGGGTGTAGGGGCTTTGTTTACGTTTTGCGGAGCTTGGAATGAATATTTACGCCCGTTAGTGTTTACGATGACCAATCCCAAGCTGCAAACATTAACCGTTGGATTATCCTATCTCCGGTATGGGGCATCGGCTGCGGTTCAAACGCATTATATGCTGGCAGGAGCTTGTTTATCGATCTTACCGCTGCTCGTCGTGTATATGATCGCGAATAAATCGTTTATGCAAATGACGGCCGGTTCACTGAAAGGCTAGAATACAAATATCATTTGGAGGTTGTCTACTATGGTTTTACCTGTACCTGGAATTTTAAAGTCGAGTCCATTCATTCATCGTCATCCTGCTAATCCGATTTTGGACGCTGATAGGGTTCCTTACCCTACTGCACTTGTATTTAACGCGGGTGTTACCAAATTTAACGGCCAATATGTCATGGTATTCCGCAATGATTATGGTTCTAGAAGCGAACAAACACTTGAGCCTCATTCCACAACGGATCTCGGGATTGCGTACAGTCGTGATGGGATCCACTGGGAGGCTGGACCGAAGCCTTGCTTCAGGATGAATGATGGAGAAATTATTCGGGCTTATGACCCTCGATTGACGGTTATGGACGGTCGATGCTACATGTGCTTTGCTGTGGATACGCAGCATGGTATTCGAGGCGGTATCGCAGTTACCGATGACTTAGAAAACTTCGAAGTGCTCAGTTTATCGACGCCGGATCTTCGCAATATGGTGCTGTTCCCGGAGAAAATCGGCGGCAAATACGTTCGTTTGGAAAGGCCCTTTACCGTATACAGCCGTGGGGGAGCAGACCGATTTGACACATGGATCTCAGACTCTCCGGATTTGAAATATTGGGGTAATTCCGATCTCCTGCTGGCGGTTGAGCACGTTCCCTTCGCCAATGATAAAATCGGGCCCGCCGCTCCTCCTATAAAGACAGACAAAGGCTGGCTGACCACGTTTCATGCGGTGGATATCGATCCTGCAAGAGGGAAGAACGGCTGGGAACCTACTTGGAAAAAAAGGTATACAGCAGGTCTCATGCTGCTCGATCTCCACAATCCAAAAAAGGTAATCGGCATGTATCAAGAGCCCTTGCTTGCACCAGAAGCCAGCTATGAGATCGATGGCGGATTCCGTAACGATGTCATTTTCCCTGGAGGCATGATTTTGGAACCATCGGGTGAAGTGAAAATCTATTATGGCGCTGCTGATGCAGTGGTCTGTTTGGCTACTGCACATGTAGATGATTTAGTTCAGTTATGTTTGAAAGCATGAGGTGAAGGTAAGATGACGATTTGGGATCAACTTCATAATCCTCCCATCCAATATCGCTCAGTGCCGCTATGGTCATGGAATGATGAATTGGAAACGGAGGAGTTGGAACGACAGATCGAGGAGATGCATAAAGCCGGGATAGGTGGATTTTTTATGCATGCCAGAGGAGGACTCCTTACTCCGTATATGGGTGAGGAGTGGATGTCAGCTGTTCGGACTTGTATCGAGAAAAGCAAAGAGCTCGGTATGACCCCATGGTTATACGATGAAAATGGATGGCCGAGCGGCTTCGCAGATGGTAAAGTTCCAGCAATGGGGATCGCTTACCAGCAAAAAAGACTGGCATATGAGCATGCCCCTTTTCAGAGCCCGGCTGAGAGAACGATCGGTTTCTATGCCAAATCAGAACATGGTTATCGTTTATTATCAGCAGCAGATGAGAGCAGCGCAGATTTAAGATTTTTCTATGAAGTAAATCCATATTATATTGATACGCTAAGTATAGAAACCGTTCGTGCTTTCATTGAAACGACCTACGAGGCTTATTGGGAACGCTTCGGCGGAGAGTTTGGAGACGATCTGAAAGGTGTGTTTACGGACGAACCGCAGTTTGCTCGCGGGCAGTTGCCTTGGTCGTTTGATTTGGAGCAAGCTTTTGAGTCCAGATATGGCTATGACCTGAAGGAAGCTCTTCCCGCTTTGTTTATGAATGTGGAAGGCTGCAGTAAAGCAAGATATGACTACTGGGAATGCGTAACCACGATGTTCACTCAAAGCTATGCGAAACAAATTGGGGATTGGTGTAATAGCAAGGGATGGTCAGCAACAGGTCACGTTGTAGATGAACAAGTGCTCATGCATCAAGTGACTTCAGTCGGGGATCCGATGGCTTTTTATGAGTATTTGCAAATTCCGGGTTGTGATTGGTTAGGCAGGTTTATTAGCGAAGAGCCAATTGTTCCCAAACAGGTAGGTTCAGTAGCCCATCAACTTGGGAAAAAGCAGACTATTACGGAAAGCTTCGGGTGTTCAGGCTGGAATGTCAGCTTTGAGGATCTTAAGCGAATAGGCGAGTGGCAATTTGTCCACGGTATTAATTTGATGTGTCAGCATTTGCAGGGATATACCTTAAGAGGCTTACGAAAACGTGATTATCCGCCTTCTCTATTTTATCAGCAGCCTTGGTGGGAGGATTATAAAGGTTTTAATGATTACTTCGCGAGGTTATCGATGCTGCTTTCAGAAGGAACTCGTCAGACCGAAGTATTGCTTCTGCACCCGATCCGGTCTGCTTGGGTTCAACAATTTGGTGAGGATTCTTCAGAAATCGAATCTTATCATAAGGCTTTTACCCAGCTTTCGCGCCAAATGTGCCAAACCTTCGTTGAGCATGATTACGGCAGTGAAAGCATTATTGAACGTCACGGTAATGTGAGTGGCGGCAACTTTGTTATCGGCGAAGCAGCCTATCGAGTTGTAATCATTCCGCCAAGTGTAACGTTAAACCGCGTTACGGTTGATTTGTTGAAGCAATTCGTCCTTCAAGGCGGCTGCCTTGTTGCATTTGCGCCATTTCCGACGCTTATTAATGGACAACTGGATAAGGAGTTAGATCAGCTAATTGAGAGCGCGCTCAAACCCGAATGGAAGTCTAAAGCGCTGCTAAACGCCTTGTCAAGCACCGTATCCCCGTCAATCCGCATGTTGGATCGTACGGGAGAAGCTATAACCGAGGATACAATGAATGTTCAGACATTAGCATTGGGCGGCGCAATCATCCACTACTTAGTAAATTCCGGAAAGGAACGCTATGAGTCCATACAGGTAGAGTTGTTCCGAAAAGGAAGAGTATCCGTAATTGATCTGGAAACAGGAAAGGTTACACCTATCGAACAGGAAGATACCGATTGTGGCGTACGCATTCCATTGACCATTCATCCGGGACAGTCCTATGTCGTGAAGATTAAGCCTGAAGAAGAAGTGCTGAGTGAAGAGAGGTTTGATATAAATAGAACGACTTCTCGGCAGCCAGAATCGAAAATCATGTTAGATCATATTTGGAAGATTTCAAAAATAGAGGAAAACAGTTTAACGCTGGATACATGCCGTTTACGTGTTGAAGATGGAGATTGGTCAGGACCACTGCCCGTGGTTTTCATTCAAGAGCTGCTTTTAGCTTTTGGTCGACCTGTTCATATCGAACTGGAGTTCGAATTCCAGATTGCGTTTGATGTTGATCTTTCGCGCGAAGTATATGTGGTCTTGGAGAAGCCGGAAGATATCAAAATCGAATTGAACGGGCGACCAGTTGAATCAATAAGCTCTGGCTGGTGGCGAGACATTTCTTTCCAAAAAGTTGATATTAGTGGAATGTTCGTACCAGGAATAAATCGAATTTGCCTTCAATCTTATTTCTACAACTCTTCTCAGACTTACGCAGCAATTGAGCATGCGCGACAGTTTGAATCGGAAGGAAATAAGCTGACGTTCGAAACAGAAATCGAAAATATCTACATCATTGGGTGTTTTGGTGTAGAGTCAAGTTCGCCGTACCTGGATGGTGAGCGTCAAGCGGTTCATACGATGGGTCCGTTTGTCCTTACGGAGCTGCCTGTTTCCGTGCATACTGGGGATCTCGTCAGTCAAGGATTTCCCTTCTATAGCGGTAAAATTCATGTGCAACAAAAGGTAAACATCGATAGAAACGATTGGATGGAGGCGAAATGGAGTTTTTCCACACCACCAGATACCATTGTCAGTCGGTTGTTTATTAACGGTCAAGAGGTTCGAACGTTCCTCTGGGAGCCTTATGAGGCAGACATCACTTCATTCCTGCGTCAGGGCGATAATTGGATCGAGGTAGAAATGGCAAACAGCTGTCGAAATCTGCTAGGTCCACATCATCACATAAAAGGCGAGCTCTATAAGGTAGGACCTGACAGCTTTAAAGACAAGCCCGGTTGGACAGATAAAGATATAGACAAGAATACGTCTATTTACACGGATCGATACACGTTCGTTCGATTCGGTTTAAATGATTCGCCGTATATTGAATTGAAATTAAAATAAGAGTAAAGCTTAGTGACTCATAAATCACGCGAAAGCTGAAGGGAGGTGATACTAATCAACAATGTGTTAACGCTAACCCGAGTGATACGAATCGATATCGGATGGCTTTTGCAGAAGTAGAGCTTTATTGATAGAACAATGAAATGACCCGCTAAGGCTGTTGGCCTATAAGTGGGTCATTTTTTGTCGGATTATTAAACTTTTTGTCCAAAATAAGGTAGCAATCCCTCTGGTTTTCAGCTAGACTGAAGGAAGCTATTTACGAATATCATGTTAAATTGGGGTGGCGGCAGCATGGCTAAAAAAGGTTTATCTATAGGGAAAAAGGCAGCACCATTTCGACTAGATTCTACACAAGGTATTAAGGGACTAGAAGATTTCAAGGGCAAGCCGTTAGTTATTATTTTCTTGCGTGGAACATGGTGCCACAATTGCCAGAAACAGATGCCGGAGTTAAATGAGTATTATGAACGATTTTTGGAAAAGGGCGTAAATCTCATTGCTATCGCTGGACAAAAGCTAGCCAACATCAAAGATTATGTAAACGCGAATGGCATCAAATTCCCCATTCTTTCGGACGAAACGAGAGAGGTCATAAAGTCTTATGAAGTTTTCACACCAATTAAATGGGACTCATTCCGAATTGCGATTCCAAGTACTTATATTATTGATGAACATCAAACCATTCGCTATTCCTATATTGGTGAGAACCAAGCGGATCGACCATCTGCGAAGGAGATTTTAGAAGTGATAGATACCCTTTCTATTGTTTCTGATCAGGATAGCTCGATTCAAGAGGAGCTTCCGGTTTTCTTAGCGAATATGAAGTCCACCCTTCAACACGTGAATACTTCTGCTGCCTATGTGACGAAGAGTATAGAAAACAATTTACATAATATTGAGGGACTTAAGAAAGCTTCTCTAGGTAACTATGAGCAGTTAGAGGAGTTTGTGAGCGTATATGAGAAAAAGGCTGAGGAATTAAACCAATATAGTCATCAGCTGAACACAACATCCGATGAATTCACGGATATTCAGCAGTTGAATCAACAATTAAGTCATAACATTCAAACGACACGCGGATTGATGGATGAGTTAATTAGTATGACCCTTGTCGTTAATGAGATGAGTGAGGTTATCTCCAAAATTTCCCGACAAACCAAAATTCTAGCTCTAAATGCATCCATTGAAGCTGCTCGTGCAGGTGAGCATGGCAAAGGCTTCGCCGTTGTCGCCCAGGAAGTTAGCAAACTGGCTCATGGAACGGAGGAGTCGGCAGGTAACATTACAGCGCAGCTGCAAGCGATTGATGAGAAAATTAATGAAAGCTTTTCGTCTTTCTCTACGTTTGAAGAAACGATGGATACGGTTAGAGAGCGAATTTCCGTAAACTCAGCCCATATCCTTACGATATCGGATGGAGTTAAAGTGATTGCTAATGACACGCTGCAGCTAGGTACCGAACTGAACTACATCAAGGATAGCCAGCACCAAGCGCAAATTGATCTGAGTAAAATTGGGGAAGTTGAAACGACGATAAATAGTGAAGTAAGTGAGATCTTACAGGATATGCACTATCATGTGGATCAATTGAATGCTTTGGATGAGAGAACGAAAAAGACGAAATAATGTTCTCGAGAATAACTGAAAACACCTTTTCAACTACGCATTCTAGCGTATGTGAAAAGGTGTTTTTTGTTAGGGCTTGAAAGTTATAGGCAATATTTACGCCTTATAACAAAACGGGTTGTCCCAGTTCCACGGATTTGTAACCCGCTAAAGCGACAACGGTTGAACGTAATCCATCTTCCCCGGTGATCGGCACCTGTTCACCATTCAGCAGCGCATGAACGAATGATCTCACCAAGTAATCATCCATGGAGTCACCCCAGAAATTCCATACGCCTTTTCCATTTTCCATACTATATAGCTCATTTTTTTGAGCAAAACCATCGATGGAAATGGTTCCTTTCGTACCGATGATCGTCATCGTTACGTCTCCCCAGGTAGGGAATGACGCGTTCCGTGACCAGCTTGTATCTAAGACGCCAAACACCCCATTGCCAAACTTGACATGAATCATACCGGTATCATCGATTTCTAAATTATCGTTAAATAAAGTAGCCGAATAGGCGTATACTTCTTTCACTTCTGATTTGGTAATCCAATTCATCAAGTCCATGACGTGTACGGTATGATCCAACAAAGCTCCGCCACCGGATAACTCCGATTGTAGGAACCAACCTGAAGGAAGCGAACCGCGATTTGTGCCCTTAATGGCTATGATATCGCCGATCTCTCCCTGTTCGACCGCTTCCTTTGCTTTAATAACCGAAGCTAAATACCGGCATGGAAACGCAGTCATAAGCTGAACCCCGTTTTCCTTACAAGCGGAAATCATGGCTTCCATTTCGGAGACGGAAAGGCCAAGCGGCTTTTCACAAAGCACATGCTTGCCGGATCTAGCTGCCGCTATCGTTATCTCTGCGTGACGGGCATTTTCCGAGCAAATGACAACGGCGTCAAGATCTGTGGCGAGCAAATCCTCATAATTTTCATAATAGGGCAGTCCATAATTGGTCGATACTTCTTCTACGCGGCTTTTGATCTCGTCAGCGATGCCGGTGATTTCGACATTCGACATAGCCCTGAGCGAATTCAAATAAGAGTATGCATGGCCGTGCGCAAAACTGATCATACCTACTTTTAATTTCTTCATGCTGTCTCCTCCCCGAGCTTTGAGCTTTGCTGCAGCCCCACAGACTTCCCTGTCCGTACCGATTCCAGCGCAGCCATGGTAATTTCTAGCGCTTTATAAGCATCGTTAGCCGTTACGATGGATTCGCTTCCATCTCGAATGCATTGAATGAAATGAGCTATCTCCAAGTCATAGGGGCTAGAGAATCCTGGGCTTTGCGGAACTTCGGCGAAACGTCTGTCATCTGAATTGGAAGGGGCTTTGCAGATTTGCAGAGAACTGCTTTTTTGGCTGTCACTGCGTATGATACCTTTGCTTCCTGCAATTTCCACGGCAGTTTGGAAGGGTCCATGATATCCCCAAAATGCTTCCAGATTGGCAACTGCCCCGTTCTCAAAAAGAAGAGTGACCAGCGCGTAGTCGATGTCATTTACACGTTGATTCAAGCCATATACCGACTTAACTTCACCGATCGCCCAGCGAAAAAAGTCAATATCGTGTATCATGAGATCGGCAATGACGCCGCCGCTTTTATCCATATCGTAGAACCAAGGTCTGAGCTTCCCAGGATGTGAGCCTATCCGTTTGGCATGAGCTACGCCGACTCGGCCCAACTTCCCCTCATCGATGGCTTGTTTCATTTGCACATATTCGGGGAAAAAACGAACAACGTGTCCGACGAAAAGGCGAACGCCATTTTGTTCGCAGCATTGGATCATAGTTTCTGCATCTTCTAAATTAAGCGCAAGTGGTTTTTCACAAATCACATGTTTACCGGCTTCTGCTGCTTTCAACGTATATTCTTTATGTAAGAAGCTTGGCAATGTCACACTGACGACATCGAAATCAGTCTCTTCCAGCATGGCTTCAAAGGAAGCAAACGCACGTGCCCCTGTTTTCGCGGAAAGTTCTTGCGCTAGCTTGAAATCCGTATCGCAGACGCCAACCAGCTCCACATCCGGCATGTTAACGTAACTGAGGGCGTGTACATTTCCCATCCCCCCGCAACCAATAATGGCTACTTTCATGCAAACTCACTCCTCACTTTGATGTATAATTAATTCTAACTAAGTTATATCATATGCGTATTACTGGTTACCGTATATGCGGACATTTATTCTTTTTATATCCATATTAGTGCTGATTGAAAGTGCGGTGATTGAAATTTATGGAAATTTTTAAAGAGCCGATCCCCTATCAAAACGCGTCGTTATGTATGAAGGTGTGGAGATTTACCCAGTCGGGAAAAGAACAGAAAGACGTGAATCCTTGGCATTACCATAAAGAGGTTGAGTTCATTTTGGTTGAAGAAGGGACTCACGAAATTCAGACACCTAATCACGTCTACTTGCTTAATGCCGGGGATGTGGTGGTTATCGGTTCTTCCCAATTGCACAGAGGTCGAAAAATCGGCGATAAGGATCTCGTCTACATCGTGCTGCACATAGACCTGCAGCCTTATTTCGATCCGGCTATGATGATGTATTACCGACATTTTTTAGAAATACTTCATCCTTTAGAAGAACTGAATTACATTTTTCGGGAAAACGAAAAGGTGAAGAAGGAAATTGGCATGATTATCACGGATACACATAGTGAGGTTATGGGGAAAAATAAAGGCTATGAGATCGCAGTTAGCATGCATATCAAGCATCTGCTCTTGATGCTGCTTCGCCATGACAACCGGGAGTTGTTAACGACGCATGTCAATGTGGATGCCGATGCTGATATCATTCGGTCGCTTGTAGCTTTTGTGGACGACCATTTGACAGAAAAAATAGACATGGGAGCGGTGAGCCAAATCGCCGGTATGAGTTACTCCTACTTCTCGAAATATTTCAAAAAAAAGATGGGATCATCGTTTACCGATTACGTTAATCAAAAGCGTATTTCTAAAGCGGAACGACTGCTCGTTACCGAAACCCGTAGTGTTGGCGAAATTGCCGAGTCTGTTGGGATAGAGAATATGGCCCATTTCTATGAGTTGTTTAAACGATTCAACGGATGTACACCTAAACAATATCTTCGCAAAATGAGTGTGGACAGCCAAATCTAATAAGTCCATGGTTATAAAAAAAGGTTGACAACGACTAGAAATTGTTTGAGTATTTATATAAAACAAACCTGAAACAAATTAGAAATTATGAGTTTTTAAGTATTTTTAGTTTAATAATGAACCAGAATGTAACCAGATGATATCAGATCGCAAGGAGGAAATTCCATGATTGAGATTCGTAAAGTGAATACAAACGAAATGGAACAGGCCGTTCGTCTCTCAGACGAGACGTTTCGTGATGCTGAGCAAGTTTCGATGTTGAAAGCGTTTCCGGCTGCGTTCGACGCACGTCTCAAACAGTCATTAGGCGCATTTGAGGGTGAGGAGCTTGTCGCTTTCATGGGACTTGTTCCCTCCGTCATACGTATCGAAACCGCTAAACTGAGCGTGCTATCACTTGGCTCCGTATGCACACACCCGAACTATAGGGGAATGAAAATTGCTTCTGATATGCTGCACGAGGTGTTAGCACAAACCGATCGCATCGGATCAAGTATGCTGCTGGTTTCGGGAGACCGTTCGCTCTATATGCGTAATGGCTGCCATTATTTTGGCAGAGGTACACGCTTCGTTCTATCTGCTAATCACGAGAAGCTTCCGTCGTTCACTGCCAGTCCCGACATTGCCATTCGGCGTATTGGTTCAGATGATTGGTTTCGACTTCACGATACTGCTTCCAAACGTACAGTAAGGTATGAGCAAGGGGTGACAGAGCTTGCAGCCTTGATCGATAGTGAAGCCATCGCCAGCTGTTATCATATGCAGCATGCTGTGTTTGCAGCGTTCGAATCTGACGGTATTGCTGCCTACGCTATCATTGCGATACCCATGCAGGGTGCAGATGTTAAAGGTGAAGCTCCCTTTGTTGTAGAATGGGGCGGCAGTGCAGAAGCATTAGCGTCTGTTTTTCATCATGTTTTACTTGAGCAGAAACTGGACTGCCTGGAAGTCCCGGTTATGTGGTACGAAACCAAGCTGCTGAGTGTACTGGCGGAGTTCCCGAACAAGAAGATGAGGAACCATGGAACCATCCATATCGTTAATCCGGAGCGGCTGTACAGCGAATTATTGCCTTATTTATCTGAGAAAGCCCCTGCGGCCGCATCCAGATTTAGCCTTCGCAGGTCGTCTGACGGAGGGACCATTCTCCTAATGGACGATGAGGAAAAGACAGTCTTGAACGGGGAGGAGCTTGTTGCACTATTGTTCGATCCGGAAGCTGAGATTAATGTTCCTGAGCCGTTGCAAGCCCTATTAGGCAAGCTGTTTCCCGTTCCATTTCCACATGCGGGAGGGTTGAATTTTGTTTAAGTCATTCGTTCGGAAAGCAAAGTGGAGTAATTGGAGGCGCTTGAAATGATCCAACTATCAAACCTGGAAGAACTGCTAGCATATAAACCCAATCCTAATGATGATGGACAGCTTGCGTATGTAGATGGTTATTATCAAAAAGGTGACGGTGGCGGCAAGTTTGTTCGCTGGATGGCTTGCAGCGCCAAAACCGACAACGGTGGGACGATTCATGATCCTCATATCGGAAGCAGTGGTCGATGGGAAACGGTTCATAACGGAGTAGGTGATTTCCGATGGTTCGGTATTCTGGACGGGACAAAGAATGCGGACGAAGCGATGGACGCGATGGTGAACGATACTGCGATTCACCTGATTGAGGCGCATACGGATATTAATTTTGTCAGACGGCATACGTACGACCGCAGCAACATCGAGCTCAATTTTTACGGACATACTGTCACCACGGAAGGTATCGAGCTAAATACGAAAAGCAATCCATTCGGGGCCGTTATTTTCTTCCAAGGGAAGGCGTCTGGCGAAGTGCAAACCATTACTCTTTCTACAGAGCTTCCGGAGCAAACGGATGTGCTGGAAGTGTTCGATTCGTCGTCCTTTGAGGTGGGCGACTGGTGGATGGCCAAAGTTAAGAACAATCCAGAAGGCAATGCGCAGCGCGAGCTGGATTATATGCTGGAAGTCACAGAAATAATGGACGGCAACCATATCCGGGTTAACTATAAGCTCGGCTGGACACTTGCCGCTGGGCGGGAGATCACTTTCAAGAAGATGAATCCTGTCTTCCGCAGCCATGTGCGGAATATGAATTTTATCGGTGTCTCGGTTCCCGATAATGGTTCTACAAGCGAAAAACCATTTGATAACTGGGACCAAATAGGTTCACATCCGATCGCTTACGAATTCGCCGTAGAGTGTAACGTCTTCGATGTCAAAGCGACGAAGGTGTTCTGGCCCGTCATCGAGCGGCGTTACTGCACTCATTATGTAACGGAGCGCTGTAGGTTAACCAACCCCGAAGAAGTGATTTGGGGCGGCACCGGTTACCTGACGCAGCAGCTTAACGTGCTGTACGGACATGTCCGCGATTGCCATACAAGCAACGCGCGTCATTTGAACGATTTCACATGTGCTGCTTACTGCATGGTTGAGAACTGCCACGGAGATGGTGACGAACACGGTTCGTTCGTTACGCATGGCCAATACGAGCATGACCTCATGTATATCGGCAATTCGGGTTTGCTGTCGTTTGCCAACAGCGGTACGACGTGGGGAGATAGTGCTAAACGGATCACTGTCAAAAAGCACGTTGCTTCGCGAGTGGTTGCGCATAAGAGAATTACCGATTTGACGCTGGAGGATGTTCATGCTGTCTGGAAAGAAGGGCTGGTTGATTCTGGTACGATCTGGGCCAATGCAGATGGCTTGCAAATGAGGGGATGCACGGCTGACACTATGCTTACTCTCTCGCAGAGTTCATCTCGGTCGAAGCGAGGCAATCTCGCTGACGGTTGTTCTTTTGGAATGACGAAGGATGCTGAAATTGCTCGGCTTCCCGGAACCACCCATGCAGGCTTTCGTCCAGTCACAACGGATTTCGTCATGCAAAATTGCCATTTTCACAACGTAGATAATAATAAGATCGGCAGCATAAACCGCCTGGTGATGATTAACACATGGTTTAAAGGAGCTTCTCCTGAAGCGAATTTGATTCATGTCGGGAGTGCCGAGGTAATCATTCAGGGCGGCGGTTTCGACAATTGCGGCATCAACCTGGTGGGCGTATTTGATCCTGATGTGACGGGAACGAACGACCAGTCTATTACGGTAGATGGCGGCGTGTTGTTCGGCGGAACTAATGCGGAGAAGGCGTTTGTAAAGAGCGGGAATACGAGGGGGAACGTGACGTGGATCTTCGGCGATTGCAAGAGCTCGGCACCCGATGCCGAAACGGCACACTTTATCATCCAAGGCGGCTGCAATAAAATGAGAGCGATTGGCTCACGCTTTTCGGGCGGAAAGTATGAAGTTGCGGATGGATCGTTTGGCAATGGTTCGTATTTGCTCATGATGGCCTGCATCGAAGAAGGTGTCGACCGGACCTCTCTCCCGGCTGAAAGTGATGTATTGAAACACAAAGCAGGAAACATGATTATTTCCTAATAACCGTTGTAATAATTGTTGGAGTCTGTCTTTCATTAGGCAGGCTTCTTTTGTGATGTCTATGTAAAATAATATAACATTACGACGGATTATATAAAATTAAGTCATATAACCTAACATTGAAAGCGATTTCAGCTTAAAAATTTGATTGACAATAAACATATAGATTATTTATAATAAAAATAAATCAGAAACAAATCACAAAAGGTAATTGATGTACTTTCTGATGCATTTATTAAATCAGATACAAATCAGAAAGAGGTAGACGTAATGAAAGCAGTAAAAGGCATAAACGGGTCAGCGCAATTATTGGAGCTTCCGAACCCGGAAATGATACCTCAATTCGTCAAAGTGAGAACGGATTATTCCGTCGTGAGCGTAGGTACTGAGCTGATGATGATACAAAATAATGGGGATGCAAATTTGGGTTACAGCGCTAGCGGCATTGTAATGGAGGTTGGGGAAGGGGTGACTCACGTCGTTCCAGGACAACGAGTCGCGTGTTATGGGGTGCCAGCCCACCGAGAGTTTCTGCTCGTACCGAAGTATTTGGTAGCGTCGATACCGGAAGGCGTCACACAGCAGGAAGCCGCATTTGTCGGTATCGGCGCGATTGCGATTCATGCCCTGCGTCAAGCTGAACTGAGCTTCGGGGAAACGATTATCATAGCGGGGCTTGGCATACTAGGGCAGGTGATCGCCCGAATCGCGCATGCAGCGTCCTACAGGGTGATTGGTTTAGAGCTGATGGAGGAGCGGTGCCGTACACTTGAAGCAATCGGGGCGATAGCCTGCCGTTCACGAGATGAGCTTCAGAGGGTTGTTGAATCTGATCCTTCCATTATAGGAGCGGATGCCGTCATGCTCTGTGCGAGCAACCGGAAGTACAGTATGATGGATGATGCGATTGGTTGGCTGCGTGACCGAGGTCGCGTAGTGATTGTTGGGGACACAGGAACGGAATTCGATCGGGATCTGCTTTTTATGAAAGAAGCGAGTGTACATATTTCACGTGCGGGCGGCCCTGGACGCTATGAGGATACCTATGAGCAGCGAGGGGTCGATTATCCGATAGGCTACGTTCGTTGGACGGAGGGCAGAAATATGGGGGAGTTCTTACGTTTGATAGCGGAGAAGCGAATTGATATTCAATCGCTCATCACCAATGAATGTGCACTCGACGACTTGCCTTCCATGTATCAAAGCTGCTTAGAAAAACCGCAGAAATCAATGGGGATTGTCGTTCGATACGCCAAACCAGATCCCGCTCAACTATCGGATTCCTTTGATAAACTATGAAGGGGGTGATGGGAAATGCGAGCAAACGTTAATGCGATTTCCGGTAACCATACCGTAAAAAAACGGATGAGCACTCATTTTTGGAAAACATTTCTCCGCTATAAATGGCTGTATTTACTTATGGTTCCGGGAATCGCCTATTACATCATTTATCACTATGTGCCGATGTTCGGACTTGTAATCGCGTTTAAGAAGTATAACCTGATGAAGGGATTATGGGGGAGTGAATGGGTCGGGTTCGACAACTTTCGGATGATATTCTCGTCGCCGGAATTTCCGAGTCTGATGCGTAATACGATCCTGATCAGCGTGTACCGCATTTTGTTCAACATGCTTCCGGACGTTATGTTGGCTCTTATTCTTAATGAGATTCGTGCACCATGGTTTAAAAGGGTCGTGCAGACGATCACCTATGGGCCTCACTTCTTGTCGTGGATTATTGTGTACGGTCTCGTATTTTCTTTCTTTGCACCAGGAGCAGGGCTGGTTACGACGTTCTTTCGTGATATGGGTTGGGGCGAACTGGATGTGCTTGCCAACTCGGAATATTTCCGTTCGCTGCTAGTCACGTCGGATATTTGGAAAAGCACCGGTTTCGGCGCAATCATCTATTTGGCAGCGCTGGCCTCGATCAACCACGAATTGTATGAAGCGGCCGTCGTCGACGGCGCAGGCCGCTGGCGGCAGATGTGGCATATTACACTACCAGGTATTCGTGAAGTGTTCATTTTACTGCTGATCTTGCGGATCGGGCATATTATGGATGCTGGCTTCGAGCAGGTATACATTTTCCTGAACGCTCGTGTTTACGATGTTGGCGACATTCTGGACACCTGGATTTTCCGTCGCGGAATTGAGCAAATGGAATTCAGTGTTCCGGCGGCCATGGGCGTGTTCAAATCAGTGATCGGTCTGGTACTCGTTATTGGAGCGAACAAATTGGCCAAAAAAGTCGGCGGGTCCGGCATCTGGTAAAGGAGGTATCGTTATGCCATTCATACTCAAGAAAACCAAATCAGACCGCATCGTAGATGCCGTTCTTTACACCGTACTCGCGCTTTTCTGTTTGGCGACACTGTTTCCGATCTATTTTGTTTTCGTCATGTCGATCACGCCTTATACGGAAGTACTCAAGAACGGCGGTTTCATCATTTTACCGCATGCCGTCACGTTCGATGCATTCAAAACGATTTTTTCCAGTAACACTGTTCCCAAAGCGCTTCAAGTGACGATATTTATCACGGTCGTCGGCACGGCGTGCAACTTGGCGATTACGACGATGCTGGCGTATCCGTTATCGAAGAAATTTTTGCCAGGGCGCAACATTGTCCTGATGGGCATCGTGTTCACGATGCTGTTCTCGGGAGGCATCATACCGATCTATCTGACCGTCAAGGCAACCGGCTTGATGGATACGCTCTGGGCGCTTATCATTCCGGGTCTCGTCTCGTCGTTTAATATTCTGATCATGAAGACTTTCTTCGAAGGTCTACCGTACGAAATCGAGGAGGCGGCGAAGGTGGACGGCTGCAGTGATATCGGTACGCTCATCCGGATCGTACTGCCGCTCTCGATGCCAATTATGGCAACACTCGGACTGTTTTACGGTGTTAATCACTGGAACGCGTACTTCGGCGGGGTCATGTATTTGAATGACCGCAGTCTGTATCCGCTGCAGGTCGTGCTGCGCAACATGATTGTGTCGCCAGCCATCAGCCAGGAGCTTGCGGTTCCACAATCTTCGCTGAACACGATGCCGCCGGAAACGATCAAGATGGCGACCGTTGTGGTAGCAATCGTACCGGTTCTGATCATTTATCCGTTCTTGCAAAAATATTTCGTCAAGGGCATGCTGCTGGGTGCCGTCAAAGGGTAAGCCCGGCAGCGGCTTTACTGCAAAGCCTATCGAAAACCGCTTATTTTGAATGGGGAGGTGACAAGTTGGGGGAAGGATCTGCGGCGGTTTGCGATCAAACGATTCGAATCAATTTACTGACATAAGTAATTGTGCTTGATGGTGGTTTTATTCTCATTCTTCGAAAACGAATTAGGGAGGTCATTAGTTTGAAAACGTTTTCAAAAGTAACTGCCGTATTATTGGCGTCTACACTCGTGCTTGCTGCATGCTCGGACGCGAAAGAAGGGGCGTCTCCGTCCCCAGCGGGCAACACGAACGCTTCGTCCAGTCCGGATGCCAAGAAGGAAAAGCTTGACCTGAAATGGATGGTCATTGCGGACGCAAGTTCCCAGCTTCCTTCGGCTGATAAAGATTTCGTGAAGAATGCGATCGAAGAGAAGTTCAATGTCACTCTGAAAATGAATTACTTGCCGCTTGGTCAAGACTACACCAACAAGCTGAATACAATGATCGCTTCCGGCGACATTCCAGACGTTTTCTACGCAGAAGGCGTACCTTCCAACAACTACATTCGGGACGGAGTCGCGCACGACTTGACCGGAATTGTCACACCGGCGAAAATGCCCAACTACTTTAAAAACTGGGTGACCGAAGCCAATTTGAAATCGTACCAGGTGCAAAGCGCGTTTAAGCGTGCACCCGTTCCGTATGAAACGAGTTACTACCGTACTTTCTATATTCGGAAAGACTGGCTCGACAAGCTTAACCTGAAAATGCCGACGAACTACGATGAACTCGTTGGCGCCATGAAAGCCTTCACGTTCAACGATCCTGATGGCAACGGCAAGAACGACACATACGGCTTTACAGCGGCAGGCGGCGGCGCAAGTGTTTCGATGGACTTCCCGGAATTCTTGAATAACGGCTTGGTCGGTGACACGTACGTAGAAGGCGACCAGTTCATCGACGTCCGTTCCGACATCCGCATGCAAAATGTTCTTGCCGATATCAAGAAACTGCTTGATCTGAAGGTTGTAGATCCAGATTGGTTCCTGAACAAATACGGCCAACACTTTGACAAAGCGGCGCAAGGCAAAGCGGGCATCGTGATCGGTCAAGGCAGAGACCTTGCTTTCGACAACAACCCAGCAGGCCTGCAAATGAAATCCAAGCAAGCGGGTCAAGCGACCGTAGACTGGCAGCCGTTCCATCCGTGGGAAAAAACCGGCACATGGGTCGAAACGATTCCAGGCAATCCGTTCCTGATCAGCTCCAAAGCTTCCGATGCGAAAGTGCAGCGCTCGATCGAAATTCTCGACTGGCTCGCCGGCGAAGAAGGCTTTCTGCTGACGCGATATGGCAAAGAAGGCGTTCATTATAAGCGCAGTGGTAAGACGATAGAAGTCAATCAAGATGCTTATAAAAAAGACGTGATCGACAACAACAACTTCCTTGAAATATACGGCTGGTTCACGCCTCGTAAACCTGAGGTATTCGGGCTTAATGTCGTCGATCCGAAAATTACCGAGCGCGATAAGAAAATCGTAGAGAAAATTAACTCGTACAAAATTCTTCCATCTGTTGGTACCGCCCTTACGGTCAAGGAAGGCATGGATTTAGGTGCAATGCGTAAGCGAATGAACGAGCTGCACGTACAAGTCGTGTATAAAGATAAGGATGCTTCCAGTTGGCCGCAATATCGCCAAGAGATCATGACGAAATTCGGCGGTAAAGCGATTTTCGACAACTATGCCGAGCTTGCTTCTACGGCGAAAGGCAAAACGATTAAGTTCAAATCGGAAAACTAATATCAAATCGTTGTTCGGAGCATGCAACTCAGACTAGTGAATGGAACGCTCGTTCGCCGGTCTGGCGGTGCTGAGAAGTCGATTTTCGGCTTCTCAGACTCAATTGACGAGCTCCGGCTCGCCGAGCACTCGCTGAAAGCGCGTTTTCCGCGCCTATTTGTTCGGAGGTGCCTGATTAAGCGCGTTTTCCGCGCTTAATTGGCACGGACGTGCGGGACTGTCTCTTAGATGATCCCCACTGCAACAGAAGGGAGGCTTTTAACGTGCGTTTGCAAGGAAAACGGGCACTGATTACGGGGAGTGCCAGAGGTATTGGTCAAGGCATCGCTGATAAATTCTTGCAGGAAGGGGCAAGTGTCGTACTGCTTGACTACCGTACGGATCAGCTTGAAGTATCCGCAGACACGATCCGGAGACTTGCGTTGGAACGGGGGCAAACGGCACAGGTCGCAACCGTTGTCTGTGATTTAAGTGTACCGGAGCAGGTGGATCATGCAGCACAATTGGCTTGGGACTACTGGGGCGGCATCGACATTCTGGTGAACAACGCGGGCATCGCAACACGCGAGCCGTTTGTAGACATTCCGTTGTCTCGTTGGCAGCAGGTGATCAACATCAACTTGAACGCAACGTTCCAACTGAGTCAATGGGTGGCCAAGAAGATGATCGCGAGTGAGATTCAGGGTTCGATCGTCAATATGGCCTCGAAGAACGGTTTGGCCGGCAGCGCTGTATTGGCTCACTACAACGCATCGAAAGGCGGTGTTGTTCTGCTTACGCAGTCGATGGCCGTTGATCTGGCCGGAAATGGCATTCGCGTCAATGCGGTTGCACCCGGTTTCATCGATACGCCGCTTGACCGCGAGTTGAAGGAGAAATCGGAAGGGCTGCTTACGCTGACCGAGCGTACGCCGATGCGCCGGCTAGGAACCATAGAGGAAGTGGCGAATGCTTTTCTGTTTCTGGCATCCTCCGATGCGTCCTACATTACGGGAACGACGCTTGTTGTAGACGGCGGCCATCTCGCCAATGCGTGCGATTTGTAAACACATCGAGACAACGTTCAGGGAGGACTTACGAACATGGCGGAACAGGACAACATTCTGGGAACAAACGGCGAAGACAAACTTCGAGGCGAAAAATATTTTAACGATACGGGACTTTGGGGATTTATCCACCGTTCGTTCACGAAATCAATGGGCTACACGGACGACGATTTGAAAAAGCCGGTCATCGGCATTTGCAACACGTTCAGCGAGCTGAACAAATGCCACTCCCACTTTCGGGAGCTGACCGATTACGTCAAGCGCGGTGTTTGGCAGGCGGGTGGTCTGCCGATGGAGTTCCCGACCATTTCGATCGGCGAGCCTTACGTGAAGCCGACCACGATGCTGCTTCGAAATCTGATGGCGATGGATACCGAAGAAATGGTAAAAGCCCATCCGATCGATGGCGTCGTGCTGATCGGCGGTTGCGACAAGACGGTACCGGCGCAATTGATGGCTGCTGTAAGCACCAACATACCTGCGATTGTGCTTACGGGTGGGCCGATGCTGAACGGCAAATTAAACGGGCAAACGCTTGGCGCCTGCACAGACTGTTATCAGTTTACACTCGAACATAAAGCGGGCAACATCACAGATGAGCAGCTCACCATCGCCGAAAATGCGATTTGCCGCAGCGACGGGCACTGCATGGTGATGGGCACAGCCAGCACAATGGCAGCGATCGCCGAAGCGCTTGGTATGGCGCTTCCGGGCTGTGCGGCAATTCCTGCGCCAGATTCCAGGCGCCGCCATATGTCGGAGCAGACCGGCAAACAGATCGTTGAACTCGTCCGCCGCAACATCCGTCCGCGTGACATCATTACGCCGGAATCACTGGACAATGCGATTCGTGTTACGATGGCGTGCGCAGGCTCGACCAACGCGATCATCCATTTGGTAGCCATCGCGGGACGGCTCGGCTACCGACTGCCGCTTGAACGTTTCGACGAAATCAGCGCAACGACGCCGTTTATCCTCAACGTCCGTCCATCCGGGAAATACCAGATGGAGGAGTTTTTCGAAGCTGGCGGCGTACCGTCGCTCATGAAGGAGATTGAGCCGCTGCTGAACGGTGATTGTTTGACGGTTACCGGCCAAAGCGTTACCGAAAACCTGCGAGGCGTGCTGGTCCCCGACCGGGAACTGATTTATCCGCTAGAGCAGCCCATTGCCCCACAAGGAGGCATCGCCGTGCTGCGCGGAAACCTCGCCCCGAACGGTGCACTGATCAAGCAAACGGCGGTTTCGCCGCATCTCAAAAAGCACCGTGGCCGAGCCGTCGTCTTCGAATCGCCAGACGATCTGAACGCACGGATCGACGATCCGAACTTGGACGTCGATGAGAACAGCGTACTCGTGCTGAAAAATGCCGGACCGAAAGGAGCACCGGCAATGCCGGAAATCGGGCAGATCCCGATTCCGCAAAAGCTGCTGAAACGCGGCGTGCGCGATATGGTGCGGATATCCGATGCCCGCATCAGCGGCACTTCGTACGGCACTTTGATTGTGCACGTTGCTCCGGAAGCAGCCATCGGAGGACCGCTTGGGCTCGTGCGGAACGGCGATGATATCGAGCTCGATATCGACATGCGCAAGCTGGAGCTTCACGTAGACGAAGAGACGCTTCGTGAACGCAAAGCGGAGTGGCAGGCCCCTGTCCCTGCGTACGATCGCGGATACGGACTTCTGTTCTTGGAGCGTGTGCTTCAAGCGGACGAGGGATGCGATTTCGACTTCCTGCTGCCGCCAGAGCTTCGCAAATAGCAAATAAGTACTGGGCTTACCTAACCCCCTTACGAAAAGGAGCTGTTGAACGATGTTCTTCCTAAATGACAAAAAGGAAAAATCGAATGCGACGACAAACGTAAGCAACGAGGAGAATCTAACGAACGGTAAGGCGAACGAAACCATCAGTAGACGAAAAGTGTTGGCGACGATAGGACTTGGCGGCGCTATGCTGGCTGGCAGCGCCTTAGCCCCCCGGTTCGCCTCGGCTGATAACGCACAATCGAACAGCAACGGGGATACTCAAGTGCTGCGGGTCAACAACGTGGAGGAGCTGAAATCCCTACCGTCTGGCCAGCTAACGGACGGTCTGTATGTGTTCGTTGGCGGCTACAACAACAACGGCGACGGAGGCGGCAAGCTGGTTCGCTTTGTAGAGGGGAGCACTAAAGCTGATAACGGCGGCACGGTGCACAAACCGACGAAAGGCAGTAAGGGACGCGAGCAAAATGACGATGATAAGGGACTTAAGCTACCTAAAGGTGAAGGTTGCTTTGAAGTCGTACATAACGGAGTTGGAGATTTCCGTTGGTTCGGCATTTTCGACGGCAGCAAGAATGCAGATGACGCACTGGATGCGCTGATCAATGATCTTTCGATCCACCGCGTCGAAGCGCACTCGGATCTGAACTTCGTGAAGCGCAATGTGTTCCATCGCAGCGACATCGAGGTTGATTTCCACGGTCATACAGTGACGACTGTGGGCATCGAGCTGAACACGTTGGACAATCCGTTCGGCGCCGTCCTGTTTTTCCAGGGAGTTGTAACTGGTGTGACACAAACCGTAACGCTGACGGAAGACTTATCGGAATATTCTGATATTTTTGAGGTTGCCGATTCGTCGATCTTCGAGCTTGACAGCTGGTGGCATACACAGATCAAGAACAATCCAGGCGGTGGTGCGCAGCGCGAGCTCGATTACCTGATCAAAGTAACGGAAATTCTTGATGCCAGTCACGTCCGCTTCAATTATAAGCTTGGCTGGCAGCTTGCCAAAGGACGTCCGATTACCTATAAAAAGATCAACCCAGCCTTCCGCTGTAATGTGCGGAACATGAGTTTTATCGGCATACCGGTGCCGCCTAACGGTACCAGCCTAAGACCATTCCCGACTTGGGACCAGATTGGATCGAACCCAGTCGCGTACGAATTTGCGGTCGAATGCGATGCATCAGGCATCAAGGCAACCAAAGTATTCTGGCCGGTCGTCATGCGGAGATACAACACCCATTATGTAACGGAACGCTGTCAATTGATGAACCCGGAAGAACGCGATTGGGGCGGCACTGGCTATTTGACGCAGCAGATCAATGTACTGTACGGGCATGTTAGAGATTGCAATTCGAGCAATGCTCGTCACTTGAATGACTTTACATGCGCTGCCTATTGTATGGTTGAGAACTGCCATGGTGACGGCGATGAGTACGGCCCGTTCGTCACACACGGCCAATTCGAGCATGATCTGACGTACATCAACAACTCCGGTCTGTTGTCGTTCGCGAACAGCGGTACGACCTGGGGGGACAGCGCCAAACGGGTGACGGTCAAGAAGCATATCGCATCGCGGATCGTCGCACACAAGCGGTTGACTGACCTGACGCTTGAAGATTGCCATGCCGTAGTGACGTATACGAAGCCCGGGGTGAAAATGGCGAATTCCGGCTCATTCTGGGTCAATATGGACGGCCTGCAAATGAGGGGCTGCACCGCGCAAGAGATGGTAACGATATCGAAGAGCTCCTCCCGCGGCAAAAGAAAAAACATCATCGACAGCTGTTCCTTTGGCATGCTGAAGGGGTATGAAATCGCCCGTCCGATTCGCTCGGGGACGACGCAGGTCGGTTTTACGCCGAGCAACGGGGAATTGACGATCCTCAATTGCGAGTTTTACAACGTTGAGGACGTCACACTCGGAAGCATCAATAAGCTGACGCTGATCAATACGTGGTTTAAGGGCCTGCCTCAGGTAGGAGGCACGATCAAGATCGGTACCCGCGAAATTATCATGCAGGGAGGCGGACTAGTGGATTGCTGCTTCTTATTCACTGGCGCTTGGGACAAGGTTGGCGACGTCAACAATGCGAAGAATAAGCCTGATCAGTGGGTCACGATCGACGGTGGCGCCGTATTTAGCGGAGTGAATGGTGAGAAGGCATTCCTGAAGAGCGTGGATCCGTCCAATGTCGTTACCTGGAATTTCGGGAACTACACGAGTATCGCAGCGGATGTGAACACGGGACATTTCCACATCAATGGTGGAATGAACAAATTGAAAGCCATCGGTTCCCATTTTACGGGTGGTAAGTATGAAGTGGCGGATGCTGCCTTCGGTAGCGGCACGTACTTCTTCATGGCGTCTTGCGTGGAAGAGGGAGTCAACCGAGCAGCGCTGCCGGCAGAAAATGAAACGGTGAAACACAGTGTAGGCAATTTTTCAATTATTTAAAATTTACGGGATTCACGACATACAGGCATAGTTATGTCGTGAATCCTAAGTACATTGACATGCAATAGTGGAACATTGCTATAATGACTTATATCAATGCGGATACAGGATGCGTCCATTTATTCCTGTTCTTTACAGTGTATCGGATGGAAAAGAGGTCTATAGATGGAAGAACGGACAACTCGCAAATCGTCACGCGAGCGGTTGAGTGAACTCGTCAACACGCTGCGGGAAGAAATATTGACAGGAAAGCGGTCGGTAGGGGAATATTTGCCTTCCGAAAAAACATTCGCTGCGCAATTCAATTTAAGCAACCAATCTGTGCGAAAAGGACTCGAAGTCCTTGTCGTTGAAGGGCTGATCGAGAAAATACCGCGTGTCGGAACCAAGGTTGTCGGCCCTCCGGACGGCGCTTTCGTCACTGTGAAGCTAGGCTTCCATAGCTCCGTCACAGGCGAGGCGGATATTCACAGGCTGCTTTCTCTATTTCAAAAGGAAAACCCGCATATTCGGGTACAAGCAGTGCCTACATCCAGCGACAGCTACAGTTATATCAGCGATTACTTGTCCAGCGGCATTCTCGATGTAGTCATGATGAACTTTAAGAATTTTCAGGAGTGTGTGGAAAACGGAGATGAAGGATTGCTGGAGCCGATGGAACGCAATCCGGAGATATATTCGTTCTTGTCAGACGCATTTAAAGTCGATGGCCGGCAGCTCGTGCAGCCGTTTATTTTTTCACCACTCATTCTCTGTTATAACCGGGAGCACTTTCAAGCTGCTAATTTGTCCGAGCCAGATAGCAGTTGGCAGTGGAAGGATCTGATTGAATATTCGTCACGGCTTGCCATTCCGAATGAACGGCTTGGCTTTCACTGCGACTTATATTCATCGAACCGTTGGCCTCTTCTGCTCCTGCAAACAGGGGGGAAGTTCGAGCGGCATGAAGACGGTCGACTTAAGCTTGCCGGTACGCATATGATGGATGCGCTTCGCTACTGCGGGGAGATGAAGCATAGTATTCCATCTTTATCGGAAGGGATTACGACAGGCGAATCGGAGCTGCTTCTGGCCAAAGGTAAAGCGTCGATGATCATGACCAGTTACTTTTATTTAAATTATTTACTTGGTGAGCGGTTGTCCTTTGATATCGCGCCCGTACCGCATTTTGGTACGCCAATGACGATGCTGCTTAACACGGGGTTTGCTGTTAACCGTCAGTCGCAGGTCAAGGACGCCGCCGTTAAGTTGGTTGAATTTTTAACCAGCAATAAGGCCCAACTTTTCGTTCGGCAGAACACATATAGTCTTCCAGCCAGAAAGTCGGCTGCAGAGTGGGTAGGGGAAGAGAAACGCTATCTTCCTTCTAGATTTTCGCTTTTTCGCGAAACGATACCCGGCTTTAGATATTTCACGGACTTAGCTATTAGCGCGAGAGAACTATCAGAAATAAACCAGGAATTAAAGATGTATTGGGCCGGCTTGGAAACCGAAGAGGTCCTGTGTTCACATATCGAAGAGCGCCTAACCGTTAGTTCCTTGTAAGAGTAGTACCTTTAAACAGAAGGGGTGAGTTATGTGCCGCATTTTAGTGCTTCAACTATTATGTTATTAGTTATAACTGCACTTGTATTGTTCGGCCCCAGCAAACTGCCAGAATTAGGTCGTGCGTTTGGCAAGACCTTGAAGGAGTTTAAAAAAGGAACCAAGGAATTAATAGGGGACGATGAATCACACCCTCCACTGCAGACTCGTAAGGAAACTCGTGTGGAAGAAGCCAACAAAATTTAAACAACTTTCCAATGAAGCAGTTAAACAGATCGTTCTCTCTGGGGCAAGGTTTGCCGGATGGAGGACGGTCTTCTTCTATTTCAGCAAAAAGTCAGAGACAGATATTCAGCTTCGCGCTCGATTTCGTTTAATGAAATACAATATATTGGACCCTGTTTATTATATTGTATTTATTTGATGGGTCAATAATAGCACGAGGTTCTTTTATGTTTTATAGAATTACTGCTGATTAGCTTTTCAAGTGATTTATAGATGATTTAAAGACGTGTTTTTCATGAAAAAGTAGTTGCTAATAGGGAACAGAAACTCTATATTATTTATAGACGATGTTCAATATATTGGATTTAACTCAATGGAGGAAAAATGATGACCCAAGGAACGAAAGAGTATTCGGTTCCAGCGATTGAGAAAACCATTCTAATTCTGAATGCACTCTCAGAGGCTGAGCTTTCAGCAAGCGATTTGCATATTCAACTAAAGCTTCCGAAATCGACGACATTTGTAATCATAAATACACTTGAACAGTTCGACCTTATCCAGAAAACGCCTGAAGGGAAATACAGGCTCGGACACGGTGTTTTGCGTTGGGGCATCAGTTATTTTAAAGCGATGGACATAGTAAGAATTGCTCGTCCATTTTTGGAAAGTTTAGTTGGAGAAACGCCATTTACGGCTCATTTGGCAGTGCCAGTAGAGAACAAACCGGTCTATGCAGATAAAGTGGAAGGCAAAGGTTTTGTTCGTTTCGCCACGACAATCGGTCAAGCCCAACCACTATTCCAGTCGAGTGTTGGAAAGGCGATTGCCGCTGACATGACAGAGGAAGAAATTGTCCGTATTTTGAATCAAGATGCCACTCTTTCTACGCAACAAATCGATCGTATGCTCGAAAAAATAAGAGGTGATGTGCTTTTCCTTCGTGAACATGGTTTCGTTATTGAAGATCAGGAGTTTGAGGAAGGCATCCGCTGTATAGGTGCTCCAATCCGAAACTCCAGCGGGGAAATCATCGCATCCATCAGCATTACCTCGTTAGTTAAAGATTTGCCGGCTATCAAGTTTTTGACAATTGGGAATTTAGTAAAAGAAACGGCCGGGCAAATTTCACGTGCGATGGGATACCTCGGCGGCAAATAAATGAAAGGCGGGACAGAATTATGATATTCGATTGCCATACCCATTTGTTTCTTCCAGGACAAACCGAAGGGCCCTTTTTAGCTGCTGTCAAGCGCAGTTGGGGTGAACATATGGACATCATCGCCACTCCACAGCAGCATGAAGAAAACATACGCAGTTTTGATGGGGCCATTGTGCTTGCTTTCGACGCTCCGGCAACGGGCATCCACGTACCTAACCAAGTTGTAGCTGAGTATGTTGCTAAACATCCTGGACGCTTGTACGGGTTTGCAAGCATCGATCCAAACAGGCCTAATGCCGCTCGTCTGTTTGAAGAAGCTATCAAGGAATTTGGGCTTTGTGGACTTAAGCTTGGACCGATTTATCAAAATTTTTACCCGGATGATCGAAGTCATTTTGATCTATATGCCAAAGCTGACGAATTGGGACTGCCGATTCTGTGGCACCAAGGTACGTCCTTCATACCAGAAGGGTATCTCGACGCTTCTAGGCCGGCAGCATTAGACCCGATAGCCCGTGCTTTTCCTAACCTGAAAATGATCATTGCTCACATGGGACACCCGTGGGTGGATGAGTGCATTGCCGTCGTTCGTAAAAACATCAATATGTTTATGGATTTATCGGCACTAGGGTCACGGCCGTGGCAGTTCTATAATGCACTTGTTTCTGCTATGGAGTATGGGGTCACTCACAAAATTTTATTCGGCTCCGATTATCCTTTCTTCACAACACAGCAAACGATAGACCTGTTTCGGAATATTAACCACTTGGTTGAAGGCACTAAGATGCCGCGTGTTCCGGAGCAAATCATCGAGGATATTATTCATCGCAACACGCCGGAGTTACTGGGCCTAGCCAAGATTGCAAAGTAAGTAAATCATAATGATTAAGAGGAGGCATTGAGACATGTCCAAAAATGCAGAACTTTATGAAGAATCGAAACTTTACTCGCCAGGCGGGGTTCATACGTCTATTCGTAATGTGAATCCAATGAAGGTCTTTACTAAAGGTGAAGGAGCTTACATATATGATGCGGATGGTAACAAGTACATTGATTATCAAGGTGCATTTGGCCCGATTATTCTTGGGCATAGCCATCCTTATGTCAATGGAAAAGTGATCGAGGCTATTCAGCGAACTGATTTGTACGGCGTTGGTTGTACGGATCTGGAAGTGGAACTGGCACGCAAAATTTGTAAGCATGTCCCTTCGTCAGAGCAGGTGCTGTTTTGCAATTCAGGATCTGAAGCTACTTATCATGCAATTCGTTTATCTCGTGCCGTTACGGGACGTAACAAGCTGATTAAATTTCAAGGCTGCTATCACGGCTGGCACGATTATGTTGCTCGCAACATGCTCAGCGCTTGGGACATGATCGGCAAACGCGATCCGGGTTCTGCCGGCATGATGGATGAAGCGATCGACAATACCTTGGTCTGTACGTTCAATGATCTTGATGATGTAGAAAGGACCTTCCGTGAGAATAAAGGGCAAATCGCGTCCTTGATTGTGGAGCCGATTCCTCACAATATCGGGTGTGTTATGCCGCAGCCTGGATTCTTGGAAGGGCTTCGGGAGCTTTGTACGGCACATGGAGCGCTGCTGATCTTTGACGAAGTCATTACCGGCTTCCGTCATGATATCGGCGGTTTTCAGAAGGTGGCAGGGGTTACACCTGATTTGACAACGATGGGCAAAGCGATGGCGAACGGTTACCCAATCGCCGCTGTAGCTGGTAAACGTGAATATATGCAGCGATTTAATACGTATCCAGGCGGAGATGTCTGGTTTGCAGGAACCTATAACGGTCATGCCGTAGGCACAGCTGCTTCTATAGCGACACTTGAACTGATGGAGAACGAACCGGTACATGAGCACATTTTCCGATTGGGAGAGAAGATGCGTTCCGGCATTCGTGGCATTCACGAACGGCTTGGCATCGAGGCCTATGTGGCAGGTTTCGGTTCGGTGTGGACGACTTATTTCATGAAAAGCGAGCCGAAGAACTATTCTGATTTACAGCAAAATGACGCGGAGTTATACGTAGCCTATCGTAAGAAACTAATCGAGAAGGGCATCTATAAGATGCCAATGAACATTAAACGCAATCATATCAGTTATAGTCATACAGATCAGGATATTGATACAACACTTGATATCATTGAAACGGTTTTGAAAGAGCTCATCATCAAATAACAAGTTAGGAGTTCTAGAATATGAAATTACTAACGTTTATTCAAAACGGTGCTTACCGCTTAGGTGTGAAAAAGGATCAAGGCGTGGTCGACGTATTGGCGGCGTTATCATCTATCTCCACAGAAAAAACAATACCTACTACCATACACGGAGTTATTGAAGGTGGGACTGGTGCGTTAAATGAACTGAGTGAATTTATAAATATGGTTCTTGCTTTGGATAACGACAAAACCGCTTATTTATTTGATGAATCGACCCTAATCTTAGGGCCTTGCGTTACGCATCCGAATAAAATGATTTGCGTGGGTCTTAATTATCGCAGACATGCTGAGGAAACGAATGCACAGATCCCACAATATCCAATTTTGTTCAATAAATTTAACAACACTTTAACAGGTCATGGCGATGATATTTCTTTACCCAAGGTTTCGGAGAAAGTTGACTATGAGGCGGAATTAGCGATCGTAATTGGTAAAACAGCCAAATATATTTCCAAGGAACAAGCGCCGGGTCACGTCTTTGGCTACTGCAATGCTAATGATCTATCAGCACGCGATTTGCAGGTGAGGACACAACAATGGCTGTTGGGTAAATCTTGCGATAAATTTGCGCCAATCGGTCCTTATATCGTGACGGCAGATGAAGTGGGCAATCCGAACGATCTTGAAATTAAAACGTATGTAAATGGAGAAGTGCGGCAGCATTCGAACACATCGGATATGATTTTTCATTGCGATGAAATCGTCAGCTACATATCCCAGCATATGACGCTAGTGCCGGGCGATATTATTTTAACAGGAACACTTGAAGGGGTTGTACTGGGGTATCCACCAGAAAAGCAAGTGTATTTGAAGGACGGGGATATCGTGACGATTGAAATTGAAAAGCTCGGAACGCTGACCAATCGGTTCGTTGCGGAGTAGTGGCAGAATGACACACAATTTGAAAACAGTTCATTCCCAAACAGCTGAACTTGCAGAAGGGCCTTGTTGGGATGTTGATGGCAAGTTGCTGTATTGGGTAGACATTCCGGCAGGGAAAATTCATATTTTGAACCTGGAAACTCAAGAGGGAAAAATGATTGCCATTGGGCAACAAGTAGGTGCAATTGCGCTAAGAAAGTCGGGTGGAGCTATTCTCGCCGCCCAGCATGGATTTTATTTTCTCGATCTCGATACAGAAAAATTAGTTCATCTTGCAGACCCGGAAGCTCATTTGCCCGATAATCGGTTTAATGATGGTAAGTGCGATGCGAGGGGAAGATTCTGGGCGGGCACCATGAATATGAATGGAAAGAAAGAGGAAGGCTCGCTTTATTGCATGGATCAGGACATGACAGTACGAAAGATGTTGGGAAATGTTAGTGTTTCTAACGGAATTTCCTGGAGCCCCAATAACCGTATCATGTACTATATTGATTCTTTGACGAAGCAAGTAAAAGCATTTGATTACGAGCTTGAAACAGGGGAGATAAGCAATCCCAGGGTTGTTGTCCAAATTCCGGAAGGTCAAGGCATTCCTGATGGAATGACGACAGATACGGAGGGTATGCTGTGGATCGCACAATGGGGTGGAAATAAAGTATCCAGATGGAACCCCATGAATGGAAGTCTATTGGATGAAATAAAAGTGCCAGCTGCTCAGGTCACATCGTGTGTTTTTGGCGGAGAAACCCTTGATCAACTCTTCATTACTAGTGCATGGCAGGGATTAAATCCGCAGCAAAAATTGGAGCAGCTTTATGCGGGAGCCATCTTTAGTGTGCAATTAAAAGTAAAAGGTATGCCGTTTCATAAATTCAGCTAATTTTTCGAAAAGCGATCTTTTCTCTTAGACTATAAGGGGGGATCGCTTTTTCATATATAAAGGTTGTTGAATATGTTACTATGATGGAAGGCTCTGCCTTTGATATAATATGGGAATATAAGGACGCATTGAAGACTTGTCTTTATTGAATTCGCTTCATACAATGGGAGTAAAGGTAACAACACTATATGTTAGGAGAGCTGCATGATGCGTTTTAAAGATGTGTTTTCGATCATTGGACCATCTATGATCGGTCCATCAAGCTCTCACACCGCAGGAGCGGTCCGGCTAGGACGGGTTGCGAGACAACTGCTTGGCGAACAGCCGAAGAAGGTTGAAATCACACTATACGGTTCTTTTGCGGATACCTACCGGGGGCATGGCACCGATTTGGCGCTCATTGGCGGTCTACTGGATTATGAAACCGATGATCCACGTATTCCTGTTGCTGCCGAAGAGGCAGAAGCGCTTGGTGTGGAGATTGCTTTCCTTACAAGTAAAGATAAAGCTGATCATCCCAACACCGTTCGATTCAATCTTTCATCCGATACACGTGAATTGAGTATGACGGGAGCATCGATCGGCGGAGGCAATGTTGAGATTGTTAATGTGAATCAATTTGATGTGAAATTTACTGCGGTATACCCAACGTTAGTTATTTCCCATCATGATCGTCCAGGGATGATTGCAGATATTACCGCCTTATTGGGGCGCAACCAAATCAATATCGGTTTCATGGATTTGGATCGGAAGGGCCGCGATCGGGAAGCGATGACAGTGATCGAAACGGATGTATCGATTCCGGATTCGCTTATACAAGAACTTAAGGATTTAAGTATGATATACGAAATAAAAAAAGTAGACCTCGCAGAAAGAGGCGTATAAATGAGATTCCGGACATTGAAACAATTAACGGAAGTATGTGCTTCCGAAGGATTAACCATTGCAGAAGTCATGCTTGCTGACCAAAGCCAAGAATCGGGTAAATCACCTGAGTATGTCTTTGAAAAGATGCGAGCGTACTACCAAATCATGAAAGAAGCCGTTGCCAAAGGATTGACAGAAGATACAACATCCCGAAGCGGGTTGACGGGGAAAGACGCTCAACGTGTTGCGAGCTATATGACAACGACAGAAGCATCCTTAGGCGAAGAAGCCTGCAAAGCGATGGCTTATGCACTCGCCGTTTCAGAAGTTAACGCTTCCATGGGACGAATCATTGCCACGCCGACGGCTGGCTCCTGCGGGATTATTCCAGGTGTTTTCATTAGCAGTCAGCAGCGATTTGGATGGGATGACGACCATATGGTAAATGGCTTGTTAAGCGCTGGTGCCATCGGTTATGTCATCGCCAACAACTCCTTCGTCTCCGGTGCAGAAGGAGGATGCCAAGCTGAAGTTGGGTCCGCCATTGGTATGGCAGCTGGTGCGCTCGTGGAGCTTCGCGGCGGTACGCCAGAACAGGCGATGCACGCAGTGGGGCTTGCGCTGAAGAACACCTTGGGGCTCATATGCGACCCCGTTGGCGGTTTGGTTGAAATTCCTTGCATTGTCCGTAATGGATTTGGGGCGGTTAATGCAATGGCAGCAGCCGATATGGCTTTGGCCGGTGTCAGATCCGTCATCCCATCGGATGAAGTCGTTCAAGTGATGTATGAAGTAGGCACGGCTATGCCGGAGAAACACCGGGAGACAGCCAAAGGTGGCTTAGCTCAAACACCGACAGGTCAACAAATCATGAAAGAGTTGAATCTGGGTAAGAAGCAGCGTTAGTACTCAAGTCTGTGGGTGGGGGTTTCGCCTGCGGGCTTTTTTTGTGTCTGTATCGATGAAAAACATGCTTAAAGTCGCTGAATGCGCCCCATCTGATGAAGAATGCTGCTGAGACGATGTTTTTCATCGTTACAGTGGTGGGAGTGCGAGAAATTTGCTCCGTAACGATGAAAAACATGCTTAAAGTCGCTGAATGCGCCTCATCTGACGCAGAATGCTGCTGAGACGATGTTTTTCATCGTTACAGCGGAGGGAGTGCAAGAAATTAGCTCCGTAACGATGAAAAAAATGCTTAAAGTCGCTGGCATTGACTCCATCTGACGCAGAATGCTGCTGAGACGATGTTTCTCATCGTTAAAGCAGAGGGGGTGCGAGAAATTAACTCCTTAACGATGAAAAACATTCTTAAAGTCGTTGGAAATGCCCCACCAGACGGAGAATGCTGCTGAGACGATGTTTTTCATCGTTACAGTAACGGGAGCGCAAGAAATTAACTCCGTAACGATGAAAAACACCCTTAAAGTCACTGGAATCGACCCATCCGAAGCAGAATGCTGCTGAGACGATGTTTTTCATCGTTACAGTGGAGGGAGTGCGAGAAATTAACTCCGTAACGATGAAAAACATCCTTATAGTCGCTAGAATCGGCTCATCCTGACGCAGAATGCTGCTGAGACGATGTTTTTCATCGTTACAGCAGAGAGGGTGCGAGAAATTAGCTCCGAAACGATGAAAAACATGCTTAAAGTCGCTGAATGCGCCTCATCTGACGCAGAATGTTGCTGAGACGATGTTTTTCATCGTTACAGTGGAGGGAGCGCAAGAAATTAACTCCGTAACGATGAAAAACATGCTTAAAGTCGCTGAATGCGCCACATCTGACGCAGAATGCTGCTGAGACGATGCTTTTCATCGTTACAGTGTCTGGAGAGGTAGAAATTGGATTTTTTCATGTTTGTTTCTACAAAAATTTGGCATCCTAACAGCATCACATGAACAAGGGGTATATTTGATGAGTTTGATGATGCGGAAAAAAATCGTGTTTAGTTTATTGTTGTCCTGCACATTCTCTATACTTGGTGGTGGATGCTCCCAGAAATCAAAAATGGAGGCGCAAGGCATTCAGGAGCATTCGAATCTTTCCATAGAGCGTGAGACCGATAACAGAATGTCAGACTGGAATTTAACGAGCAGCGATGCGGAGCTTTATATAGGGGATTTGGGAGTAGATCAGTTCTTTACTACAAACCAGGTGAGGGGCTTGGCGACTGGAAGTGCGAAGCAGGAGCAGGCGCTCTTACCTAACGGTTTCCCATTGATTAAGGCTTCACCTAATCCTGCCATCGTTCCCAAAAAAGGTAGCTATGTAGAGAACGTGATAGATAAGGCCATCAGCTACCTGGGGACACCTTATGTTTATGGCTCGAACAGATTGGAGCCCTCTTCGTTTGACTGCTCTGATTTCACACGTTGGGTGTATTTGAGTGCACTTGGAATGGATTTACCTTGGGATGCTAAAAATCAGGCTGCTTATGTAGATGCCTTGTCTAAACGCAAGTATCGTGATATAAGCAAGGCTAGGCGGGGAGATTTATTATTCTTTACGAGTTTTCGAGGCAATCGGGCAGCGGATTACGCAGGACTTACTGCTTCCCAGAAGCCGATTACTCATATGGGGATTTATTTAGGCAACGGGAAGATTATTCATTCGGCATCGCAGAAAACAGGCGGGGTTCGGATCGATAAGATTATTGAAAAGAATTTTCATTTACAGTACCGCTTTATTCTGGGCGGTGGGATACTGGAGTAGATAACAAATGCCCCCCTGAAAGGCCAATTAGCCTTGTAGGGGGGCATTTGTTTAAGCGCTTGTTTTAGTTAACGACTCGGATGGCTGTTTGATACGTGTTACGCTTTGTCGGCCATCGATACTCACTGGAATATCGCCGTCAACGGTGACTCGGCGAACAATCCGATGCTGGTCACCGTAGTCGTTGATCGCGTAATGCTGCGTTGCGCGATTGTCCCAGATCACGACATCGCCGGCAGACCAGCGCCAACGAACCGTATTTTCCAGCTTCGTAATATGCCCCTGAAGTAGAGACAATAGTTGGGCGGAATCTGCGGAAGAAAGACCCAGAATTTTCTTAACAAAATGGCCAAGCACAAGGGTGCGTTCACCCGTCTCGGGATGCACACGAACGATCGGATGCTCAGTTTCATACACCGTGGAGGCAAATACTTCCCGATGATGACGCTCCTTCTCGGGAGAGACCTCAGGACGCTGCGCGGCATAATCATAATCGTTGCTATGCAGTGCCCATAGCTGATCAACGAGGGTACGCAGTTCAGAGGGGAGGTGCTCGTAAGCGGCAGCGGTATTCGCCCAAACTGTGTCACCGCCGGAAGCGGGAACGACAACGGCACGAAGAACAGAGGCCTGCGGGTAAGCATCGACGAAGGTCACATCGGTATGCCAAGAATCGGCCCGTCCGCCATGAGCGGAATCAAGCTCAAGAACATAATCGGTTCCTGTCTTTATCGGCACCGTCGGATGAGCGACAGGATCACCAAGCAAGCGCGCAAAAGCCTCCTGTCCCGCGTCATCCAGCTGGTGCTGACCACGAATGAATATGACTTTGTGCTGCAATAACGCCTCGCGGATCGTCCTAACCGTCTGAGTATCCAGATCAGCGTTAAGGCTCACCCCTTTTATTTCTGCACCAATTCTGCCTGCAATCGGAAGCACCTCAATGTGACCGGGAGTTACCTTAACTTGTTCATTTGTACTCATACGAATTACCTCCATTAAATTATATTTATGCGCCTCCAACGGCAGCAGTCGCATACTGATTAGCAGGTCGGGACAAGCCCAAATGTCCCCGCAGGGTAGTTCCTGAATATTCCGTTCGGAACAATCCTCTTCGCTGCAGTTCCGGTATGACGAACTGCGCGAATTCTTCCAATCCAGCAGGTAAGTAAGGCGGCATCACATTAAAGCCGTCACTGCCTCCGTGTAAGAACCACTCTTCGAGTTGGTCGGCAATTTGGATAGGCGTACCAGCGAACGTACGATGACCGCGTCCGCCAGCTAGACGATGAAGCAGCCCGCGAATGGTTAAGTTGTCGCGCTTCGCTAAATCAGCGACAAGCTGGAAGCGGCTTTTATTCCCATTGATGTCGGACAAGCTTGGCAGCTCCGGCAGAGGTCCATCCAACGGGTAGGAGAATAAATCAATGTTCAACATATTGGACAACTGATTTAGTCCGTATTCCGGAACGGTTAATTCGTTTAATTCTTGCTCTTTTTCTTTGGCTTCCGATTCGGTGCGACCGATAATGGGGCAGATGCCCGGTAAGATTTTCAACTGATCAGGAGAACGGCCATACTTCGAAAGTCTTGTTTTTACATCTGAATAAAACTGTTGTGCCTCTACGAGTGTTTGCTGAGCAGTGAATATGGCTTCCGCATACTGAGCGGCGAATTCTTTGCCAGATTCGGAAGAACCGGCTTGAACAAGCACAGGATATCCCTGCGGAGACCTTGGTATATTCAAAGGTCCGCGCACTTTGAAGGTATCGCCGACATGATTGATTTCCCGGACCTTGCTTCGATCTGCGAAGGTGCCTGACTCTCGATCAATGATCAGAGCTTCATCTTCCCAGCTGTCCCACAGACTGGTCGTTACGTCTAGAAATTCTTTGGCCCGTTCATAACGTTTGCAGTGCTCCAAATGGTCATCTTTGCTGAAATTGCTAGCCTCAAAGGAGCTTCCGGATGTGACGATATTCCAGCCTGCTCGACCCTTGCTTATGTGATCCAACGAGGCAAATTTGCGGGCAACATGAAAGGGTTCGTTATACGTTGTAGAGACGGTGCCGATAAGTCCGATACGATCGGTTACCGAGGCTAAGGCAGATAGCAGAGTGAAGGGTTCAAGCCCAACAAACGCGCCATGTTTAATATTTTGACTGACCGCCAACCCATCTGCTAAGAAGAGAGAGTCGAATTTAGCCTGTTCCGCAATTTGCGCAATCCGTTGAAAATAACGAATATCCGTAATATTCTCCGGTTCTGTGTTCTTGTGTCTCCAGGATGCTTCATGGTGCCCCGTATTCATGATGAATACATTTAAATGCAGTTGTCTTTTCGCTTTGCTCATGATCACTCACGCACCCTTTTATTTTTTTACTCACTATAGGTTTGCTTCCAGCCTGTTAATCTCTTCTCCAGCGTAACGAGTAGGTAATTAATGATTAAACCAATAACCGAAATAGAGATAATTCCCGCATACATATTTGTGATTTGAAAACTGAACTGTGTGTATTGAATTAAGTAACCGAGACCGGACTTCGCACCGACCATCTCAGCGGCAACGAGCACTAGAATAGAACCGGCTCCAGCCTGCCGAATGCCTACGAAAATAGTCGGAGTTGCAGCAGGGATAATCACTTTACGAAACAAGCTTACTGGCGATAAACCCATCGAACGAGCTGATTTGATCAAAAGTGGATCGACATTTTTGACGCCGCTAATGGTGTTCAGTAGAAGCGGGAAAGTGCAGGCATACAGCACGATGGCAATCTTCGAGGTTTCACCAAGTCCGAGTAATAGGATGAAAACCGGAAGTATGGCAAGTGCGGCCGTATTTCGCAATAATTCGAGCAAGGGATTGAGATACTCCGATACGGGTTTCCACCAACCGATGGCGAGACCAAGAGGGATGCTGATGAGGATTGCCAGCGTAAATCCGCCTAAAGAACGCGATAAGCTGGCTATCGTATGCTCGGTAAGATCACCTGATAGCAGCAACTGCCACCAAGCAGCCGCTATTTCGGAAATCGGAGGGAAGAACGTTCGATCAACGAGCCCTACGCGAGGCGCCACTTCCCATACGAAAAGCAAGGCAACGATGACAATGGCATTTTTGAAGAGTTTTCTTAACTTCGCTAAGGACCATCCGACGACATCAAAGCTTTCTTTTTCACGAAGAACCAAGGCTTTCCCCGCATTCACACTAGCCATTAATAACGCCTCCTTTTAACGCAGATTTATTGTGCTCAAAGCCATCCAAGCTCTTGGCTATTTCTTGTTCCTGGGCTCTCGTTACTTCGTCTTTAAGCAAATCCCACACCTCATGGCGCAGCTTGACGAAGTCAGGATGAGATCGCAAATCGTCTTCACTTCTTCGTGATTCAAAAGGGATATTAATGACCTTCTTGATTCTCCCAGGACGAGAGGTCATTACAGCGACACGCTGGCCTAAATAAACTGCTTCTTCAATGCCATGCGTGATGAAAATAATCGTTTTTTTCGTAGTCTCCCAAATACGCAGCAATTCGCTTTGCAGGGTTTCACGAGTTTGCGCATCAAGCGCAGCGAAGGGTTCATCCATCAGCAGCACTTCAGGATCGTAGGCCAAGCTTCTGGCGATCGCAACCCGCTGTTTCATGCCTCCTGAAATCTCATGAGGATAACGGTTTTCGAAGCCGGCAAGCCCAACTAGATGAATGAACTCTAGGGCAATTTTGCGGCGTTCTTTGCGGCCCACCCCTTTGGCTTCGAGGCCAAACTCTACATTCGCAAGCGTCGTCTTCCACGGAAAAAGCGCATACTGCTGAAACACGATGCCGCGATCCAGATTCGGTCCTGTAATGGCCTTGCCATCTAACAAAATCTGCCCGCTGCTTGGCTTCGTTAAACCCGCAAGTAAGTCGAGCAATGTTGATTTGCCGCAGCCGCTAGGGCCTACGATGACCATGAACTCGCCTTTCTTCACCTCCAAATTGATATCCTTTAGGGCGGAAATGGCCTGTAAATCTTCTTTCAAATGCCCCAGGTTTCTTTGGATTCGAAATGATTTCTGCACATGCTGAATGCTTATTTTAGCTGTCATTTGCAGCACCTCCTTAACGGTTTCACCAGTCGGAAACTGGCATCATTAGCTCGTTACTTTTTCTCATTCACAAAAGGATTGAATTCATTCGTGTACAAGCCCTTGACCTTCAATTGCCCATCGTTGATGACGCCTTCGTTTACAAGCCAATGGATCCAAGTATCGAATTCCTTGTCGGAGATTAAGCCGCCTTTACCAGCAACGCCGGTGCTTTTCCAAAACTTCACGATAGAAGTATCTTCTTTTCTGCCTCGTGCGTTTATGATTTTCTCATAACGAGCAACAACTTCATCCCGTGGTGTTGTGCGGGCCCACTCAATGGCTTTGGCCGTTGCTTCAACAAATTTACGCGAGGCATTCGGATTCGCTTTGATGAATTTATCAGTCAGCACGTAACTGCCGGCACTAAAGGTACCAAACAGATCGATATCCTTAAACAAAGGATGAATGCCGCCGCGCTCCAGCGCTTTGTCACGCAGTACACCGCCTAGGGCAGCTACATCAATTTGTTCCGCGCGAAGCGTCTGTTCCGTTGTGACCGGCGGTACGACAACTAGCGTTACTTGCTTAATCTCCTCCGTCGTTAGGCCGGCTCTGTGCAAGTATTCCTTAATGACGAATTCATGGTGAGCGCCTAGCGTATTCACTGCAATTTTCTTGCCAATTAAATCCTTTGCAGATTTGATGGGGCTGCCATCCAAAACGTAATATCCCGTCCACGTATTCTCATCGACGCCATAATAAGCAATAACTGGCTTAATCGGAGCTTTGGCAGATATCAATTTCACGATAGCCCCATTAAAAGCTCCGCCGAAGTCGGTGTCCCCCGTAACGACGGCTTGAATATCTTGAGGACCACTAATCGTGTTGCCGATAAATTTCAGCTTCAAAGGAGCTAAGTACCCCAGATCATCAGCTAATTCTGGAAAAGTCACGGAGCCAACACCTCCCTGATAACGAAGCTCAGTTACTTCAGGTGCACCGCCGCTCGCAGATGCAGTCGCCTCTGTTTTGCCGCAGGCTGTCAATAGTAAAGAGGAAGCAAGAAGTAATACGATGGCTGTCGTGCAGCCTTTTTTAGCAAAATGAGTCATGTTCATTTCCCCCTAACGATAATTTACTTTCATTGATTTCTAACCAAGTTATCTCCAGAGGTCCGGTCATAAATTATATAATTCCTATAGACTTACTATGAATATATTTCTATAATGAAATATAATCTCAGCCCACCGAACTGTCAATGAATTGGAAACACATGAACATGAATGACGATGAATGACCATCTTAACCCCGGCAGGAGGCGCGATGACCATGACCAACCAGCGATTCAACCTCATTTCTTTGCATGATGCGATCGATTTGCTTGGTGTAAGCCGATCCACCTTTGACAGATGGCGTAAGTTAAAACAGCTTCCTTTTGTGAAAATAGGGAAAGAGATCTTAATTGATAAGAATGAACTGGAGCAATGGGTTCGTCATCATTCTTTTCGCATACAGAATCCTTCATTTGCCTCAGGCGCATCAACAACGGTTACTTCTAAGGAGCTGCCCACGATAACGGTTGGTTATCAAAGCGGAACGGCTCATATGTGGACAGCGCTCATCATGAAAGAGCTTGGCTGGTTGGAGGAAGAGCTCATCTTAGTGAATCCTAGCCGTTCTGTGCATGTAAAATGGTTGGATGCAGCTAACGGCACGTTGCTTTTGCAGGGCTTGATCGGGGGAGCATCCAGATTGCTTCCTTGGGAGACTATCCGATTGTACTTAGTCAATCACTGAGTCAGACGCTGCCTTCATTTCGCCCTATTCTCCTCGCCTTTGACGGCAAAACCTCCGGTGGGCAAGGGATTTCACTCGTTATGCGCAAAGGGCTGGAAATCAACGATATTTCGGATATTTGCCAGTGGCCGCTTTCATCGGTAGCGCAATCGAGTGCAGGTTATCGTTTATCGAAGCTGCTTCAATCGCTTGGAGATCATGAGAATCATTTTGAACATAAAGAAATGGATGAGTGCATGGCGGGGATTGTGAAGCGGAAGCTTGCCGGAAGTGTCATGTGGGAGCCGTATATTAGCTTGACTCAATACCATGGCGTAGGTCAGGTGCTTTTTCCAGAGGGAATGGGGGAGAATTATTTAACGGGAATTGTTGCTGATGAGAATTGGGCGCGACATCATGAAGGAGACGCAGTTGCTTACTTAAAAGCACATGTTCGGGTCCACGCGTTTATCCGTAATCATCCTTATGCAGCTGCTGAGCTTATTTCCAGGGCCAAAGGAATTCCCCCAGAAATTACAGCACGCATAATCGCTAAAGTAAGATGGGACGCTGCTTTTTATTCGAAAGATATGAACGCTCTACAGCAGCTATCACTTCCATTATCCAAAGGAATTTGTTTCAAAGGTGAATATTTGCAATTAGCCATTAAGGCATTAAAGCTGCCCCTTGTGAGCTGCGATCCGTTGGAAGGGGATTGGGCTGTGGAGCAGTTGTACTAAATGCAAAGAGGCTTTCGCTTCGCTTCATTTCGGTATATAGTAAAAAAGAATTGAAGTGTTGAAAGGAGTGCCGAATGCTTACAACAATGCGAGATGAACAAAATGGCATTTTCCCATCCGTATGCTCACTGGATTGTCCAGATCAATGCGGTTTGCTGCTTCATAAAGAAGCTGGGAAGATCGTTAAAATAGAGGGAGACCCCAATCACCCGGTAACACAAGGGGCTATTTGCAATAAAGTCCGCAACATGACGGCTCGTATATATGATGAAAAAAGACTGCAATATCCAATGAAGCGGGTGGGTCCTAAGGGTGAAGGCAGTCAATTTGAAAGAATTACCTGGCAAGAAGCGATCGAAACCATAACAAGTCGCTGGAAGCAGCTAATCGCAGATGAAGGGGCCGAGTCTATTCTGCCTTACAGCTTCTATGGCAACATGGGGCGGATTGGGACGGAAGGGATGGATCGTCGCTTCTTCAATCGGATGGGTGCGAGCCGGCTGCTGTATTCGATCTGTGAATCGGCAGGAACTGAAGGCTACAAGTATACGATGGGTGGCAGCTTCGGGACAGACCCAGAGGATACGGTTCATGCCAAGCTGATCATCATGTGGGGCATTAATGCGGTCAGCACGAATATGCATCAGGTTATGTTGGCTGAGAAAGCCCGTAAGAATGGCGCGCAAATCATCGTGATTGACGCTCACAAAAACCAAACAGGCCGCTGGGCGGATTGGTTTATTCCGATTTTGCCAGGAACAGACGCTGCCCTTGCTCTCGGAATCATGCATATCTTGTTTGATGAGAATTTAGTAGATGGAGCGTTTATGCAGCAATATACCGCTGGGCATGAGGAGCTAAGGGAACATGTGCGTCAATATGATCCTTCTGTGGTATCTACAATAACGGGCATACCTGTCCACGACATCTACCGCTTAGCTCGCTTATACGGTCAGACTTCGCCATCTTTTATTCGAATTGGGAACGGAATTCAGCACCATGATAACGGTGGTATGTGTGTGCGGACCATAGCTTGCTTACCAGCGTTAACGGGGCAGTGGCTGCAAAAAGGCGGCGGCGCGATTAAAGGAAATGGCAGCTATTTGGAGCACAATATTCCCGCCTTACAGCGACCCGACTTGCGGAAGAAGGAAGCTCGACAAATCAATATGAATTTACTCGGGAGCGCCTTACTGGAGCTTGATCCGCCTATTCGTTCGCTTTATGTGTACAATTCCAACCCAGCGTTAGTTGCTCCTCATGCGAATAAGGTGAGGGAGGGACTTCAGCGTGAAGATCTGTTTACGGTAGTTCATGACCTGTTTTTAACTGAAACAGCGAAGTTCGCGGACATAGTGCTTCCTGCTACGTCCTCCTTTGAAAATATGGACTTTTACCGCTCCTATTGGCATCAATATGTGCACCTTCAGCTTCCCGTCATGGCTCCTTATGGAGAAAGCAAAGCGAATGTGGATGTGTTTCGATTGTTGGCGGCGGAGATGGGCTATGAGGATGAAGCTTTGAGGGATACTGATGAAGCTTTGATTCGCCAGGCTTTGGATCATCCTGGAAACCCAGCTCTGAATAACATATCATATGAAACACTGCTGGAAAAACTGTTTATCAAGGCGGATGTTAAGCCATTATTCCCTGGGGAATTAAAGACGCCGAGCGGGAAGATCGAGCTGTATTCTCATGAGATGGAGAGTAAAGGATTCCCCCCACTACCGACATATACGCCACTCGTTAACGAAGGTGACCTGCCATTCTTGTTCGTTCCGGCACCGAATCATAACTTCCTGAATTCGACGTTTGCACATAATGAGAAGCATATCCGAATGGAGAAAACGCCGAAGCTTCATATGAATGAAGCGGATGCGTCCGCATTAGGCTTGGTCAGTGGCGATCTTGCCCATGTTTGGAATGATCGCGGAGAGTGCGAATTAGTTGTAGCGGCTGGCTCGGATGTTTTCCCGGGCGTGGTTGTAAGCCAAGGGCTTTGGGCGGATTTGCCGGGGAACAAAGCGTTGGTTAACGCGCTCACGCCTGACCGAGTAGCCGATATGGGCGGCGGCGCTACGTTCTTCTCTGGCCGTGTGCGGGTGGAGAAGCGCGAAGTAAACTGAACCCTTGGGCGCTTCGCCGCATAAGGTAATTCAGGAGGTGATGACCTATGTCATTACAGCACAAAGCGTATGCATGGATCGGAAGTCCAGTAGGTGTATCCCTAATGGACGGGACTGGTGCTTCAGGTATTCTATGCAGTATTCAAGGTGGATCTATTTACGTGATCGAATACTTATACCACACCCAATTTGCTACCAAACATTATACATTCAATCAAATTCGAGATATTCTACCGTTTCCGCAATGCCCACAGCCTCAACCGCCCGTGCACCAAACGAAACCTTAATATTAGTTTAGAAAAAAGATTCCGATTGCCGATCCCCATGGATCGGTTTTTTTAGCTGCTTAGGGCAACCCGTGGAGCGAAAGTGGAGCGAAACGTCTGAAAAAGACTTTTTTTTGCACTTTTTGCATGTAACGCGCCTGAGGCTAGACTATACTTTTTGCATAATCACTCCCCAAGTCTTGCTGCAGGACAGCCAAATCCCAATAATACCCCTCTATGACCTAAATAAATGACAATAAAATTAGCATGAAAGAGAGTATGATGGTCACAAGGTATTTGTATGCGCTTACATATCATTTTTACTATTAAACAGAATAAGGAGCTTGTTGACATGAAAATTCATCTCATTCAAAGAAAGCTAGCCATGATGTTAATGATTTCAATGGTTTTCTCATTACTCCTCATCCCTTCACCAGGAAAAGCGACTGATGTTGAGGTAGATGTAGCTGCCCTACTGCCTACAGCGGATGCGGCTATCGCGATGGACACTACGAATGCAGCAATCGCCGATACTAACTTTGATACCAAAACGAGCTCAACAACTGGTATATACAACATTTTATCCAGCAGCACGGTCAAAAGACAGGCCTACTATAAATTTAACGTGGCTGCGGTTTCGGACAGTGCATACAAGTATTATTTGCAGGTCTCAGCAAAAAGGGGGAGCGGTGCAAATGACGTGGACACAGCTTTACAAGTGTTCGCTCAGAACGATATTACATGGCAGGAAGCAGCCATTACTTGGAATACAGCACCCCAAACGGATCTGGCTCAGTTAACTCAACTCGGGCAAATTACGGTCACTCAGCCTAATACGATATCCAAGCCGGCTCTATATACGGTAGACGTGACTGACTATGTAAGACACCATTTATCGGATGGCGCAGTGTCCTTCGTTGTCGGTGATTCACAAGGCTTAAGCAGATCGGTTAATGTGTATTCCAAAGAAACGACAGCATCCAATCCTAAGCCGCAGTTGGTAGTGAAACGAGTGGTTCAAGGTGATAATACACCGCCTACTTGGCCATCAAACGCTGTCTTAAAGTCAAGCAATCTGGGAACGAACTTTGTCCAATTAACCTGGCCAGCAGCTACAGATGATACCTTAGTAACCAACTATTTGGTCTATCAAAATGACACTGTTCTTTCTACCGTTTATGGCAGTACGTATTATAACGTCGAAGGATTAACACCAAATACGAGTTATACCTTTAAGATCATCGCTGGTGACGCGGCTGGGAACTATTCCTCAACCCCCTTGACTTACAGCGCGACAACGTTAACTTCTCCTGTTACTCCCCTACAGGTTGTGGAAGTTAATGCTAGCAGCAGCGATGGAAATGTAGAGAGCAATACGCTGGATAACAATTTATACAGCCGTTGGTCAGCTTCTGGCGATGGTCAATATGTGATGTTTGACTTAGGGCAAACGAAGAGTATCGGGTACGTGGGCATAGCTTTTTATAAAGGAGATCAACGTTCTACACTTATCGATATTCAAACTTCAAATGACGCTACAACATGGACGAATGTATTTAGTGGCAGCAGCCGCGCGAGTACGGTTAACATGCAAGCGTTTGATTTTCCAGATACCAATGCTCGCTTCCTAAGAGTAGTAGGACATGGTAACTCGGATGGCAGTACTTTTACCAGCTTAACGGAAGTGATGATTTATCCTCCTTTTTTATCAGGAGATACACCGGTTGCTATTGTTCCGAATATTACGCCTACGGCTCCCCCAGGCACAGTTCCTTTCACGAAGGCTGGCTTGACGAAACCAGATGGTTCCGAGCACGCCATGCATACACCTAACTCTGTAACGGGAAATACGATTAATGTGGTGGATTATGGCGCCGACCCAGCGGATAATGAACAAGATGACCGGATAGCTATTCAAAATGCCATCAATGCTGCCGCTTTCGGCGATGAAGTCTTTTTACCGAATGGTGTGTATAATTTGAAAACATCGCCTGACGGGTTTATTAACATTAAACTCAAATCCGGAGTGAATGTAAGAGGAGAAAGCCAAACTGGCACTCTTTTGAAATCAAGTATTGACGACGTCAAGAATAGTTCTGTCTTGAAATCATCCAATCAACACGATATTGTCGTTTCGAACCTGACAGTAACCTCCACTTGGAATCGTACATTTTCCTTAGAGCATACTACGAATAATCCAGAGGCCGGGGGACCCGACAGTATGATTGCTATAGCGAACTATGGTGAGAATCCATCCTATAACGTGACAGTTGATCAGGTTACTGTTGAACGGTTTAGACGGATGGCGATTCGGATCGAGAACAGCCATGATGTAGTAGTTCGCGGCAGTACATTCCGCAATGCAACCGATCTCGGTGGCGGCGGAGCAGGTTATGGAACATCCATTCAAGGAATGCCGAAGGTCGACAGGCTCGGTTTTGATAATGATACGTATTGGAATGTGGTGGAAAATTCTACGTTTGAAGGGCCGTATTTGCGCCATGGATCCCTCATCCAAAATGTAGCGCACAATAACGTTCTGAGAAATAATTACTATACTAATACCAAATTGGATGCTATTGATCTTCATGGTGAGCTCGAGTACCTGAACGAAGTTTACGGGAATACGATAGAAAACATCTTTACCGGCGGTGGCATAGGACTTGGAAACACAGGTGGTACAGCGCCAAGCAACCATAGCAAAACGGGGCCTAATAACTATATTCATGACAATGTCATTCGAAACTCACGTGAAGGCATTGTCGTTACGATGGGTACGCCGGATACGTTGATTGAGCATAACACAATTGAAAACACAACAACTGTCAATAACGGCGTTGGGATCAACATTTTAAACGGACCAGGTACTAGGATTATCAATAATCTAATTCGCAATAATACAGCGGGCAATTACTGGGGAATTCTGCTCGAACACGACAATGGTGACCAAAATGCCAATAGTGTGGGACAGGGAGATCCTCAAAACGTACAAATTACAGGGAATACGCTAACAGGAAATACGAATGGGATTCAACTGCAGGCAGGCTCAAACATTACGGTCAGTAAGAATTTCTTAAACAATATCGGGACCAATTATGAAAAGGCAGCTGGTGTGACGGCTACGGAAATATGGCCATCGACCGACAACTCCTTAAGCGGTTTGGCAATCCGTGCAGGTACATTAAGTCCTGCATTTGATGCAGCTGTAACCGAATATACGTCAAGTGTGCCTAATGAGATAGCTCAAATTAGCATCCATCCAACGGCTGCAGACAGCCAAGCGAAGATATCGGTGAACGGAGCATTAGTCGTAAGTGGAGAGGCTTCCAGTGACATTCAGCTAAATGTCGGCGAAAATAGGATCGACATTGTTGTTACGGCCGAAGATCATTCTACAAAGACATATCGACTGACAGTAACTCGGCTGTTATCAAACAATGCGAATCTAAGCAGTGTGACGATTAGTGCGGGAACATTAAGTCCGGTATTCGAAGAGAACGTAACAGCATACACGGCATCGGTGTCAAATGGAACCAGTAAGATCACCGTCACGCCAACTGTTGCAGATAGTCGGGCAAAGGTAACGGTAAACGGAGAAGTAGTTGTAAGTGGAGCAGCATCTGATGTTATTCACTTGAAAAAGGGTAAGAACACGATTGAAGTTCAGGTGACTGCTGAGGATAACTCCACTAAAACATACAAGCTCATTGTGATGAGAGGCAGCGAAAAGGATAAAGAGAAAGACAAGGACAAATAAAGCTACTAACTGATAAAGAGTCGGCGAGTTTTCCCTCCCGACTCTTTACGTTGTGCAAAAATTGAAGGCGAAGGAATTTCACATCAAGATCTGCCCTATGATACAATACGGAAAAATGAATGTTTAGTGGTGAGTCTATGACATTTGAAGAGATAATGATTAACCTAGAGGAGCTCGGAAGCGAGCAAACGAAGAAAACGTTGCTTCGGCATGGTGCGCAGGAGCCTTTTTTCGGAGTAAAAGTAGGCGATCTGAAGAAGCTGGTCAAATTCGTCAAAAAGGACCGTGAGTTAACCCTCGCTCTGTACGATTCAGGTAATACGGATGCGATGTATTTGGCCGGACTCTCCATTGATCCCAAAACAATGACGAAGCAAAAACTTCAGAATTGGGCGAAGCACGCCTATTGGTATATGCTTACCGAATATACGGTAGCGGGCGTAGCTGCAGAAAGCAGCAGCGCGCCCCAATTGGCGCGGGAATGGCTGCAATCTCCCGAAGAATTAATTGCCACATGCGGGTGGAGTACTTATGCAAACTATATTAGTATCACACCCGATGAGAAGCTCGACCTTCACGAAATTGCGCAGCTGTTGGAGCAAGTGAGAACTACGATTCATGCGGAAAGAAATCGCGTTAGATATACAATGAACACCTTCGTCATTACGGTGGGTGCGTATTGTTTTCCTCTATTTGAAGCTGCGACGGAAGTAGCTAAAGAGATCGGCAAGGTTCATGTCGACGTCGGTCAAACGGCTTGTAAAGTACCGCTCGCGAGTGAATATATTCATAAAGTGGAATCGATGGGCCGAGTAGGAACGAAGAAGAAGACGTGTATTTGTTAAAAAAGAGTCTATCAAGGCTATAACTGAACGGCAGTGTAGGATGCTGCTTCAGTTGCAGCCTTTTTAACATTTTTCCCCTGTTAAAAAAAGGATAACGCTTACCCTTGCAGAAACAATGAAAGGAATGGATTGAGGGGAGAGCAGTGTAAGCTATGTTATTAGAAAAATTATTCTTGAACATCCTAATCGTCCTTGCTCCTGTCTTATTACAAAGTGTCTTTGGAGAGCGATGGCGCTATGCTCAGTCACCGATCGTGATGGGATTGCTTTATGGAATAGCCTCTTCACTTTGCTTATTATTTTCTTACTATGAACTTGATTTGTACTGGGACTTACGTTATGTTCCCCTTGTCATTTCGAACATTTATTGGGGACCCTTAGCAGGCCTTATTAATTTTATTATGATATTACTCATGCGTACGTATCTTGGTGGAGATGCGCTTATATTTGGGTACATCAGCATGACACTCAGTTTTATTATCCCATTTGTAGCTTCTTACAAAATGAAAGGATTAACAGGAAGCTCACGAATAAAGGCATCTATATTGGTTTCGCTAAGTCCGTTACTGGTGATGCTGCTCATTTTGATGAGCTATGTGTCTCTTTACAAAGGTTTTGAATCGTTTGATTTAGCTATAATTCCTGCTATGATATCATTTGGCATACTCCTAGTTTTAGGAGCCTGGTTATCATCCATGCTGCAAGAATTACATGAAGAACGATTTAAAATGAAAGTTCAAATTCAAAAAGCTGAAAAAATGAAAACGCTTGGCGAGTTAGCTGCATCCATCGCACATGAGGTTCGTAATCCGTTAACTGTTGTTCAAGGGTTTCTGCAGCTTATGCGCCCGAATGAGCAAGGGAAGAATCAACAATACCTGAATATTGCCATGGAAGAGCTAGCGAGAGCAGAATCGATTATTAATGATTACTTAAATTTTTCCAAGCCAAAACTAACCAAATTAGAAACTTTTTCATTTTCTGACGTATTAAACAACATTATTGTGCTTCTAACGCCAATGGCGATGAAGAATAGTGTTGAGATTACTGTCAATCTTGAGGACAATATTTATATCTTTTCCGATCGTGGACAATTGCAGCAAGCCTTGGTAAATGTGATTAAAAATGCCATTGAAGCGACGCCGGTCAACGGAGAGGTACAGGTAAGCTTAAAAAGATTGGTTGGCCGAGCCGAAATCAAGGTTATTGATAATGGCAAGGGAATGACGAAAGATCAGCTCTCTCGTATCGGTAATTTGTTCTATTCAACGAAAGATGTTGGAACCGGGTTAGGGACAGCGGTTAGCATTCGGATTATAGAAACGATGAATGGGGAAATGAACTACGAAAGTGAGGAAGGCGTCGGTACGACTGTCACAATCACTTTGCCTTTGTAAGGGTCATACTTGTAAGGGGCTACAATTTTAAGTGACAGATCTGGGAGTGTTAGTGATGGGAATTACTATGTATGTGAGCATAGCCGTAAAGTTGGTTGTTGCTTTGGTTGGATTGCTGATCATGACACGACTTCTGGGAAAGAAAGAGATTTCTCAGCTTACGGCTTTTGATTTTGTCTCCTCCTTAATGCTCAGTGAGTTAGTTGGAAATACGATTTATGATGACAATGTTCATCTTAGCCATCTTGTATTCGCACTTGTGATCTGGACGCTGCTTGCACTTGGCCTCGAGAAGTTTATATGGACCGTTCCTTGGATTTCACGATATGCATCAGGAACACCCGATTTAGTGATTCGTGATGGGGTTATTGACTTCAAGGCGATGAAGCGTAACAATTTGGACTTTGCTCAACTTAGTATGCTGCTGCGGGAAAATAATGTGTTCTCTATGAGGGAAGTCGCCTACGCGTTGTTCGAGACGAATGGCAGCATTAGCGTGCTCCGCCAAAATGATCCGGCAAGCCAAAACAATGGGGAGGCAGATTCCCCTAAGAAAAGGGTCTGCCTGCCGGAAAGTATTATTGAGAATGGGAGTATCAATGAAGCAGCACTGGAGCGTCTCGGCCGTGACCCGGAGTGGCTGAAGCAGCTTTTGCAGCTGAGTGGAATCAGCCATCATGAACGGGTTCTTTTTGCAGAATGGTCCGATTCAAACGGACTTTTCTATCAGCTTAAATAGTTTAGAAAAAAAAAGCCTATTCAATCCTAAGGATTGACTAAGCTTAATCCATATAATCAGCTAATTAGCGATTATCGATTTTTTCCGGATAGAGGTCATGGTTCATCAATCGATGCTCAGCCATCGCTTCGAACTTCGTACCTGGTTGACCCCAATTGCAGTAAGGATCGATAGAAATGCCGCCGCGCGGGGTGAATTTGCCCCAAACCTCGATATAACGAGGCGCCATCAGCTCGATCAAATCATTCATAATAATATTGACACAGTCCTCGTGGAAATCACCGTGATTCCGGAAACTGAACAAGTACAGCTTAAGTGATTTACTCTCAACCATTTTAATATTTGGAATATAGGAGATGTAGAGTGTAGCAAAATCCGGCTGTCCTGTTACTGGACACAAGCTAGTGAATTCAGGGAAATTAAACTTAACAAAGTAATCCCTATTCGGGTGCTTGTTATCGAATGCTTCTAATAAAGTTGGATCATAGTTGAACACATACTTGGTTCCTTGATTGCCTAATAAGGTAATCTCTTTCAAATCTTCATTGCTTCTACCTGCTGACATGGGTGTTTCCTCATTTCATAGTTTTTTAGAGAGGGAGTTTGCGAACCTCTTGTATTTTTCATTAGAAATGTACCATATACGCACGCAAAATGCATCCTCAACACCATTGGAATTTGGTGGAGTTACGGGTAAAATAGATAAATACATGTGTATCATAGAGATGGAGGTTCGTAAGCTTGAAAGCCTATCAGGAACTATTACAAGATATTCTTACCAATGGTACGAAAAAGGAAGATAGAACAGGGACAGGGACAATTTCAGTATTTGGCAGACAGATGCGCTTCGATCTTGCGGCAGGATTTCCTTTGGTGACGACAAAAAGGGTGCCTTTTCGCTTAATCGCTAGTGAAATGTTGTGGTTTATTAAAGGCGATACGAATATTCGTTATCTGTTACTACATAATAACCACATATGGAATGAATGGGCTTTTAAGAAATGGGTGGAGAGCGCGAATTATTCGGGACCGGATATGAGTAATTTCGGGTTACGCTCACAGCAAGACGAGACCTTCAAGCTTCAATACGATGAGCAAATGGACGCGTTTGTGAAAAAGGTGCTCGAGGATGACGAGTTTGCCAAACAATACGGTGAGCTAGGGGATGTCTACGGCAAACAATGGAGGGATTGGACGACAACGCAGGGAGGCACGATTGATCAGCTCAAAGAGGTTATTCATATGATCAAAACGAACCCTGATTCTCGGCGTCTCATCGTATCTGCATGGAATCCGGAGGACGTACCCAGTATGGCGCTTCCGCCTTGTCATACCTTGTTTCAGTTCTATGTGGCGGAGGGCAAGCTGTCCTGCCAATTATATCAACGCAGCGCAGATACTTTCCTCGGCGTACCTTTCAATATCGCTGGCTATGCACTGCTAACGCATCTTATTGCACATGAATGCGGGTTAGGTGTCGGTGAGTTCGTCCATACGATCGGAGATGCCCATATTTATACGAATCATATGGATCAAATTCAAACCCTGCTCAGCCGCGAGCCGCGAGATCTTCCAACGCTCAAGCTGAACAAGGATGTCGCTTCTATATTTGATTTTGACGTTAGTGACATTGAAATGCTGGATTACAATCCGCATCCAACGATTAAAGCGCCTGTGGCTGTATAAACGCATGTGAAGAAGGGAGGGGCTCAGTCATGAGTATTTCATTTATTTTTGCAATGGATCGCAACCGAGCCATCGGTGTGAATAATACACTTCCTTGGCATTTACCAGGGGATCTGAAGTTTTTCAAATCCGTGACAATGGGTCACCCTATTCTTATGGGGCGGAAGACGTATGATTCCATTGGCAAGCCGTTACCGGGCAGACGTAACATCATTCTCACTCAAAATCCACAGTTCCATGTGGAAGGCTGTGAAGTCATTCACTCTGTGCAAGAAGCGGTGGACACCTTCCATGATCAGGAACTGTTCGTCATCGGCGGGGCGGAAATCTTCCGGCTGTTTACTTCCGTCGTGGACCGCATGTATATTACGCACATCGAGCATGAGTTTGAAGCGGATACGTTTATGACCGAGCTAGACTTGTCCGAATGGACCTTGGTATCCAGTGAACAAGGCGAACGGAACGAGAAAAATCCTTACGAATACTACTTCCGAATCTACCAAAGAAAACAAGCTTAAGGAAATAAATAAGGCCCTGAGTTATCTGTTATTATCACAGAGAGCTCAAGGCCTTTTTTATTATTTACGCTTTTTTGTAAGCGACACGATCAGGGATAAAGCTCCAAGTACGACTGCAGCAATGGAGAGGTAGAGGGAAGTGTTGGATGATGTGCTGCTAGCTGCACCGCTACCAGCAATTACCTGTCCGTGGCTATCTGTCGTAGCACCGGCTGCTGATTTGGCTTTGACTGTCGTTACAGAAGCAGGCTTGTCAGATCCATTAGCGCCAACCCATTCAACTACGCTGCCATCCTTATAGGTTTGGTACGCTTTCCACACGATCTCGGTAGCCGCATCCGCTACCTTGCCTTGCATATTGAATTCACCGAATTCAGTACTAGCAAGTCCATCTCCGGTAGCTTTCCAGGTGACACCTGTAATTTTACCAGCTGTATCTTTAGCTAGCTCGTAGGTCCAACCTGCTTTGGGCTCGAACCGAGAAACAGCTACAGCATCCATAGGGAATTTCACTTCTACTTTCACAGTAGGAATGTCTTTCTCTGAAGGCACACGTACCGTAAATTTCTCGTAGCTGCCTTGAGTGGATTCTTTCGGATATACAGTAACGTGGGCGCTGGCGATACCCGTGAGAAGCATAGAGCCAATCAACATAATACTTGCATTTAACATCAGTTTTTTAAACATAAAACGTGTTCCCCCTTCAAGTTAACTCTTATCATGTTGTCCATATTACCTGATCGACAAGCATAAGAGTATGACTCGACTGGGCTATTTTTTCGACTAGTTTTGTCCTTTTCGTGTCAGTCCGTACTTAATGGCGAATGCGGTAAGCTGGACACGATTCTCAATCCCAAGCTTTACCAATATATTTTTCATGTGGTTCTTAACGGTATGTTCGGATATAAGCAGCTTTTCTGCAATCTGTCTGTTGTTATCCCCTTGGGCAACATAGGCGGTAATTTCCTGTTCCCGAGAGGTCAACATGCTCGGTGTCGGGCCTTCTGTGTGCATACCAATGGGGGCGCGGAACCTTTGGAAAAGCTTATCCGCCATCCCCCTGGCGGCTTCTGAATTATCGTCGAGCAGAGCTCGTAGGTAAGTGAGCCATTCGTCAGGGTCCATGTTTTTTAACAAATAGCCTTGAGCTCCGAATTGCAGCGCTGTAAAGAGGTCAGCTACATCATCGGATACAGTGAGCATGACGATGCGTATAGCTCCGTATGCTTGCTTAATGCGCCGCGTTGCTTCAAGTCCATCCATAGGGGACATATGTATATCCATTAAAACCACATCAGGCGCGACCTCGCCGCAAAGAAGAATCGCTTCTTCACCGCTGTTCGCTTCTCCTACAATATAGAAGTCGGATACAGGCTCCAGCATGCTGCGAATCGCTTTCCTAGCTAGTGGATGATCGTCTACGATGAGAACGCGGAACGGCTGATTGCTCGGCATTAGCTCCTCCTCCTATCTGCTTGTACTAGAAGTGTAGTTCCCGTAGCCAACTGGCTCGGTTCCTTCATATTTAACTCGAAAGATGCACCTAGCTCGGCTGCACGTTTCTGCATCAATTCAACGCCATAGGTCTTCCCTTTTGATGTTCCGTGATGCAATCCATTTCCATTATCGGTAATGTGTAGACGCCATGCCTCTGGATGAGCTTCCAGAATAATTGAGGTTTGCGTTGCCATGGAATGCTTGCGTATATTGGTGAACGCTTCTTGTATAATACCGAAAAGCTGAACTTCTTCTCCAGAAGAGAAGCTGTTTTCTTCCACAGTTAACTTCTCATGAAGCTCAATACCCGTCACCAATTGCCAATTCTCCAGAAATTTATGGATGCGCTGATGGAAGTTAGCACCTTCCTCCGGGGGTGTTCTCAGATTAAAAATGGCTTGTCGCAGCGAGTTATCGATTTCGGACACCGCTGCTTTGGCTTCTTCTAAATCTCCTTGCTTCAACTTCACATTAAGGAAGAAAAGGGTTTGTGCCAAGTCATCATGAAGCTCTCTGGCCAAACGCTCACGTTCTTCATACACAGCTCTGCGAGCTTCACCGATTGTCACTTTCTCATTGCTGCGCTCAATACTTTGAAACATCCACGAAGCGAAGAGATAGGAAAGCAGCAAAGTAATGATGGTAATCGTGAAATTTCCGGCTTCCATGGTTAAATAATTAAGTAGAAATTCATGACGTATATATTCAAAGCCGCCGATGATGAGAACAGGCACTAGAATCGTAAAAAGCTTGAAAATACGAAGAGACATAGAGTCGATCCATTCCTTTCATTATTCCATCTTTGGAACGGTTTCTATTATATCAGATATGTGTTAGATTTCTTCACAAAAAAATGAGGTAAGTACTTCTCAAGTCATGCACACGTGTGCTACATTATTATTAAATCGTAACACGAAAAGAAAGGCATGGTGTCAATGATGTGGAAATCAATACTACAGCAGAGAAGAAGCTGGGCTGGGTACGTTGGTGTGATCGTCCTCTTACATATACTTGGGCTTATCGGATTATATAGTGTAGCGAAAATGACGCCTGCCTTTTGGGGGATTGGGCTCCTTGCCTACACATTAGGGATGCGGCATGCTTTCGACGTTGACCATATTGCGGCGATCGACAATACCGTACGCAAGCTCGTTCAGCAGAAGAAGAATCCATTAGGAGTTGGTTTCTACTTTTCATTAGGACACTCCTCTGTCGTTTTCGTCATGGCTATAGTGACTGCATTCTCCGTACAATGGGCAGCGCGTGAGCTTCCTTGGATGCAGCGTTTTGGGGGAGTTATCGGCGCTTCGGTTTCCGGTCTGTTTCTTGTCATTATTGGTATTTTGAATTTACTCATTCTCATCAATCTGTATAAAATGTTCTTGAAATTTCGTGGCGGCACAAACGACGATAAAGAGTTTGAGGAGCTTCTCGAGTCCCGTGGATTCATTGCTCGAATGATCAAACCACTTTTCTCTTTCATAGGCAAAAGCTGGCATGTATACCCGTTAGGTTTTCTCTTTGGTTTAGGTTTTGATACGGCGAGCGAAATTGCGCTCCTAGCGATCTCTGCCCATGCGGCGAAGGAAGCTATCCCATTCATTGGCGTCATATCACTTCCGCTGCTGTTCGCGGCAGGGATGAGCCTCTTCGATACAGCGGACGGGATGTTCATGACCAAAGCCTACAAATGGGCATTTCATACACCGGTACGTAAGCTTTATTACAATTTAACAGTGACCGCATTGGCCGTCATTGCTGCTTTAATTATTGGCGTGATCGAGCTAGGGCAAGTTCTCTCCGAAGAATTCAGATTAGAAGGGACCTTCTGGACGTGGCTGCAGGAGATTGATTTCGGGACATTGGGCTATATCTTAGTTGCTCTGTTCGTGGTGGCGTGGGCGATTTCCATTGCCGTTTGGAAAGGGATGAAGATTGAAGAACGTTGGCGTGCCAAAGTATAAATCATGTGATAAAAGTGGTCTCAGATAGCCTATGAGACCACTTTTTTGTTATGGATAACAATGGAATATGAATATTTTCTAAAGGTTATCAAAGAAAAAAGGATTTTGCCGAAATACGTTGAAAGTAGTCTGTCTGAACTTTAGATAATCTGTAAAAGAAAGTAGGACTTATATGATTGAGTTTAAGCATATTTCCAAAGTATATCCTAACGGAACTGTTGGTTTGAATGATATTAACTTAACTATTCATCCCGGAGAATTCGTTGTTATTGTAGGACTATCAGGAGCAGGTAAATCCACTTTGCTGCGTGCGATTAACCGTTTGCATGAGACGACAGATGGAGAAATATTAATCGATGGCAAATCCATAACAAAGGCGAACGGTGCCGAATTACGCCGCATGCGCAGAGATATCGGGATGATCTTCCAAACCTTTAACCTGGTCAAGCGTTCAACCGTGATTCGAAATGTATTATCCGGACGAGTAGGCTACCATTCCACCCTGCGCACAGTTCTCGGTTTGTTCCCCAAACACGATATCGAGCTTTCCTTGAAAGCGCTGGAGAGAGTCAATATTCGGGAAAAAGCTTATTCACGCGCCGATGAATTGTCCGGCGGTCAACAGCAGCGTGTTTCCATCGCGAGAGCGCTGGCACAAGAAGCGAAAATCATTTTAGCCGATGAACCAGTAGCTTCCCTTGATCCATTAACGACGAGACAAGTAATGGACGACTTGAAGCGGATCAATACAGAGCTCGGCATAACGACTGTCGTTAACCTTCACTTTATTGACCTTGCACGTGAATATGCAACTCGAATTATCGGACTTCGCGCAGGTAAAGTCGTATACGACGGACCCGTTTCGGAAGCAACAGATGACGTATTCTCCGAGATTTATGGCCGTGCAATTAAGAAAGACGAGCTCTTGGGGGTGCTGGAGGAATGAGTGTAACGACAGTCAAGAAGCCTCCTCGTACGAAGATCTATCTCATTGCCCTGATCATGGTGCTTTTCCTGATTGGGAGTATTTATCAGACAGATGCGACGCTGACGAAGCTCGTTACCGGTACTCCGGAGATTCTTAAATTCATAGCCGAGATGTTTCCGCCGGATTGGCTGTTTTTCGCTGATATATGGAAGCCAATGGCACAAACGCTGCAGATGTCCATTATTGGTACAGCAATTGGAGCCTTGTTTGCTTTCCCGATGGCACTGTTAGCAGCTCGTAATGTTACAACGGCGCCATGGTTGTTCTATCCAGCTAGACTTATCATGAATCTATTCCGTACGATTCCAGATCTGCTTTATGCAGCACTATTTGCCGTTTTGGTAGGCTTTGGCCCAACGGCCGGTACACTTGCACTAATTTTCTTCACCTTTGGTATTATATCTAAGCTTTCTTATGAATCAACGGAAGCTATTGACCCCGGACCACTTGAAGCTATGACGGCTGTTGGCGCTAACAAACTCAAACTCATTCGATTCGGCGTCATTCCTCAGGTTGCACCTACGTACTTGGCTCATTTATTGTACACATTTGAAGTTAGTATTCGGGCATCAGCTATTCTCGGATTGGTTGGAGCCGGCGGTATTGGCTTGCTACTCAAAAACACGCTGGATCTGTTCCGTTATGATCAATCCTGTGCCATTGTTATCTATACCTTATTAGTTGTTGTTATTATTGATTTGGTCAGTACACGATTCCGTTCCTATTTGCTAAAAGGCAGCGCGAAACCGATGTCAGCTTCGCGTTCAACTACCTATAAGATAATCGGTTGGGTTGCCGTTGTTGCCTTGTTCATATGGGCATTAACCGGCCTTGAGTTGACGGGCTTCCAACCAACGACTTGGATTCTCACGAAATCCATGTTATCCGGTTTAGTACATCCTGACTGGGCCTATGTGTATATTCCAGAAGGAGAAGATTTACTTCGATCCTTGCTTGAAACCTTATCTATTTCCTACTTAGGAAACTTTGTTTCAGCGATTGTCTGTCTCCCGTTTGCCTTCTGGGCAGCAGCTAATATGAGCCGGTTTCGTGCAGTTTCAAGCACAGGGAAATTATTCTTGAGTGTCGTACGAACAATACCGGAGATTATTATGGCCTTGATCTTTATTAAAGCAGTAGGTCCTAATGCCTTTGCTGGGGTTATGGCATTAGGACTTCACTCCGTAGGGATGCTCGGCAAACTTTATGCAGAAGCCATTGAGAATATGGATATGGGACCTACGGAAGCCATGACGGCTGTAGGTGCAAACATTTGGCAGCGGATGGCGTTTGCCGTTGTGCCGCAGGTCATTCCCGATTTCATTTCGTATACCTTATATCGCTTTGAGATAAATGTCCGTTCAGCGACATTGCTAGGTGTTATTGGCGCAGGTGGTATCGGTACGCCACTCATCTTCGCACTCAATGCGAGGCAGTGGCCGCGAGTAGGTATCATTCTCATTGGGATCATTGTCACCGTCTCTGTCATTGACTACATCTCAGGGACACTCCGCAAACGCATTGTATGAGGACATGGGAAAGTCTTTTATAAGTGAAATTTAATTGAAAATAAGCCTCCAACTCCAGCTATCATAGTGGGTTTGGAGGCTTATTCGTTCATAAAGATTGGCTTTTTATTTAGGATGGTCCGTTTAGGGCAGTAACGTTTTGTTTTTTTAGGATAACTATTTTTCGGGTTTCGCGGATTGCGGAAAAGACGATTTAGAGGAAGATTAGTAGTGGTATGTATAACGTGCAACAATTTCTCGGTTTTCGTCTGGATTTGTTGAAGATGTTGCACTTCATACAACAATTTAGCCGCATTAATATGCAGCATGATCAATGTTGGCGTAATTGTTGCATTTTCTGCAACATTAAGCAACAAACCAGCGTCTATCTAGCCTAAAAGCTGTACAAAATACAACTTCCCTTGAGGGGATTTTTGTATCTACGCATTAGCTGTAATGCCTTCCTTGGGCTACCAAGCGAAGTGACCTACTTTCACGGTTGGTCTTTGATGGGGTGAATGAATCCAAGACCGGTTCTAACACCTCAATTTGTTCGATCAGCTCTATAGGAATCAGGACGTTATTCAATTTCAAAAGTCGAAAAGTAGGATGGTAATTCGTAATGACCCCCCTTATCTCGTCTTTACCGCACCGGATAGAGACTTCTTTTTTGCAGCTAATAAGCATTTCGAACATCCAATTTTTCACCTCACTATGATATATGACAGCTCCAGGTAAACGTTTATCATGCAAAAGTAAAAAAACATTTACGCGGAAGAGCCACATTCATAGTATGCAAGGGGGGTTCGGAGTAGAATGTAAAAAAAGTGGCTGTCCAAAAAGTAGTCGAAGATGTCTAAGAGATAGGCTGTACACGCAGAGTTTGCCGACCTCTGACGCAATGATGAAAAGTATCGTTACAGCATTAAAACGATGATTGAGCTCCTTTGCAACAATGTAAAACATCGTTCCATCAATCTTTTATGGGCCGTTATACTCCCAATCGCCCTCCTAACGATGTAAAACATCGATGCAGCAATCGTAATGCTAACTCAACTTGAATCTAACGATGAAATACATCATTGCAGCAAAAGTGGCTGTGCAAAAAGTCGCCGAAGATGACTGTGAGATATACAGTGCGAAAAACAAGGGCTGTCCCAAGTTATAAATGACTGAGGGGCAGCCTCTCGGTACCACCCATCCACACTTCTTTGTACATTCCATATACCATGGATCAAATTTGCTTGCCATTGGATTTAGAAGGGACATTCCCTTCAATCATCTCGTTCGCGTCGTTAACGCAGCAATGAATCGTCTAGACGACATGATCTTTGACGTTGAGCATGAAGTATTTGCGTTTAAAAAAACAGGCATGTGAAAAACTCCGCAGCGAAGAAGGCTGCGCACTAGCGGTTGGACGTATGATCGAGCCCGAGCCGGTGTTTGGTGATAGGAAGAACAATCGTGGATTTAAAAGGTTCCTGCTTCGAGGCTTACCCAAAGTAAGTCTGGAGGTCGGGTGGTTTTCGCTTGCCCATAACTTGCTGAAGAAAGCGGCGGTGGACGCCAAAAAAAGGAGCTAAGCACATACAACCGCTTAGCTCCTTTTTCATTCAAATATTCACTATGTTTAAACAATTGGATCTGTCTCACACATCTATCATGTTACTTTTGAGACTGCCTCTTTTCATTTCACAGGGAAATAAGCTTATTTCAAGCCCATTTCTTTGTTAGCTTCACGAACGATATCGAATTTTTTATCTTCAGTAGCTACATAGCCTTTATGTGTGTAAACATCGAAAATAACTTTTTGACCTTCTGGGTCAGTACCGATTGCGATGAAAGCATCTTGGATTTTCTTTTTCCAAGCTGCATCCATATCGGAACGAACAGCGATTGTATCATTAGGAATTTTATCAGAGAAGGCCAGAACTTTTGTTTGTTTAAAGATGTCCGGGTAATCTTTCACCATGTTGGTACGGATATCTTGGAAAACGCCTACAGCATCAACTTGACCGTTGAGAAGAGCGATAACCGCTTTATCATGGCCTTGGAATTGAACGCCAGTTACGTCTTTAACTGGATCTATGCCAGCTTTTTTCAATAATAGTCCTGGATATACATAACCTGCTGCGGATGTAACACCTTGCCAGCCCATTTTCTTACCTTTCAGATCAGCAACGGATTTGATAGGGGAATCGGCTTTGACAACGATCATTGATTTGTAGAAATCAACAAGATCTTTGGTTGGTTGACCAGTTGCGTCATCAACACCGAAACGTGTTGCTTGCACAAGAAGGTCGGCAGCTTTACGATTGTCATGCGCAACAACATAGTTACTTGGAGGCAAGAAGCCAACATCAACTTGTTTGGAAGCCATAGCTTCGATAACTACGTTATAATCCGTTGAAACGGAAACCTTAACCGGGATACCAAGCTTGTCTGTAAGAAGCTTCTCTAGTGGCTTTGCTTTTGCTTCAAGCGTCTCTGCATTTTGGGAAGGTACGAACTGTACTTTAAGCTCTTTAGGTACGAAGCCTGCAGCTGCAGCTGGTGTAGCGGAAGCTTTCGTAGATGCGGATGCAGCAGGGGCTGTTTCCTCTTTTTTTGCACAGCCTGCAAGAACACCTGCAGCAACAATCATGGACAAGCTAATAACAGTAAATTTTTTCATCATCTTGTTTTGACCTCCGTTTAATTGTTTACTTTTATCTATGATGTACTATAACATTATCATATAATATATGGAAGATTGTGTGAAGTATTTGTTAATCTGACAATCGATATGTAAAGTGCTACAAAATAATACGCTTGGAGTGGGTAATTTGACTCAACCTAGTAATCTGCAGAAAAGTAGAGTAACCATTTTAGAAACGAGTGATCTGCATGGAAATATGCTGCCTATTCACTATGCAAACAATCAACCAAACGATGTGGGTCTGTCCAGAGTGGCTGCGCTTATAGCCGCTGAACGTAAGAAAGAAGCCCATGTTATTGTGATCGATAATGGGGACCTGATTCAAGGTACGCCACTTGCGTATCATCATGCTAGATTGAATAACGAACCGATAGATCCAATGGTCCTTGGTCTGAACTATGTAGGTTATGATGCGGCCGTTATTGGCAATCATGAATTTAACTATGGCCTGCGTGTGCTGCGAAAAGCGGTTCAGGAATCCAAGTTTCCTTGGTTATGCGCCAACATTGTGGATGCGGAAAGCGGAGAACCGTTCCTAGGAAAGCCATATTTGATTAAAGAGTTACCTGACGGCGTTCGCATAGGAATTCTAGGATTAACAACTCCCTATATTCCGAATTGGGAAAATCCTGATCACATCGAAGGTCTGCGGTTCGAAGATGCTTTAGAGTCGGCTAAGAAATGGGTAAAGGTACTCAAGGAGCAAGAGCAAGTGGATGCTGTTGTTGTCTCTTACCATGGCGGTTTTGAAAGACATCTAACGACGGGTGAGCCAACGGAGCCTCTGACAGGAGAAAACCAAGGCTATCAACTATGCATGGAAGTAGAAGGAATAGATGTTCTGCTTACAGGGCACCAACACCGAAGCATTGCGGGAGTAGAAATCAATGGCGTCGTCATTGTTCAACCAGGAACTGCCGGTGTAACACTTGGTAAAGTTGAATTAGAGCTCTCGATGGTAGATGGCAAATGGCGCATCGATGCCAAGAAATCGGAGCTGCTTTCTGTGGCTAATATTGAAGCAGACAGTAGATTGATAGAGCTTGTTAGTGCTTATGAAGCGAAGACTCAGGAATGGCTCGACCAACCAATTGGTAAGTTGTCCGGAGATATGCTCGTCAAAGATCCTATGCAAATTCGCTTGAAGGATAATGCGCTAATTGAGTTCATCAATCGTGTTCAAATGGAGCTCTCGGGAGCAGCCATTTCCAATACAGCGCTGTTTGATAACGTATCGCCAGGATTTCCATCGGATATTACAATGAGGGACATCGTCTCTAACTACATTTACCCGAATACACTGAAGGTGATTCGGATTTCCGGACAAGACATCAAGGATGCTTTAGAGCAGTCAGCAGAATACTTTGAATTAATGTTATCTGGTGAAGTTCAGGTGAGCAGCAAGTTTAGAGAGCCGAAGCCGTCGCATTATAACTATGATATGTGGGAAGGGATTACCTATACTTTGAACATATCCCGCCCAATTGGCATGCGTGTTGTACAACTGGAATATGAAGGGAAACCGCTGGATCTCGAAGCTTCATACGATGTTGTAATGAATAATTACCGGGCCGCAGGCGGAGGCAATTATGCGATGTTCCAGGACAAACCGGTCATCAAGGATATCCCAACGGACGTAGCTGAACTATTGGCAGGATACATTATGGAGCGTGGTACAATTGAAGCTAGTGTGAACGAAAATTGGGAAGTCATCTGGGACTAGGTTGTAGCCATAAATAAAGCCGCACATAAGAGAGAGTGTAGACTCTTTCTTGTGTACGGCTTTTTTGTTTGAATGGCGTTAGGATTCGCGAATGTATTCCCGGTCGCCTGATCTAGGATTGTAATACACGCGATAAGTGAATCCATCCTTTGGATCAATGAATACCTCTGATGTTGAGACAAAGCCGTTTGAGGGCTTACTAGGCGTCGTTGAACCGTTGTTTTTATAGCGTTTGTCATAAATGAGATAACCCAGAAGAAGGAGAATGATAAAGCCGATGACCCATGTTCCATAAATAAGTAAAATCGGACCGAGTCCACTCATAGCCTTCGTGTCCGGACGGCAGTGCCATAAGCGACGATTTCACTCATATTTTGTCCGATGTCACCGCTATCGAAACGCATCATTACAATAGCATCAGCGCCCATGGCCGCGGCATTTTTGACTAATCGGTCCATGGCTTGCTTTCGCCCGTCTTCTACCATCTGGGTATACTGCGTGACTTCCCCGCCGACAAGTCCCTTTAAAGAAGCAAGAATATCGCCGCCAATCCCTCTAGCTCGCACAACGACTCCAAATGTACTGCCCAACACTTCCGTGACTTCATAACCTGCGATGTTTTCTGTTGTAGCTACTATCATGAAGATCATCTCCTTTTTTTGTAAAATAGACTCTTGCTACTTAATTGAGATTCGATATTATTAACTTAGTACGAAAATGAAAATAGGGGGTTTCACATTGAGTATGATAAAAACAATTGAATTATGGCCCGGAGCATCCAAGATTAGCATAGGAGAAAATAACCAAGGATGTCCGAGTTTGACTTTATACCCTGTGTCTAAGGAAGGCTTGAGCTCTGCAGTTATAGTATTTCCCGGAGGAGGCTACGGTACGCGTGCTGCTCATGAGGGGGAGCCTATTGCGAAATGGTTAAATGGACTTGGGATTTCAGCTTTTGTTTTGAATTACCGTGTGGCTCCTTACGAACATCCAGTTCCACTCCAAGATGCACAGCGGGCAATTCGAACAGTAAGGCATCATGCGGAAGAATGGCAGATCGATCCGAACCGCATTGGTATTCTCGGCTTCTCGGCAGGTGGACACCTAGCTTCTACAGCCGGTACACACTATGATTCAGGGGATCAGGAGTCCGTCGATCCGATCGATAGACAAAGCAGTCGTCCCGATGTGATGGTGCTCTGTTACCCAGTTATTACATTCACCGGAGAGTATGGACATGGAGGTTCAAAGATTAATTTACTGGGAAAAACACCGGATGAGAAGTTGGTCTCGATGCTATCCAATGACCAACAAGTAACAGCGCATACGCCACCGACTTTTCTCTGGCATACAGCAGATGATGCGGCCGTTCCCGTCGAGAACAGTTTGCTATTTGCAGGGGCGCTTAGTCGTCATAAAGTGCCTTTTGATCTGCACGTGTTTGAGAGCGGGCGTCATGGTATTGGAATAGCTGATGATCATCAGGAAGCTTACATTTGGCCTGAATTATGTGCAAATTGGCTCAAAAAGCAACAATTTGCATGACCAAGCTCTTTTACGAATGCCATATGCTTGGAGATTCGGCTATTGTGATTAGGCTTGGTACGGACATTGATTTATCCATTCTGAATCGTGTACGTCAGTTAACAGCTTACCTAGAGAATAATCGTTTTGAAGGTTTTATTGAAATAGTAACGGCGTATACAACAATCACGATTTATTATGACAGCTTCCAGGTTTACAACCATTATTCAGAAGAGGGAACCACCCGAAAAAATGGACGTGTCAGCTGGACGAATACGTTACTACCCTATGATTTTGTCTTATTACATATTCAAAATCTCTTGGATAACTTTGAACATACAAATGAGGCTTATATTAACGAGCCTGGGAGAATGATTGAAATCCCTGTTTGTTACAGTGAGGATTATGGTCCGGATCTTGCGGATGTTGCGGCTTATCATCGGGTTAGCAAGGAAGAAATCGTGCACCTGCATACCTCGCAGGTCTATCCGGTATATATGATAGGCTTTGCACCTGGATTTCCTTATTTGGGTGGATTGAATGACCAGCTAGCTACACCAAGAAAATCGGTGCCTCGGACGAGGATACCCGTTGGTTCGGTAGGCATTGGCGGTGCTCAAACAGGCATTTACCCCTTTGAAACGCCGGGCGGCTGGAATTTGATTGGTCGAACCCCGCTAGCATTATTTCGTCCAGAATCCGATCCACCATCTCTACTAAAGGTAGGAGATCAAGTAAGATTTGTATCCATTACGGCGGAGCAGTTCCAATATGAAAAGGAGAGGAACATGGAAAATGGGCTTTGAGGTCATCAAGCCGGGATTATTATCAACCTTGCAGGATGAGGGACGGTATGGACAGCGGAAATATGGCGTCATTACATCAGGCCCCATGGACCTCTTTGCGCATCGAGCAGCCAATATACTCGTTGGGAATGATTGGGGCGCAGCTGCTTTGGAAATGACACTACTAGGACCGTGCATGGTTGCGCAGAAGGATATGCTGCTATCTTTATGCGGAGCTGATATGGAAGCAGATAGGGATGGTATTCGAGTGCCACTGTGGCGACCATTTCTGATCCGTAAAGGAGAGCAGCTAAATGTTCATTATGCACTTAAGGGCTGCAGAGCCTACATAGCTGTGTATGGTGGTTTCGAGGTGAAACCTGTAATGGACAGCAGAAGCACCTATTTGCGTGCGGGCATAGGCGGTCACCAAGGAAGAGCACTCCAAGCAGGAGATGATTTGCCGGTAAGACAAGACGTGGTAGGCGATTATCTTCACCTTCCAGGTTCTGTGAGTGCCTTTATTCGTCCAGGATATGAAGAAAATCCAGTTGTAAGAGTCGTAAAAGGGAAGGAAGCGGCCCTTTTTACAGACGTAAGCATACGCAGCTTAATGTCTCAAAGCTACTTCGTTACCGCACAATCGGATCGAATGGGTTATTGTTTGGAAGGAGTGAGGCTTGAACTCTCTGATGGCGTACCGAGTGAGATGATCTCAGAAGCGGTCGTCCAAGGGACAATTCAAGTGCCCCCAAGTGGACAGCCCATTCTGCTGATGGCGGACTGCCAAACAACCGGAGGCTACCCTCGCATCGCGCATGTCATCACGGCCGATCTTCCCTTAGTAGCTCAAGTGAAACCAGGCGGAAAGCTTCGCTTCCGGGAGGTCAGCCACCGTGAAGCCCAGGAGCAGATCTTGCTGCAGGCGATGGATTTGCGGCTGCTTGAGGCTGGGGTTCGGGCTTGGGTGTGGGATCGTGGATGAGGATTGAAGGGCTTGAAGAGCTGAAGAACTGAAGAACTGAAGAGTTGAGAGCCGAAGAGCTGAGGAACTAGGGAATGAAGAGCTGAAGAACTGAGGACTGGGAGCTGAAGAACTAAAGAACTAAAGAACTAAAGAACTGAAGAGCTGAAGAACTGAAGAGAGCTAAGGAACTGAAGAACTGAAGAACTGAAGAGCTGAAGAACTGAAGAACTGAAGAACTTGAAGAACTTGAAGAACTGAAGAACTGGGAGTGAGAATTCTGCGTATTGACTTGAATTGTGACATGGGCGAAGGCTTCGGCGCTTATCGCCTTGGGCGGGACGAGGAGCTGCTCGATTTCGTGAGCTCCGCCAACATCGCCTGCGGGTTCCACGCAGGCGATCCCGCAACCATGCGCAGCACTGTGCAGCTGTGCATGCGTAAGGGCGTTGCGATCGGGGCCCATCCGGGCCTTCCCGATCTACAGGGCTTCGGCCGGCGCGAGATCGCGATCACGCCGGCGGAGGCTTACGAGCTGACGTTGTATCAGCTCGGGGCGCTGCAGGCGTTCGTCCACGCCGAAGGCGGACGACTGCAGCACGTCAAGCCGCATGGCGCGCTCTATCACATGGCTGCGAAGCGCCATGATCTCGCCGCGGCCATTGCGGCTGCGACAGCCAGCGTCAGCGCGGAGCTGACGCTGTTCGGCCCGCCCGGCAGCGAGCTGCTGCGGGCGGGTGTCGCCGCGGGGCTGCAGACCGCGAGCGAAGCCTTCGCGGACCGCAGCTACCAGCGGGACGGCACGCTAACGCCCCGCGATCAGCCAGGGGCGCTGCTCTTCAGCGCCGCCGACGCTGCGGCGCAGGTCGTAAGGCTCGTCCGCGAAGGGAAGGTCCTCTCCCGGGAGGGAGAGGATCTGAGCATGCGCGCGGACACGATCTGCATCCATGGCGATGGTGCACAGGCCGTGCAGTTCGCGCGCGACATCCGCGCGCTGCTAAACAGCAGCGGCATCGCAGTGATGGCGCTCGGGCAATAGCCAGCTTATTTCCCCACATCACGACAGGAACACTAGTCGCCCGAAGATACTGGAATTCCTCCTGTTAATTTCACTAGGATACCGATGAAAGTGCATTTAACGGGAAAACCTCCAGCTATATTCAGTGTTAATGCGTCATTTACCTGATTTCTGCTAAATTAACGGTAGGTATTCCGGTTAAAGGGTTAATAAACGAAATAACCAATAAATTAACAGGAGTTTTTCCTTCAAGCATCGCAAGAAAGTACCGCCACCTGGATAATCAGCCACCTTCACATCGACTGATACACCGCCGATCCCAGGTTACGATCAGACACCGCAATCACTGGCACCTAGGAAAGAATCTTTATAACCATTCTTTCACTTGAGAACAAGCTTGAAATATGAGTAAATATAGAGGTAGCCGGCCGGGCTAATTACTTCGGAAAGGAGTGATCAAAGTGATTACAACAAAAGCAGAGGTGGTCTCTGCGTAAGCAGAGTCCATCGTTCCAAACGGGGGTCGTTAGGCCCCCGCATATTTTTCCTGAATGAGTAGACAGCGAGATGCTTTTTACATATAATGAGAATGTGAACACCTAGTGAACACCATAAATTAGGAGAGATTTTGCTCTCCAACCCAAATCCAAAAATTAAACTATCTGGTGAAAGGAGTGCTTTTTAATGAACACAATGACAGTAGCGATGAATGTTGCGGCCGCCGCAGAGGTACTCGTCTCCTAACTGAATATCATTCGTGGAATAACCGTTCACCTGAATTGTATAATTGCATACAACCGACAGGCACGATTATGATCGTGTTTTTTTTATTCCATTTTTTGAGAATGGTAGGAGGTTATGGGGCGATGAAGATACTCTCTGCAAATCAGACAAAGTTTAACTTTGCTCGACAATTTGAGGAGGTTTTCATCCATGAGTTACAAGAACGGGAAAGACGTTCTTCCCCCTAACCTATTAAAACAATTACAAGAATATATCCAAGGTGAAATTGTATATATCCCTAAGAAAGAGCAGAAGCGCGCTGGATGGGGAGAAAATAACGGAACACGTATTATCATTGAGCGTAGAAATCGAGAAATTTTCCGGTTGTACCAAACTGGTTCCAGTGTGATGGAACTTATCAAAGTCTTTCATTTATCGGAAGACAGCATCCGCAAAATCATCGTGAAAACACGCGAATTAACAGCCAATCAAGCATAGAAGCAGCATCCCTAGAGGTGCTGCTTTTTTTTCGTTGAGCCTGCTTAGTATAGATTGCCGTCAAATTGAAGGAAATGCCTTTTATTTCTTGAAATTAAAAAGAAAGAAAACGTTAGCAAGCGTCCGATCGCTTTTGGAGGTGGTGCAAGACAAATGCAAGATGAGCTGGATATCCGCAGTTTTATCGGCACACATGATGCCGATTTTTATGATGATGGATTTCACCGCCATTCGGCGGTTGAAGTCAGTATCGTGTTAGAAGGACGGTGCTTGTTCGAGTGGTCGAAGCGAAGCTGGATGGAAGCTGGGCATATCGTCATTATCCCGTCAGACTTGTCACACAGGTTTGAAGCCGTGACGAATGTGAGGTTTGGGGTTATTTTGCTGCAGGGCGTAACGGCACGTACGATGGAGTTGGTCGCGAAGCTCGGAGGCAGCGGATTTACTGGCGACGGGGGCGGCACAGATAGATCGCCTATATTCCTTGCTTTATCCCGACTGGACAAAGAGCGATTCGAGCGATTGTTCCGGGAGTGGCTTCGGATGAAAGCGTCGTTCTTAAAGGAAAAGCAAGCTAATTATTCGGCATGGATGGAAGTGCTACTGCTTTTTTTACTTGAACACTCGCAGCAGGATTTACAGGGGATGACGGTGACGAAAGCGGCTGACTATATTCGTGAAAATGTACAGGAATCTGTTCACATTTCTGATTTGGCAGAGATGGCCGGTTTTACGGAGCCCGCTTTTCGCCGTGTCTTTGAACAAATGTACGGCGTTAGCCCAAAGCAATATCAGCAGCAGTGCCGTTTGCATGAGGCAAAATGGCTGCTTAGCTCAACAGATAAGGATATACGTGAAATCGCCGAGCAGGTAGGCTTTTTCAGGTTGCATTCCTTTTCACAGTGGTTTAAGGAACAAGAGGGTCTCCCGCCTACCGTTTGGCGGAAAAGTCAACGGTTGCAGCACGTTTCGATGTTGGACTAGTTGCGTTTTGCGTAAATTGCGGTTCGGTTTCCCTAAATACAAGCGCTTTCTAATTCGATATGCTTATGGAGTAAACGTAACCACATAGGGAGGGCACGACGGATGGAAAAAGTAAGAATCGGATTTATTGGTGTAGGCGGCATGGCAGAGTACCATATGAAAACATTACAGCAAATTGATGACGCAGTGATTACGGCCGTATGCGACATGAACGCGGATCGGGCGAGGGAGATAGCTGAAACATTCGGCGCAAAGACGTACGGAAGTTTGGAAGAAATGTTGGATGCGGGGGTAATCGATGCGCTTTATATATGTACGCCACCTTTTGCTAGGGAAGGGATTGAAGAAGCGGCTGCAGCACGGGGCATACATCTGTTATCGGAGAAACCAACCGGCTTGCATATGGAGGAAGTGCGTCGTAAAGAGCAGATCATTCGCGAATCGGGCATCATTCATTCGTCAGGCTATTGCTTGCGCTATCTGGACACTGTGCAGAAGGCAAAGACGTACTTGGCTGATAAGCAAGTAGATATGGTGCTCGCGTACCGAATTGGCGGCATGCCAGAAGTAGGTTGGTGGAGGCTCATGAATCGCTCGGGCGGCCAACTTGTAGAGCAATCGACGCATCAAGTGGACTTAATTCGTTACTTGGCTGGTGAGTTTGACTACGTCCAAGCGAACTACGAGCAGCGACACATCCATCGAAATTATCCAGAGGCAACGGTGTATGATGTGGGTATCGTGTCTTTCGGCCTCCGCAGCGGGGCGCTAGGCACGATCAGCAATACGGTCTTGTCCCGTAAAATTGGACGCGGGGATGTGGAGTTTTTCGGGCATGACTTCTACGTGTCAATAAGCGGTATGACGGTTCGGATTGTGGATGACACGCAAGATGTGACTTTGACGTCGGAGATGGATTTTTACCTCGAGCAGAATCGGGCGTTTGTCGCAGCTGTGAAAACAGGACGGCAGGAGTTAGTGCTTGGTGATTATAGCGAAGCGGCAGCGACACTTGAGGTTACACTGGCAGCGAATGATTCGGCCGTTGCGAAGCAAACGATAAAGATCACTTCGGCATAAGAGTGCGAATGTTTCCATTTTGAAATACTCGAAGGAGGTTAAGGCATGTTAAAAGGCGTAAATCAATGGTGCTTCCCTGAAGGGCTGCCCCTTCAGCAGTTATTCTCGATTAGCCGTGAGGCTGGTTATGACGCGGTTGAGCTGAATGTCAATCCGTTAGGCGGCGTTGGTCTGACCATGGAGACGACTGCGGCGGAGGCAGAGGAGATTGGCCGCATGGCCAAAGAGTACGGTATTCAGCTGCGAAGCTTATCTACCTCCTTGTTGTGGCAAACCCCGCTATCTTCCGCTGACGCGTCTGTACGTGAGCAGGGGCGTCGCGTTGTCGAGAAACAGCTGGAGCTAGCGGAGCTTCTAGGTATCGATACGGTGCTTGTCGTGCCTGGAGCCGTCAACGAGATGACCTCGTACGATGAGTGCTACGACCGCAGCCGTGCAGAACTAGCTTTGCTTGTGAAAGAAGCAGAACGACGTCGCGTTCGCATTGGCATCGAAAACGTGTGGAACAAATTCCTGCTTTCGCCGCTTGAAATGCGTGCTTATGTCGATGATCTTCAATCTTCATATGTCGGGGTTTATTTTGATGTGGGCAATATTTTGCATAATGGTTATCCGCAGCAGTGGATCAAAATTCTTGGTTCCCGTGTATTCAAAGTGCATGTGAAGGATTACCGACCAGGTGTAGGTACCGGTAACGGATTTGTCCCGCTGCTCGCAGGAGATGTCAATTGGACGGCAGTCCGCACAGCACTAGAGGACATCGGGTATACCGATACGGTAACGGCTGAAGTAGGTCTTTACGCAGAGAGTCCGCTTCAGACGGTGTATGACACTTCCCGGCACTTGGATATTATTCTTGGCGGAGCTGCGCGGTAACATCAGGGAGAGAGCTATGATTTCAGTTTTCGTTTATGGGACACTTCTTGTTGGAGAAAGCAACCACTATGTTGCGGAGCCTTTTGTACTCTCCGTACAGCCTGGTGCGGTTCGTGGCCGTTTGTACGATGTTGGTCACTACCCCGCACTTGCTTTGCATAATGAGGAACATGCGGAAGCGCAAAAAAGTATCGTTGTCGGTGAATGGTTTGAGGTCACGGAAGCAGGACTTAAGGCCATGGACATCTTGGAAGATTATAATGGACCCGGACAGTCCAATGAGTATGAGCGCGTATGGATAACTGACGTGAACGGCTCACGAGAAGGCTGGGTATATATTTATCAAGATGTCAGCGGTCTTATTGAAATAACGAGCGGTTCGTGGAAAGCTAAATAAATAATAAGGAAGGGCCAACAGGATAGAATTCTGTAGGCTCTTTTTTGTTATTTAGGATAGTTTGCTACGGGATTTTTGCTAGGCTAGTGAGATTGTGAATATGCAGACCCATCTTGGGTTTAAATCCTTATCTCTTCATAGTAAAAACTTGGAACATTTTAGTTCCTTGCTTCGACACTAGATGCTATAATTGGTGGTAATTCTACAGGTTGAGGAGAACGCCATGTCTGTTTATAAAATATTACTTGCAGATGACGAAATCGCGCTGCGTTTTCTGCTTACTGAGACTCTTTCTGATGAAGGTTATGCAATCTCGGAAGTTGAAGATGGTCAACAAGCGATGGAGCAACTGCAAAAAGAAACCTACGATCTTATCATACTTGATTATATGATGCCGGAGCGGACAGGCGTTGAAGTCTGTGAATGGCTGCGACATAGCGATAATGCTAATCGGGATATACCGGTTATTTTGCTGACGGCTAAAGCCTTAGAGAAGGACAAAGAAAAAGCCAAAGCAGCAGGCGTAACCACTTATATTGTTAAACCATTCAGCCCTCTTCAATTAATTGATACCGTCGGACAACTATTACAACGTTAATTCGAACTATATAGAGATTATTTTATATATAAAAAAGGGTGATTGGCTGTCATGAGTAATACGAATCTAGAGGGGTTGAAGGACTCCAAGTCAGAATCGGATAGAGATGCAAGAATTCTTAGACAAGGAAGAAAGCTGTTTATTCGTGAATTTGAAAAGCAGCTTAAACAGCTTAACTTGCTGCTTGATACGATCCAGATGGCGGCTGTAGCTGATGATTTAAAACAGTTTTATCGCATCGTACATACGCTAAAAGGCAGTGCGCCTATTTTTGGTTATGTCAGGATCGGTAAGCTGGCTGAGGATATGGTTCGAGCCTGGGAATGGACACAATCCATGGATAATGACGGAGAAGAGTTACTCTTGGCGATCAACCCGATTATTGAAAGCGCAGAACGCAGTATACAAGCACTTCGTGAAATGAATATGGAATATGATATCGGTGTGACGGAAATCCAGATGGATGAACAGCAGGATCCTGGAGGCGGCTCTTTGCTTGGGTCCATGAAGAGTAGATTACTGCTTGTGGATGACGATGAGGTACTGCGCACTTATTTGACCCGTCGTCTTCAACTCGATGATTGTATTGTTGATGAAGCAGCCGATGTAGAGAGCGCTATGAAATTATTACGTGAACATACGTATGATTTAGTGACGCTCGATCTCATGATGCATCCTCAGTCTGGGTATGAGCTCTTTGAATTTCTCAAAGAAGATCCGACATTGAAATGGTTACCGCTCATTGTATTGTCGGGACGTAACGATTTGAATGATAAAGTCCGCTGTTTTCACTTGGGAGCCGATGATTATGTGACGAAGCCATTTCAGTACGAGGAATTGGCCGCAAGAATCTATGGATTGCTCAAAAGGACAAAAAATTTCGAGCAGCTGGCCTTCCGCGATCCGCTGACTGGGGTGTTCAATCGCCGCTATTTCGATCTTCAGATTGGTATGGAATTACAGCGTATTGAGCGCTATCCGGCACCAATCTCACTTGTTTTTATAGATATTGATTGCTTTAAACGGATCAATGATACTTATGGGCATCACGTGGGGGACTTGGTGCTCCAAGGCTTGGCTCATCTGCTTCAAGTGAACTTGCGTTCGACAGACCTGTTAGCACGTTTTGGCGGCGAAGAGTTCGTTATTGCCCTTCCGAATACAACGGTGGAACAGGCAGTTGCAACCATGCAATCCATACTTAATAAAGTACGTTTAAATGCAGTTGCACAGTACGAAGGCCAAACCTTCTCTGTTACCTTCTCAGCAGGTGTTGCAGAGTGGCATGAGGGGATGACGGTTGCGGAGTGGGTGGCTAAGGCAGATGATGCGATGTACCAAGCTAAGCAACAAGGCAGGGATAGGATTGTTAGCGCTTCGGTCGAGGATGAAGGAACAGAGCATCGTAAGTTGGCGGCCAGTCCGCAAATTGACAAGAAAAATCTGCTCATCGTGGACGATGATCCGATTTTACGAGCCATTCTCACTTCCCATTTAGAGCATTTACCGATTACAATTACCCATGCTGCCGACGGTGAAGTCGCGCTCGGTTTACTGCTTGCCAATACCTATGATGCTTGTATTCTCGATGGAATGATGCCGAAGTTGGATGGGTTCTCATTGTTATCTCAGATAAAGAAGGATCCGCGTCTAACCGTTCGGGGCATGAAGGTACTTATGCTTTCAGGCAAGAAGAAGGAAGATGATCTAGCCAAAGGCTTTCAAATGGGAGCTGACGACTATATGACGAAGCCGTTCTCGCTCGTTGAGTTGGAAGTTCGCGTGAGACAGTTAATGAACTTAGTGTGATCAATAAATAAAAAACTCAAAGCTGCTTCTGCCAATTATATGGCGAGCAGCTTTTTATTTCGTCAATTTGTAATTGACTTCTATGGATTACACATGTAATATAGCAATTGTATTACATGTGTAATCCATAGAAAAGTCAGGAGGTAAACCTGTGAAAAATGTTCCCCATATATCCGATGCGGAATGGGAAGTAATGAAAGTTCTCTGGGCTAAGACACCATGTACGGCAAATGAAGTGATTGAAGCTTTGGAAGTCCGAACGGATTGGAAACCGAAAACAGTTAGAACGCTTTTAAACAGATTAGCCCAAAAACAAGCGATTTCGTATTCTCAAGAAAATAGGGTTTACGCCTATTTTCCATTAGTATCCGAAGACGAATGTGTGAAGTCAGAAACGCAATCGTTCCTGAAGAGAATTTACGGCGGTGCCTTTAAGCCGCTGCTTGTTAACTTTTTGAAAGAAGAACAGCTCTCAGCGGAAGATATTAAGGAATTGAAAAATATCCTTGATGACAAAACAAAATGAAGGATTTGCGGGTTTGCATCGCGCGAGCTGTTATTTCTTTGACATGGTGAAGGAAAGGGCAGGGTGAATGTGAAACGATTAACAGAACACCTCATTGATCTCTTTGATTGGGTTTGGTCAGTCTCGACTATGGCAAGTGTTCTGGTTGTGCTGATTATAGTGATGCAGCACTTGCTAAGGCATCGTTTAAAACCAAGATGGCATTACTTGATGTGGCTGTTGGTTATTATACGATTAATTTTGCCATGGGGCCCTGAGAGTGAATTCAGTATTTATAATTGGATCGGCTACACCGATGCCGTTCATTCGGCCGTGCAAGTTAATCAGGAAGAACTACTTACAAGAGCTGTTGTATCGGAATCTGCTGCCCAATCTATTTATCGGAATTTAGTTGTTGTATGGCTGGTAGGCGTGTGTTTTTTGGGGATATATACAATCCGGATCAACAGGAAATTTGCCCGAAAAATGAAAAATGAGACGGTTGCGATAACCGATGAAAGAATACTGGAGCTTTTCAATCAATGTAAAAAAATGATGTCGATAAATAAACCCATTGCTCTTGTTGAATCAAGCAATTTGGCAACACCAACCCTATTCGGTTTTGTAAAACCCCAATTGATTATGCCTAAAACCATTTTAAACAGCTTGAATGACGATCAATTACAGCATGTGTTCCTACATGAACTGGCTCATAGCAAACGTAATGATATTGGGGTCAATTGGTTCATGCATGCTTTGCTGATTATTCATTGGTTTAATCCAGTTCTTTGGTATGCTTATCGCCGAATGCGGGAAGATCAGGAAATCGCAAGTGATGCTCTTGCGCTAAGCTGCCTTACTCCTGACAAAAGCCAGGATTATGGCTATACGCTTATCAAACTATTGGAAAATTTCTCGCGACCTGTTCAATCTTTTGGAAACGTAAATCTAACAGGAAGCAAAATACAACTGCAAAGGAGAATTAAAATGATCAAACAATTTAAAACAAATTCGTATCGTTGGTCGTTTCTTGGGATAGCAACCATCATCTTCATAAGTGGATGCGCGTTAACGAATCCTAAGGACAGTTCGAGAGCTACCCCATTGCAAAGTTCGGCAGTTTCCGAAGAAAAAGTAAAAGAGCAGGATTCTGTAGTCTCAAATACGACAGTTTCCCAAGAGACGTCGAAAGTGGCCGTTTCCGTTGTACCGCAGGCAACTCCCTCGGATGAGAAGTCGAGAGCGGCGACTTCCGTAGGCGTGCAGCCAACGGTGTCGGATGATAAACCGAGAGCGGTGCCGGTAAGTCCGGAACCAAAAGTATTGGATGACAAGCCTAGAGCGGCGCCGGTAAGTCCAGAGCCAAGAGTATTGGATGATAAACCAAGAGCTGCACCCGTGAGTCCGGAACCAAGAGTATTGCAAGACAAGCCGAGAGTGGTGTCACCCATAGGTCCACAACCAACGGCCGCGGCTGCCACTGACTAATCTAACTGTTTTTATAAAGATAGAAGATTTATTATGAAGAAGAGAACGACCAAATCTAAATAATTGTTAAGTGGAGGAGTTGCTAATTGGCGGCTCCTTTTTTTTGTTTGCTAGAGGTCTTATCTTTGGAATAAAAAACCGATAATCTTTTCGAAAAATAAATGTTATAATCAAACACGTCTACATATAATGACGGCTAGTAAATTATTTTGTGTTCAGCTAGAGTGAAAAAAGGAAGGTTAAGGAAGAAATATATGCATAATTGGTCAAAGGCACTAAATCTCAGAACTCCTTTTAAAATCTCTTTGCTCTACATGCTTGTGGGAAGTCTATGGATTATCTTGTCCGATAGATTTATGGACATTCTTAACTTATCAGGAGCAATCACTATTCATTCAACTAAGGGTCTATTTTATGTATTACTTACGGCATTAGTTCTATATTGGTGGGTGACACGTTTGAAGAAAGCCCTTACAGAAAGCGATGAACGGTACCGAATACTTGTAGAACACTCACCAGAACCGTTAGTTGTTCACAGTAAAGGGAAAATACTCTATATCAATCCTGCCGGTGCCGAAATATTTGGCGCAGCTAGCCCAAAGGAACTTATTGATTTTCCCGTATTGAATTTGGTGCATCCCGATTATATAGACATTGCGAAAGAACGGATTAGGCTGATCGAAGAGGAGAGGGTACCGACAGCTCCCACCCAGCAGAAATTTCTTCGTGTTGATCGTCAAGTTATTGATGTAGAGGTCAGAGCGGTACCTATTATCTACTTAGGTAAACCGGCAGTTCAGCTTATATGTAAGGATATCACTGAGCGTAAACGAGCCCAACGTATGCTGGAAGAGAGAGAGCAGAGTTATAAGTCCCTTGTTGAAAATAACCCCGATGCTATATTTGAATTAGATCTACATGGACAAATACTTAATATGAATCCAGCTACTGAAAGGATTACGGGCTATCAGCAGGAAGAGCTGCTGAATCGAACCTTTTGTCATTTGATGGTAGGCGAAGATCACCTTAAAGCATCAAATCTGTTTGAAGCTTCGAAAAAAGGAGAATCAAACAACATCGAAGTCGCCATTACTAATAAACGAGGCTACTGTGTCGAATTAAATTTAAAGATGGTTCCTATTATCATAAATGATAAGATCGATGGTGTTTATGGCATTGCAAAAGACATAACCGAACGTAAAAAGACAGATGAGCTTCTGATCAAATCAGAAAAGCTATCGGTTGTGGGGCAGCTTGCCGCCGGAGTTGCTCACGAGATTCGAAATCCATTAACCTCTCTTAGAGGATTTGTCCAATTATTACAAACCAAAATGAATAATTATAATGAGTATTTTCAAATCATGTTGACTGAATTAGACCGAATTAATTATATCGTGAGCGAGTTTTTGGTTATTGCCAAGCCGCAGGCAGTGAGTTTTGAGATGAAGGATCTTCGTAAAATTCTTCATGATGTGATCTCGCTGCTGGACACACAAGCAATTCTTAGTGATGTGCAAATTCATACGACGTTTGATTTAGACATTCCGTTAATCAATTGTGAAGAAAATCAATTAAAACAGGTCGTTATAAATATTCTTAAAAATGCGATTGAAGCGATGACAGAAGGCGGTATTATCGAAATTATTATGAAGATAGACAACAATAAAATCGTTATTCGGTTTATTGATCAGGGATGTGGAATTCCTGAAGAACGAATAGGGATGTTAGGAGAACCCTTTTATACGACAAAAGAAAAAGGGACCGGATTAGGATTAATGGTGAGCCAAAAAATCATTGAAGCACATCACGGGAGTCTTAATATAAAGAGTCAGATCGGTATAGGAACAACGGTTGACCTTATTTTACCTTTAGATCCAAAATAAAGTGCGAATGAACTCCTGAAGAGGAGTTTATTTTTTTATAAAAAAGACGATTACTTGACAAACAAATTAGCCTAAAGTTAGCATAGTATTATGAAAACTCAATGTAGAGAAGAATAAGAAAGGATTTACACCAAAGGAGGAACGATCATGTACCAGGGAGACGAACAAAGCCAGCTTGATTTAAGATTATTCCGAATCTGGAGTAAAGCTGCTAAAGCAATAGCTGATAATACCAAACGAGATATCGAAAGTCATGGAATCAGTCCTGATCATTTTATGATTCTAGAGCTCCTCTATAACAAAGGACCTCATCCTATTCAAAGGATTAGTGAAATATTTAGTATTCCGAGCGGGAGTATTACCTATGTGGTAGATAAGCTTGAACAGAAAGATTATGTAAGACGACAATCAAGTCCTACGGATAGAAGGACCTCCAATGTCGCCCTAACTGAGAAGGGGGAAACTTTATTTAACGAGATTTTCCCGAAACATGCAGCTGTTATATCTGAGAATTTCTCCTTTATAAGCAATGAGGATAAAGTTCAGATGATCGATCTGTTAAAGAAACTGGGGTTTGGAGCACAGGAACTCAGTAAGGATAAGTAACAAAATTACGGATATCCGCTAAAACCAAAAAGGACCGTCAGGGTGATCTTCCCTGGCGGTTTTTCTTATTTGGGTGGAGTTTTGCTGGTGAGCCAAGCCCGATCCTAAGCCCGAGGCCATCTATAGTAAACCGCTCAACCATCCATATCGTGTCGATTCTCCACCATAGCCGCTCCTTCTGCCAAGTAGCCACTTTTATATCTATATCCCTAACTCAACACGTACCCGGTGTTACCAGATTTTAGCGGAACGTAGAAGCTTTATTTTGCTCAAAACCGCGTATTTCACGTTTTCGCGGAACGAGGAGCCTCTATTTCCCGATTGCGAGGTGTAAAAACCGATAAAACGCCAAAATAGCGCCCTCACGTTCCGCATACCGGCCCAGCATCGGCATAATCACCGAAATAACGGCTCCTCGTTCCCCGTGATCCCCAGATTAGCAGCCTATATGTCTGAAAATTACTCCACAGAGTTTCGCTTTCATGCCGACCTATAATCCATTGGATTTGACCACCTGCTTATCTGTATTTGAACAAATTTCTTCTATTACCTGCCCTCGCACCAAACTTTTGTTTAGGCGCCTTGTTGAAAATGGTTGACAAATAATTATCCTAATGTTAGTGTATATTATAATAACATTAGGATATCTAATCATAGTTTATTTGTGATTAGGTGAAAAAGGGGAGAGTTTAGATGAATACGGTATCTATTATTATTCAAATCATTTTAGCACTTGGGTTTCTGATGTTTGGAGCCACTAAGCTCGGTTCAAAGCAAATGGTGGATGAATTTACACGTTACGGGATGCCTCCGTGGTTTAGGGTAATCACTGGCTTGCTCGAAATTGCTGGTGCCGCACTTCTGGTTGCAGGAATTTGGAACGACAGTCTTATTGTTATTGGCGGATTGCTGTTGGCTGTTATTATGGCTGGAGCCGTCATAACGCATCTACGTATTAAGGATCCTGTATCTAAAATAGGTATGCCTATTATTTTATTAATCCTTACGTTGGTTATCGTATTCATAAATTAAGAAGTATTGCAATAATATTCGAAATAATAAATGCCGGATCCTGTTCAACAGGATCCGGCATTTTGAGTTGTTATTTATACCCACTCGCCTTTTGCTGTATAGATGGTTTTACCGCCGATTTGAATAGAGATGTGGTCTTCCTTCTGAGATGCTCGATGATAAAGAATGGAAGGACGCATGATTTCAAAGCCTTGTTCAACGCTGATATTGATGGACTCATTGCCGAAATAGCGATATTTGACCAAGTATCCGGCCAAATCGCCATTGGCACTACCGGTAGCCGGATCTTCGGGAGCACCATAATAGTCACCGAACACCCTTGCATTTAAAGAGTTACCTGCCTGATAAGTCTCTGGACAAAAGACTAAAATCATTTTAGCTGAAAGCTGCTCAATAAGTTGGAAATATAGATCGCGATTTACGTTACAGCGCTGAACGTCTCTCAAGCTTTTTAGTGGGACAATAAGGGCTGGCAGGCCAGTGGAAACTTCCTGAATGGGATACCGCGAATCAATGGTCGACGCTGGAATTCCTAGAACAGCTGCGATCGTATCTAGAGCGATAATCTCTCCAAATATAGGCGGCTTCTGCTGCATCCAAGCCATGCCGGGGTTTTTCTCATCGAAAGTGACCGGTATTTGACCGATTTTTAAGTTAAGCACAATTTGCTGGACAGGGTGTCCTAAGATATCTTTTTGAATGATGTAGGCTGTCCCCAGAGTCGGATGACCAGCGAATTCAACCTCTTCTTTCGGGGTGAAGATACGCACATCATATCCACCATTAACAGGCTCTTCAGACAGGATAAAGGTTGTTTCGGAAAAGTTCATTTCACGAGTAATGGCAAGCATTTCCTCTGTAGATAGGTGGGCAGCATGACGAAAAACGGCGAGCTGATTGCCTTCATATTTATGCTCGGCAAATACATCAACGATCGAAAATGATAATGGCTGTTTAGACATGATCCCCACTCCTATGAATGAATTTATAGATGAATACACCTTACCATATTGTGTTTAATTTGCGAATTCGCTCCGGGTAAGGTTTGCGACAGAGCTGCTTTCTGCTAGAGTAAGGATATAGGAAATGTTACACGAAAAGGAGTGAGGCGGATGTCTGACAAAGAAAATCTGGTGCGCTTCGGTATCTCCATGCCGCAATCTCTCATAGAGCAATATGACCGGCTCATTGCCTTGCAGGGCTATGATAATCGATCTGAAGCCATACGTGATCTTACGCGTAAAGCGCTGTTAACGTCTAGCAGTATGCAGCCCGACGAAACCGTAGCTGGAACGATCGTGATGGTGTATGACCATCATATTCGCGATTTGCCGATTACCTTAATGGAGCTTCAACATGATTACCACCATGCGATTATTTCAACGATGCATATCCATTTAAACCATCAACAATGCTTGGAAATATTAGTTGTTCGCGGTAAGGTACAGAAGCTTAGAGAGCTTCAACAGCGGATTCAAGTACTCAAAGGTGTAGGATATGCGGAGTTATCTGTTACTCATGTGGACGAGCAGGGGCACTCGCATGAGCATCCTCATTCTCATTTGTAGAATTCGTAGACGTTCTGTTTTTTTGATAAAATTAAAGCACGGAGGTGCGATATGTCAGTTAAAAAGTGGTTCAGTTTAGAAGAGGCTAATGAAATGCTGCCGTTTGTTGATCAGGAATTGAAGAAAATGCAAGCATTGAAGCACAATTTTGAGGAAAAATATGCAGAGCTCCGTATAAAGAAAAACGAGCATGCGGAGAAACCCGGCGCTGAGAAGGATCCGTTTTTTGTCATGGAAGCAGAGTTGGAATTCCTTCAAATTGAAGCGCGCGGGCTTATTCAAAATTTTCAGCTTACGGGTGTGGAACTCAAGGATATTGATACAGGTCTTATCGATTTTCCAGCGTTGATGGAAGGACAAGAAGTACTGCTTTGTTGGAAACAGGGAGAGGATAGAATTCGTTTTTACCATGGCAAACAGGATGGATTTGCTGGACGTAAACCGATTTCGGAATAGAGGAAACTTACGATGCTAAGATCTTTACGTTATAAGGCCAAACGCTTTTTATTCATGCCTTCATTGTTTGTATGCATGCTCGCTTTAATTCTCTTGAGCACAGTTGCTGCTCCTCAGACAGCCTCTGCTCATGCGTCATTAGTGCAGGCCCAACCTGAAGCAGGCACCAAGCTTGAAAGCTCACCGCCTCAAGTAGCCGTTACATTTAATGAACAATTAGATGCAGGGCTCTTCTATATCAAAGTGTTGGATCATAATGGTGACGAGATTACGAGTAATAAAGCTTATATGAATAAAGAGCAGACAGGTATACTTCTTGATCTTCCGAAGTTAACTGAGGGCTTTTATTTGATCAGCTATCACGTCATTTCCGCAGACGGACACCCCGTTGCAGGGAGTTATCCGATAACGATTGGCAATCCACCGCAAGAAGAAGCTCTCGATCTGCCTTCTGTATATGGTGGGCACGATCATGGAACGGGGCAGTTAACAACAAAAGATTTACTACAATATGCGTCTCGTGGACTGTGGTATTTGATGATGTTGGCGCTGACAGGATGGGTTATCTGGTTAAGGTTGTTGGGAGCAAGCGGGACAGATGCCCGAAAATCACTTTCAACTTGGACTCTCAATCTCCAGCGTGCACAACTAGTAGCCCTACTGCTGCTCATTTTCACACACATCGAAGCTCTACTCGGTGGTGGAGGGGCACAAGAGATTTGGAAACTATTTAGTGCAACCAGTATCGGTATTTCCTGGGCGCTTATGCTAGTACTATCCTTCCTTGGATTTGTACTTATAGGTAGGGGGAAGTGGATAGACTTATTATGGCCTTTAAGTTTCCTAGCGGTGAAAAGCTTTAGCGGTCACGCGGCTTCATTTACTCCCTTATGGGCAACAATCGGGCTAGATTTTATACATCTGGTCGGTGCGGCATGTTGGGTTGGTGGCTTAGTGCTGCTCTATGCGAAATGGCGTCAGAAAAGTGATAATGTCAGTGCCTATATGCAGCAATTTTCGAAAATGGCTTTGATCTCCATCCTTGTACTTACCCTAACCGGATCTTTATCCGTCTTGTTGTTCCTGCCGAACTTACGTTACTTGCTTTACACTTCGTGGGGAATATTGATGCTCGTGAAAATTGGTGCTGTTGCACTTGTTGTTCTCATTGGTTTTATTATTCGGCTCAATTTGCGGAAACAGAAGGCCAAACAATCAGTTCTCTGGGTAAAGGTTGATCTTACCTTTATGGTCATAATCGTGCTGCTGGTAGGGCTCATCACTTATATGGCGCCAATTCCTGCCAACGAGCCGCTACAATGGCATCAGATGGGCGAGAAGGTCCATGTATCTGCTGATATTACACCTAAAATTCAGGGAACCAATACCTTTGTAGCGAAAGTATGGCTTCCAGAAAAAGCTGGGAAACCGAAGCAAGTGCTCATGCTGCTTCATTATTTAGACGATAAAGAAATGGCGCCCATTTCTGTGCCAATAACCATGTACGAGGATAGCACACAAGAAGAATCTTATGGCTTTGTGAAATTCAGCTACAAAGCGCAGGGGGCCTACCTGCCGTTCCGAGGCAATTGGGAATTAGAGATGCGTGTCATGGATGCGGATGATAATGAAACGGTGTACAACAAGGAATTCATGGTGTATTAACTTTGTTTGAATATATGATGGCTGAAAGTGGGTGGCGATAATGGCATGGATTCAAGTGCTCGACAAAGATCATTTGTCGGTCAAATTTGATGACCAGGATGAGATGGCATTGCTGGAGATCAACGATGGCGGCATCTCGCCTAATTATGTAACCATTCGTTTAAATGAAACGGAGATCGATGATCTGATCGAGGCATTGCATCGTATAAAACAAGCCATTCAATAGTGATGGCTTGTGTAGGAGGAGGGGCACATTGTGCCCCTTTTTTGCATTGACTCCCGTTTAGATAAACCCTCCATTGACGCGGATCGTTTGACCCGTAATCCATTGGGATTCTTCACTTGCCAAAAATAAGACAACGCTCGAAATTTCGTCAGGCTCACCGATACGGCCAAAAGCGTTCATTTTGCGGATACCTTCAATTTGCTCCTCTGTTTTTCCCACTGTGAAGAGTTCCGTGTTAACCGGGCCTGGGGCGACAGCGTTAATCGTAATGCCTTTCGGGCCAAATTCCTTCGCGAGTTGGCGAGTGAACTGTTCAACAGCTCCTTTGGTACCGGCATAAACGCTGTAGGTCGGGAACATACTACCGAGGACAGAGGTTGAAAAGTTAATGATTCGACCATTATCACTCAAGTATTTGGCTGCTTGTTGGCAAGCAAAGAAGGTACCTTTGACATTAACATTAAACTGCTTGTCGAAATCATCTTCTGTGATATTGGCTATGGGCTTAGTGATCATTAGGCCTGCGTTATTGACCAGAATATCGACTTTGCCATAGGCTTCAATCGTTTTCTGGAACATGAGCTCAATGTCAGATACGCGGCTAATATCAGCGTGAATGGTTGTTGCTATTCCACCGTTCTGTTCAATCCCATGAACGACCTCTGCAGCTTTCGCTTGATTGCTGGCATAGTTTACAACGACCTTGGCTCCGTTTCGAGCCAACTCCTCTGCGATCTCCCGTCCCATTCCTCTAGACGCTCCTGTGACTAACGCTACTTTACCTTCTAATTTCTTCTCCATTGTAGATCCTCCTAATAGCGTTCATTTAGATTCGTTGATTTAAACTTGGTTGATATTGATTTGATTATAACAGGTTGAAAACAAAATTCAAGTGACAATATTATATTTTTGTCATTTAATTAAATATATTGTGGCCCATAGAATGGATTATATGATTAGCTAGTTTTCTATCAAGTCATATAAGAAATAGTAGCTTGCCTTCTGACTCTATCCAAAAAGCGTATATCATGATATATTAATGGTATCGTATGATATAACATTTGGCTGGGTGCAGGGGGTAGGTAGCATTGTCAACGGATTCGAGACCCATTTACGAGCGAATATTCGAAACGCTGCGTGAAGAAATTATACAACGTAAATATAACGTTGGAGACCGCGTTCCTTCAGAGAAGGAACTGGCGGATGAATATAATGTGAGCCGTATTACGAGTAAAAAGGCACTGGAGATGCTAGCAGAAGAACGTCTCATCGTGCGTAAGCCAGGGAGAGGCTCCTTTGTTATGGAAGGAGGGGGAATTCCGTCTGAAGGACCATCTGTAGGCGAGAGAACCAAGCATACGCTGATTGGCTTAGTCATAACGGATTTCGGTAATACCTTCGGCACGGAAATGATTTATGGCATGGAGCAGGCTTCTGCTGAACACGATAGCTTCCTCGTACTGCGCAGATCGTTTGGTGTGCCTGAGAATGAAGAAAAAGCTATTCGATCGTTTCTTGAATTAGGCGTGGATGGCATTATTGTGTTTCCTGCACAGGGGGAGTTCTATAATGATGAACTTCTTAAATTAGTCATACAACAATTCCCCTTAGTTCTGGTTGACCGTCATCTCAAAGGGGTAGCTGCAGCTTCGATTAGTACAGATAACATAACCGCTGCTCGCACGGGAGCCGATTATTTACTTGATTTGGGGCATAAGCAGATTTGCTTACTTACGCCGCCACCTATGGATACAACAGCTATTGAGGACCGTATTGAAGGGTTCGTCCGGGCTCATGCGGAACGCGGGGTCATGGTTGACCGGTCACTTTGGTTAGATGAAATCACCTCTACGCTGCCAAATTCATTTCATTCACCTAATATTGATAAAGATATCGATATGATTAAGGAGCACCTGCGAAGCAATCCGCAAATTACCGCCTTGTTCGCAATGGAATATAACATTGCTCTATTAGCAAAGGCTGCTGTGGAACAAATGGGACTTCAGATACCCGAGGATATTTCAATTATTTGTTTTGATAGCCCTCCTACGACGCTCGGCAGCGGCTATCGCTTTACCCATCTGATCCAAGCGGAAGAAGAAATCGGCAAGCTTGCTGTAGAGAATGTGCTTAAGCTGAAGCGAGGCGAGAAGGTAGCCAATAAAATAAGTCTGGATGCCAAACTAATCATTGGGGAGTCAACAGGACCCTCAAAATGATACGGCGGATAAATCATCATGGATACGAAACTTGAGACTGCTAATCTAGTAGTCTCTTTTTTTAATTGGTATATCAAACGATTTAAATGGTATGTAAATAGTATAATAAATATATATTGACATACGGTTTGCATACCAATATAATCGTAAATGTAAGCGGTTTATTTATCGGAATAGAGAGGAGCGAACCCGATGACGAATGAGGCTAAGTTACCTACATCGATGAGTAAGCTCATTGAGCAGGTAAGTAACAAATTACTGCAGGAACAACGGCCGAAGCTTGCCGCCATGTTCCGCGATTGCTTCTCCAACACGTATCAAACAACGATTCAAAGCCTAGAAGACGGATCAACTTTCGTAATCACCGGTGATATACCAGCCATGTGGCTCCGTGACTCGTCGGCTCAGGTTCGAGCTTATCTGCTTCTGGCGAATGAGGATTCCAGCTTGGCGGATATGATTGAAGGTGTGGTTAAGCGGCAAATGCAATATATTCAACTTGATCCGTATGCCAATGCATTTAATATGGAGCCAACCAGCGCAGGTCATCAGCAGGACTTGACCCAAATGAGCCCTTGGATCTGGGAGCGTAAATACGAAATCGATTCGTTATGTTATCCTATTCAGCTCAGTTATTTACTTTGGAAAGCAACAGGGAGAACCGCACATTTCAATGATGCCTACAAATCCGCTGTTCATACGATACTGAATCTTTGGCGCGTTGAACAAGATCATGAAACGAAGTCTCCTTATCGCTTCCAGCGACTGCATTGTCCTCCGACAGACACGTTAACGAGAGAAGGAAAGGGTAGTCCAGTAGGCTATACGGGAATGACTTGGTCAGGTTTTCGCCCTAGTGACGATGCTTGTACGTATGGCTATTTGATCCCTGCTAACATGTTTGCCGTTGTGGTACTGGGTTATATCGCTGAAATCGCAGAGCAGGTGTGGCAGGATGCCAGTCTTAGCCGTGAATCGCTTAAGCTGGCCGCTGAGATTAAACAGGGAATAGAAGCATTTGGAACGATCGAGCATCCTGAGCTCGGTAGGATTTTTGCTTATGAGACGGATGGACTTGGCAGCTATAATCTGATGGATGACGCCAACGTACCCAGTTTGCTCTCAATTCCTTACTTGGGATATGCTGCTGAATCCGATCCCATTTATCAGCATACACGCAGCTTTATACTTAGTGATGAAAACCCTTACTTTTATAAGGGTATCGCGGCTCAGGGAATCGGTAGTCCGCACACGCCGGATCGTTACATTTGGCATATTTCCCTTGCGGTTCAAGGTCTAACTGCTTCAAGCCGGGAGGAAAAGTTGCATATCCTTGATATACTAGCTGGCACCGATGCAGGAACAGGACTGATGCATGAGGGCTTCCATGTAGACGATCCGTCGCAATATACGCGGCCATGGTTCTCTTGGGCAAACTCCATGTTCAGCGAGTTGGTGTTAGACGTATGTGGCCTTTCAATTAAGAAGCTGCTGCAAGATCACATGAACGCATCGCACTCATCCTAGGTTATACAGGGGGTGGAACCCCTTTTAACATAGCAACTGCACTTGTAACGTTTACTTAAAAAGGGAGGAAGAAACATGAAAAAATGGATGACCGTTTTAACTGCTCTCTCGCTCACGTTTAGTTTGGCAGCATGCAGCACGAAAACTGGGGATCAAACGGCTGAAAGCAAGAAGCCTGAGACCACGACAGCACCGGCAGCATCGACAGCAGCCACCAAAGCAGCACCGGTAGAAATTACGTTCTGGGGAGATTGGGGCGGAGAAGGCGAGAAGCAGTTTGTGATGATGGCTGATGCATTCAATAAATCGCAAGACAAGATTAAAGTTAAATATGTTTTGCAGGAAGATATGATCACGAAGTTTCTGACAGCGGCTACCTCAGGCGGCTCGCCTGATATTATGTTCTGGGACAGATGGCGCACTTCACTGTATGCATCCAAGAATGTGCTTCACCCGATCGACGATTATTTGAAGAAAGACAATATTAACCGTGGTGATTATTACGATGAAGCCTTGAAGGAGCTAACCTCAGGCGGCAAGCTGTATGGTCTTCCTTTGACGGTTGATGCACGCGCACTGTTTTATAATAAGAAATTGTTCGCTGAGAAAGGTCTTCAGCCGCCGAAAACTTGGGATGAGTTGGAGAATGCGGCTAAGCAGTTAACGGTATGGGAAGGCGATAAGCTGGTTCGCTCCGGCATGTCGATGCAGGATAATGGCCTGTTCAATATGTGGCTGCAGCAAGCAGGCGGTTCTATGATGACCAGCGATCTGAAGAAGACGAATTTCAATAATGAACAAGGCAAACAAGTATTGGATTTCTGGGATAAGCTGATCAATAAGGATAAAGTGTATAAAGTTGGGTTTGAAAAAGGTCTTGGCGAAGGCACGGATGCTTTTGTGACAGGAAAAGTAGCTATGACCTATACAGGTCCATGGATGCTCTCTACTTATAAGAAATACGGCAAGGATCTTGATTTCGGTGTAGTTCCTCCTCCAGCTGGACCTGGCGGTGCCAAAGGAAGCGTAATGGGCGGCTTCGGTCTCGTGATTCCAGCAGGGTCCAAGCATAAAGACGAGGCATGGGAATTCGAGAAATGGTGGTTAGCAAATAAAGACAACACGCTGCTATGGGCGAAAACAAGCTTAAACCTGCCAGGCTTCAAACCGGCTCTGCAGGATCCTTTCTTCAAGGACGATCCGAACTGGAAGCCGTTCATGGATACACTGGAATTCGCGAAAATTCGTCCGCAGCATCCAGGATACTCGGTTATGGAAGGCGACGGACTGATGCCGAATATTGAGCTATTCATTCAAGGCAAGCAGGATGCAGCTGCGACGCTCAAGAAGGGGCAAGAGCAAGGTGATAAGCTGCTTGATCAGAATGCAGCAGGGAAGTAACTAGAAATGTGGGGGAGGGTCATCCCTCCCTTTTTTTGGAAGGGGGAATTCTCTTGGCATCGATAACCAAGCTGGGTCGACATCAAGCTAGGATGGGTTATCTCTTTATTACGCCAACGATTTTGCTATTTATTATTTTTACAATTATTCCGGTCATCATGGCGTTCTATCTAAGCTTCACGAATTATGACATTGTGAGTAAAAACGATTTCGTTGGATTGGATAACTATAAGCGCCTTGCCGAGGATAATATCTTTTGGACGACGCTGAAGAACGTTTTGTTTTATTCCGTCCTCTATATTCCACTAAATATTGCCATCTCTTTATCGATGGCTTTGCTGTTTATGCGCAGCCGCTTCGGCGTAAAGCTGTTTCGTACAGCCGGGTATTTGCCAACGTTAACTTCTGGGGTTGCTGCGGCCACGGTGTGGATTTGGCTGCTAAACCCAGAGTTCGGACTCGTGAACGATATCCTGAGCAAGGTTGGAATCACTGGACCTTCATGGCTGGCTGAAATGCCTTACGCTATGCTGTCCATTGTGTTAGTGACCTTGTGGCAATCCGTTGGAGCGAACATGATCATTTATTTAGCGGGACTTAATGGAGTTCCCGATCATCTGTATGAATCTGCAAAGCTGGACGGTGCTAATGCTTGGCAGTCCTTTCGCTATATTACTTGGCCGGTGCTGAGACCGACCACCTTTTTCGTAAGTACAATGGCCATTATTGGCGCGCTGCAGCTGTTTGACCAGGCGTTCGTATTGACCAAGGGTGGTCCCGCCAACTCGACAAAAACAACGGTGTATCACATTTATCAGCAGGGCTTCAACCAGCTCCAGATGGGCTATGCCGATGCCATGGCATTTGCGCTGTCTATCATTATTTTAGTATTTTCGCTTATTAATATGAGACTAAACAAAGAGGAATCCGTGATCTAGGAGGGATGGAAAGTGAAACAACAATACTATTGGCAAACGACAATCATGTATATCATTTCCATCGCCGTCTGCATCGTCATGGTAGTCCCGTTTGTATGGAGTCTTATCACTTCCATCCGTCCGGATGAAGAGATTTTCATGCTGCCGATTCAATGGATTCCTTCCAGCATAACGTTGGAGCATTATCGCAAGGCGTTTGAGCTCGTTCCATTTGCTCTGTATTTCTGGAATTCATTTTACCTCGCGTTCATGGGAGTGCTCTTCAACTTGCTTTTTGGCTCTTTAAGTGGTTATGCCTTCGCTAAGCTTCATTTTCGCGGAAGAGATACGATGTTCAAAATTCTGCTCGCTGCCATGATGATACCTGGTGTTGTAACGATGATCCCGCAATTTTTCGTGCTGAAGCACATTCCTTTCCTGGGAGGAAATGATTGGCTAGGCGGTGGCGGCAATGGTTTGCTCAATACATTTTGGGCGATTATTTTGCCAGGAGCGTCGGGATCCTTTGCGGTATTTTTTATGAGACAATTTTTCGTGTCTTTACCTAGTGACTTGCAGGAAGTGGCTCGAATTGAAGGCAGTGGGGAGCTTCGCATCTTTTGGAACATTTATATTCCGCTCGCGAAGCCGGCGTTGGCTACACTCGGCATATTTACCTTTCAAGCTGGCTGGAACAGCTTTCTCGGTCCGCTCATTATGCTTAACGACCCTGCCAAGAAAACGATTCAGCTAGGCTTAGCTGCTTTTACTTATAACAAACAGGTTGATTTCGGCCCGTTGATGGCAGGTGCTTTAATTGCGGTAGTGCCGATCCTGATCTTGTTCCTGCTGCTGCAAAAGTATTTTGTGCAAGGAATCGCTTTTACAGGAACAAAAGGATAGTAAGCAAGTCGGACAGATAGGTGAAGCGAATTGTCAATTCGATTAAGAAAGATCATAGCCATGATGATTGTTGGGATAGGCATCATTATGGCTGCTAGCTGGGGAGTGGGGACAATGGACAAAAATAATAAGATGACCGATGTGCAAGTGAGCACAAATAGAGAAACCTGGGAGCAGCGTGCGGATCTAGCTCAAGCTGGGCTGCTTAAGCAATATTGGAACGGAAAGTTGAACTTATTCGATAATTTGTCGCCTTGCAACGATTTATGCAATGAGAAATTCCATTACTGGTGGCAAGCGCATGGTGTAGATACGCTGGTCGACGCTTTTGCAAGAACCGGCGATGCGGTGTATAAGGGCTCCCTGGCGAACATGTATCAGGGGATTTTGGATCGCAATGGCGGCGTATGGCCGAATGATTTTTACGATGATATGGAATGGTTGGCTCTAGCTTGGCTCCGTGCGTATAACGCTACAGGCGATGAGAAATACAAGGAAGCCGCGGTTGAGCTTTGGGAAGATATTAAGACGGGCTGGAACGAAGAGCAAGGCGGAGGCATTGCCTGGCGCAAGCCGCAGCTTGATTATAAGAATACGCCGGCGAATGCTCCAGCAGTCATTTTAGCTGCTAGATTATATAAGCAGTTTGGCAAGTCGGAGGATCTAGCTTGGGCGAAAAAGATTTATGATTGGCAGAAGGCCAATCTTGTTGATCCGGACACGGGCTTCGTCTGGGATGGGAAAAACCGCGAGGGAGACGGCAAGATTGATAAGAGCTGGGAATTCTCTTATTGCCAAGGTGTTTACATCGGAGCTGGGGTTGCATTGTATCAGGCGACTGGGGACAAGAGCTATCTGGCAGATGCAGCTCGGACTGCTCAAGCATCGAAGCTCAGGCTGACAAGTCCGGCAACAGGGATGCTGCCTAGTGAAAGCAATGGAGACGGCGGGTTATTCAAAGGTATATACGTCCGTTATTTGGCGGAGCTTGTTCTTGCGGACCCTGGTCAGAAGGAGTCGCTTGAGCTTCTTGTAACGAATGCAGACAGTCTCTGGAAGTACGGAAGAGATGAGCAGCGCGTCATGTTCAGTAAATCATGGGCGACAACACCTGAGCCTGCTGAGGATTTGAGTGTAAATCTAAGCGGCGTTATGCTGCTGGAGCGTATGGCCGCGCTGGAGAAGCAAGGATTGCTGAAACAGAATTAATGCATTAAGAGCAGGGGCAGCCGAATATCTGCTCCTTTATTTTCAATTCAGAGGAGTCGAGGGATAAATGAATGCGGCAGTGACGGCAGAGCAACTGCAAACGACTTTGCACAAGCTTTATTGGAATCCGGATACACAGATCATGAATCAATGGGACGACAGTTTAACAGTCAGTCGCCCTGATGAAAATTACTATTATTGGTGGCAAGCACATGCTGCGGATGTCATCCTTGACGGCTACGCGCGAACCGGTAATGTGGACTATTTGAACCGAGTAGAGCAGCTGTTCCACGGCATTCTTCACTCTAACGGAGGAACGTTTAGACATCCATATTATGATGATATGCAGTGGATGGCGCTGGCTTGGTTAAGGGCTTACGACATGACAGGTGCTCAGATGTACCGGGAGAGCGTTACTGACTTGTGGGAAGACATCCGAGGCGGATGGAATGAGCATATGGGCGGTGGGATCGCTTGGCGAAAAAATCAGCTGGATTACAAAAACACGCCAGCTAACGCTCCAGCCGCTATTCTAGCAGCGCGATTGTTTCAACGGTTTGGCGATGAAGCGGATCTGACTTGGGCGCAAAAAATCTATGAATGGAACAAAAGGACATTAACGGATCCCGTTGATGGATTCGTGTGGGATGGCATCAATCGACTCGGCGACGAGAAGGTCGATAGGGACTGGCAGTTTACTTATTGTCAGGGCGTCTTCATCGGGGCTGGCCTTGAACTATACAGTTGCACGGGGGACTCGGCTTATCTGGAGGATGCCTGCCGCACGGCAGCTGCGGTGAAGAGCCGATTGTGCGACAGTGCTACGGGGATGCTACCCGATGAAGGAATCGACGATACAGGTTTATTCAAAGGAATACTGATCAGGTACCTGCTGAGGTTAGTGGAGATTTGCCCCGAATTTGAGCTGCCGTCTGAACTTATTAAACAAAATGCAATCACGCTTATGGAGCATGGCATAGACGATAACTTGCGTGTTGGCACAGACTGGAGAATGCCTCCTGAAGGCTCAATTCAGTTAAGTGTGATGCTAAGCGGCGTTATGTTACTGGAGGCGTATGTATCACTTCAAACGAAGTAGAGATTGACGCAGAAAGGAGGTGGAATTTATATTGATGAAAGAATCATACTCAAAAAGGCAACAGAACCTTTCCAACAAATGGGAAGGTTCTGTTTATACATTCTAAAACAAGCTCCAATCAAATTCCTGCGACAGAGTACCTAGAAGGTGAACCCCAGCTGTGCTGTTGCCTTTGCGGTTCAACGCCGGGCCAACCAAACCGATCCCGTATTGTCCGGGCACCATTGTCAAAATGCTCCCAGACACGCCGCTTTTGGCAGGCAGCCCAACGTTCATGGCGAACTCACCAGAGGCATTGTACATACCACAGGTAAACATGAACGTCTTAGCGATCTGCACGAATCGCCGCGGTATAAGGCGTTGATTACGAATCGGATCTACGCCATTATGCGCTAGAACGAGGGCCATTCTAGCCAAGTCGGTACAACTCACTTCGACGGAACAATGGCTGAAATAGACGTGGAGGACGTCGTCAACCTCCTTATCCAGCACACCGTTGTCTTTCAAGAAGTATGCTAACGAACGATTCCTGTGTGCGGTATCCGACTCAGATCGGAACACACTTTGATTAATTTCAAGTGAAGGATTATGAGCGATATCTCGGAAGAAATGGAGAATCCGTTCCACTTGCTCCGTAGGATCATTACCTGCAATCAAGGATGATATCGCAATTGCCCCAGCATTGATAAGCGGGTTAAAGGGGATACCGGGCTCGACGAGTTCGAGCTTCAGCATCGAGTTGAAATCGTCTCCGGTAGGCTCCATTCCCACCTTGGAGAAAACAATTTCTTCACCGTTATCCATCAACGCCAAAATTAGCGTAAATACTTTCGAAATACTTTGTAAAGTAAAACGGAAATCAGATTCCCCGGCCACAGAGATATTTCCTTCAGTATCCATAATACAGATACCTAGAACATCGACTGGAGCGTTAGCAAGTTCAGGAATGTAGGAAGCAACATGTCCGTCTGATGTATGTGCCTTGCTCTCCGTAACCCACTGAGGCAAGTGCTCCTTGAGATGCTTCCATGTTTCTGCGTGTTGTGTATGACTCATTCAGAAGTCATTCCTTCCTCATTCTCCTAAGCTTTCCAAGCCTGTGGGTGGTTATCACTGATAAGCTCCGTTGCGCTTGCATTCGCAATAACCTGTTCAGGGTTTTTACAGCCTGGAATGACCGTTGTAACAGCATCATGCTTCAAACACCAAGCTAATGCCCATTTGGCCATATCCATTCCTTCAGGAACTTCTTCTTTTTGGATGCGCTGCACGTCCTCAAGCTTCTGTTTCACACTCTCAGCATCATGGCGATGGCGAACGTCTGTGTTACTGAACACCGCACCAGGTTTATACTTACCGCTCAAATAGCCGCTAGCCAAAGGTACACGTGCTAGTACGCCAAGATCTTGATTTACACAGGAAGGGAAAACAAGCTCTTCTGGGGCTCGATCCAAGCGGTTGTACACGACTTGAATGGCTTTGGAATTGACATTGCTGGAGGCTTCTGTTTGATGAATATTAGCATTACTACCAATGGAAGTTCCCAAATGACGGATTTTCCCGGCTTGAACTTGTTTGTCCAAAGTTGTCCAAAGCACATCATTATCAAATAAATCATCAGGTCCGGAATGGAATTGATATAAGTCAATATAGTCCGTTTGCAAAGCTTTCAGAGAATCGTCTAGTTGTTTGATAACGCCATCGGAACTGAAGTCATCTGTTCGGGTGAACAGATCGTGGAAATGGTGGCCAAATTTCGTAGCCACGATCCAGTTCTCGCGATTGCGGCGGGATAAGTAATTACCAATAAGAGATTCCGATAGATGGTCACCATAGCATTCTGCTGTATCGATCAGATTTATACCAAGTTCAGCTGCTTGATCAAGAATAGCATCTGCTTCAGCTTGGGTGTAGATAAGTCCCCACTCCCCGCCGAACTGCCAAGTCCCAACACCAACGATGGAAACTTTCAAATCCGTTTTACCAAGTCTGCGATATTTCATGGCGAGCACTCTCCTTTTTAAGGTATCCAAGTTTATTAAACGCTATAGCTTGCTCCGTGTCAAAAAGAAAAAGGCTCTTTCCTCTCTAATTAGAGAAAAGGGCCTTTTTGTATTAAACGATTCCTGGCGAAAGTTCATTATTGTTGTCTTTTTTGTTATCTGATTTCTTGGATTTACGGTCAGATACCTTAATGTTACCGATAAACAGTGTCAGAACAGCCCCAAGTAAAACGAATACCAAGCCTACAATAAACACTTGATGAAGCGAAGTAACTAGGGCATTTTTTAGAATTGGCAGCATATGCTCCACGAATTCTTTTGGCATTTTGGCCAAAGTCTCAGGACTTAGTAAGGAAGAATATAAGGCTTGTGGATTGGTATGGATCATATCCGTCATTTGTGTAGCCAGCCCACTTGCTTCCGCGGGAAGCTGATTGACAACAGGAGTTAAATCTTGTTCTAACAGCACTGTTGACTTGTGGTTCATAATGGCTCCGAGAATCGTCATACCGAATGTACCGCCAATTTGACGGAAGAATTGACTGGAAGACGTAACGACACCAAGCTCGGATTTGGGAAAGCTCTCTTGTAAAGCAAGTGTTAGGATCGGCATAACAAGACCCATACCTAGACCAAGAATCAGCATGTAACTTGAAGCGATCAACTTCGTCGTGCTTATGCCCATGGTGCCAAGGAAATAGAAGCCGATAGCCATAATAATCATACCGCCAAGCATTTGCTTACGAACACCGATTTTTTGAATGAATTGACCGGAAACAACACTGGCTGCAATCATCGTAATCATGAGCGGCGTCATCACTGTGCCTGATGCTGAGGCGCTGATACCGACGATGCCTTGCATGAAGAGAGGAACGAACATAATGGCTCCGAACATACCGACAGCCATAAGGAACCCTACACCGTTAATTGTGGTAAATGTTCTATTTTTAAATAACCGAACAGGAAGGATCGGCTCTTCAGCTTTACTTTCAATAATAACGAAGGAAACCAAGGATACAATGGCCAGCGCAAAAAGCCCAATGATTTGCCAAGAGAACCAAGCAAAGTCTTTACCGCCAAATGTTAAGGCAAGCAGTAAGCTGACGACCCCGACAATCATGGTGACAATACCCGGAATATCGAACTTTACTTTGCCGTTTGCTTTGTGCTTCGGTAATGCAATTGCAATTAAGACAACAGCAAGAATACCAACAGGAAGGTTGATGTAGAATACCCAACGCCAGTTCAATGCGTCAACGATCCAACCACCGACTTGGGGGCCAATAACTGATGATAAACCGAAGATCGCACCGAATACACCCTGCCATTTGGCACGTTGTTTACCTGTAAATAAGTCCCCGATAATAATCATCGCCATGGGCATCATAATACCGCCGCCCAGACCTTGCAAACCGCGGAACAAAATCAATTCGGTCATATTTTGAGACATCCCGCATAAGGCGGAAGCTGCGATAAAGATGACTAAACCTGTAACATAGATGACACGACGACCAATTAAATCGGCAAGTTTACCAGCGATAGGCACGACAACCGTTGATGTCAACATGTAAGCTGTAGTCAACCAAGCCATCAGGCCAAGACCACCGAATTCTCCGACGATACGCGGCATAGCTGTTCCAACAATTGTACCGTCTAAAGCGCCAAATAACATGGCAATAATAAGACCGGTAAGCAGGAGACCTCGATTTTTGAGTTCTGGTCCTTCTGCTTCTATAGATTTCTCTGAAGCTATTTTTTGTATGTTTTCCAAACGTACCACTCCTTTAATGAAATGAAATTAATAATAATCAGTAAGTTTTTCAAAGGCACTCACAAGAATGCGCATTTCTTCCGGGGGAAGCTGTGACAGTCCACGAGCAATCACTTCTTTCTGGACATCTTCCGCTTGTTTGAGTATGGCTTTCCCAGTTTCGGTTATTTCAACCAGTACGATCCGTCGATCTGTCTCATGATGTTTCCGAATAACATGCCCACTTTGGACAAGTCGATCAATCATAACGGTGATCGCACTTGGTTTAACGCCTAGTTTCTCAGCGAGATGAGTTTGTTTCGGAGCGCCTTCTTTAGAAATCATGAATAACATGAATATTTGTGGCTTCGTTAACTCTGAATTTAACTGGCTAAGTACAGTGTGGCTAATTTTCCGATGTGCGGTTTCAAATGTTGTGCGGAAACGATCCGTATAAACAATTAGTTCATCTTCCATATCGAAATCCTCCTTACCACTTAATTAAAGTATCAAATCATTAAACAATAAAATGTTTATATGAATTAATGTTTAAACTGTTTAAATAAAATATACGCCGATGATGATTCGAAGTCAATAGGGAAATTCAGTGCCAAGGCTAGTTCACTTGCATATCAGGCGTTTCTTGCATATAATAATTGATACACATACGCGAAAATGCTTTGACGGAGAAGAGTACGCAGTGCTTCTTGACAGGGAGGGAAAGCCGATGATTGAGAGCTATCCCCGAGAATCAGGCTGCGGAAGTTCGCTCCCGAGCAGTCCTTTGAACGGAAGCTTAACCAATGGCTTCTAAATAGAAGGAACCGGACACATCGTCCGTTATCTGAAATGAAGTGAGAATCGTTTATTTGGCTTATTTGCCAGTGAATGAATCTAATTAGGGTGGTACCACGGCTTTTCGTCCCTTGTAAGGGAGCGGAAAGTCTTTTTTGTGTTTTCATTTAGGGTGATTAAGGGGCCTAATTCAGGAGGGATTTCGATGAAAGAGCGGTTAGAAGCTTTGAAGCAGGAAGCGCTGCAAGAGCTAAGCGGCGTACAAAGTCAGCAGGAGCTAAACGATCTACGTATTAAGTATTTGGGTAAAAAAGGGCCATTAACCGAGGTATTACGCGGTATGGGCGCATTAAGTGCGGAAGAAAGACCGGTTATCGGCCAAGTAGCGAACGACGTTCGTGCAGCTATCGAAACCGTTATTGAAGAAAAACAAGCGGCGTATCAACAGCAAGAAACCGAGAACCGACTACGTGCAGAAATGATTGATGTAACGCTTCCGGGTCGCCCTTCACAGCAAGGGGCCGTTCATCCATTAAGCAAAGTTATCCAAGAAATTGAAGACATCTTCATTGGAATGGGCTACACCGTAGCTGAAGGTCCAGAGGTAGAGCAGGACTACTACAACTTTGAAGCGCTTAATCTGCCTAAGGATCACCCAGCTCGTGATATGCAGGACTCGTTCTATATCACGGATGAGATTCTAATGCGTACACAAACCTCCCCAGTTCAAGTTAGAACGATGGAGAAACGCAAAGGGGAAGTTCCGATCAAAATCATTTGTCCGGGCAAAGTATATCGCCGCGATGACGATGATGCAACACATTCCCATATGTTTACCCAAATCGAAGGTCTAGTCATCGACCGTAACGTACGAATGAGTGATCTGAAAGGAACCTTACTTCAATTCGTTCAAGAGATGTACGGTAAAGAGACGAGAATTCGCTTGCGTCCGAGCTTTTTCCCATTCACAGAGCCAAGCGTTGAAGTGGACGTGAGCTGTGCAATGTGTGGCGGCGTTGGATGCCGTACATGCAAACAAACGGGCTGGTTAGAAATCCTCGGAGCGGGCATGGTACATCCGCGCGTTCTGGAAATGGGTGGATATGACCCGAAGGAATACACAGGATTTGCATTTGGAATGGGCGTTGAGCGCATTGCGATGCTGAAATACGGGATTGAAGATATTCGTCATTTTTACACGAACGATTTGCGGTTCTTAAAGCAATTCTTACACTTGTAAGCATCAGGAAAAGGAGGGGTTAAGCATGAAGGTTTCTTATCAATGGTTATCGGAATATGTCGATGTATCAGGCTTCACAGCTGAGGAATTAGCAGAAAAACTTACCCGAAGCGGCATCGAAGTGGATATCGTGGAAGATCGCAATAAGGGTGTAACGAACGTAGTCGTTGGATTTGTAAAATCACGCGAAAAACACCCAGACGCAGATAAATTAAGTGTGTGTATCATTGATGCCGGACAAGGCGAAGACTTGCAAATCGTTTGCGGGGCTAAAAATATAGATGCGGGACAAAAGGTGCCAGTCGCCATGATTGGAGCCGTGCTGCCTGGCGGATTACAAATCAAACGCGCTAAGCTGCGCGGCGTAGAGTCACAAGGTATGATTTGTTCAGCTAAAGAACTTGGTCTGAACGACAAGTTGCTGCCGAAGGAAATTCAAGAAGGCATCCTCGTTCTGCCTGAAGATACCGAAATCGGCAGTTCAATTCTTGATGTCCTGGCTATCAGCGACAAGGTATTAGAGCTTGATCTGACACCAAACCGCTCCGATTGCTTGAGCATGCTCGGAGCTGCTTATGAGATCGCAGCGATCCTCGGACGCGGCGTCAAACTGCCTGATGCGGAAGCAGCGCGCGGGGCGGCTGGAACAGCCGCGGTGAAAGCCGCTGATCGCATCAGTGTGAAGATCACAGCGACGGAGCAGTGCTCGCACTATGCGGCTCGCCTTATCGAAGGCGTGCGCGTCGGCACTTCTCCGCTGTGGATGCAGAACCGTTTGATGGCGGCTGGTATCCGCCCGATCAACAACATCGTAGACATCACGAATTTCGTGATGCTTGAATATGGCCAACCGCTCCACGCTTTCGATGCCGAGCAGTTGAACAATGGTCACATCGATGTACGCCTCGCTGAGGCGGGCGAGAAGCTCGTCACGCTCGACGATGTAGAGCGTACACTAGAGCCGCACATGCTGCTCATCACGGACGGCACGAAGCCGGTAGCGATCGCAGGTGTTATGGGTGGCGCTAACTCCGAAGTGACAGAAGGCACAACACGGATTCTGCTTGAATCCGCTAAGTTCGCAGGCAGCTCTGTGCGCAGAACGTCGCGCCAGCTAGGGCTCCGCTCCGAAGCGAGTCTTCGCTTCGAGAAAGAAGTGAACCCGGAAGCGGTGCTTCCGGCATTAAACCGTGCTGCTGCGTTAATGGCTCAGTACGCATCAGGTCAAGTAGCTGACGGCATCGCCCAAGCCGTAGCGGGCTCACACAAGCCGGTCAGCATCGAGCTTGCTGCTGACCGTGTAAACAATTATCTCGGCACTGAACTTTCCTTGGCCGAGATGGGTCAAATCATAGAGCGCCTGCACTTCACATTCGAGCAGGCAGGCGAAGGCAAGCTGCTCGTACATGTGCCGAGCCGCCGCGGTGACATCACACGGGATGTCGATTTGATCGAAGAAGTAGCACGACTTTTCGGCTACGACAACATCCCAACAACCTTAATGACCGGCGTGACGACGCCCGGCTCCTTGTCCAAAGAGCAGTCGATCCGTCGTATTACTCGAAATCTCCTGACTCAAAGCGGACTGCATGAAGTCATCACTTATTCCTTCACGCAGCCAGATCAAACCGTTTCGCTGCCGGGTCTATACCCAGCGGCGAAGCCAATCTCACTCGCTATGCCAATGAGTGAGGATCGCAGCCAACTGCGTACTAGCTTGCTGCCGCATCTGCTAGACGTTGTAAGCTACAATCGTAACCGTACGATGGATGACGTAGCTATTTTCGAAATCGGTAAAGTATTCATTACAGATGAGTCTTCACTAACAGATTTGCCGCAAGAGAAGCTCCTCCTCTCCATTGTATTGACAGGCAAACGCCGTCAAGCACATTGGGCGCAGAAGTCCGAGGCTGTCGACTTTTATGATATCAAAGGTGTTTTTGACCGTCTTGTAAGCTACCTAGGCGTTAAAGGACTCACCTATCAATCTGCATCACCTGATGGTTTCCATCCGGGCCGAACCGCCGAGCTCCTCCTAAAAACAGCTGAAGGTGAGCATGTAATAGGTCGAATCGGTCAACTGCATCCTACAGTCCAACAACAGCGTGATCTTGATGACACTTACGTACTTGAGGTTGAGCTTTCCCCAATCTTAGAAGCTGCTGGAAATGCAATTGTATATAAATTGCTGCCGCGTTATCCGTCCATTGGGCGCGATCTTGCTGTAGTAGTGAATGCTAGTGTACCAGTAGGTCTAATGGAGCAAACCATCACCGAAGTTGCTGGAGACTTATTAGAATCCATTCAAGTATTCGATATCTATACAGGAGAACGTTTAGGTGCAAATCGCAAAAGCGTAGCCATTGCCTTAGTATACCGTCACGCAGAGAGAACACTGTTGGATGAAGAAGTAACAGAGCTTCATTCCAAGGTTGTTCAAACCCTTGAACAACAATATGAGGCAGAGTTAAGAAAATAGTGTAACTTTCATTTAAGTTGCAGGAAAACAGGCTGGTCTTATCGAAATTACACTCGATAGGGCCAGCCTTTCATCTAAGGGAGGATATAAAAAAGTGAATGCTGAAGATAAAACGAGGATTACCGTTGATATATATGGTCACCAATACAAATTAAAAGCAAGCACCAGCACCAATTACATGAAGCGAGTAGCTGAATACGTGAACGACCAAATGATTCGTATTGCAAAGGGCTATCCGAGGCTAGATTCACAGAAAATCGCCGTTCTTGCTGCCGTAAACATGGCAGATGAGTGCTTCCGTATGAACGAAGTCATGGAAGAACTTACGAAAGCCCAAAAGAACCAAGAAGCGACCAAAGCCGCCTATGACAAATTAGTTGTTAACTTTAATGAATTGAAACAAGAATATGAGGAACAACAGACTTTCATTGGTGAACAAAATGCCAAGCTGGTACAAGGTAACCAAGCACAAGAGCAAATGAAGCAAGAAGTACATAAAGCGAAACAAGAACAAGAGCAAGTGAAGCAACAATTACAACAAGCTAAACAACAGCAAGAGCAAGTTAAACAACAGCATGAACAAGCCAAACAGCAGCAAGAGCAAGCCAAGCAAGAACAAGAGCAACTAAAGCAACAATTTGAACAAGTCAAACAACAGCTAGAGCAGGAAAAACGACAACAAATACAAGTAAGACAACAGCTAGACCAAGAAAAAAAACAACACCAACAAACAAAGCAACAATTTGAACAAGAGAAACAACAAAAGGCACATCAACTTCAAAAGCTGAATGAACAACACAGGATCGAAAAACTGTCCCTCTCAGAAATCCATCAACAAGACAAAGAAATGTTAAATCAGCAGTATCAACAAGATAAAGAAGCACTTATGCAGCTTCATCTACAAGATAAAGAAATCATAAACATGCACCATCAAGAAGAGATCTTCAAGCTTTCGAACCAGCATCTAGCGGAAAAGGAAACACTCGTTAATCAACATCAAGAGGAACTAGAAAACATCACGAATCAACATCAAGTGGAACTAGAAAACATCACGAACCAACATCAAACGGAACTAGAAAACATCACAAATCAACATCAAACGGAACTAGAAAACATCACAAACCAACTTCAAGAGAGAATAGATACAATTACGAACCAACTTCAAGAAAGAATAAATGTAAATTCAAACCAACATCAAGTGAAAATAGAAACTCTCACAAACGCGCACCAAGAGGAAATAGAAACACTAACAACCAAACACCAGGAGGAGCTAGAAACACTCACGGCCCTCTACCAAGACGAGGCGGATGCTAAGTTTCTCAGTTTTGAGCAAGATAAAGGCAATCTAGTTGGGGAATTTCAAGAACGACAAACAAACATTATCCAACAGCTAGAGGGCCAAAAATCAACCATTATTACACAATACCAAGCGCAAATTGATGCCTTACTTGAGCAGCAGCAATTAGAACGAAGTGCCCTTGCTCAACATTTTGAAGAAGAAAAAGAACGGATTTTAGCCCAGGCCCGCAGAGAAAAAGAAGAGTTAATGCACCAAAGCTTGAACGATGAAGCTCAGCAAAAAGAACTTCAAAATATCAAAGAAGAGTATAAGGAATTGCGCGAGGAATATGCTAAGCTGCAGAATGAATACAATGAGTGGATCGAGCTTGTAGAAACAGACAGTCCTGGCAGGTAATCTACAGTGACACTGAATACACTAGACTATGTCATGTTGTCGATAGTAGCTTTGGGTCTGCTGCTTGGTTACTTTAGAGGATTTATTGCCCAGATTGTTTCGCTCTCAGGTTTTGTTCTCGCCTACCTCGTTGCATTTTATTTTTACAGGGATTTTGCCCCTCTGCTTCGAAATGCAGTTTCATTGCCTACCTATCAAAATTACCAAAAATACGAATTTATCGTAAAAGGCCTTAGTTTGGATACCTATATCCTGAACGCTTTAGCCTTTGCAATATTGTTTTTTGGCGTAAAGTTTGCACTAGTCATCGTAGGCAGAGCACTTAATATTCTAGCAAAAACCCCAGGCCTGAACTTCATCAACCGTTGGAGCGGAGCATTGTTGGGCTTAGCAGAAGCACTTTTGATCATCATTATAGCCGTCAATGTTATCACCATCATTCCCTCAGATGGGCTTCAAAAGTTGCTCTCAAGCTCAACCATAGCTCCATATTTAATTAACGAATTACCCAATATAGCAGGAAAACTCCAAGAACTCTGGAAGCAAGGAATTCCCCTATAGAAGCTGCCTACATTTCTAACATAGAAAGGGCAGCTTTTATCAGTTCCACAACGTAGATCAGTACCAGCAATAACAACGACCATCATACCCAGACCCACACCCACGATCTCAACCGAGCTTCGGAAATTTTACTCCAGAAATTGAGGCTAGGAACATCTAAGAAAACTACTTTTACGCAGGGGATATCCAAGTTAAATAACCTTTGCGAAATGGCAAAAACAACAGGCCTTATAATTGGGAAAATAATACCTTCACTAGAACCTTTACACTTTAAAATTATGTTTTCTGTGGTATCTACAAACTTTAAAAAACCTTGCCGAAGCATTATAACATTCTATGTCCCTGACGGAGATGAGACCGGTAGTACTGCAAAAGTTCCAAAACTAAAGCTTCAAATTGTTGATATGATTAGTCGATACTTGATTTGATATTTACATTGTAGATACTACAGAAAATGAATATTCATGATATTAATCTCGGAAACATAAACTACTTTACATGCAAACAAATGTTCTGCATAATACAAATATAGGAAATTATTATCAAGTTTTATTGAGAGGAGTCATTTCATGGATACATATTTATTTGAATCGTTGGATGACACTTTCAAGACAGAGGAAGATTGTGTAAGATTTCTGACGAAAAGACGGTGGGCCGGTGGGTTTTGTTGTCCGAGTTGTGATTATCATTTATTTTATACTGTGAAGACTCGCAATTTATTGGAGTGTAAAGAATGCCGCACGCAAATCTCATTAACGGCTGGAACAGTTATGCATAAATCTAAGCTTTCCTTGATGCTTTGGTTCAAAGCTATACGAGCATTGATCCAAGATGGTCAAACCTACTCAATTGCAGCGTTTGCGAGCTTGCTTGGAGTAAATTATCGAACTGCTAAGTTGATGCTGGAGAAGCTCCAACTAGCTTTATATAAGCAATACTCACGCATGGGTTCAGGTGCGGACAGAATTCGTAAACAAAAAGTAGAGTCCAGCCAAAATAAAAGAAAGCATACAACTTTTAACTCTCGAAAGATCAACACTAACTTTTGTGCGTATATGTTCACAAATTCCAAGAACATAAAGTATGTTGAGGATGTTTTGTTTAGAAAGTGGATGGATGCTTTCTTATCCGTCTATTTGTTTCCTGTCTATTTAAAGTACTGTCAGGTGCTTTGACGTAACGTTGTTGTCACTTATGAAGCATGAATGAACTTGCTTGCGAGGAAATATAATACCATGATCCAAATACAAAAAAGCCCTTATCGCTTTATTGCCGCGGTAAGAACTTATGAACTGATGAACTGATGAACTGATGACTTAAACTATTCAACAATCAATGTTGTTTTCATATTAGCGTGACCACTGCCACACATGATGGAACAGTTAATTGGGAAAGAACCTGCTTTATCTGGCGTAAAAGTAACTGTTTTGTTGCTATTATCGAGGTTTATTTTAAATTCTTTAATGGAAGCACCATGAACACCTTGAGCATTATCAAGCGTAATTGTAACTGGCTCTCCTTTTTTGACACGATATTCGGATTGGTCAAATTTGAAGTTAGTGGCTTTCAATAAAACTTGCTGGCCTGTAGCTTGCGTAGTTGCAGCGGGAGATGTAGAGGATTGTGCTGATTTCGTATCTTTGTTTCCACAAGCTGCTATCGCAATGACTAAGACTATTCCCATAAAAAGAACGAGTAATTTCTTCATGTATATCCCTCCGGAATTGTATTGGTTTCCCTCATCATTGTACACGACCTCTTCCGAAAAAACAGTGACAAACTCGTGAAAGAAATTGTTAAAAGAAAAGATCGGTCCGGCGAGTGAATACGCGGCAGACCGATCTTTTTTTGGCTCTAGCATGGATATCAGTTATCGAAACTGACAGGTTTTTATCGACGATTTTCTTTTCCTGAGATCCCTTGTTCAAAAGGGGTTTTCACAGGAATGAATAGGTCGATGATTCCGATGACTAAAGCAGCTAAAACGGCACCTATTATGCTCGTCGAAACATTACTCACGACAAACTGGGCGGCCCAAATGACAAGCGCGCTAACCAGAAAGCCTACGATTCCCCTGCCAAAGGGAGTGATTTGTTTGCCGAAGATCCCTTCAATGATCCAAGCAGCAACAGCAATGACCAAAGCTAGGAAAAAAGCGCTCCAGAAACCGCCGACTTTAAACCCTGGAACTAACCAGCTGACAAACATTAAAACCAAAGCAGAAACAATAAACCTTACCAGATGTCCGAGAAGATGCATCTCGTGGAACCTCCTTCTTTTTGCGATGAGATTAAGTTCTCATAACAAGAAGTGATTTTTTGCAAACTATGCTTGGTGTGTCTAAGTCTTGCAATTCCTTTTGGCAGGAGGATAGGTGCACAGCTTATTGTATCCAATTCGAGTGAATATTATGGTAGGCAGCATCTTCCATATAACGATTGTCTCCGTAGCTAATCAAGCTTGTTTTGGTTTATAATATAGGTTAGAGAAAAGAGGTTGGGATAGTTGAATAAGAAAATAATTAAAACATTAGATTATCAGAAGATTTTACATAAACTTGCTCATCATGCGTCAACTTCGCTTGGTAAGGATGTCGTGGAAAAGCTTGAGCCTAAAGGTGATTTTGAACTCGTCAAGCTACGGCTGCAAGCAACTGATGAGGCTGTTAATGTAGAACGATTGAAAGGGAATGCCCCTTTTGGTGGGATTCGTGATATTAGATCTTCATTGCACCGGGTTAGAATTGGTGGGATGTTAAACCCTACGGAGCTGCTCGATATTTCGACAACGATGTTCGGTACACGTAGGTTAAAGCGATTTGTTCTTGCGGTTCATGAAGAATACGCAATTCCAATGCTCAAAGAGCAGGTTGAATTACTCACAGAAAATAAGCCATTAGAAGATAAAATTAATAGCTGTATTGATGAGAATGCTGTTGTTGTTGACGGTGCGAGCCCTGAACTGGGACGTGTGCGAAGCGAACTACGCACAGGTGAAGGAAGAGTCCGCGAGAGGTTAGAACAAATGCTTCGCAATTCATCTGTTCAGAAAATGTTACAGGACGTATTGATCACTATTCGTAACGACCGTTTTGTAATCCCCGTTAAATCGGAGTATCGATCCAGCTTTGGCGGAATGATTCACGATCAGTCAGCATCGGGTGCGACACTGTATATTGAGCCAGATGCTATTGTTCAATTAAATAACAAAATTCGTGAATTAAAGTTTAAGGAAGAAGTTGAGATTGAGAAGATTTTACGCGCACTCACTGAGCTCGTTGCCGAACAAGTGGATTTGCTTGTGCTGGATGTGGATCAATTAGCTGAGCTTGATTTTACTTTTGCTAAAGCTGGTTTAGCTAGGGAACTGAAAGCTACAATGCCTAGATTAAATGATCGAGGTTTCATTAAAATAAAGCGAGGCCGGCATCCGCTTATCGCGGCTGATTCCGTTGTGCCGCTTGATTTGGAGTTGGGCAATGATTTCTCACAAATCATTGTGACCGGGCCTAATACAGGCGGTAAAACAGTTTCCCTCAAAACAGTGGGACTCCTTAGCTTAATGGCAATGTCAGGGTTGTTTGTGCCAGCCGAGGAAGGCAGTCAGTTATGTGTTTTCGATGCCATTTATGCGGATATTGGTGATGAGCAGAGTATTGAGCAGAATTTAAGTACTTTTTCGAGTCATATGACGAATATCATCAGCATTTTAAGAGATATGACACCAAAAAGTTTGGTTTTGCTTGATGAACTTGGAGCAGGTACTGATCCTGCTGAAGGTTCGGCTTTAGCGATCTCCATTTTGGATTATATTCATCAAATTGGTTGCCGAATCATTGCAACAACGCACTATTCGGAGTTAAAGGCTTATGCTTACCAAAAGCAAGGCACCATTAATGCAAGCATGGAATTTGATATACAAACGCTAAGTCCGACTTACCGCTTGCTTGTTGGTATTCCTGGTCGAAGTAATGCGTTTGCGATTGCAGAGCGTCTGGGTTTATCAAAACGCATTATTGAGCATGCACGTACGCAGGTGGGCGAGGAGGATAAGCGAGTCGAATCAATGATCGCGTCGCTTGAAGAGAACCGCTTGATTGCAGAAGCTGAGCGCCAAAGCGCTGAGAGGATGCGACGAGAGGCGGAAGAGATGCGCCAAACGTTAGAGGCTCAGCAGGCCAAGTTCGACGAGCAGCGCGATAAGCTGCTCGAGAAGGCCGAGCGCGACGCGCGTGAGGCTGTCGCCAAGGCGCGCCGCGAGGCGGATGAAATCATCGCCGGGCTGCGGCGCATGGCGCAGGAGGAAGCCGGTGGAGTCAAGGATCACCGGTTGGTAGAAGCTAAGCGCCGCCTCGATCAGGCGGCGCCAGAACTGCGCGAGAAGCAGGTTCGCGCGGCGAAGAAGCGGCCAGAGAGAATCGAGGCCGGGGATGAAGTGCGTGTCGTGACCCTGGGTCAGAAGGGTCACGTCGTAGAGATTGTTAGCGCCACCGAAGCAACGGTGCAGTTGGGAATAATGAAAATGAAGGTCGAGTTGTCGAATCTCGAAAAGATCGGCAGCACGGCTCAGAAAAAACCAGCTCATCAGGTGGCCACAACGGTCAAAAGAACACGAGATGATAACATTCGGATGGAACTGGATATGCGCGGTCTCAACATGGAGGACGCCCTGATAGAGGCTGATCGATTCCTGGATGAATCTTTCTTGGGCAACTTGGGTCAAGTGTATTTAATTCATGGTAAAGGAACAGGTGTGCTGCGTACTGGAATGCAGGAATATTTGCGCCGTCATAAGCATGTGAAGAGCTACCGCATGGGGAATTACAACGAAGGCGGAGCAGGAGTTACAATCGTCGAATTAAAATAACTTTTATAAATTTTTCATCTTTTTGAAACTCATTCTATGGGACTGCGTATGTAATATGTGTAAGCACCGGTGATTAAAAAATTAGCATCCGCAATACCCAAATTTTAAAATACATGTTTTATAAACCTTAGGAGGAATTCAAAAATGGGGATTTTTAAAAGACTTCGTGATATGACAATGGCTTCGGTTAATGACTTGCTGGACAAAGCAGAAGATCCTATTAAGATGTTAAATCAGTTTCTGCGTGACATGGAAGAAGATATCATGGAGGCTGAGGCTGCAGTAGCTAAGCAGATCGCAATTGAGAAGAAATTCAAGCTTCAATTCGAAGAATCAGAAGAGATGGTTACGAAACGAACTGAGCAAGCTATGAAAGCCCTTGAATCAGGCAATGAAGACCTGGCTCGCCGCGCTTTGGAAGACAAGAAAGAGCACCAAGGACGTTACGATGAATTGAAACGCCAATATGATCTTGCAAAAACGAATGCTGATCAACTTCGCAGCCAATTGACGGAAATGAAAGACGAGTTCAACAAAATGAAGAACAAGAAGGATTTGTTGATTGCTCGTGCTGAAACAGCAAAAGCTCAAAAACAAATCAATCAAGCGATGTCTGGTTTTGGTACGGACAATGCAGCTAAAGGTTTTGACCGTATGAGCGAGAAAGTGCTTCAAATGGAAGCTGAAGCGCAAGCAAGCGGTGAAATCCGTGCTAAAAACCGCAGCTTAGATGATGAGCTCGACGGACTTGGCGCAAGCAGCAGCGGAATTGATGACGAATTAGCAGCTATGAGAGCAAAGCTTGCTGAAAAAAAACAATCCTAATGTTATACTAATAGTACCTGCGAGAGACTGAGTCAAACTCAGTCTCTTCTATCTTTCGCGAAGGAAGGCAGGAGACGATATGAACGAAGAGGTGGATGTATTGCTAAGTAACCCGTATTTATCGACGCTTGCCTTTTTTGCAGTTGCTGTGATCGCGCTAGTTGTATTTCTAACGATTTTTGAAATGGTCACCAAATATGATGACTGGGCTGAGATCAAAAAAGGCAACTTATCTGTAGCGATGGCTACAGGTGGGAAGATTTTTGGGATTTGTAATCTGTTCCGATTCGCTATCCTAAACAATGACACGATGATTCATTCCCTCATCTGGGCAGGGTACGGATTCTTGCTTTTGCTGGCTGCCTACTTCATTTTTGAATTCTTGACGCCTTATTTCAAAATCGATGAGGAAATCAAGAAAGATAATCGCGCTGTAGGTTTCTTGTCCTTGACGCTTTCTGTCTCCCTTTCCTATGTGGTCGGAGCTTGTGTAACTTAGAATCATACATAATCTTGGAGGCTGAACAATGAAATACCTGTGGGGCACTTTGTTTGCCATCGCGTTTGTATTTATGGCGGCAGGGGTTTATTATTTACTGAAATATGCATGAATGCATTAGGTTGGAGGATTACGTAATGAGTACCAATGAAGAAATAGTTTGTCCATGGTGCCAAACAGAGATCGTTTGGGATCCAGAAATTGGACCCGAGGACGAATGTCCGCACTGTTTTAATGAACTGAACGATTATAGGAGCATCGATTTAAAGGTGAAACAAACAGGCCAACCGCTCCGCTTTGATGAACAAGAATATGCCGATTCGGATGAAGATTTATCATTGGCTTGGGATGATTCGGATGAACCTCTCGATAAATACGGAGAAAAAGTTCAGCATATAACAGACGAACAAGAAGAGGCACCCGAGTGCTCGAGCTGTCATGAACTATTGTTGTTTGCAGGTGCTGAGGTCACGAGTGGATCTTCTTTCACGCCAGTTATTCCCAAAACTTTAGGAAGTGCTTTCCTAACAGGTCCCTTTACTTCGAATGTCTATGTATGCCCGTCTTGCTTTAAAGTGGAGAAAATCTTATCTGATACAGATCGACTACTCATGGTTGAACGTATTAAATCGGAGTAGCGATGGAACCGAGTCCCTTATGGATTCGGTTTTTTTATATGTTTAGCCTCATATTTTTACTCGATTGGGGAAGCTTAACAAGAGCTATTTCGATCAATGGGAAAGGTGAGGAGGAATATGGAAAAGGATAAGAGTAAGAAATTTGTTCAACCAAGCAGGGAAATAGATGGCACAAGAAGCAATTATTTTGAAGACCGTGGAAGTGGAGCAGTTGAAGTTAAGGGTTCGCAGAAGAAAGGTCGGCTAGATGCTCAGGCGATTCTTTTACTAGTCGTTCACACGTTATTTGGCAGTGCAAATGCCTTGTCCGGAACTTTCGTTGGTGTGTATTTGTGGAAGGCCAAAAATGACTTCGCTTTAATCGGTTGGTTTACGTTGACGACGCATTTGACAATGGCGATTACCTTCTGGTTAGCAGGGAAATGGGTGAAGGAACACAATAAAATGAACTGCTTACGGGTCGGCGTTGCAGTTTCCGCGGGCTTTTATATGCTGGTATTGTGGCTTGGAGCAAACAGCTTTCACTATTTTGTTTGGTTAGGTATGGTCCAGGGAATTTCTGCTGGCTTATTCTGGGTGGCTTTTAATGTTGTTTATTTTGAAGTGACGGACCCTGATAATCGAGATCGGTTCAATGGCTGGGTAGGACTGTTGGGTTCTGGCGCCGGAATAGTCGCACCCTGGATCTCCGGTTTACTGATTGTGAGTTTGGGAGATGGTGCTGGGTATCGTTTAATCTTTTCCATCTCGTTAGGGATCTTTTTGCTAGGCGTGATCATTAGTTTCTTTTTGAAAAAACGGAAGGTACAAGGTACCTACGAATGGTTGTTTCCCTTGCATTGTCTAAGGCAAGTCGAAACACCTTGGAAACGCGTATGCTTAGCCTTGGTATTTCAAGGAGTTCGAGAGGGTGTCTTTGGTTTCATGATCGCACTTCTCGTCTACATATCCACTTCAAGTGAAGCTAGCTTAGGGAGTTTCGTATTGATTACTTCCGCGGTATCTTTAGTAAGTTTCTGGGCGGCGGGACGATTTATTAAGCCACGTTTTCGTAAGATCAGTATGCTGATTGGCGCTGCTATGATCGTAACCGTTATTATTCCTTTTTTCTGGAAAATGGGGTATAGCACTTTACTTATTTTCGGCATTGGAGCTGCGCTATTCTTTCCGATGTATTCGGTGCCTATGGTGTCGACTGTATTCGATCTAATTGGTTCAAATGAAGCCAGCGCTAAGCAGCGGGAGGAGTATGTTGTTCTTCGTGAGCTTTCACTCAATGTGGGGCGTGTGTGCGGTGTGCTCTTATTCATTTGTGTTATTTCATGGAGTAAAGCTCCGCTCGTGATTAACGTACTGTTATTGATCATTGGCAGCTCACCGCTGGTCAGCTGGTACTTTATGAAGAAGCAGTTAACTGTAATTAGAACTTGACATCTTTCACGCTTCCCGATAAAAATGTGGGTATAGATTGTTTTATTGGGAAGAGGAGGGGGTAACCCTTGACACATAAAAAAATGGTGAATAGCATCACAGAGCTGATTGGTGATACACCTGCCGTGCGGATTAACCGATTGGTAGGTCCGAATGATGCGGAGCTCTACGTGAAGCTTGAATACTTTAATCCAAGCGGCAGTGTAAAAGACCGCGCTGCGTTTAATTTAATCGAACAGGCGGAGAAAGATGGCCTGCTTCGTCCAGGCGCTACGATTATCGAGCCGACAAGCGGTAATACTGGCATTGGACTTGCCATGAATGCGGCAGCTAGAGGCTACAAGGCCATTCTAATCATGCCGGACAACATGACCAAAGAACGCATTAATCTGCTCAAGGCCTATGGTGCAGAGGTCGTACTCACTCCCGCCGCACTGCGGATGCCGGGAGCGATTGAGAAAGCGAAGGAGTTGCGGGATCAGATACCTGGCAGCTATATCCCGCAGCAGTTCGAGAACCCGGCGAATCCGAGCATTCATCGGACGACAACAGCTCCGGAAATTCTGGAGCAAATGGACGGGCGTCTGGATGCTTTCGTAGCAACTTCAGGCACGGGCGGAACGATCACCGGAACGGGTGAGGTGCTGCGGGAGAAGCTGCCGGATATCCAGATCTATGTGGTGGAGCCGAAGGGTTCCCCGGTTCTGTCTGGAGGAAGTCCAGGTCCGCATAAACTCGTTGGTACGAGTCCAGGCTTCGTACCGGCTATTCTGAACACAAACGTATACGATCAGATCGTGCAGGTATCTGACGAAGATGCAATTCGAACCATGAAAGATCTGGCCAGCAAGGAAGGCATTCTTGTGGGACCTTCGGCCGGGGCCTCGGTGTGGACAGGTATGCAGATAGCCCGTGAGCTAGGAGCGGGCAAGAGAGTGCTCTGTATTGCACCGGATACGGGCGAAAGATATTTGAGTATGGACATTTTTGATTAAATGCATAAGTAAGTTAGAAAATATAAGCGGCCCACCGGATCCATATGATTCGGATGGGCCGTTCTACATTATTTCTTAATATAAAAGATAATAAAAGAATATTGAATAAAAATTCATAATTGAGTATAATTATAAGTATAAGAAGGTTTGGGATGAAAGGTGGAAATACTGTGAAATTAGCCTACATTAATGCGCTTCCTGAAGAAGGTCAATTCCAGGAATTTATACAGACATATACAGAAGAATGCATAACATTTGGAGCTCAAGCGATTGTGGATTGGAACGATTTCCAATCGGAGCACGTTATCTCGGTTTATGATGAGAATAAGCTTGTCGGAATCGGTTGTATGGCGGGAGAATGTCATGTCCATGTACGCCCAACGTATGAGCATCGTGAAATTGGAACTATGATGAACAAATTGCTGCAAGCCGAATCGAAGGTTAGTTTGGTTCACGGACAATCCTGAAAATTACTGGTAGGCAGAGGCTACTCGGGAGATCCCAGTGGCCTTTTACTATTTGTGAGGTGGAAAATTCGGTTTTACAAAAATATTCCGTTCTAAAACAAGCTCAGTAATTGAATTTGGACAGCAATTCATTGTAAGATTAAAGGATGAACGAATCAGATTTCAGAAAGGTAGGTTTAACCATGGATGCTTTGAAGCTTAATATTCTCGAACTACTGAAGGAAGATGCCCGCAGGAGTGCGGACTTGATCGCCACTATGCTAGGAACGGCGGAGGCCGAGGTGGCGCGAGCGATAAGCGAGATGGAAGCGGATAAGGTCATCGTCAAATACGCGACAGTAGTTAACTGGAGTAAAGTGGATGACGAAAAGGTTACCGCCCTAATTGAAGTGCAAATTACGCCGGAACGCGGACACGGGTTTGATGCTATCGCGGAACGGATCTATTTATATCCAGAAGTCAAATCGGTTTATCTCATGTCTGGCGCTTATGATTTACTTGTGGAAATTGAGGGCAGTTCTCTCAAACAAGTCGCTTCTTTCGTGTCCAACAAGCTCTCGCCGATTGACCGTGTACTTTCAACAAAGACGAATTTTATATTAAAAAAATACAAACAAGACGGCATTATATTCGAGGATCAGGAAGACGATCACCGGATGCTCGTTTCGCCGTAAAGAAGAGGGAATGTCATGATCAAAGATGAGATAACGATCCAGCAGAACAAGGTAAAATCGATGCAGGACTACCTCGCTCCTGCCGTACGTGAAATGAAGCCTTCAGGTATTCGGAAGTTTTTTGATTTGGTGAGTAACAGTAAGGAAGATATTATTTCTCTTGGTGTAGGGGAACCGGATTTTTCAACACCTTGGCATGTCCGTGAAGCAGCTGTGCATTCTTTGGAACGCGGTAGAACGAAATACACGCCAAACTCAGGTATTCCTGAGCTTCGTGAAGCGATTGCCGATTACCTTCATACGTCGTTTAAAGTGAAATATGAGCCATCGAATGAAGTTCTTGTTACGGTAGGCGGCAGTGAAGCGATTGACTTAGCACTCCGAGCTTTGATAACGCCCGGCGATGAGATTCTTATCCCTGAACCTTGTTATATTTCTTATTCCCCAATTACGAGCATAAGCGGCGGTGTAGCTGTTGGGATAGAAACATTCGCGAAGGATCAGTTCAAGCTGACTGAGAAAGCACTTCGCGACGCGATTACGCCACGCTCCAAGATATTGATTCTCTGCTATCCTAGCAATCCAACAGGCGGTATTATGACCTATGAGGATTGGCTTCCGATTGCCAAAGTCATTGAAGAGAAGGATCTTATTGTCATTTCCGATGAAATATATGCGGAGCTGACTTATGGTCAGAAGCACGTGAGCTTCGCGGCTATTCCTGGTATGAAAGATCGGACAATCTTGGTTAGCGGTTTCTCCAAAGCTTTTGCCATGACAGGCTGGCGGATGGGTTATGCCTGCGGTCACCAGGAGCTGATTTCGGCGATGACCAAAATTCATCAATATACGGTGATGTGCGCACCGGTCATGGGTCAAGTTGCTGCTCACGAGGCGTTGACGAATGGGATGGAAGAAAAAGATCGGATGATCGAGTCCTATAACCAGCGCAGACGTCTCATTGTAAAAGGGTTCCGAGATATTGGTCTCGAATGCCATGAGCCGCAAGGCGCTTTCTATGCATTTCCAAGTATTGTCGCTACAGGATTAACTTCAGAAGAGTTTGCACAACGGCTATTATTTGAGTCAAAGGTTGCTGCCGTGCCTGGAGATGTGTTTGGTTTAGGTGGAGAAGGTTTCTTACGTTGTTCATATGCTTATAGTGTTTCTCAACTAAATGAAGCTTTAGAGAGAATTGGAAATTTTATGAGAAAATTGTAATGAATAACGTAAATAAATATGTTCATTATTGATGAAAACTGGTATTCTTGTAGTAAGGAGGGATGAGCATGGCTTTTATGGAATATCAACTATCAACCTATCAAAAACATTTTCAAATTCGTGAACAGGATTTCGGACAACGTTGGTTGACCAAGCGTGCGAAGAAGCAAAACTCCCTTACCTTATTAGAAGAAGAGATTCATTCTCTGCGACGCAGGTTAGAAAAGATGGTTTTTGATGGGGAAGAAATGACATCTGATTCCGTCGTTGAATTGAGCACAATCCTAGACCGAAAAATAAATGAATATATGCATAATGGGAAAAAAAGTCGGTGAAAACCGACTTTTCTCGCGATTATCGATGGATTCAGATAACAAACGGAGGTACGCTTACAACATGAAAGTGAAATGGCTGTTGGTTATGATGATGGGACTTATGGTGTTCCTTACGGGTTGCGGCGGACCGAAGCCGGATGTATCTATATTTATGATGGGCTCTAATGGTTTTCCAAGTGAAGCAGGGGACAAGCTGGAGATTTCCTTGAAGTCCAAGGTGGGCGAGGTTCCTACAGTCAAAGTCAATACATCCCCTATTTTTTCGTTGGAAAAAATGATTGTAGAACTGGCTGCAGGAGGCAATGGCATCTTCATTCTTGCGGAAGATCAATTCAAATCACTTAGTAATCAAGCGGGTTTCGTTTCTTTGGATGATACGATCAAACCGGAAGATTATCCGGATGGTGTTATTCAAATAACCGAAGAAGGCAAGCCTGCTGAAAAGCATCTATATGGTATTCCTCTTGCAGGAAACAAATGGATGAAAGAACAAGGTTTTGAAGGAAAAGGCTTGGTGGCTTTTATTCCTCAAAATGCTCCAAAGTTGAATGAGTCGAAACAAGTGCTCAAAGTAATTGCACAAAAGTAACAAGAAGTCTATAATCGACAAATAGATTGATAGTAAAATATGCAGCCATAGGTGCTGGTAAGCTCATTAAGAAGAGATTGCCACTTAAAAGGGAAGCCGGTTAAAGTCCGGCACGGTCCCGCCACTGTAATCCAGGCATGAGTTGCCGGGAGAGTCAGGATACCTGCCCATGGTGCCGTTTACGACATCCTTCGAGGAAAAGGATCGCGTTAAATCAGGAAGCAACCTGCGGGTTGCTGAGCGCCGCGATTTATCGTCCCCTTTGTTCCTTCGAGAACAAAGGGGCTTTTTTGTTAGGGTCAATCGAAATAAATTGTTCAGAGAGAGGGTTTGCTAGATGAAAAGGAATTCAGTAAAAAAAGCATTTATTCTTACAGTAGCGCTAGTAACAGCAATTAGTCTCGCAGCTTGCGGTAAAAAGGAAACGGAAATTTCTAATCCGTCTAAGCTTGGCGGGGAAGGGACGAAAGCTCCTGCTGCAACGACGACACCATCAACAGCAGCCAAAAAGACGGTCTACCCTTTGAAAATAAAGGATGCTACGGGCAAGGAGTTTACTTTTGATAAAGCGCCTGAGCGTATTGCATCCGTCTCCCCGGCAGAGACTGAAGCCCTTTTTGCAATTGGGCTGGAGGCTAATATAGTTGGTGTATCTGATTTTGATGATTATCCAGAAGCGGCTAAAACAAAACCGAAACTTGGCAGCATAACGAAACCTAACCAAGAAGCGGTGATCGCAGCTAACGCGAATGTTGTATTCACTGGGGTTTCGATGAAACCCGATACGGTAGAAAAGCTGCGTACTTTGAATATTAACGTGTTTAAAGTGGAGCCGAAAACCTTGGATGATGCCATTGCTAACATTCAAACTTACGGATTGATTACAGATCATCAGGAGCAAGCGGAAAAAGTGGTTGCTAAGATGAAAGCGGACCGTCAAAAGGTTGTTAATGCAGTGAAAGACGTCAAGCAAGAGAACAAGAAAAAGGTATACATTGAATTTGCCCCAGGATGGACAGTGGGCAGTGGCGAATACATGGATGAATTGATCAAGCTTTCTGGCGGGATTAACGTCGCAGGAGACGGAAAAGGCTGGTATCAAATCAGTGAAGAGAAAATCATTCAACAAAACCCAGGTGTAATTCTGTTCGCCAATGGGGTTGTCGATAGTAAGAGCAAGAAACCACTTGATGAAATTATACGTACGCGAAGCGGTTGGGATGCCATTGATGCCGTGAAGAACAAGCAGGTGATTGGCCTCGACCAGAACATGCTCAGCCGTCCTGGTCCAAGACTGACCGATGGATTGCTTGAAATGGCGAAAGGCATTTATCCCGAACTGGTGAAATAAAATGAAAAGAAAATTAATGCTATGGGGAGGAGTAGGGGTTATACTCCTTCTTCTTTCTATTGTGGCGAGCTTATCGCTTGGCACTGCTAATCTCCCCGTTCTGCAAATTGCCAGTATTCTCGCCAAGCATATCCCTTGGCTGGGAGATCACATCGATGCCACCTGGCCGCAGTCGTCGGAACAAATCATTAATAAAGTACGATTTCCTCGTGTATTACTGGGAATTCTTGTAGGGGCCTCACTCTCTATTGCAGGGGCAGCTTTTCAAGGTGTGCTGCGCAATCCGCTTGCGGATCCTTATGCACTCGGTGTATCCTCGGGGGCTTCTGTAGGAGCCGCATTTTTAATCTATTTTGGACTGCAAGTGGCGTGGTTTGGGCAATGGTCGATCCCTATTGTTGCCTTCGTAACGGGACTTATTTCTTTATTTCTAGTTCTAAAGCTGGCCCAGATCGAAGGGAAGCTGAAGATGGAGACGCTTATTTTATCAGGCGTGGTCATGCAGGCATTTCTAGGGGCTATTGTATCCTTTATGGTGTCTATTTCCAATCAAGTCATTAATGAAATCATTTTCTGGCTAATGGGCAGCTTGGCAATGCGAGGTTGGTCGTATACCTATATCATTTCACCCTATTTAATTATCGGTTTTGTCGTGCTGCTTAGCTATGCAAGGTCGTTAAATTTACTGGCTCTGGGTGAGCGGCAGGCGTCACATCTCGGTGTGAGTGTAGAACGTACAAAGCTGATTGTGCTAATTGTGGCTACATTCCTAACTGCCGCTGCGGTCTCGGTTGCCGGTGTAATCGGTTTTGTAGGGCTCATCGTGCCACATTTAGTGCGATTATTGGTAGGTCCGGATTATCGGTTGATTATTCCATTGTCCGCAATTGGTGGCGGCGTTTATGTCCTCTGGGCAGATACACTTGCCCGTACCCTGCTGAGTCCAACCGAAATTCCACTTGGGGTTATCACGGCATTTCTGGGTGCGCCATTTTTTGCTTATTTGCTCCACAAGGATAAGAAAACGTTAAGAGGTTGATCAAGATGATTAAAGTGGAGCACCTTTCCCAAAGCTTTAAGGAACAGCAAGTGCTGGAGAACATCAGCTTTGAGATCAAGCAGGGTGAATTTTTTGGCATTATTGGGCCAAACGGCAGCGGTAAGTCGACGTTACTCCGTCTAATATCAGGGATTGATCCTGTTAAAAACGGAAGTGTTGACCTGGGTGGCCGATTAGTATCCTCCTATTCACGAAAAGAGCTGGCTAGATGGCTTGCTGTCCTCCAGCAGGATGCGCTGCCTCCAGTAGGCTTTACGGTCCGTGAAGTGGTGGAAATGGGCCGATATCCTTTTCAGAATTGGCTTGGTGAGGAGCCGGCTGATGCGGAAGGTTTAATTGATGGGATTGTCCGGAAGCTGCACTTGGAACCGCTGATTGATCGAACAATCGAGCGCCTCAGCGGCGGTGAAAGGCAGCGTGTCGCTCTTGCTAAAGTGATGGCGCAGCAGCCGCGGCTGCTTATGCTGGATGAACCAACAACGTTCTTGGATATCGGATATCAAGTACAGATGATGGACTACATCAAGGAATGGCAGCTAGAATCCGAGTTGACGGTTGTAGCTGTCCTGCATGACTTGAATTTGGCTGCGCAGTACTGCACGCGTTTAATGGTTATACATAATGGCGAGCTTGCAGCGATAGGAACACCTGATGAAATCATTACCAGCGGATTAATCAGCGAAGTGTATGGAACAGAACCGATTGTCCTGCAGCACCCCGTTAACGATGCGCCGCAAATTTTATTACAGCCAGGAAAATAGTTGAGCTATCGGAGGACACAATCATGAATAAGTTGCAAGAGATTATAGATAGCATTAAGCCTATTTATCAAGAGGTAGTGAACCAAGCAAATGAGCATTTAAATCAGTTGACGAAACCACAGGGAAGCCTCGGGAAACTGGAAGATATTGCGCGTCAGGTTGCTGGAATTACGGGCGAAGTGATGCCGATTTTTGAGAAAAAAGCGGTTATCGTAATGGCCGGGGATCACGGCGTATGTGAAGAAGGAATTAGTGCATTTCCGGCGGAAGTAACGCCTCAAATGGTGCTTAATTTCCTTTATGGCGGGGCTGCAGTCAACGTTCTTGCCAGACATGCCGGCGCTGAAGTTGTCTGTGTCGATATGGGGGTTAATGCTGACCTGGAGCATCCTAATCTCGTTTCTCGTAAAGTAAGAAAAGGGACACGTAATATGGCGCGTGAAGCGGCACTAACGTTGGATGAGACTGTGCAGGCAATACAAGCTGGTGTAGAAGTTGTAGATGAATTGGTGGGAAAGGGCTATCGACTCTTTGCTATGGGAGATATGGGGATTGGCAATACAACGGCAAGCGCTGCGATTCTATGCGCTTTGACGGGCTTGGATGCCAGCATAGCAGTTGGCCGCGGAACGGGCATTGATGATGGCAAATGGTTGCATAAAGTGTCTGTTGTGAATAAGGCGCTGGATGTGAATGGGCTTTGTGTGGATGAGGTGAATAGATCAAGCGCTGAGTATGCGCTCGATGTGTTAATGAAGGTCGGCGGATTGGAGATCGCTGGACTTGTTGGCGTGATTCTCGGCGCAGCGAAGAATCGCTGTCCGGTGGTCGTCGACGGCTTCATCTCGTCGGCAGCTGCACTTGTGGCGAGCCGATTAGCACCGCTAAGCGCGTCCTACATGCTCGCTTCGCACTTATCGCAGGAGCAGGGGCATGCGAAGCTGCTCGAAGCGGTTGGCCTCGCAGCGATGCTGCAGATGGATATGCGCCTGGGCGAAGGAACGGGCGCGGTGCTTGCTTTTAACTTGATCGATGCCGCAGGCAAGATCATGAAGGAAATGGCGACATTCGAAAGCGCAGGCGTGTCGCGGGGGTAGCCGTGTAGGGGCATGCCGGGGTAAGGCAAGCTTACGCAGTAAGCATTGATAAGGAGGCGAAGGCGCCATGGCAGTTTTGGTTACGGGCGGCGCGCGCAGCGGCAAGAGCTCCTTCGCGGAGAAGCTCGCCATGCATGGCAGCGAACGAGGGATTTATATCGCGACTTCCCACATCTACGATGAGGAAATGAAGGAGCGTGTTGAGCTGCATCAGCAGATGAGGCTTGCCTCGGGGTATCCATGGGATACTCGGGAGGAGCCTTTCCAACTGAGGGAATTACTGCTCCGCTTGCAGGAGAGTGGGGAGGATGCCGTGGTCTTGGTCGACTGTTTGACACTTTGGCTGTCCAATTGGTTGCTCCATCATGAGGGAGAAGTAGATGCTTCTGCTCGGGTAATGAAACGCATAGACGAGCTTGTAGAAGCAGTGTCCTCCTACCGTGGACACCTCATCTTGGTAACGAATGAAGTAGGTGACGGCATTGTGCCGGAATATCCGCTTGGCCGCAGTTTTCGAGACCTGGCAGGACGAATGAATCAACGCTTAGCTGAGGTATGTGAGCAGGTATTTCTTGTCACGGTAGGCATCCCCATGGAGCTAAAAAGCAGAGCTTATCGACTGGAATAAATAAGTCTTTAGGCATGGAACGGTGATCAATATGTGGATATATTCTTGGCAGGAAATCGTTAGTATGACGGCTGCTGCCATTGCGCTGGACTGGCTGATTGGCGATCCGAAGTGGCCGACACACCCGGTTATTCTTATCGGACGATTCATCCGCTGGGTAGAAGGCAAGTTACATAAAGGAAAAGAGACATCTGTTAAATCGTCTGGATGGCTGAGAGCTAAGGGTGTGCTGCTTACAGTCTCTACTGTGGTGCTAAGCTTTAGCCTTATGTTGGTGCTAATACTTACTGCTCGCTCGATACATGAGTGGCTTGGATACTTGGTCTCTACGTGGTTTATTTCCACAACGATAGCTATTAAAGGACTAAAAGATGCTGCTTATCTAGTTTACAATCCGCTGCGTGCAGGGAATCTCACAGATGCTCGTAAGTACACGGGCTACATCGTAGGCCGTGATACGGGTGAGCTCAGCGAAGAAGAACTGACGCGCGCGGTTGTGGAGACCGTGGCGGAGAACATCGTCGACGCGGTCATCGCGCCCTTGTTCTATGCGCTGATCGGCGGAGCGCCGCTCGCAATGCTGTACCGGGCATCGAATACACTGGATTCGATGGTCGGCTACCGAAATGACAGATACCGTCATTTCGGCTGGGCGTCGGCCCGCTGGGACGACGTTATGAACTGGATCCCGGCTCGGCTGACCGGCCTCCTGTTAATCCTCGTCGCCCTGCTGCAGCCGGGCCTCTCAGCGAAGCGCGCAGCGTCAGCGATTCGCCGCTTCGCGCACCTGCACCCCAGCCCGAATAGCGGAATTCCGGAGTCGGCGGTAGCCGGGGCACTCGGAATTGAGCTGGGCGGGCTGAACGTCTATGGCGGCGCTGCGAGTGAGCGCGCCCGCCTAGGCTGGCCGCTGCGTCCGCGGACGCAGCAGGATATTGTCTACGCCGTGAGGATGCTTTACGGCGTCAGCTTTGTAGTGATGGGAGGATTGCTGTGCATACTACTCGTACTGTTTTACTAGACTGGCTGCGTGCTTGCATAGCAGCCTTTCAGTTTTTAACCCGTTTGCCCATTCCTGTGCAAATTAACTATACAGACCGAGTATTCCAAAGAAGCGTGATATTCTATCCGCTAGCGGGTTTCGTCATCGGTCTTCTTTTACTCCTAGCAGGCGAGGGGTTAAGCCTCGTCCTACCTGCGATGCCCGCAGCCGTTCTGCTGCTTGGGTTCTGGGTCGTCTTAACAGGTGGCCTTCATCTAGACGGGTTAATGGATACCGCTGATGGTATTCTTAGTCACAGACCCCGTGAGCAAATGCTAGAAATCATGAAAGACAGTCGCGTAGGCGCCATGGGTGTCATCGTTTGTGTTCTCCACCTGCTCCTCAAATTTTCGCTTCTTTACACTTTACTAGGTACTGGGAAAATAGGCGGTGTATTCTTCTTACTTGCTATAGTTCCTATCTGGAGTCGTTGGTTTATGGTTGCAGCAATTCAAAGTTGGCCCTACGCCCGGCGAGACTCAGGATTAGGGAGTTTTTTTCGCGGAGTTACCAAATGGCATGTAACTATGTCTGGAGTAGTAGCCCTTTTTACTACTACGCTTTTTATTGAAATATTTTCCACATGGCTAGCTGATTCTAGCGTGATATCTTTCTCCTTAATCTATGGTTTAACTATTATTTTTAGCTTTGCAATAGGCACAATTCTAATAGGTTGGCTTTTGGCCACGTATATGAGCCGCAAATTAGGCGGTTTAACCGGAGATACATATGGTGCTTTGAATGAACTCCTCGAAACACTACTTTTGTTGGGCATTACCGTCTTCACTTCTTACCACATGTAGGTTTGTAACATCCCGGACCGAAATATGCCTTGGGGATAAATCAGCATCATCGTGAGGGTAGATAGGCTATGGTAGTTACCAATGTTGTAATTTCTACAACAATTCACACGCCTGAAGGCTATTTTGCCTGTTGAAGTTGCAGTTTGTACAACATTTCGAACTCATTTGTTGCGAAATGGCCTGAATTGGGCCAAACTGTTGTACAAAATACAACAATGAAGGGAGAATGGTGCGATCTAGGCAGTAATTGTTGCACTTTTTACAACATCATTCAACTGAGCACAGGATTCATTTATTTATTCAAATATTTTCATTCAATCATTCAATTCATTCATCTGGCAACCACAAGTTGGGGAGCATATTTGACCAAAGATTCCAATTTAAGTCACCTCCATGAAGAACCAGATTGGATGAATGAATCGACGGTCACGGAAATACAAACTATGTTTCATCCTACTTTCATTGGAATTATCCAGTGGAATCAATTTATGTCCATGATAACGGTTTGTTCCAGTGTATAACTCATACCAAAAAGAAGGAGTGATTATCATGCTAGAACGCTATGGGCATGGAGGCGACCTCTGGACGGCAGAAGAAGCCTTTGGTCGTCCGAAGGAGCAATTCTTGGATTTCAGCTCGAATATGAATCCGCTTGGTCCTCCTTCGGTTGTTAAGCATATTCTCAGAGACGGGTGGCGCGATATGGTCAAATATCCCGACCCTGCCGTGCGTGAGCTGAGAAACAAGCTTTCGTTGAAATATGATATCGGGGTGGAAAGCATTCTGGTTGGTAACGGGGCAGCGGAACTAATCGATCTGACTGCGCGCGTATTGAAGCCCTCTATTACCGGATTAGCGAGGCCTTCTTTTAGTGAATATGAGGAAGCGGTTCATAAATCAGGTGGTGGTATTTACAACATCCCTCTAACGTCAATGCACCTTTTTGAATTGCAGCTGCAAGATATCGAAGCCGCTTATTCGGCAGTAGACTTGTTCTTTCTAGGTCATCCGAATAATCCAACAGGGAAGCTGGTTCCTCGTCAAGTGTTGGACATGCTTATGCAAAGTAACCGTAGGTTGGTGCTTGATGAGGCCTTTATGGATTTTGTACCGAATGAGCAGGAACACTCTTTACTCAAGCTCGCTTCCACCAGTCAACAGTTTTTCGTCATCCGCTCGATGACGAAATTTTATTCCATACCGGGTATACGATTAGGCTTTATGGTGGCTCACCCCGATATGATTCGGCAAATCCAACATCTTCAGGTGCAGTGGAGCGTAAACTATTTAGCACAGCGCATCGGAACAGCCGTACTTGATGATGTGGGATTTGAGCAGTCCAGCTGGAAGTGGCTGGAGGAAGAGAAGCCATGGCTCACCCAGCAGCTTGAACAATTGGGTCTTGAGGTCGTGCCTAGTGATGTGAATTTTTTGCTTTTTTCGTTTCCTGAGCGGATGGGCATCGATGTGAAGATGGTGCAGAAGCATTTGGGGCATCAAGGGATATTAATCCGAGATGCTTCCCTTTTTGAAGGTCTCAATAAACACTATTGCCGAGTTGCGATACGTCTTCGAGAAGACAATGAACGGTTAATAGCTGGGTTACGTCACATGATGGCAGAATTCATGCAGAACCGGGGGCAAGCTGATGACGAATAAGACTGTGCAAGCTGCAACACTGATGGTCCAGGGCACAGCTTCCGACGTGGGTAAAAGCATTTTAACGGCCGCACTGTGCCGCATTCTAGTTCAAGACGGCTGGCAAACGGCGCCATTTAAGTCGCAAAATATGTCCCTTAATTCTTATGTTACTTTTGATGGCAAAGAGATTGGCCGAGCACAAGGTGTGCAGGCGGATGCCTGTCGTATTTTAGCAACAACGGATATGAATCCGATCCTGCTTAAGCCGAAGCAAGACATGGTTGCTCAGGTTGTTGTTCACGGGAAGCCATACTCTGATCTAGATGCAAGGACGTATAGAGAGACCTATTTGCCACAGGCTGAAGTCATTGTGAAGGAAGCTTTAATCCGGCTGCGCAGTCAATATGATGTAGTGGTGCTAGAGGGGGCGGGAAGTCCAGCTGAGGTTAATCTGAAGGATCGCGATATTGTAAATATGCGGTTGGCAGGTTGGGCGGACGCTCCTGTGCTTCTCGTTGCTGATATTGATCGTGGAGGCGTATTTGCCTCAATTGTAGGGACACTGGAAATCTTGACGCCGGAGGAAAGAGACCGGGTGAAAGGCTTTATTATAAATAAGTTTCGTGGAGATGTTAGTCTACTGAAACCGGGCTTGGATTGGCTAGAAGAGAGGACGGGGAAACCAGTTCTTGGGGTTATTCCTTATCTGCCGCAGTTAGGCATTGAGGATGAGGACTCTGCTTCACTAGATTCCAAGCGCATGCAAAGTAAGCGGAATGAAAGCTCTCAAGGGAAACGGGAAGATCAGCTGGATATCGCGGTCATTCGCTTGCCACGCCTATCTAATTTTACGGATTTCGATCCTCTGCAAGAGGAGAAAGATGTTCATTTCCGTTATATTACACACCTCTCCGAGTGGGGAGAACCGGATGTCGTTTTGCTGCCAGGCAGCAAGAATACCATGGACGATTTACGGTATTTGAACGAATCTGGTCTGGCAGAGCGTGTGAAGGTTTTCACGCAATCAGAGAATGGTTGGGTCGCTGGTATTTGCGCAGGCTATCAGATGTTGGGCGCCAAGCTGCTTGATCCACATGGCTACGAATCAGATCATCCTGAGCTAGAGGGACTAGGGCTTTTACCAACGGAGACCGTATTTACTTCCGATAAACGGACCGTTCAAGTTCAGGGAAGCAGCACACTTTTTGCTGAAAATAGCTCTGAGATTGTCATTGATGGCTATGAAATCCACATGGGGCGGACGCGTTATTTGCAAGAAATGGTAACGCCTTTCCAGATTAAGGCTCTTACCAGCTTCGATGATGAAAGCTCTGATAACGTTCTGCACGGAGACGGGGCAGCTGCGGACCATGGGCGTGTTTGGGGGACGTATTTACACGGGATTTTGCATAATGATGACTTCCGCAGAGCCTGGTTAAATCGTATTCGCAAACATAAAGGGTTATCCCTAATCGAGGAAGGCATTCGTTTTAAAGAACGTCGAGAAGCTGCTTTCGATAGATTGGCTGACCACGTTAGATGTCACTTGGATATGAATCGTGTTTATGAGATGATGGATATATCAAAGCCTTGGAAAAGGGAGGATGTTTAAAGATGAAAATTTATACTCGAACTGGAGATGCGGGGCAAACAGGCGTAATCGGTGGTCGTGTGGATAAAGATGATGATCGTGTTGAGGCTTATGGCACAACGGATGAACTGAATTGTTATGTAGGTCAGGCGATGAGCTTTATGGATCCTGCGAAGTACCCTGATTTACTCCCAGATTTGCTGCAGGTGCAGCATGAATTGTTTGATTGCGGTTCAGATCTCGCTCTCTTGAAGCAAGAGCTGCGTCCTTATAAAGTAACCGCGGAAATGGTCGATATGCTGGAGACTTGGATTGATAAATACGATGCCGAAACACCGGATATTACACGATTCATTTTGCCTGGTGGCGGTACTGTTTCATCCACACTTCATGTTTGCCGTACTGTATGCCGTAGAGCAGAACGCCGGGTGGTAACGCTTGCGCGAACACAGCCAATTAATCCAGAAGTGCGCAGATACTTGAACCGACTGTCCGATTTATTCTTCACCATTGCCCGCACTGCGAATCACCGTGAAGGTATTACTGATGTGGAATATGTGCGCAGCGCTGAGGTGTTTAGACGTAAATCATGAGTTATTATGAACCGTTAGTATACATCGTACCGCCGGAGGAAGAGGGCTTTATACTCAAGACGGTGCTGCAAAAAAGATTGATGGTCTCTCGCAAATTGCTATCCCGCATTAAACTGACCGAGCAGGGCATAACGGTGAATGGGGTTAGACAATACATCAACATTAAGGTGAAGGCTGGCGATCGTGTAGAGATTCGTATGGAAGAAGAGCAGTCTGAGGATATCTTGCCGCAGGATCTTCCACTGCACATTCTGCATGAAGATGAGCATCTGTTGATACTAGCCAAGGATGCCGGTATCATCGTACATCCGACGCATGGGCATTATTTGAATACGATCGCCAATGGCGTTGTGTATCACTGGCAGCAAGCGGGTATTACGTGCCGTTTCCGTCCCGTGCATAGGCTTGACCAAGAAACGTCAGGTGTACTGGCTATTGCAAAAACGCCCTATGTACACCAGCAAATATCAGAGCAGATGATTCAGCATAAGGTGAAAAAAGAATACCTGGCCTTTGTGTGGGGCGTTTTCACAGCAAAAAGCGGAACGATCAATGAACCGATTGATCGCGATCCTGAACAGCCACATGTTCGTATCGTTACCCCTGACGGATATTCAGCAGTAACTCATTATGAGGTCGTGGAACAATTCGCGCATGCCGCTTTAGTTCGAATATGGCTTGAAACCGGTCGCACACATCAAATTCGTGTGCATATGCGCCATTTGGGACATCCGCTGCTTGGAGATAAAATGTACACACTTCCAGAGTTTGAGCAAAGTTTATCAGCAGTAGAAGTCAGTGAACGACTGGGTCGTCAGGCTTTGCACGCTTATAAACTGGGCTTTGTGCATCCAGGAACAAGAGAGTGGACGGAGTTTAATGCTCCTTTGCCTGCAGATTTATCTGTTTTACAAGCTTGGCTGAAAGAAAGCAACTAGATAAACAGAAACCATCCCTTTTGTAGGATGGTTTTTCTTTGTTATAACTTGACTTTCCTTATCAATTAGCCCAGAATTTTAAGTAGTATGATTTATATCAACTTAGACTTAAAGGAGCTTTAAACATCATGGGAGTAAAAGTATTTTGTTACGATAAATGCGGGACATGCCGTAGTGCCGTAAAGTGGTTGAAAGATCATCATGTAGATATTACAGAAAATGTTCCTTTATTCGAAACGCCGCCCTCTGCCAAGGAATTGGCTAAGCTGCTAAGTGATAGCGGTTTGGAAATCAAAAAGTTTTTTAATACTTCCGGAGAAGTATATAAAGAGATGAACCTGAAAGACAAACTTCCCAGCATGTCGCAAGAGCAAATGCTCGAATTGCTCGCCTCTAACGGCAGGTTGATTAAGCGTCCGATCGTAACCGATGGTCATAAAGTAACAGTGGGCTTCAAGGAAGCAGTATATGACGAAGTATGGGCGAAGGGGTGATCTTAGGTTGGAAGAGAAAAAGAAACCAGCAGGTAAAAAGTCACCACTAGCCATTGGCGGTTTTATAGCTGTTCTATTATCACAAGGGAAACTGCTTTTAGGCTTACTAAAGCTTGGTAAAGCTGGCGGAGCCATCATCTCAATGTTCATTACAATTTGGGCCTATGCCTATCTCGCTCCGTTGCCCTTTGCGATTGGCATCGTCCTGATGATTCTCATACATGAACTCGGTCATGTTTTCGCTGCCAAGATGAAGGGGCTTCCAGTGTCAGCGCCAGTATTTATTCCTTTTCTTGGAGCACTGATTACAATGAAAAAGAATCCTACTGATGCTGCAACGGAAGCGTTTATTGGCATAGGAGGCCCTATTCTTGGAACTATTGGTGGCGTTGCCGCTTTTGGTTTGGGTGTATATACCGATTCCCCTGTCATTGTTTCGGTTGCCTATGCCGCATTCTATTTAAACTTAATTAATTTACTCCCTATTCATCCTTTAGATGGTGGGCGAATTTCTACAGCAGTAACTCGTTGGTTGTGGATTCTGGGTTTAATCGGCGGTTTGGTATTTATTTACTATATAAATAGCCGTGTAAGTCAATTGATTTTCTTTGCGATATGGGCCATGTTCGCTTGGGATTTGTATAAAAAATACGTGAAATTCAGAAATCAGGAAGAGCTTCTTTCGGTTTCCACTCGGTTTGATTTTAGGGCGGATCATTTGCTCCAGCAGGGATATATCATTCCGGGGGAGAATCACACAAGAGATCTAGAATATATGACTTACTCGGATTTGCAGGGCCATGCGGAAAGTAGACAAACCATTGTGATGTACTGGCATGGGATAGGGTTCGAGGGTCATGCTTTATTGCCTCAGCAATCCATCATTAAAAGAGTTCAGTTAATCAAAGTGGAACGTATGCAGAAAGAGAATGGGTTTTATTTAGGATTACAAGTAAAAGTGGATTATTCACCTCTAGGGATACAGGAGCTTTACTATGATGTCCCTGCGAAAACACGTTGGAAATTCGGAATCGCTTATCTTGCTCTCGTTTTGTTTTTGCTTTATATGATAAGACTTGTTCATCAAGTGGGAATTATCGACTAACGCTTTAGAGTGCTCGCCCTATTAATTACTGATATGAAGTGAATTTATCATAAAGAGGATATAAACCATGAAAATTACAGGATCAAAGAGACTTAGTCAACTAGGATCGGCTATTTTTTCAGAAGTAGCAGATTGGAAGAGAGAGGTTATGAACCAAGGGGTAGACGTCATAGATTTAGGTATAGGAAGTCCTGATCTACCTCCTTCTGATCGAATTATTGAAGCAATTACTGAAGCCGTTCGAAACCCTGCGCATTACGGTTATCCAACATCTGAGGGAAGTTTAGCATTTCGAGAAACGGTTGCCAAATGGTACCGCTATAGATTCGGTGTGGAGCTGAGTCCGGAAAGTGAAATATTAACTCTGATGGGCTCACAAGATGGTCTTGCTCACTTAGCGCTTTCACTCTGTGATCCTGGGGACATTGCCATCGTCCCTGATCCAGGTTACCCCATATATTCGGCAAGTCTCGTGCTGGCGGGAGTCGAACCTTACTTGTTGCCGCTGCGCGCAGAACACAACTTTTTACCCCAATTAGAGGACATCCCAGTAGACGTGGCTGCTAAGGCTAAATTCATCCTGCTTAACTATCCAAGCAATCCATTGTCTGCTGTTGCAGATCGTGCATTCTTTGAGCATTTGATTACCTATGCCAAGAAGCATGACTTGCTTGTCGTACACGATCTTGCCTACTCCGAAATGGCTTTTGACGGCTACCGGCCTATAAGTATTTTGGAGATAGAAGGCGCTAAGGAGGTTGCTGTAGAGTTTCATTCACTGTCAAAAAGTTTTAATATGGCAGGTTGTCGAATCGCTTTCCTAACTGGAAATGCAGGCGTAGTGAAGGCTCTTAAAACGCTGAAATCCAATATCGATTATGGTGTATTCAGTGCCATTCAAGCGGCTGGAATTGCAGCATTAGAGGAAGACATGGAGCATAATCACTCCGTTGCCCATGTGTATGAAAGAAGACGAAATGTGTTTATCTCGGCGCTAGCGGAAGCGGGTTGGATCATACCACCACCCAAGGCAACTATGTTTATCTGGGCTCCAATTCCAAAAGGATGGACATCTCGACAAATTTCCCGGGAAATGTTATATCATGCCGGTGTTGTCGTTATTCCAGGAGACGCTTTCGGGGCCGAGGGAGAAGGCTTTGTGCGAATCGCATTGGTACAAGAAGAGGGTCGATTACTTGAGGCGGCAAAGCGAATAGGAGATTGGCTTCGTACATTAGAATGAAAATTAGAGATATTGGTAAAAATAGGAGAATGAGAGACATATAGATGTTTACGTAATGAAATAAAACTTAATTGTTGAAAGGGGTAAGCATATGGATGCCATTTCCTCATTATCGGAGCTTTTAGCTGAGCAGAAGCCTTCATCGTTCGTAGAAATTCCCGGAATTTTGGGGCAAACATTTGGGCAAGCGACAATTGCAGCTACACTGCCCATGAGCAAATTATTTTCAATCTATGAAGTTGATTTAGAAGTTCAACGTGCGATTATTCCGCGTAATCTTTCAAAACTAATTGATTACGTTAATTTGTATTTAGAAGATCGCCAACCTATTTATTTCCCGGGAATCATTTTCTCGGCAAGAGGTGCAGGTCATTATGACGAAGATCAACATGCGCTTCGTTTGCAGCCTATTGAGAAATTGTACGTAGTGGATGGTCAGCATCGTTTGGCCGCTTTCCAACGTATTATGGAGACGTTACAAAGTCAAATGGCTCGTGCCAAGGATCGTCGTGAGTACGACAAGATGGAAGAGATCACGGAGAAGCTGCGCCGTTTGTACGCTTTCCCTATCTCAACGATGACCTATTTGGACATTAATGCTCGTCAAGAGCGTCAGTTGTTCTCTGACATTAATAAGCTTCCGCGCAAGCTTGGCGGCAACCTGGCGGTACTTCGCGATCAGCGCAGATTCTATCACGTTGCTGCGTCTGAGCTTGCAGCCAAAGCGCCAGCTATGCAGAAGTTGACCGTAGATATGTTCTCTGAACGCGGGAAGTCACCTGAGTATTTGTTCTCCTATCACTTGCTGATTGAAATATTGATTGCTTTGTTAGAAGGCAGAATGAAATCAGCAGCGCGTAATAATGGCTATCAATATGAGGATAAAGAGCTGCAAGATCTTGTATCCTTGGCGGGAACCTATTTCAATGGCTTATTGAATTACTTGCCCGAACCAACTAAGGGTGAAATCGTATGGTCTGAGAATATCCAAATTGCACTTGCTCTGTTTATGCACGAAGAAGCTACGAAACCAGGTAAATTTAATCGCTATGCACTTGAGCACGCATTAAAAATACTTCCGCATGTGAATTGGAACAACATTTATGCAGGAGAAGAGAAGGATCGGTTGCCGAGACGGACTCGCATTATGAAAGCCTACAACCATATCAAAAACTTTTATCAAGATCAGAATGCATTTCTAATCAGCGATGCCGATTCTTACAATTCCAAGGAGGACGTGAGCTAATGGAAGGATTACGCCTTAAGATGACCATTCATCCTTTTTGCGATAAGTTCGGACTTTCAACTGTAGCTTTACGCGTTCAGGATCTGTTGAATTATACGATGATTGACCCTATGGTGCAGCGTAAGCTGAGCAACATGCAAAGACGCAAAATCTCCACCTATTTGCAGGAGCGCGAGCTCGATCATGTGTTCTTCGGACCTGTTACGCTGTCATTGCGTGAAGTGAATCAACTGTCCAAGGGTGAGAAGGAATTCCTTCTGAAGCATGGATCCAAGCTATCTATTTTGGACGGTCAGCATCGTATCTTAGCGCTAGGCTATGTGAATGATCAGATGCAAAAAGAAGTTAGACGTTATGAGAAGAAATTAGTGGTGCTAAAGATCAAACAACGGAAGTTTCCAGAGGATGCTGAAATTAGGCAAGAGGTTGAGGAAACAGAAGGTACAATTAATCAGCTTGAGGGAAGACGTCTAGATTTGATGGAAACACAGCTTGCTGTGCAAATCTATATTGGCTTAACTGAGGAAGAAGAGCAGCAGTTGTTCGGCGACATTAACTCTAAAGTCCAGCTGGTGAGTAAAGAGCTTGGTCATTCCTTCGACTCCATTGATCCATTAAATCTGGTTATTCAACAGGTTGTCGATCATAATGTCTATCTCAAAGCAGCCGGTGTTGAGCGTCGCAACAATTTGACTTCGTTCAATCGTAACTTTACGTGTTTCAGCTGGTTATATGCGACTGCGACGATGCTTTTTTCAGGCAGAATGCAGCCATCCTATGAGCTTCAACGTAAAATTCGCCACGATCCATCGACGTATGTAGAAATTTTGCACCAATTTTTTAATACGGTCCTGCCGATGATGCCAGAGCAACCGGGCTTGGCGCAGTATACATCTGCCAATCGTGTGATCCAAGAAAGTATTGCGCTGTATGCCAATCGCTTCTTATTCCCGAACGGTGAGTATAACGAGGAATGGACGAATTCTTTGCAGCTTCTGGAAGGCTTCGATTGGTCGCATGACAATGAGGAATTGATCTACGTATTTGGCGCGTTGGATAATGGTAAGATCAATCTTATCCACGAGAAATCGCTGAAAAAGCATGTGAAGCTTGTTCAATTCTTCCTTGAAGGCACGGATAGCGCAAGTGCGGATGAGGATGATGTGGCTTCTTCAGCTTCATAAAACACTGGCAAAAAGACAAATGAGAGATTGACCTCATTTGTCTTTTTTTTGTTTAAGGGGCGCGGGGGGAGAATGAATGCAAATGTGACTGACAAGGGTTCCCGTGTGAAATGTTCACCTAAAAAGGTTGGAAAATGGACGGAAAGAAGCTGACTGTACCTGTTTACACGACAGTGATTTTAAATTTGAACTGGAAGAAGGCTGTTCCTGATTATCCAAACTTTGTCATAAAAATTTATGAATATGTGCATGCTATACGTATTCTCGAAAAAACAAAGGAGACAACATGCAAACTCAACAAGAACAACAACAAACCGCCATTATGCAGGTACCACCTCAGGTAATTACAACCAAGGACTCTCAGTATTTAAAGGACCAATTATCGTGGGAGCTCTTAGCCATGAAAAAATGCCGCCATTTTGCGCAGGAATGCTCGGATTCAGAAATTAGACAATTGATTGATAAGGCCGGTCAAATGCATCAAAAGCATTACATGCTCTTATTAAAACACCTGCAAAACAATAATACAGAGGAAATGAAAAAAGTTCCTCAAACACAACAATGAAGGAGGATCGTATATGAATCAGAATCCACAAGTCATCAAGAATCCTAAACCTGCCAATGAGCCGCAAGTCAAAGGTTCCGAATTGAATGATCGTGACCGAGTAAACGATATTTTGGCGACGGAAAAATACTTAACGGATAGCTTTAACGTATCTGCCAGAGAAGCAAGTCACACTTCCCTACACCAGGATATTATGACGATTTTGAACGAGACACATCAATGTCAATATGAACTATTTGAAATGATGTTCAGAAAAGGGCACTACAAATTAGAGGCCGAAGAACAAACGAAACTGGATCAAACCTTTCAACAGTTTTCTAATTATTCAACGCAATTCCCATATCAAGGCACAACTATTCAGTAGACATATTGTTTCAGTCTTCCCATTTTTGACCATACTGCATAATGTAGCTACTTAACTAGCAGGAGGGTATCCCAGACCATGTTGGCCGTTCATCAACGTATGGCGGAGTTATGGACATTACGCAGAGCGCGAGAGTTAACACGTGCAGAGCAAGATGAATTACTGCTGTGTATGGAAGCTAACGCGACATATGTATGGAACCGTTTGAAGCTGGAAAATTTATCGCTCTGTGCTTCGCTCACTGGAGACTATGATTGGCTGCATGAAATTTGCGAGCGCATCGAAAAGCTTGAACCCAAGCACTGACCTAACCGGTCGGTGCTTTTTTCCTTTTCTGCAAGAGAGTGGACGGGTATAATGGTAGTAGTCTAAATCTAAGGAGCTGTGACATGGTAAGCTGGTTCAAGCAATTGTGGGGGGCTCCCCATAAATTCTTTATTCTGGGTTTACTGCTATTAACCGCGTTATTACTAAGATTATATCTAGCTCCCCTCTGGGTGGGCTATGATACTGACGTACGAACGTTCCTAGCGTGGGCAGATCGCGCATATACAGTAGGTTTATCCGGATTGTACACGAACGCCAAAGACTACTTTCTCGATTATCCTCCTGGGTACATGTATGTCCTGTATCCCGTTGGCTTACTGCACCACAAGCTGTCGATTCCCTGGGAGAGTGCAGGGTCACTGGTCATTCTGAAGCTTCCTGCCATTCTGGCTGACCTAGTCACGGTTTACCTCTTGTATCAGCTAGCGGTTAACCGCCCGGGCGGGGCACGGACATGGAAACAAGGCATTCTAATTGCTGCTTTATTTGCCTTCAATCCAGCGATTTGGTCGAACTCCGCGATATGGGGACAGGTTGACTCATTTTTTATGTTATTTATTCTTGCAACTTTGTTACTACAACAGCGGGGGAAACTCCCACAAGCCGCGGTTTTTATAGCACTTGCCCTACTTCTTAAGCCTCAGGCACTTCTTTTCGGTATTTTTCTACTAATCGATGTTTTACGAAAGCGCAGCATGATGGTATTGTTGTTGAGTGTTCTAAGCGGAGCTGCAACGATGGCCGTGGTTTCACTCCCTTTTGCCGTTGGCAGAGGGTATGGCTGGTTGATCGCTCTATACTCAGGTACCTTAGCTTCGTATCCGTATGCCTCCTTGAACGCGTTCAATCTTATGGCACTTTTAGGTGGCAATTTTATCGATATGAATAGCAGTATCCTGCACATCTCTTACCAATTGATCGGGTGGGTGCTTATGGTGCTATCCATCTTCTATGTTTGCTATTTATATGTTCGCAGCAAAGGACGGCGTGGTGCCTTACTGTATGTGGCTTTCTTATTTATCACCGCCGTTTTCATATGTATGACCAAAATGCACGAGCGCTATCTGCATTATGGGTTATTGCTCGCGCTGACCAGCTTCATTTACATAAAGGATCGCCGGATTCTGGGGCTCTTTATTGGTTTTAGCATCACTCATTTTATTAATATTGCCGATGTGCTGTTACGCAGTTTTCATCAGGATTATCACATTCCGAGATATGATCCCTTGATGTTGGTCGTTTCGGCCATCAATGTTATGATGTTTGCCTATGCATGTTTATTGGGATGGAGGCTTTTCGTGGAATCACAACAAGAACAGAAGGTGGAGGAGCCAGTTCCGCTGCCAAAAGAGCAAACAATATACAAAGAGTCCGAACGGTGGAATGCGATTTTCAAACCAAGTAGGGATGAGGTAGAAAGAAGCACAAGGGGACGTTTTTTCACGAAAAAGGATGTGCTTTATCTTGGCGCTTTAGTGTTGGTTTACACGATAATTGCTTTGTTCCATCTAGGTGGGCATAAGGCTCCTACAACGTTCTGGAAGCCAACAAGCGTAGGAGAAACGGTCATTGCTGACCTTGGCAGCTCGCACAACATTACGAGAATTAACACCTTTGCAGGTGTAGGTGAAGGGGCTTATTCGTTCTGGTTTTCACAGGACGGTACGCAGTGGCAGGATCAAATATCGGTGAAATCCGACCACACCAAAGTATTCACTTGGAACACAGTCGAGCCTAAGAAAGATGCGCGTTACGTTAAAATGGTCATTGATGCGCAGGAAGGAGCGGCGCTGCATCTTCATGAAATTGGTATTTTCGGAGATGGCAACACGGCTATTTTGCCGATTGCTAAGGTTTCGGAACAAGATGTAAACGCGGCTGATGAAGGTACGATAGCTAATTTGTTTGATGAATCTGCTACAGTACCGTACACGCCTACATATATGAATGGGTCTTACTTTGATGAGATCTATCATGCTAGAACCGCCTATGAGCATCTTCATCAAATAGAGCCCTATGAAAGCACGCATCCACCGCTGGGTAAAGTTCTAATGTCTATTGGCATTTATGTGTTTGGATTGAATCCGTTTGGCTGGAGAATCATCGGAACGCTGTTCGGCGTCGGTATGATTCCAATCATGTATGTGTTCGCTAAGCGAATGTTCGGCCGTTCAGAATATGCCTTTATCGCTGCTTTCCTGCTTACCTTTGATTTCATGCACTTTGCGCAGACGCGAATCGCGACGATAGATGTTTACGGCGTATTCTTCATCATGCTGATGTTCTACTTTATGTATCGTTACACAACGCTCAGCTTCTATAGGGAGAAGATTTGGACTACGCTAATCCCCTTAGGGCTATCAGGTCTTTTCTTCGGAATTGGAGCTGCATCCAAGTGGATTGTTATCTATGGCGGTGCAGGTCTTGCCGTGCTGCTGCTATTATCCTTATTAGAGCGGTTCAGCGAATATCGATTCGCACGAAGTTTGCTGCGCGAGGCGGAGAATGAGCCTCCACTTACAGAACCGGAGCGCAGCCGACTGCAGCTTGTAGAGAAGCTTTTCATTCGAAACACGCTGTTTACTTTACTCTGGTGCGTACTCACGTTTGTCATCGTACCTCTAGGTGTTTATACGTTATCCTATATTCCGTTTATGATGGTTCCCGGGCCGGGGCACAATCTGAAGGATGTGGTCACCTATCAGGTGCACATGTACAAATATCATAAAGATTTGGTCGCAACGCATCCTTTCTCTTCCCCATGGTGGGAGTGGCCGATGATGCTCCGGCCGATATGGTATTATCAAGCTAAGCTCATGCCGCAAGGCATGCTTTCGAGCATCGTCTCGTTCGGGAATCCGCTAGTATGGTGGCCGGGCTTCATTGCCGTGATTCTTTCGTTTTATGTAGCAGTTACACGTAAGGATAAGTTACTGCGGATGCTGCTAATCGCGTACTGCTCGCAGTATTTACCGTGGATTTTAGTACCAAGGCTCACATTTATTTATCACTATTTCGCGATGGTGCCATTCCTTGTGCTGATCTTGACCTATTACATCAAAGAGTATTTAGAAGAAGGACCGCTACATAAGAAAAGATGGGTCTACGGATATTTAATTGCCGTATTCGTTCTGTTTGTTCTCTTCTATCCGATTCTTTCGGGGATGATCATTCCATCCAAATATTCCTTCTTCCTCCGGTGGCTGCCGGGTTGGAATTTCTTTTAAACAAAAAGTATTGACGTTCATAAAAGGCAATGGTAATATAAACCCAAGTAAATTACTATGAATTAAAATAAGTCGACCCAACAACAGGAGACTCCCACTTTGTACATAGCAAAGGCAGCGGAGTCTTTTTTTCATCCCAAACCCTAATGGAGAGTGAATCAAATGGCTAAAGTTGTTATTATTTCTGGAAGTCCAACACCTACGTCCCGTTTACATGGCGTTATCGAAGTGGCAAAAAGTGAACTTTTGAAAGCGGGCTTGGAAGTGGAATGGATTAAGGTACGCGACATACCTGCAGAGGATTTGTTATATGCCAAATTTGACAGCGAAGCTATTGTAAAAGCGAACGCGCATGTTGCCGAGGCAGATGCCGTATTCGTAGCTACACCGGTATATAAAGCCTCTTACACAGGTGTGCTAAAAGCTTTCCTCGACCTGCTTCCGCAAAAAGGCCTCGATCGTAAAGTTGTGCTTCCGCTAGCCGTTGGAGGGACGATATCTCACTTGCTAGCTATCGATTACGCTTTAAAACCGGTGCTGTCTGCATTAGGCGCGCAGAACATTCTGCAAGGGGTTTACGTGCTCGATAAACAAGTAACATGGGGCGATCAAGGACAAGCCATATTGGACGATGAAATTGCAGATCGACTGCAAGAATCCGTGACTGAATTTATTCAAGAAATTAAATGGCATACGAGCCGTTAAAAACGAATAAATAATGGAAAACCACTGCTGGTACCTTTTACTAGTAGTGGTTTTTTGTGTCCTGAACAACCGTTCCCATGCTATACTACTGGTAGAAATTATACGTTATGATTTATAGAATAGGAGCGATTATTTTGTCTGAAACATCGAAAATGACTCATAATTTTGCTAAGGAAAATGATTGAGCATTTGCAAAAGTTTTAATATTATAGTTTTATAGTTTGGATAAATTTTCAATTCCATGGGTATTTAATATTCCGAGGCAGCAATAAATAAAGTTTGGATTGGGGAGATTTAGGTTGAATGATGAAATTAAAAAAAGAGTGCTTTTAGTTGACGGAATGGCTATACTTTTCAGAGCGTTTTATGCGACTTCTTACTCAGGTTATATTCGAAAAACTAGCTATGGACTGCCAACAAATGCTGTATATGGATTTATTCAATATTTTTTTGATGCTATTAACACTTTTAACCCAACGCATGTAATTTGTTGTTGGGATATGGGTAGTAGCACTTTTCGAAATGAGAATTATAGCGAATATAAACAAAATCGTGCGGAAGCTCCTCTTGAGCTTTTGCCGCAGTTTGATTTGGTAAAAGAAGTCGTGGCAGAAATGGGGATCCCCAATATCGGCTTAGTAGGCTACGAAGCTGACGATTGTATTGGAACTCTATCAAGTAGACTTCAGAATGATTCTGAGGTATTTATATTAACTGGGGATCATGATATGCTTCAGTTAATTACTGAACAAGTAAAAGTCATAATAATGAAAAAAGGTAAATTAAATTACTCTATTTATGACCTCGAGACGCTTTATTCCGAAAAGCAATTAACACCTTTGCAGGTTATCGATTTAAAAGGATTTATGGGGGATACTGCTGATAATTATCCAGGGGTTAAAGGCATAGGAGAGAAAACTGCACAAAAGTTACTAGCTGAGTATAAATCAATTGAAGGTTGTCTTGAAAATATTGAACTTCTCCCAAATAGCATTAAAAATAAAATTAAAGAAAATTTGGAAATGTTACATCTATCAAGAGATTTAGCTCGGATACGATTAGATGTACCAATCGAGTGCGAATTACACGAATGTATTTGGGATTTGAGACGTGAGGCCGCAACAAAAAAATTCATGGAGTTAGAATTTGGAGGCCTTACAAAACTACTAGGTGAAATTGATGATTCATCAACGGAGGACCCTTTTGTGATAATGACAAGTGAGGTAGCTGTTTCTAATTCTTAGTATGCTTGAAACAAATAAAGGAGGCCATTAGGGCCTCCTTTATTTGTTGTATAATTCCATATTAGATAACATTAATGAACTTTTTTCTTACATAACTAGATAATATGCGAGTTGAACCCGAACTTCTCCATAAAAACTCGCCCAAATTCTTGTATATTATAATCTTTGGTGATAAAAGCGATCCCTTTCACCGTTTTAAAATGCATAGATTTCCTGTTGGCATTGTCGTACTATAATTAAATTATTTCACGGAGGGCCATTCGGAAATATTCAGACTCGAAGTCCAGAAGCGGATGATTGGACACAGCCACATTTGATGATTGAGGATATTAAAAGATACTCACAATCCAGCAGTAAAATGTAGATTAATAGTGCACTAGGAATTGTAGAAAAAGCTAAATGAGGACATTTTCGCGTGTATCATCAGCATGTTAAATTTGATCATTTTCCACCTGTTGTTCATTTTCCACACTGAAAAAATCCTTAATCTATAAGGTTTTTCGGGAAATTTCAGGACGAAATAAGAAATAACGAAATTTAATGAAAACGGTTAATTTACTCTTGTTGTAAGTCTCCTATAATTGGGGTTAGTGCTGGTGTCGATCCTACTACAAGCCCCTATGAACCAGATTAGAGCGGCGATAGCACAAGTCTTAAACATAAAAAGGGAGGAAAAAAAATGTCTCGAAAGCTTTTAGTAGCACTCTCATCTCTTACCCTAGCAGGATCACTTCTCGCAGGGTGTGGAGCGGGAAATGGTGGAAATGCAGGAAACGCAGGAAACGCAGGAAACGCTTCTACTACACCAAGTGCAAGTGCTTCGGCTAATCCCCAACAATATGGTGATACAGGAGGAATCAAGCTTCCTATTGTAGATAAACCGACAACGCTTACATGGATGCTAGTCAGCGAAAATACCAACTTACAAGATTCGATGGTCATCAAAGAAATTGAGAAGCGTACAGGTATTAAAGTAGAGATTCAGGCTTATTCCTCTCAGAGCTACAAGGACAAGCTCAAAGTTGTACTTGCCTCCGGTAAGCTTCCTGATATTTTCCACTCACAAACGATACCAGAGCTGAACAAGATGGGCGGACAGGGAGCCTTAGTACCGATTAACCAATACCTGGATAAACTTCCTAACTTCAAAAAACTTTATGTGGATGATAAAGATAACAATTGGGTCATGAAATCATGGTCCGATGACAAAAATAATTTATATACTTGGCCGGTCTACGGATTACAGCGTGATGTGAACCACGGATTCCTTTACCGTAAGGATGTATTTGATAAACTTGGAATCAAAGAGTGGACGAATAACGAAGAATTTTACCAAGCGCTCAAAAAGCTGAAAGCAGCATATCCCGACTCCTATCCTTACGCTTCCAAAACGAAGGAAGTTATTTTCAAGGATTGGACTTATGGCTGGGGAGTGGGCGGAGTAAGTTATCCGGCTTATTTCGACGAGAAAGCAAAGACCTGGAAGCTTGCGTATACCCAACCGGAATTTAAAGAGATGCTTGATTTTATGAAAAAGCTTTACAACGAAGGACTTATGGATCCAGAATTTATTACGGATACAGATGCTTCTTGGACAGCAAAAATGACAACGAATAACAAATCGTTTGTTACCTTCGACTGGATTGGAAGATTGGATTCGTTCGCGAATCAAGTGAAATCACAAAATCCAGATTACAATCTACGTTATGGAAATCCTGTAGGTCCTACAGGGAATATCCGCACACTGCCCAAAATTGACCAATTCGGTATTGTGGTATCCAACAATGATAAAAAAGAAGCCGCACTCAAGCTTCTTGATTATTTGACCAGTCCATCCGGGTCTTCCCTTGTAACAATGGGGATAGAAGGTGAAACCTACAAGATGGAGAACGGCAAGCCCGTGTATCCTGAACTGAAGGATCTTCCACTTGTAGACATTAAGGTTCTTGAGAAAAAATACGGCATGTGGCTGGAAGTCATGTATTTGCGTCCTAACAAAAGCAGCGTTTACTACAACTTTACGGAAAAAGAGAAGGAAGCACAGGATAAGATTGTTAAAAATAACAAGTTTGAAGTTGCAGATCCCGTTTTGAAATTTACAGACGAAGAAACAAAAATTTTGGCTGAGTTTAGAGTGCAGCTTGAGAAAGCCTCTAATGAATTCAATACCAAATACGTAATTAAGAAAGAATTTGGAGAAAGCCAGTGGAAAGAATGGCAGCAAAATGCTGAAAAGCTGGGTGCGTCCAAATACATCGATGCGTACAACGCTGCACAAAAACGTTTCAATGAAGCCAAATAATTAAGCCAATCATGTGATGAGCCAGCGGCACCTGGATGTGTCTATATCCGGGTGCCCTATTCTTACAATATTGAGATGGGAGGAAAGTCCATTGCAGTCAACATCAACAGAGCTCGTACCCAAACAGACCGACCGTGCTCCCATGTCTCGCTTTGCTTCAATGTTGAAACATATCAAGCGTGATCGGCAACTGCTTATTCTATTTATCCCTTGTATCATCTTTTATATTTTGTTCCGTTATGGCCCGTTATATGGCTTGATTATTGCCTTCAAAGATTACAGTGTATACGAAGGGATAATGAAAAGTGATTGGGTCGGATTGAAGCATTTCCAACGATTTTTTGACAGTCCTGACTTTTGGTTATTATTTAAGAATACATTTTTATTAGGTGTGTTCACGATGCTGTGGGCATTTCCGTTCCCGATTATGTTTGCCCTATTACTGAATGAATCCCGATTAATGAGATTCAAAAAGATGGTACAGACTTTCAGTTATCTTCCCGCTTTTTTATCTGTAGTTATCGTCACCAGTATGATTATCGACTTTCTTTCGCCTACCAACGGAGTAGTCAATCAAGTTCTTAAAGCCATGGGTTTCAATGGTGTATACTTCTTGGCTGCACCTGAATGGTTCCGTACCATCTTCATCTCCACCGAGATTTGGCAGCATATGGGCTATGAAGCGATTATTTATCTAGCTGCGGTCGCCAGTATTGATCCTACCCTGTACGAGGCAGCCAAAGTGGATGGCGCGAAGCGTTTCCAAATGATGCGCTACATCACGATACCCAGTATCATGCCGACCATTCTTATTTTGTTCATTATCAAAAGTGGCTCCATATTCAGAATCGGGTATGAGAAGGTGCTTTTGCTCTACAACCCAATGACCTATGAGGTAGCCGATGTATTCTCCACCTATGTATACCGGAAAGGGTTGTTGGAAACCAACTACAGCTATGCAGCGGCGGTAGGCTTTTTTGAAGCCATAGTGGCTCTAATTATGCTGCTGATTTCCAACACCGTGAGTAGAAGGGCAGGAGGGAAGGGACTATGGTAAAACCAAAATCATTAGAGTCAAGATGGACCCTCTTCGATATTATTCTTACCGTAGTTCTAACTCTAGTCGCCATAGTGACTGTTTATCCGGTTGTTTATATCGTAGCTATCTCTTTCAGTGATACGGTCTATATCGTGCAAAACAAAGTGTTTTTATGGCCCAAAGGTTTTAACCTGGATGCCTACAAGAACATTCTGGAAAGCCCCCGTATTCCTAGAGCTTATATGAACACTATTATTTATACCGTTGTAGGCACGGGGATCAATCTATTGATGACATCTGTCGCTGCATATCCTTTATCCAGACCTGGATTTTTCGGCAGAAAATATTTCATGATCGCCATCGTGCTGACCATGTTTCTCTCAGGAGGTATCATCCCTTCTTATCTAATCGTACAGCAGCTGCATCTTATTGACTCGATGTGGGCGTTGGTTTTACCTAATGCAATCTGGACGATTGAGCTGTTAATTCTAAAAAGCTTTTACGAGGCTATGTCAAGCTCTCTTCGTGAATCGGCCGTAATCGACGGCGCTTCGGAGTATCGGATTTTGTTTAGCATTATCATTCCGCTTTCGAAGCCAGCACTCGCGTCTATTGGATTGTTTTATTTCATGGGACATTGGAACAGTTTCTTTATTCCGATGATCTACTTAAACGATGCCAAGCTGTATCCGCTGCAGGTTGTCCTGAGGGATATGCTGTTTTTTGACACTACCAAAGGAACTGGTTTAGTCGATCAGGTTGCATTGGCTCCACAGGCGCTGAAGAATGCTACCATCTTCATCTCCATGATACCTGTACTGCTGATTTACCCATTCGCTCAAAAATATTTTGCTAAAGGTATCATGCTCGGTTCAGAGAAGGGGTAGGCCATTTTTTGTCGAATATGACTTGAACACAGACGAATGGATATCCCTGTGACTTTAGTGGGGTGGGGCAGCTATGAAGACGAAATGGAAAATGGTTGCGAACAAAGGTTTTCTGCAGATTTTTTCTGCTTTACTATTGGTAGTGACCATTATGTTTGTATCGAATTATTTGGTGTACAAGAACTCGCTTTCGAGTATTTATCATCAGGTTAGCGAAAACAATAAGCTCGTTGTTAAAAACCTGATACGCTCCTTTGACGACGTCTTCAAGGATATCAACGATATTATTTATATGGTGCAGACATCTAACAATATATGGGGTTCATTCGAAGGTGATTCTATCGATTTCAGTGAAGCCTCTAAGTTGTACAAAGATATTCGCCCGTTCATATCCTCTAATGAATATATCGAAGAGATCGTCGTATTCCATAATAATTTCGACATTGCTGTTACCTCTGCGGGGACAATTTCACTGGAGGAGCTGTTTCGAAAAAAGTTTAATAATATAACGTACAATGCTGATTTTTGGAAGACCCTTATGAGTAAACCACATCCGCTTCAGGTATTTCCTGCTCAGTGGTACAGCGGGTCTGGCTCAGACAGTGAAGGGAAAAGGAAACTTATTGTCTTAACCGGCAACAATAAGACCTATAACCAGAACATATTGATCTTTTTGAATGTGAATAAGCTGCTGCAGCATGTCAATCAAGCGGCTATGATGCAGGGAAGCACTTTAATCGTGATGGATGAGAATCGCAATATGTTCCTGAATACGGAAGAAAGCTGGAATCTCGTTGAAGTGTTAAACGATCTGAATATTAGGACAGGTCCTGAAGCAACTCTGAAGAAAAAGGATTTTGAATATAATGTTTATAAATCCGATTTTAATGAATTCATTTATATCAACAAGACGCCATACGAATTCACCAATCTGCAATCGGTCACGGATGCGAACCGCCAAATCATTATGATTGCCATTGCCTGTGCGGTTCTGTTGTCGGCTTTCCTGAGTCTTTATTTGTATAAACCAATACGAGTTATTCTCAAGCTGATGGGTGTTATGGACCAGCGAGGCGCCGATTTTCGAAACATCCTTACGGGGATAGCTAAGATTCAAGATGAAAATGAACTCATTAAAGCGCGATTAACAGGGGTCAACCGGGAAATGAGGAGAAGCGCTTTTCTCAATACGCTCGATGATGATTCACGCTCCCAGGAAGCTGAGCTTCGGATGCAGCAATATTTTGCTGAATTTTTCCTAAGCAAATATTTCCTCATGGCAGACTTTCAGCTGCGGCTTAATCTTAATAGTGAGCAGACCGAGATGCTTCAGATCGAAGAATTTGTTCACGCCATCCAGACGGGGCTAGAGGAAAGAGTGGGAAAGACCTTTGTTTTTCATATGACTAACATGAGGTTTATCGCGGTAATTGCGATTCATCATCCTTCTGATCGTGAGCATGTCGTTAAACAATTGAAGAGTTTTGTGAAGCAGGTACAAGAGGATGGTTGGTTATGCAGTTCTATGTTGACTGGAATCAGTCGACTCTATTCATCCAAAACAGTGAACTGTCATAAAGCCTATCGGGATCTAACTGAATGCTTGCTGTATCGCAACATCCATGCAGACGATCTAGTTACCGATTTTCAAGCGATCAGATATACCTGGAAAGTCTATGTGCCGCTTAACGAGATCGAGAGGGCATCTAATTTTCTTGTGAGCGGCAATGAAGCCGAATGTATTCAAATTATTGATCATGTTTTTACTACGAATGTGGAACGCCAAATCCATCACTATCAACTGATGCCGATTGCCAAAACCATCTTCTATTATATGGTAAAGCATCTGGACACGAGCGACTTTGAATCGAAAGACATTCTTGCGCTGGAACTGGAATTTAACCAAAAGGTAGAAGCCGCCTTCAGCTATGAGAGCATCCGGGGCGCACTCGTTCAAGCAATCAGAGTCATCATGGAACACAATAGGACCGAACAAAAAAGTAAATTGAATCCAACGTCTATTGCTACCTATATAGAGCTTAATTATATGAAAAACTTACATTTAGACCATATGGCAGAAATGCTTGAGACGTCTCCTAAATATTTTTCGAGTTATTTTAAAAAAACTTTCGATATTAATTTTGTAGAATATTTAAATCGAGTACGCTTGTCTCATGCTAAAGAGCTGTTGAAGAAGACGGAGCTTTCGGTTGCTGAAATCGGTGAAAAAACCGGTTATTTAAATTCATCTACATTTACGAGCACATTTAAAAAATATCATGGGATTTCGCCAAGCGACTATCGTAAAAATATCTTGGCTTAACTTCCCGTTCCCTCAGGAGGAGATCATAATGAAAGCCGTTGCCGCTCAAAAGGGGACCATTGGTTGGATACATGCTGACGAGCCTAAGCTCCTTGCAGGGCATGTACGGATACGTACGGAATATTCAGCGATCAGTCCAGGAACTGAGCTGAGTATGGCTAAGAAATCAGCGGATAACCCGCTAGCAATAGGTTACAGTGCGGTTGGTATCATTGAGCAGGTGGCTGACGATGTAACGGAGCTGAAGATAGGACAACGGGTTGCCTGCTATGGAGCTCCCTATGTTCGGCATGCGGAGGTATTATCCGTTCCTGTTAACCTGACCGCGCTCGTTCCCGAGCATGTCAGTCCGGAAGAGGCCGCCTTCGCTGGATTAGGGGCAATCGCCATTCACGCGTTACGGATAGCCGATCTGAGATTCGGCGAGTCATTGATCATCGTCGGTTTGGGTATCTTGGGTAACATTAGCGCCCAGATTGCTGCCGCTGCCGCTTATACAACCCTTGGTTATGATTTGAATGCCGACCGTGCTGCCATTCTAAGACAAAGCGGCTTCCGCCATGCCTATGTCAGTCAAGCAGATCTGGAGGCAGGACTATGGGCAGCAACCGAAGGGATTGGTGCAGATAGCGTTCTATTGTGTGCAAGCGGAGATGGAGAGTCGTTGATTAACAGCTCATTGGACTGGATTCGCGATAGAGGAAAAATTATTATTGTTGGAGATATATCCACGAATTTTTCAAGAAATAAGATGTTCGGAAAAGAAGCCCAGGTGCTCATATCCCGAGCAGGCGGCCCCGGACGGTATGACAAGCAGTACGAGCGGGATAACAAGGATTATCCAATCGGGTATGTGAGATGGACAGAAGGACGAAATACTCGGGAATATATACGACTGCTGGCCGAGAAACGTATTAGCGTACAGCATCTGATCAGTGATATATACCCAATTGAGCAAGCTGCGGAGGCCTACAGGAATTACTCGATATCATCTTCGACTATGGGGACTCTGATTCAATATCCTAAATACAAGTAAATAACAGACAAAGGCGCATTCGGCATTAATTCTGCTGTTATGAGGAGGACTTCGTTTGCGAAAAGATGTAATTATATTACAATAATGTTAAATATACACTCGAAGAGAGATGGCTAGCCTTAGGATTGATGATCACAGCCTGTTAACCGGATAGAACATAATATTTAGGGGGATATCCATGATTTTCGCTGATGACGAGCTAGATAATGTGGCATTACTTAAATTTTATGAACAACATTTGGTTCAAGATTTGCTGCCTTTTTGGAATCGAGCTTTAGACAAGAAATACGGTGGCGTCTTCACATGCTTTAACAATGCGGGAACAGAATCGATCAGTACAGACAAGTACACGTGGTCTCAAGGCAGATTTGTATGGTTATGGGCAAGAATAGCATCCATGATGAGCCAAGGGATACTGCGGGGAAATGCTGTTGATTATTTGGATCAAGCCGAGAAAACTGTCCATTTTCTAAAGAAGTATGCCATCATGGAAAGCGGAAACTGTGCCTTTCTAATAACGGAGTCTGGAGACAAGAAAGAAAGCATTCCAGGTGCAGGGTACGATACGAGCTTCTATGCAGACTGTTTTGTTGTATTAGGATTTGCGGAGTTTGGGCGCGTAAGTCGACGAGTCGATATTGTGGAAGATGCTTTGCAACTCTACAACCGTATCAGACAAAGACTTCAAACAAGCGATGTTCGTAGTGAACCGTATCCCATTCCTGAAGGGTTTAAAGCCCATTCTGTGCCGATGATTTTATTAAATGTATCCCAACAACTGATGGATACTCTGGAAGCGATGGATCATCCTCAGTATGGTAGCATGAGGGATAACTGTCTCTTATATATGGAACAGATTATGGGAGAGTTCGCTATGTCGGATCATCGGATTGCTGAGATCCTTCCCATTCAAGGAGTAGTCCCCGACTCTGTTCTATGCCGACACGTAAACCCTGGACATACCCTAGAATGCATGTGGTTTGTTATGAACACGGCCTCCAAGTTAAACAGAGCGGATCTTATAGATAAAGTCATTCCCGTTATTAAGAAAGCCTATGAATTAGGCTGGGATTCTAATGAGGGTGGTCTGCTGCGTTTTGTGGATCGCGAGGGCGGTAAGCCTAAAGGATTTGAAACCGGGGACACATATGAAGCATTAATTCTGGACACGTGGGATTCTAAACTGTGGTGGCCTCATTCGGAAGCATTATACTGTTCTTTATTGGCTTATGAGCTTTCTAAGGATAAAGAGTTTGTTACCTTGTACGAAAAAACACAGCAGTACGTTTTTGAGAAATTCCCAAATTCAGATAAGCAAATCGGTGAGTGGATTCAGATTCTAGACCGTAAAGGCTTTCCCCTGGAGAAAGTGGTTGCTCTACCGGTAAAAGATCCTTTTCATATTATTCGAAACGTACTGTTAATCATTGAATTGTATTCGGATAAAATCAGAAAACAAATGGAAGCCGTTAGGGTATAAGATCCATTATTCGAAGAGGGAGATGGGATTGAGCATGACGATTCGGCCATTACACACCAGAAAAACTATGGGTACGTCAGCAGGGTACGCTGTCGCAGCTAAAATGAAGGAACTCCTGCAAGAGAATCAAAACATTCGCATGGTTTTTGCTGGTCGGAGCACCGGCTGACCTTATTGTATTTAACTGGGAACGCCATAGGATAGAGACGCTTGCAACCTATAAGTTGGGACAGAAAGTTTACTGACGCATGAAAGAATAGGGTGGGAGTGAAAGGTGATGCTTCCTGATGTGCCAACCTTGCTTTTATATGACAAAGCACCTAGCCTGCAAACATCGGCAGCCGAATATATCAAGGATACACAGAAGCACCAATAAGATGCTTACGATGCCAGTTTTCTTATGAAAACTCTAAGATAATGCTTCGATGTTAGTTTTGTTAAAGCAAAACACTAAGGAGGATAAGGAACATGAATAATAAGGTTCACGCAGACGTTGTGATTATCGGGGGAGGAACGGGAGGCTGTGCAGCCGCTCTAGCCGCTGCCAAAGCGGGGAAAACTGTGATCATGACGGAAGAAACCGATTGGATTGGGGGACAGCTTACAAGCCAAGCGGTGCCGCCAGATGAGAATCCATGGATTGAGCAATTCGGCTGTACAGCGAGCTTTCGAAGCTTCCGAACGGGTGTCCGGGATTATTATAAACGCCATTTTCCACTGGCGCAGACGGTAGATCCCCTTAAACCCTTTGATCCGGGGAATGCCATTGTGAGTTGGATTGCTCATGAGCCAAGGACAGCGCTTGCTGTTCTGCATGAGATGCTGGCACCTTATGTGCATAGCGGAAGACTGCATATATATACCGGATACAAGGCTGAAAGTGTGGAAACGTCTGGTGATGAGATCCTGTCTGTTACCGTACGTGAATTGGCCTCTCCAGATAAGATTGTATTAACGGCGCCTTACTTTCTGGATGCAACGGAAGAAGGAGAGCTATTGCCGCTTGGAGGCGTGGAATATGTGACCGGGGCGGAATCGATGGCGGATACGGGAGAACCACATGCCTTGCCAGGGCATGCCGATCCGCAGGACATGCAGGCATTTACCTACTGCTTCGCCATGGACTACATCGATGGGGAGGATCACACGATCCCGAAGCCGGAGCAGTATGAATTCTGGAAGCAGTACAAGGCCGACTTTTGGCCGGATCAGCAACTAAGCTGGTCAGGGCTTGTACCGCACACCTTGGAGCCAGTCCTTTACAGCCTATTTCCTGACGGTAAGTCATTCTCACTTTGGAAATATCGTAGAATTATCGACCGCACACAATTCATAGAAGGAACTTATGCTAGCGATATCACGCTCGTCAATTGGCCGCAAAACGACTATTGGCTTGGCTCTGTCATTGATGTGAGTGCGGAGGAGCGGGAGAGGCATCTAGAGAATGCGAAGCAGCTAAGCTTATCATTGCTGTATTGGATGCAGACGGAAGCGCCTAGACCCGACGGGAAGCAAGGGTACCCGGGGCTTCGGTTACGCCCAGATATTGTAGGGACGAAGGATGGACTCGCCAAAAGCCCTTATATTCGTGAATCCCGCCGAATACGAGCACAATTTACGGTTGTGGAGCAGCACTTAAATCCGGCCTGTCGACCGAATGGTGCTGCCGAGGATTATTTTGACTCGGTCGGTATTGGCTGTTACCGCATCGATCTACATCCTAGCACTAGCTTGCGCACCTATATTGATGTGTCGAGCTTGCCTTTTCAGATTCCACTGGGAAGCTTAATCCCGATCCGGGTCAAAAACGTATTGCCGGCTGGTAAAAATATCGGAACGACTCATATTACGAATGGCTGCTACCGTCTGCACCCTGTGGAGTGGAATATTGGGGAATCAGCAGGGTATTTAGCCGCATTTTGTTTAGAGCACCAAGTGCAGCCTCAAGAAGTACGAGATAACAGGGAGCTTCTGGCGGATTATCAAGCTAAGCTTGTTCAAGCGGGTATCGAGCTGAAGTGGCCATCGATCCATGCTGTATAACTCGTACAAGGAAGTTAAGGAGGAAAGCTCATCATGAAAAGTATGATTCCAAAACATAGCTTAGTTGTTTCCTGTCAAGCACTCTTCGATGAGCCGCTCCATGGATCGATCCATATGGCCGTAATGGCTCGTGCAGCCGCTGAAGGAGGTGCCCAAGGTATTCGAGCGAATAGCGCAGAAGATGTTCGTGCGATCAAGCAGGCGATGGATCTGCCGGTAATTGGCTTATGGAAGAAAGATTATGAAGGCTATGATATCTATATTACACCTACCCTTGAAGATGCTCTTGCCATCGCAAAGGCAGGAGCGGATATTGTAGCGATAGATGCTACTGGACGTCCTAGACCCGATGGTCTGAGCTTACGTCAGACCTTAAGCATGCTTAAAGAGGCTGGTGTCACGGTTATGGCGGATATTTCGACATACGAGGAAGGCGTTTCGGCTGCCCAGTGGGGAGCTGATTACATATCGACAACGCTGTCCGGCTATACGCCATATTCACAGGTTAAGCTTCCGAACCTCGAGCTGGTCCAACAGCTTGCGGGCTCGCTTCAGGTACCTGTTGTAGCAGAAGGTGGTATCGGAACGCCTGGCGAAGCGAGGGCAGCGTTAGAGGCCGGTGCCGAATTCGTAGTCGTGGGGGGAGCTATAACAAGACCTCAGTTGATCACGGCCAGCTTTGTAACGGGGATACAGCGAGGGAGGCAGGCTTAGCAATGGACGATAAGTCTAGTCGTGCTTATCTGGGTATTGACCTTGGGGGGACGGCAATTAAGGGCAGCCTTGTGCATATAGATGGCAGTCTTGTTGCCATACATATGGTGAGAACGCCCATTGAGCTTGGCAGGAATGGCATTATCCAAGCGCTAGTGGACCTGATTTCAAGCCTGCTTGAGCTGTCTGGGGAATTGAATGTGGCTGGCATTGGTATAGGCTCTGCTGGAAGAATAGATTCGATGAATGGTTCTGTATTGTACGCTACAGAAAACCTGCCAGGCTGGACGGGAACTCAGATTGCTAAGGAAATAGAGCAGCGCTTTCCCTATCCAGTCGTTGTCGATAATGACGTTAATGCTGCTGCTGTCGGCGAAAGCTGGATAGGTGCAGCCACCGAGCAGAAATCTTTTGTATTGATGGCGCTAGGCACAGGTGTGGGTGGCGCGGTGGTCGTGGATGGAGCCTTGATTCATGGCCATCAGGGTGGCGAAGGCGATCTGGGCCATCTGATTATCATACCTGGAGGAGCTGCCTGTAACTGTGGGCAAAAGGGCTGCTTGGAGCAATACGCTTCAGGTACTGCATTGAATCGGCATGCTCGGGAGATTGCTTCCGATTGGGATAGCCGACGTTTGGTAGAAGCCAGCATGCTTGGTGACGCGCAGGCACGGAAGGTAATTGACAGATTTGTGGCCAATCTGGCTGTAGGTCTAATCAACGTACAGAGAATGTTGGATCCTGATCTCATTGTACTAGGCGGTGGCTTAATTGATGCTCGAAACAGCTGGTGGGATGCTTTATTGCAAGCTGTAACTGAACATACGAATTTAAAGCTGCGTCTTCAGCCTGCGTTGTTAGGAAACCGAGCTGGGATAATTGGAGCAGCACGATTAGCGATGCTTGCTGACAAAATGCAGTAAGGCTTCTAGCGTTATAATGAACCCTGCTCCATATGACTTATCAGAAGGAACACCTTAAGTGGTGTCCTTTTTGTATTTAAAGGAGTGGCTTTGCAAATGGAACGATGGACGAACGAGGTTCTGCGACCGGTTGTTGAAGCATACGCAGCAAAGCCCCACGATGATTTCATCACGGGGCTTTGCTGCGTATATTTTTAAAACCTAAAGAATTCATGTTTACTTCAATTACCGAAAAACCGGACCAAGCACGTTTACAAGCATTTTTGCGCTCTCTGCACGGGTAGCTGTTGCGGTTGGTTCAAGTTTCCCCCTGCTTTTCCTTGCATCCAGACGCGCTCCAACACGATACCAATGGCGCTTACTGCCCAAGCATGGACTTCAGATACATCTTGGAAAGCTGATAATTCGCTCTTTCCTTCGAGAGTACCGGATACAGATTCCAATGTGCGGACTAGCATGACGGCCATCTGCTCACGAGTGATCGGCCCGTTCGGATCAAAGCGATCCGGCTCTGGTCCGTCAACAATGTCAACCTCTGCTGCGGCACGAACCGGAGCATAATACCAGTCGCTTTCGTGAACGTCCCGGAATGAAATCCTCTCCCTCTGACGAATTGGCAGAATGTTGACAAAACTGCCTCGAAAAGAGAGAATGTTTCTATTGATGTATATTTAAGAATAATTCATTTATATATACATTAGAGAGGAATTAACTATGAATGCATTCCAAATAAAATTAGAGGCGATGGTCGACAAGCTGCGTACGGAAATCGTGAGCGGCATGCGCAAGCCGGGCTCTTTCCTGCCCGCGGAGAGCCAGTTGGCCAAAGACTTTCAGATGAGCAATAAATCCGTTCGCAAAGGTCTGGATATATTGGTCGAGGAAGGGCTGATTGTCAAAATCGACAGGGTCGGAAGCGTAGTAGCCGAGAGTAAGGCTCAAAAGATCACGCTCAATTTCGGATGCAGCTATTCCATGAACAATGACATTCTCTTGGACGAATTGCTGGCCGAGTTCACCCGTCTTCATCCGTCCATCCACATCAAAAAGGTGTCGCTCGATATCCACCATTACGTTAAATCGATCAAAGAAATGTCTGCGAACGACATGCTCGATGTCGTGTGCCTAAATAGTGCGATGCTGCAGGATATGGCGGAGTCCGGCATGCTTTCCCTGCTTGAGCCGGTAGAGACGAACGATGAGCTGTATCCGATTGCGAATGAGGCCTTCCGATACGATAACCGCATGTACGCAAGTCCGATTTCACTGTCGCCCGTTCTCCTTTGTTATAACCGGCAACATTTTGCAGAGGCCGGCTTGCAGGAGCCGGACAGCTATTGGACGTGGGACGATGTCATTGCTGCGGGGCGAAGCCTGGCAGAATACCGCAATAAACACGGTTTTTACTTTCAGGTTCTGTCGCGAAACCGGTATCCGGTCTTTTTGCTGCAAGCCGGAATTCAGGCATTGAAGGATGGCGAAGAACGGGCTGGGTCACGGGAGACGCTGGTCGATAGCATTCGGACCTTTTGCCGGATGATCGGCGACCAGGACTTTTTTCCGAAATATTTTGCGGCTAGCAACGAGGAAACGAATCAGTTGTTTATTCGCGGCGACGTTTCGATGATCTTGTCTACCTATTACAACCTTAACCAGTTTAACGAGCTTCCCTTGGATTACGATATTGCGCCTTTGCCGACATTTCGCCGCGGCGATCCGCAAAAATCGCTTCTCGTTACGTTCGGTACGGCCATCATGAAAAACTCGAGGTCGAAGGAGGCGGGCCGCCAGCTTCTGCGGTTTCTTTCCTCCCCCCACGCGCAGCGCATGATTCATGAGCGGACAGTCAGCATACCTGCTTTCAAAAGCATTGCGGACAAGCCTGCCGCAAACGGGTTGAATCGTCCATCCAGATATATGATGTACCGGGAGCTTTTCCCGACGTATGCCTACCATCGCGATCTGGGCGTTTCCATTCAAACGCTTAAAGCCGTCGAGCAGAAGATTAAATATTACTGGTCCGGCGTGCTGGATGAACGGCAGTTCCAGGACAGTGTGGCGGATTTGCTTTTGAGTAAAGATATGAAACTGTAGAGAAAAGGAAACCGGCACAGCACACAGCACACAGCACTGCAGGGCAAGCGAATCGCTTGTTCTGCTTTTTATTTTGTCCGGCGTCACATCGAAGGAGAATGTCCTGCTAGGTTTTAGAGCTGCCGCTATACATTCACATCGGGTTGTATGGAGGTCGATGAGCCTTTCTCGTGTCCGGAGAGACAGGCGGAATGAAGGTTGACAGTAATTCCGGCTTTAGCTATAATTTGAGTAAATCAGAAAGGAATCAGTTTAATAAAATTGTATGTAATTCTAGTTTAAAGGAATTAGATGGGAATCAACAAAAATATCGGTACAACGCATATTACGAAAGGCTGTTACCGGCTGCATCCTGTGGAATGGAATATCGGGGAGGCCGAGAGCTATTTAGCGGCGCACTGCTTGGAGTACGGCCAAATGAAAGCGCTGTCTTAAGAGATTGATTTTTGAGGGGAGAACCAGGAGATGAAAAGAAAATCGCTTTGCGCCATGCTGGCATGTTTGCTGCTTCTTACGAATTTAGCTGCATTGCCGGCTTCGGCATCGTCGGCCGACCGGTTTGACGAGCTCCGCGGCCGTTGGTACGAGTTGCTGACGGGAGGGGAGTCGTACAATCCGGACGATTCGGACATTCGGGACAAAATCGACTATATCGATAGGACGGCTAAGGGGTATTACGACAAAATGCTTAGGGAAGAACCGCCCTTGCCGATTTACGAAGTGGAGGATCTGCAGGCGGAATTATCGTCCGCCGATACCCATGTCGTGTTTGCCGACGGCAGATTCAGCAACGGCAAAGGGGATAAGGTCAATCTCAATGCCGTCGGGGATTACATCGAGTACACGTTGAACGTTCCCGGAGCAGGCTTATACGAGGTGCTTGTAAGGGTCAAAAAAGCTTCGAACTACGGCCGGTTCCAGCTTTCCGTGAACGGGCAAGAGCAGAGCGAGCCGCAGGATACGTATTACCCTAACGCGGCGCCGGGAGTCGTGGAAACGCTGAATTTGGGGAGCTTGAGTACAGCTTCCGGCGAGAGTAAATTCCGTTTTACGATTACAGACCGCAATGACGCGAGCAGTAATTACCAATTGGCAATCGATAGCATCCAATTAGTCAAGACACCTCTGCAGGGCGCTTTGCCTGCAAGAACCGAGCGGGCTCCGTTCCTCGAGGGAGAAGGTCTTACGGCAGTCATGTCGGCCGGGGTAAAGCGGCAGACGGCTAACGATGCGCGGTTAAGCGGCGGAAAAGGGGACCGGGTTACGCTGAACAAGCCCGATGACTATATCGAATATACGATAACGGTTCCTGCTGCCGGGACGTATGGAGTGTGGGTCAGAGCGAGAACCTTGACAAGCGGGGGGATCATTCAGGCGGAGATCGACGGCGTACCTCAGGGCTCGCCTCAGGACCATTACATTTCCACTGCTGCGGGAACGGTTGTTATGCAGGCTTTGGGGACGCGATTCCTGGAAGCGGGAACGCATAAACTTCGGCTAAAATCGGTAGGCAAGAACGATAAAAGCACCGGCTTCGGCTTTTTCGTCGACTATGTGAACCTCGTTCGTCCGGACGCAGCGGTATGGGAAGATTTAATGTACGTGCCGGGCGGATCAGACACCGCCGTCAATATATCTAATTCTTATTCCCGGCTGCGGTCGATGGCGCTAGCTTATTCCACGAAAGGCTCGACGTATTATCGGGATAGCGAACTTCTAAAGGAAATGACCGATGCGCTTGGCTGGCTGCACCGCAATTGGTACGATGGCGTCACCCCCCTCTCCGATAATCCTTATTACTGGGAGATGGGTATCCCGATGCTGCTGAACGACATCATGGTGCTGCTTTACGACCAGTTGCTCGGTTCCCGGATTGCCGATTGGTCGAACGCCATGTATTTCTATATAAAAGATCCGAATAAGTACAACGCCGGCAAGACGGTCGCGACAGGGGCCAATCGAGCGTGGTTGAGCCAGATTTATATTTTGGCGGGCATTTTGAACAAGGACAGCGGGATCGTTGCGACAGGCAAGCTTCTCCTGAGCGACGCATACAAGAGCGCGGAACCGACTTCAGGGAACGGAACATATAGCTTGTTCAAGTATGTTTCGAAGGGGGACGGCTTTTACCCCGACGGCTCCTTCATTCAGCACGAATCGATTCCTTATAACGGCGGGTACGGCTTGAGCTTGCTGTATACGGTGGCTACGGCGCTGTATCTTGTAAACGATTCGGAGTGGGCAATCGACGATCCGGATGTCGATAATGTGTATCAATGGATATACGATTCTTTCGAGCCCTTTATGCACAAAGGCGGTTTCATGGACATGACGAGAGGCAGGGTTATTGCCAAAGGGGACACCAACAGTCACGATTCGGGTATGACGCTGATTAACGCATTGACGCTTCTCTCCCAGTCCGCGCCATCCCAGCACAAGGAGAACTACAAGCAGATGATCAAAAAGTGGGTGCAGGAGGATACGTATCAGTCTTACATCAGCAAAACGAGCAGCATTTACAATGCGGTACGCGTCAAAAGCTTGTTGGAGGACGGGAACGTAGCTCCTGCCGACGGACTTATGCTGAGCAAGGTATTCCCGAAGATGGATAGAGCCGTTCACCTTCGGCCGGACTTCGGCTTCGGCATCAGCATGCATTCCAAGCGGATTCCGAACTATGAATTCACCGTCGGGGAAAATAAGCGCGGCTGGTTTACCGCTGACGGCATGATCTATCTATACAATGAGGATCATGGGCAATTCGACGGTAATTACTGGCCGACGGTCGACCCTTACCGGTTGCCCGGAACGACAGTCGACACGCAAGCGAGAACCGACTCTTCGGGATTCAAGAAGTACAGCCCCTTGACTTGGGCTGGAGGAACGACGCTCGGAGCGTATGGCATAGCCGGGATGGATTACCGCGGCTTCGATGCCGACGGCAATGGAGAAGCGGTGGAGGCCAGAAAATCATGGTTCATGTTCGACGATGAAGTCGTCGCCATAGGTGCGGGGATCAACAGCTCCGAAGGGAGGACGATCGAAACGATCGTCGACAACCGCAAGCTCCGCAATGATAATGCAAACGTCGTTACGGTAGACGGGAGCATACAGCCGAATGCGCTGACGGCAGGACCGCAGCTCCTCGAGCAAGTTTCCTGGGTGCACGTAACGGGCAATACGGCAACCGGCTCGGATGTCGGCTATTACTTCCCCGAGCCATCCGGCGTTCATATGCTGCGCGAGCAGCGGACCGGTACGTGGAGCACGATCGGCAACGTTCCGTTGTCCGTAAACGATACTCAAACGGCAACCTACGAAACGATATGGTTCGGCCACGGGACGAATCCTGCTGACAGCAGCTATGCATACGTCATTCTACCGAATCGTACGAGCGATGAAGTCGGCGCCTATGCGAGCAATCCGGCTATTTCCATACTTGCTAATACGGCCTCGGTACAAGCCGTCGAGCATCGTACGCTGCATTTGACGGGAGCGAACTTTTGGGAGAATGCGACGGCGACGGCGGGCGGCATTACGAGCGACAGCAAAGCTTCCGTTTTGCTTAAAGAGGACGCGAATGAGCTGGAAATTTCGGTTTCCGACCCTACGCAAGAAAATGCCGGAAGCATCCGGATCGAACTCGACCGGGAGGCGGCGGGGGTCATATCGAATGATCCGCGTATCCGTATCGAACGGCTGTCTCCGACCGTTCAATTGACTATCGATGCGGCTCAGTCTTACGGGCAATCATTTAGCGCCAAATTAAGGCCGATGGACGCAAGCGATCGGGCGGATGTAACGCTGGACAGTCAAAGCGTCGCGATCGGTTTTGCTGCCGGCGATGCGGCTGAATCGGTTACCAAGCATTTGGTTTTGCCGGCAGCGGGAGCGAACGGAACGGCGATTGACTGGACATCGGGGGACGAAGCCGTCGTCTCCTCGAACGGTTCAGTAACGCGGCCGTCTAATGAAAAAGGTGACGTACAGGTAGTCTTGACGGCGACGATCCGCAAAGGAGAAGCTAGCGCTGAACGGACATTTACTGTCGTGGTCAAGAAGGCGGACGCCGCAACCGGGAACGAGCCGCAATCGCCGGCTTGGACGAATGCGGAGCTTACCGTGGACAGCGTGACTTCAACGGCGGCCAAGCTGCAGTGGACAGCGGCAGACGATCCGGTCGGAGTTGCCGAATACGCGGTATGGCTGAACGGAGAGCTGCATCAAACCGTGAGCGGCCAAGTGTACGAATACGAACTATCCGGCATGACGCCGGCAAGTGCCTATACCGTACGCGTTCAAGCAGGCAATGCCGCCGGCTTATGGTCGACGGACGGACCCGGCTCCTCGTTTACGACCTTGCATAGCGGACCCAAATGGCCGGCCGGCAGCTTGCTTACGGCGTCCGACGTGACGCAAAGCTCGGTGAAGCTGAGCTGGGATCCCGCAGTGTACGGAACGCCGGTCAGTACTTATGAAGTACGCTGGGATGGAGGCAAACAGACGGTTGGCGGTGATGTATACGTTACCTCTATTACCGGATTGACTGCAGGGACCACATACCGGGTTCAGCTGCATGCCATGGACGCTTACGGCCAATGGAGCGAGGACGGTCCACAGCTGTCGGTCAGCACACTGCCCTATGTTTGCTCGGACTGCGGCGGAGGCGACGGGGCTGCACCAGTTACGACAGCTTCCGTGTCTCCAGTACAACCTGATGGACAAAATGGTTGGTACGTAAATCCGGTAACGGTAACATTGACCGCCATCGACCATGTATCGGGTATGGAGAAGACGGAGTATAGTCTGGATAACGGGACTACGTGGCAGCCTTATACGGCACCCGTGACGTTTGATCAGAGCGGCAATTACGACATACTGTATCGATCGACCGATAAAGCGGGGAATGTTGAACTTGACAAACATGTTAGTTTTAAATTAAAAATGACTGCTGCAGTCGTAAAGTTGCAAGACAGCAGCGGGAATCCGATAAGCGGTGGAATCGTTACATACTACGATGGCGGATGGAAGGATTTTGGGGTAACCGACGCTTTTGGATTAATTAGTAAGGACTTGCCTGATAAAGCATACACCTTTAGCATGACATACGAAGGAACATACATGGAAAAGGCACAGAATACAGGCACTAGCCCCATCGTTGTATTCCAGACGGTGAACACGACGGTACAGCTGAAGATCAGCTTGGGGAATCCGCTCGACGGAGGAACGGTGAAATATTACGCCGGAGGGTGGAAGGACCTGGGGACAACGGTTGGCGGAATGGCAAGCAAGGAATTATTGCCTGGCAACTATACCTTCAGCCTGTCTTACTTGGGCACCTATCAGGAGAAAGTACAGAACACGAGTTCGATTGCGACGGTTGTATTCCAAACGGTGAACACGACGGTTCAGCTGAAGGACAGCTTGGGGAACCCACTCGACGGAGGAACGGTGAAATATTACGCCGGAGGGTGGAAGGACCTGGGGACTACAGCTCACGGAACGGCAAGCAAGGAATTATTGCCTGGCAACTACACCTTCAGCATGTCTTACTTGGGCACCTATCAGGAGAAAACGCAGAACACAGGTTTGTCTGCGACGATTGTATTCCAGACGGTGAACACGACGGTACAGCTGAAGATCAGCTTGGGGAATCCGCTCGACGGAGGAACGGTGAAATATTACGCCGGAGGGTGGAAGGACCTGGGGACTACGGTTGGCGGAACGGCAAGCAAGGAATTATTGCCTGGCAACTACACCTTCAGCATGTCTTACTTGGGCACCTATCAGGAGAAAGTACAGAACACGAGTTCGATTGCGACGGTTGTATTCCAGACGGTGAACACGACGGTACAGCTGAAGATCAGCTTGGGGAACCTGCTCGACGGAGGAACGGTGAAATATTACGCCGGAGGGTGGAAGGAGCTGGGGACTACGGTTGGCGGAACGGCAAGCAAGGAATTATTGCCTGGCAACTATACCTTTAGCATGTCTTACTTGGGCACCTATCAGGAAAAAATGCAGAACACGGGTTTGGATACAACAATTGTATTTCAGAAGTAATACCCGTATCAAAGTGTGACGTATTACGCCTAACCGAAATTGATACTTTTATTTGAATCTTGAAAACAACCTCCCAACGGGCCGTCTAATCTTTGGGAGGTTGTTTTTGTCGATATTGCGTCGGCGTGATGCCGACCGCTTTCTTGAAGAGCATATAGAAATACCCAGCGGGGCGGATATTATTACGGTGTTCTTTTCGGAAAGCGTCCAAACCTTTTAGGCGGTTGAGTCGCTTGTCAGGGAGATTTTTTGTTTACAATCACATTTTTTTAATATCAATGCCATTGACGATTATATGTAAGAATCAGTTGACAAGATCAACATTGGAGGAGAATCGACGATAGCATCTGCGGGTACGCTCACGGAAGCACCCCTATGTGAAGGCTCTAACCCCCTTAAGGGAATGAACAGAATGGTCGAAGAACTCAATCCGAAAATTCAGGGATGGAGGAATTACTATGCCATGGATGCGTTTGCCGATCTCCTTCTAAACAAGATCGACTGGTATTTTCGAAGAAGACTGGTGCTATTCTGGAACAAGAAACGCAATCGTCGTAAGAGCATAGTAACTGGTAGTTTTCAATAATGTTGGTCGTGTAAATGAGCTTGCGAATTTCTGGCGGATACTTAAAAAAAGGTTGCCAGTTCATCCCAGTTATTACGCCAAGAGCGAAGGATGAGAGGGTAAGCGTCAATTCATGAATAGTTTTATTCATTCTGGAATTAAATATATTTTAGCAGCTTAAGTTAACACATAAGGCAAATCTAGCAGTCTTCTATACTTCTCTAAACAGGAGGAATAGAAGGCTCTTTTTTGAAAGAGTAAGTATGCAAGCGCTTTTATTGTAGCTATAATAAAGGAAATCATGGCGGTAATGAATATGGAGGTGAAGCATGCGTGTGATTAGATATGTCATCCAATCGGTTCTCGCAAGAGGAATGTATTACAGGAGGTTGCTGGGCTTCGGAATTATTGTTCTATGCATCCCCATTCTTCTTGCCGCTTCTTTGACATATGCGATCGTCTCCAACCATTTGGAGCGGCAGGTAAACATGGCTAACCTCGATATGATCGAACAGATTCAGGAGCGCGTCGACAGCGCTTTGAAATCCATATCGAAGTCATCGCGCGGGATTACGCTTGACCCAGGCATGCAGCAATACTTGTACAGGACCGATCGCCGCGATTTTGTAGAAATGGTCGATGTGTTGGACAAGTTGACCGCAGCGTCAAGGTCAATCGAGTTTACGAATACGGTCAATCTTTTTTTGCCGGAGGAGAAATTCGTGCTGTCCAGTGAGAAGGGCTATCAGAAATTTGACGCTTTGCGGGACAGCTATCCGTTCCTCAATGCGGTAGGAGCCATGTCTAAGCCGAAATGGATGATGCTGAAGAAAGGCTCGATCGACGTCATTACCTTTGTGCAGCCGTTACCTATTTTTACGGATACGCCGCGCGCTTATTTGACCGTCGAGGTGGATGAAAGTTCTTTTCATTCGACCTTGCGTGCAGCGGAGAGGTTCAATATGGGAAGCCTGATGCTTTTGGACGAAACGGGTACAGTCGTCTCCCATAACGATAAGTCTCAGCTTGGATCGATCTTTGGCAGTAATCTGGAGGGTTGGAAGCAGAAGCTGAACGCGAAGGGGCGATCGGGCTTTTTCAAGCATGCGGAAGCGGGCTTATACACGGTTTACGCAAAATCGGATATGAACGAATGGATGACGGTTCTCAATGTCCCGCTTTCGGTCATGGCTTCGCCAAAAAAGCAGGTTGCGCAGACGACTGTGCTCGTTTGTCTAGGTTCGCTCATTTTGGGTATGCTGCTCATCTACTTGAATTCGAGGAAACTTTATGCTCCAATCCGCAATTTGTTGAGGCAGGAAGCCGGAGTGCCATCTGCGCGGGGAGGAACGAAATTAGATGAATGGGCGCTCATACAAAATCATTGGGGCAACTTGAAGAGCCAGATCGGCAAATATCATGATGTATCGAGCAAGCAGACGCTTTCTTTGCGCGAATCGTTCATGATGCAAATGATTTACGGGTATTATGATAACGAGCAGCCAGAGCGGATCAGGGAAATGGCCTTGCAATATGACATTCAAACCGACGCATGGTGGGACGTCATCTTGGTAGAACCTGAAAACTACGAGCAATACAGCAGGTTTAAGAAGGATGACAAGCACCTGATTTTGTTGGCTATATCTAGTATCTTTCAGGACTTGATGAAGCAGCACAATGTGGACGGCTATTTCGTCTTTGGTCAGGATGCGGTCCGGCTGATCGTTGTCGTTCAGGTACCGATTGAGACGAAAGCGGCGCAGTGCCGGACGGTCTTCAACCAGTTAGCCGAATCGGTCCGGCTTTCGGTAAACACGTATTTGAAATTCGATTGCTCGATAGGTATTGGCGCGGTATGCGACCGCATAGACGGAATTCGCCATTGTTATTTGGAAGCGGAGGAAGCACTCGCAACGAGAATCACGGCAGGTGGAAACCGGACAATTGCATTTGCGGATTTGTCAGCCTTTCGGCATGAACTCATCTATCCCTACGAGATTGAACATTCGATGATACAGGAACTACAAAAAGGCAACATGGAAGGCTTCGGGCACTATTTTAAACAGTTCGTGCAGGTTGTTACGAAATGCAACTATCCGGTTTCATCGGTTTATGAATCATTTCACGCCTTATTCGTACAGCTTTTGCGAAAGGCACAAGAGCTTTCGCCCGAGCAGGCGAGGATGCTGTCCGGAATGGATGCGATGAAGCATATTTTATCCTGCCGGATGACCGGAGATATGGTGCGATGGTTTGAAGAAAAGGTGTTCCCGGTTCTGCTGCCCTTATTCGAAGATGCGATGGACGACCGGGGTAAAATCATGATCGAAGCGGCCAAAGCATACGTTCAGGAACGGCTGGAGCTTGATCATTCGCTTACTTCGATGGCGGAATATGCGGGTGTCAGCCCCGCGTACTTCAGCAGGCTGTTCAACAAGCATACGGGCCATAACTTTATTCAGCATATTACCGAGCTTAAGGTAGAACGCTCTAAGGAGCTTCTGCTGCACACCGATACGATGATCTCCGAAATCGCCGAGCAGGTTGGCTACAACGAACGAACGTTTCGTCGGGTTTTCAAGAAAATGACTGGTTATTCGCCGGCCAATTTCCGTAATCAACAATAAAACGATGATGGAGGCATCCATACGCACGTAAAATACCGCCCGCTTGGGCGGTCATTTTTTTATCCGGACGAAGATTCTGCAGTGTCGAAAATGTCCGGCGATGCCGGAAAAGCCTGATAGGACGCGCAGTTTCGGCAGTCTCCAATACCGACAACAATTGCACCTATTCAGCCGCTCTGTTCCCGGATTAAGCTGTTTGTAGCCGGCTAATTAGAACGAAGGGAGAGAGGATTATTCAAAACACAGGTTCGCTAGAAGCCGTTCCTATTGCCACCAGGCGAGATCAAGGCAACCGTCTGATGTGGAAGAGGGTGAAACGGTACAAATACATCTACTTGCTGGCGTTTCCAGCGGCGCTGTATTTTCTCGTATTTAAGTACGTTCCAATGTGGGGCATTTTGCTTGCTTTTCAGGAGTACAGTCCATTCCGTGGTTTTTGGAACAGCGAATGGGTCGGCTTCGAGCATTTTGCCCATTTATTCGCGAGCAATCAGTTTTGGAACTTGTTCCGGAATACGTTGCTCATCAATTTGTTTGGACTCGTGTTTTTTTTTCCGCTGCCGATTGCGTTGTCGCTCGTGCTTAACGAAGTAGGCCGAGAGTCCGTAAAGCGGGTTATTCAGTCTATTATTTATTTGCCTCATTTCCTGTCGTGGGTCATCGTCGTTAGCTTTACTTATTTTTTTCTATCCGTCGATTTTGGGCTGGTTAACAAAGTTTTCGCCGCCTTGGGGTGGGACAAAATCAGCTTCATGTCGGATCCGAACTACTTTTGGGGACTGCTGACCGCCCAAAGTATTTGGAAGGAAGTCGGCTGGGGGACGATCATCTTCTTGGCCGCGATCGCCGGGGTCGATCCGCAATTGTATGAGGCCGCTTACGTAGACGGAGCAGGCCGGCTGCGGCGGATCTGGCATATTACACTGCCTGCGATCCGCAGTACCGCCGTTATTTTGCTCATTCTCCGGCTTGGCCATATGCTGGATGTCGGCTTTGAGCAGGTGCTGCTGATGCAAAGCCCGCTAGTGCTTCCTGTCGCCGAGGTATTCGACACGTATGTATACAAGCGCGGGGTGCTTTCTGGAGAGCTGAGCTACAGCATAGCGGTCGGTTTGTTTAAATCGGTGGTCGGGCTGCTGCTTGTTGTCTCTGCGAATCAGCTTGCCAAACGTTCAGGCGAAGAGGGACTTTACTGATCGGGAAAGGAGAAACCAATGATTAGGTCAAAAACTACCGCCGTTTCGAAAGCCGCCGATGCTTTCATCTACATCATTCTTATTGCGGTTGCGCTTACGATGCTGTTTCCATTCGTTTATATTTTGGCGGTGTCGTTCACGGATGAAAGTGTCTACGTAAGCGGGGAGCTCGTACTGCTGCCCCCCAAATGGTCGCTGGATGCCTACCGGTACGTCTTGTCGACAGACAGCTTCTTTAATTCCTTTCGATCGACGGCATTCATCACGATTGTCGGAACGGTTCTGAATCTGCTCTTTACGACAACATTCGCGTATGCGGTGACGAAACAGGAGTTGCCTGGACGCCGCTTCCTACTTCTGATGGCACTGTTCACCATGCTGTTCAGCGTGGGAATTGTGCCGAACTATTTGCTTGTTAAGGAGCTTGGGCTGATCAATTCGCTCTGGGCACTTATTTTGCCGGGGCTGACCGGTGCGTGGAGCATATTCGTACTCAAGTCGTTCTTTCAGAGCTTGCCGCCCAGTCTGGAGGATTCCGCGCAAATCGATGGCTGCAACGACATTCAAGTGTTCGTGCGGATTATTTTTCCGCTATCACTGCCTGCGATCGCCGCTTTCTCGCTTTTTTTCGCGGTGGGATTATGGAATACATATTTCAGCGGCTTGCTGTATATCCGCGATGTGACGAAATGGCCGCTTCAGGTGCTGCTGCAGCAAATCGTGCTCGAGCCGAACAGCAGTATGGTCGGGGACGCTACGCAATTTGACTCCGAAGCAAAGCTGCCTCCAGAGACGATCAAGATGGCCGCCTTAATGATTGTCATGCTGCCGATTTTATTGGTGTATCCGTTACTCCAAAAATATTTTACCAAGGGCGTGCTGCTCGGCTCGGTTAAAGGTTGAAAAAGGATGCCTTCTTATGAATCGAATGATGAAATAGCAAATAAAAAGGGGAGGAAACAAAAATGGTACAAAGAAAAAGTGTGTTGGCCTTATCGCTCGCAGGTTCGTTATCTCTCTCGCTGTTAGCTGGCTGCTCTTCGGATAGTAAAGGAAGCTCGCCGTCTCCTGCTGCGACTACGGTGGTTGCGAAGCAGGAGGAACCCGTCGCAATCAGCTTCACGACCCCACTCTATAACGAGCCGCCCAATTTCCAGAGCGATTACTACAAGGAGCTGGATAAACGTGCTAACGCTAAGCTAACGATTAAAGCGGTACCGGTTAACGCTTACAAAGAACAGTTGAACTTGGCGCTGTCCTCGAACGAACTGACTGATGTCGTCGTCAATCTGGAGCTGTTCGACCCCGTTACGATCGGCGCGGTACGCCAGGGAGCATTCCATGATTTGACGCCGTATCTCGGAGATTTGAAAAAGTATCCGAATCTGGCGGGAATTCCGAAGCAAATTTGGGATAATTCCAAAATTGACGGCAAGGTATTTGCGATACCGCGTCCACGCGGATTGACCGATCAATCGCTGCATATTCGTAAGGACTGGCTCGACAAGTTGAGTTTAAAGGCGCCGTCGACCGTGGAGGAACTGCGCGACGTGCTGAAAGCGTTCGTCGAGAAGGACCCCGATGGCAATGGGAAAAACGATACGTACGGGCTGGCGGTGTTCGGCGCTACGCTCAATTCTGCGAGCGCGCCGCTCGGTTCGGCGTTCGGGGCAAATAAGCCGACGTTCGAGGGAGACAAGCTGCTCATTCCATGGATGACCAAAGGTTACCGTGATATGCTCGAATATTTCCGGGGATTGTACGCGGATAAAATCATTACCCAAGAGTATTCCGTGCAGAAATTTGGCCAGGATACGGAGATGTTTCAGAGTGGCAAAGCCGGAGTTGTAGGCAGCTCGATCAACGGGGCTTGGGACATTTGGACGAATGCGAAAAAGACGGACCCGAAGGCAGAAATTTTGACGCTGCCGCCGCTCAAAGGACCGGGAGGAGACGGGAGCTTCCTGCCGTCGGGTTACTTGGGAGGCATCATGATTTCCTCCAAGGTGCCGAAGGATAAAGTCGAGAAAATATTGAAATACCTGGATCAGTCTGCTTCCAAGGAGTTCGTCGATTTCGAGAAATACGGCATCGAGGGCAAGCACCATACGAAGGAAAACGGCGTTCCGAAAGTGAACGACGAGATGTTCAAGAAGGAAATCGGCAGCGCCAGCATGATGGTCGGCTATTTCGATCCTTACAATAAGGCACTGACTGCGAAAGCGACACCGGAGTTTAACGAGGTTCAGAAGAAAGTATCTGATCAATACGCGGCCAAAGGCGTGCCGAATCCGTTAGAGGGGCTCATCTCTGATACGAATGCGAAGCGTTCAGCCGATTTGTTCAAGGACCGCAACACGATCCTGACGAAGGTTGTCGTCGGCCAAAGCACAATGGAGGAGTGGGACGCTTACGTGAACCGTTTGAAGGCGGATCCTGACGTTCAAAAAATATTGAAGGAGTATGCCGATCAGTACAAGCTGAAATTCGGGGAGAAAAAATAGCGCTACAGGTATCGGGGAATAGGCTCGGGTCGCATAGACGAGGATGGCGGGCCTTTTCTTTCCAATCATAAGTAAACGCTTTCAAACGAGCGAAGATGATAATGTAACGGAGGTTAACTGATGAAAAGAAGGATATTACCTGTAATCATAATGTTGATTGTTACACTTGTGATCGGCCTGATTGCTCCTTCGCCGTGGTCGAATCTTCTGGCCGAAGCGTCAGGGGGCGCGAACATCGCTCCGGGCGCAACCGTAACGGCCAGCACATACGGAGCGCAGGACACGCCGGACAAAGCCATAGACGGGATCAAGGACAATAATGCGAGCAGATGGAGCTCCAAATGGTACGCAACGCCGCCGGCAGGCACGCCGAAGCTTCCGCAATGGCTTCAGCTGGAGTGGAATGCTCCCGCGAGCATCGATAACGTCCGGCTGTGGAGCGGCAACATGACGTCGCCCGGCTGGCAGCTCGTCGATTTCGAGATCCAATATTGGGACGGCTCCGGTTGGGTGACGGCAGCTGCGGTTTCCGGCAATGCCAAGGACGGCAAGCTCGGGCAGTTTAACGATTTGACGTTTGCGCCCATTCAGACGCAAAAGCTTCGCGTATATGTGACAGACGGCTGTCAATACGATACAGTGGCGCGCATATTCGAGATCGAAGTGTACGAGAGCGCCGGGCCAAGCCTGGAGACCGTACATATTGATACGGCCGAACGGCACCAGACGATCGAGGGCTGGGGCGGCAACGTGTATCCGCAATTTATTCCTCTGTTCGCGGCGAACGATCCGAATTACATGAACAAGATGCTGGATGAGTTGAAAACGACGAATATACGCGTTCGCAGCTACTGGTATTTGATGGAGGAAGCGAACGACGACGGCGATTCGCAAACATTCGACTGGAGCGAGTTTCAAGCGGGAGACAAAGGAGATGTGCATAAGGAACTGCTAGCTTTGCAAATGCTCTATAACCGGGGCGTGAAGCTGACGCTCGGTTCGTGGCGGTTTCCGAACTGGATGGTCGGCAAGCCGCCGGGGTACAACTGGTCCGGCGCCCAGATGACGCTGCCGGCCGATATGGACGACGAATACGCGGAAAGCATGGCAGGCTATTTGCTATATGCCCGCCAGCATTACGGCGTGACTTTCGACTATATTGCGGTCGCCAACGAGCCGAACGGCGGAGGCGTTTATATCAACGGCATTACGCCAGCACGATACGCGTCGCTTACGCAAAAGCTTAAACAGAAACTGCAAGCGAATGGCTATCGTGCCGAGTATTTGGCCGGCGATACGAACGCGGCGACCATATCCGCCGCACAGTATGCGGAAAGCGTCTTGTTTGAAGACGCTTATGCGAATCCAGAAGGGCAAAGGCTTTTTAACACTCTTTCCTATCACGCTTACGAGCGATCTGTCGCTGGGCTGCAGCGGTACGAGGAAGCGGCCCGGACTTACGGCGTCAAGCTGCATGTCGGCGAGCAAGAAGACCAGATCATCGTAACGGACAAAGACAAATGGTCACGCGCGATGAATAACGCCGTTGCCATTCACGATTCGCTCACTTACAGCAGGGCGAATTTGCTGCAATACTTCGCGTATTCGGCGACGGATAGCGGAGGCTTGGTCATTTACAGCTACAGCGGCAAAACGTGGTACCCCGTCTATGACATGCTTAAGCATTTTTATGATGCGGCGCCGTCGGGCTCCGTCATGATCGGGGCTCATCCTGATGCTTCGTCAGTTTCCGATCTGTACACCGTCGCGTTCGAAAAGCCCGACAGAAGGCTGGAAGTCGTCCTGATTAACACCGCAACCGAAACGCGCCAAGTGAAGCTTACCGGGGTCGGAAGCCGCATGTTTTCCGTGCGCAGCAGCGGCGAATTTACACGGAACTCGCTGGGACAGGATATTGCAGGCTCAGCGGCCGGAGAGGTTACGGTTACGGTCGCACCTAACAGCATCGTTTCGCTTTCGGAGAAAGCTGTAGGGGGGACGGTCCAAGCCCTTCAACTGAGCTCAGCCTCTTCCACTCCGTTAATCAAGGGAGATCGAGTTCAATTGTCGGCAGCGGCAAGCTACAATAATGGAACGGAAAGCAATGTGACGGCCGACGTGCAGTACGCAAGCAGCGACAATGCGGTAGCGACGGTGACGCGTTACGGTTTAGTAACGGGATTAAGCGCGGGAACGGCTGCGATTTCGGCGACGTTCGGAGGGCGAACCGCCGTCTATGAGCTGACGGTGGAAGCTATCGGGGTGCGATTGCTGCAGCTTAGCGGGCTTTCCTCTCCCGTTGACATAGGCAGCGAGCAGCAACTGGCGGTGACGGCACTCTTTTCAGACAACACATCTCGGGATGTGACGGCTTATGCTGAGTTTGCGAACAGCAGCCCGCTCATAGCGGGAGTGGATGCTGCGGGTAAAGTAACCGGCTTGTCGGTAGGTTCGACGGTCATTACGGCAACTTACAGCCATCTGTCAGTGGCTGTTCCTGTGATGGTGCAGAGCAGCAATTCCAGCATAGCTGCAAAATCGATGTTAACCGGTGACGGGTTTGTAAGCCCGGGAGAGGATTTTGCGGTACGGTACGGGTTAAAGGGAGTAACGGAAAGCGTGTACGCTCAAGATATTATCGTCAGCTTCGATCCTGCATTGCTGAAATACATTTCCGTTCAATCTTTACGGGAAGGCATCAGCATTGTAAGAGCTGTTAAACAAGATGAAGGCAAGCTGCGGGTCATTGTAGCGAGCCAAGGGTCCTGCTGCGGGTTCACCGGCGATGGGGACATAATCGCAATCGCGTTCAAAGCCAAAAACATTCAACAAACGGGTACAGCGAATGTTACGGTATCGAAAGTTATGCTAGGCGACGCTCTGGGCATAGAAAGCGAAGCTGCTTCTGCCTCGTTGGACATTCTCGTTGAACGTGTTACTCCTGGGGACGTAAACCGGGACGGCAAAGTGTCCGTAGGCGACTTGTCCGTCGCTTCCGTTAACCTGGGCAAAGGTAGCTTTGATCCAGATTGGAAGCGCTTGAAGCCAGCCGATCTGGACGGAGACGGCGTTTTGACTCCCACCGACCTAACCTTGCTCGCAAAGCTGCTGGTGAACTAAGGGGATGATACGGCAAGCCAATGTGATTTGGCCATAAGGGCTATTCATGTATCCGAATCTGGCGGGAATTCCGAAGCAAATTTGGGATAATTCCAAAATTGACGGCAAAGTATTTGCGATACCGCGTCCACGCGGATTGACCGATCAATCGCTGCATATTCGTAAGGACTGGCTTGACAAGTTGAGAACCGTTTGAAGGCGGATCCTGACGTTCAAAAAATATTGAAGGAGTATGCCGATCAGTACAAGCTGAAATTCGGGGAGAAAAAATAGCGTTGCAGGTATCGGGGAATAGGCTCGCATCGCATAGACGAGGATGACGGGCCATCATGAAAATCAGGATATGATGGGGGATCGCGCTATCCGAAATCCTCCAGTTTTCGATACGATCATCGAAAATCACCGATTTAATCCCCAACATGTAAGCGCCTCCCTAAGTAAAAAAATATAGAATTGTGATTGAATCATTCAAATAAATGCCGTTAAGTTCATGGTACAACGAACAAGGATATATTACAATCACATTACAGAACGCTTCTGACCAACTACACAAGGAGATTTGTGATGAAACCAAGATCGAAAGTGATTGATTGCGACGTCCATAACGCGTTAAAGAGCCATTTGGACCTGGTCCCTTACCTGGAGGAGCCTTGGAAAACGAGGGTGGCGGAGAACGGTCTCGGCTTGATGTTCTCCGGTTATTACTCCCCGATTGGAGTCGGAAGAAAGGATGCCGTACCGCCGGGAGGAGGATAAGTCGGCTCCGACTCAGATTTTGTCATCGAACAATTGATTGATTCGTATAACGTGGATTACGCCATCCTGACCGGGAACTTGTTCAGCATCTCGGTAGGGCACGAGCCGGATTTTGCTGCGGTTGTCTGCAGCGCTTATAACGATCTGCTCATCGACACTTGGCTGAGCAAAGACCACCGGTTCAAAGGCTCGATTCTGGTGTCGGCACAAGATCCGTTCTTGGCAGCCCGTGAGATAGATCGAATCGGGTCCCATCCCGGAATGGTCCAGGTCATCATGAGCAGTGCAACCCGGATGCCGCTCGGGCAGCGTTACTTCCACCCGATCTACGAAGCGGCTGAGCGCAATGGTCTGCCGGTCGCGGTTCATCCGGGGGCGGAGGGTGCGGGACAAGCGAATCCCCCGACTGCGGCGGGATACCCTACCTGGTACATCGAGTGGCATACATGCCTCTCACAGAACTTCATGGCGCAGCTCACCAGCCTTGTATGCGAAGGGGTCTTCGAGAAGTTTCCCGGGCTGCGGTTCGTGTTTATCGAGGGCGGAGTAGCTTGGCTGCCACACCTGATGTGGAGGCTCGACAAGAATTACATGGCGCTGCGTGCGCAAGTGCCTTGGCTGAAGAGGATGCCGAGTGAATACATCCGCGACCATTGCTTCTTCACGACACAGCCCATTGAGGAACCGGCCAATCCCAAGCATTTGAAGAGCATCTTCGATGTAAAAGGTGAATTTTATGCCATCCTCAATTATTGCCCGCATCAGGGGGCGGAGATTTGCAAAGGGCCAGTATGCGGAACGAGCTTGGAGTAGAGGGTGTATGAGTACAAATTCGGGCGGGAGGGAGAGATCGTCCGGTGCCCTTGGCACGGATGGGAGTTCGATTTGAAGACGGGAAAGTCGCTTGCGAAGGAGAAAGTCAGGCTGCGGTGCTATAAAGTCTTCGTAGAGGATGGCAAGATTGGGGTGGAGCTATAAAGCGATTCAGGTCAGCAGCGAAATCAAAGCGTTTTCCCCTAGCTCAAGAGCATTGTACGGACATTTTTGGTAGAAAAGTCAAATCGGGGGATTCGTCCCATGCGGAGCGTGTCCCGCCCGGACCACAGGATTATATTCGATCGGTATTTAAGCGATTTCATTACGTAGTAGGAGGAATGTACGATGGACGATAACCATGTAAAGATGACCGGGCGAAGCGAGGAAGAGACACAAACTGGACGGAACAGCGCGATCAGCAGAAGAGCAGTGCTGGCTTCGCTTGGGATGGCAGGGGCTGCGGTCATCGGATCGACGCTCAGCTCCGCTCATGCCAACGCCACTTCCGTATTGGAATCGGTATACGGAGATAAGGCCAAGAATCCGGATAAGCCGCCGAAAGATCCGAAGTTGAAGGACTACGGTAATACTGCGGTTCTGAAAAGCATGGTTGATCTTCTCACCGCACCGATGACAGTTGACACCTTGTACATCTTGCAGGGATACCACGCGAATACGGATTATGGCGGCGGCCTGTTCTATTGGAACCCGGGCAAGCCAAAGAGCGAACATAACGGCGGGACCGTAATAAGCCCGACTGTTCCGTGGGACGGATCTCGTGCAGGTCATCCCAACTTTCTTCTTGATGTCGGCGAGTTTCAGCCAGGCGGGCTTGGATGCTTCTGTCGTCCTGAACTCGAAAGCTATCCGGTGCAAATGTTCGGAGCGATAGCCGATTGGGATGGGGCAACTGGGTTCGATAACCGGATGGTAATAGAAACAACCATCAAGTCTGTTTATAAGACTGTTATCCCGAAGGGGGATTATGGCGTCGCTGCCGAGGGATCCATTTTCATCCAAGGTTACAATAGCAAGCGAATCGAGGGTGAAGGAACGCTTCACAAGATGGGCCTCAAAGGAATTTTTTCGTTTAACACTTGCACGGACATTACGATTAGCGGGATCGGTATGGATGGACAGATCGTCCGCGATGAGGCTAAAGGCGGCAACATATGGGATAGAACGCGTCCTGCCGTCAATTATGCGTTTGCAGTATCCTTCGCCAGTTGCCACCATTGCGAGGTAAGCGGTACCCGCATCTATGATTTTGCTTGGGATGGGCTGGTCGCACAGGGGAAAGTCGCGGTGGGCGGCGAGACGGCCACGATCTCGACCGAGATTGTTTTCCGGAACAATAAAATCAGCTCGATTCGCGGGAGCCAAATTTGGCTCAAGGCCGTTCACGGGGCGGATATTAGCCGGAACAAGCTGTATAACCCGACCGACTTCGCTCAGAAAGCCAATGCGGTATTTATCGTGGAGTGGTGCGAGGAAGTCACCGTCGCGCACAACCGAATGAACTTCATCGGGGACAACGCGGTCGGTATAGGCCAAATGCAGAACAGGATTGAGTTTGCCCGCAACAAGCGCATTACCGTCGATCATAACCTGATCAAGACAACCCGTTACCACTCCATCTTGATCGCTCAGGGCGAAGATATCGACGTTACGCATAACATTATTCACGAGGCCGGAGCCAAGTCCGTTATGCCGGGCAACAACTCGGTCGTTCTCACCGCCGCCATTACAATTTTGGCCGGAGGCGTAGAGCCCAGCAATGCGAGGGTTTCGGTCCAAGGCAACACGATCCGGAATCCGTATGAGTATGGAGTTTATGGATTTGATCGAGCCGGTACTTCTTTCGCCAAATCTTCCGAAGACATCTCTATAGAAGGCAACACGATAACCGGGGCGGGAAAACTGCCTACGGCAACCCGGATAGCAAGCGGCGGTATACTGACCCAATACCAGAAGCCGGTCAAAATCGGTGGCAATGTCATCGACTACATCACGGGCGACGGAATCCGCGTCGTCGGCGATGCGGTTATAGCCGGGAACGTGCTGTCTCAGTTGATCGGATTCGGCATTAACGTGCCGGCCGATACGATATGGGGCAATACGGATCTCAGTTCGGCACTAACCGGGAACACGGTCAGAGATGCGACACGAACAGGAATCAGCGTAGCAGGACGCGATCAAATAACGCTAACCGGCAACACGACTATCCGATGCGGCAGGGACGTCAATCCGGGAACAGAGAACATAACGACAGCAACCAGTTACGCCGGTATTTCTACATACAACATCAGGCTCGTACAAACCGGCGGCAACCATATGCGCGAATGCGGCTCCAGCGGCTTCGTGTCCCGACTGTGCGAGTATGTGCATGACACCGGCTCTACAATGTCGGAGAACGGCCAAGTGTTTACCGTAAACAACTTGAAGAGCGGAGCATATCTGGAAGGCAGCGCAACGCGACTGATAAAGGCGGCATTCCTGCTGCCGCAAGGCGATGGCGGTACGACGCAGTATTACCCGATCCGCATCTTGTACGCCGACCCATCGGCAGTCGCAGTTGACGGCCGGTTCACCAACCATACAGCCCCCAGTCTCGGAGTCAAAGCAAAATCTTTGATCAACATTCCATAATCAAGCAGAAGAAGTATGCCTGCGCCAAAGGCTGTGGAGGCCCCCGCCATATCATCAGCCATATCCTTCAAATGAATAGTGGGCATTCTCCACACGTTTCCGTCTGGAATTCATAAGCATGATTATGACAGCTTAGCCGAATCCCCTGGGAACGATCGTCAACTCACCGTTGTTCCCCTGGAAATAGGGAGGAATAAGAATGATGCCCCTTCTGCAAGCCGTTCGACCGGCGAAGAAGGGGCTTTTGCCTGTTTTCTTATTGACAAAAAAGTAATTAGGCAACGGGCAACTTTTGGACCCAAAAGGGACGCAGCATGAATGGAAGTCGGTGAAAGCTTGGTTTGAAAGCTTCTCGTCGAAGGCCGAGAAAGGGAATTCGTCTCGCTATTACTGCAGCGAGCTTACTCTAACGGCGAAGATCCGCAAGAAATTGTCGAAGCGCTGATGTCAAAGGCAATGGACCGGCGGACTGATGATAACATCAGCTTGCTCATGCTGAAGCCGCTGGGTCGAACAAAGTCGTTCAGCCAGCGTTTGCAGCTGGTTTGGAAACTGCTCTGGCACAGGCTGGGGCAGGGAACGAAAGCTTTTGCCGCTAAATATAAGTTATAGCACGGATCTGAAGCACTGCTTCGGGTCTTTTTGACTTTCAGAGTTTAACGTGTTCAGCGAAAAGAGTATTGGAGTTAAGATTCAATTCCTTCGAGCAACGCAAGCTGCAGCCGGTTCGCCGATGTGATCGTCAGCTGCAATGAAGCAGAAGTCATAGAAGCAAAACGCACACTTGCAATGCCGGTACAGCTTGCAAAGTGTACGTTTTTGTGTTGTTTATTCCAAGTTGATGAAATTGCCGGTTGCTTTCGATTCGAACGCGGCCAATATGACCTGAAGAGACCGCAGCCCTTCCTCGCCCGAAATTTCCGGCGGCGTCTTGGTAAGGATGCTGTTGACGAAGGCATCAATGACGCCGCTGTACGTTTGTTTCTCGTTCGTTGCGATCGCGCCTACCTTGTACCGTTCGATCGTCCCGCCTCGCAGTTCCACGATCACTTGGTCTTCCGGGTGAGTTCCGATCTTCATCACTCCGTTCTCGCACCAAAGCACCGTGCTGTTGTCCTGACCTTTGTAATACGTCCAGCTGGCGGCAAGCGTGCCAATGGTTCCGCTCTTCATCCGCAACAGGCAGATGGAGTTGTCGTCAACATCCGTGCCTGCTTTATGCAGCGTTTCGACAAAAGCGACTACTTCGCTTACTTAGTCGTCCAGCAGCCAGCGGATCAGGTCGGACTTATGGACGCCCAGGTCACCCATAGCGCCCATTACGGCTTCGGCCTTGCGGAAAAACCAGCTGTTTCGGCCGTCCAAGCTCCAGCCTTCCGGGCCGGGATGGCCGAATGAGGTGCGGAATGTCAGCACTTTGCCGAGTCGTCCGGACACCAAAATTTCTTTCGCTTTCACATGAGGTGGTATCACCGCTGGTTGTGGCTGACCATCAGATAAACGCCGTTGCGGTGGGCAGCCTCGATCATGGCTAAACCTTCTGCGGCGGTTGTCGCCATCGGCTTTTCAACCAGTACATGAGCGCCGGCGTTTGCAGCGGCAATTGCGGCAGGAGCGTGCAGATCGTTCGGTGTACAAACGCTGACCGCATCAACCTTTACATTTTTCAGCATGGTTTCATAATCGGCAAAAGCTTGTGCTTTGTACGTTTCAGCCAGCTTTTCCGCCCGCTCGGTGACAGGGTCGCTAAAAGCAACCAGCTCTACATTCGGGTTTTGCGCATACTCCGGGACATGGCGCCGGATGGCGATCGCACCGCAGCCGATGAGGGCGATTCTCAATTTGCTCAAGGTTACACGTCTCCTTCAGGTTTTGATAATGAAACAGGATAATGCTGCTTCAACCAGCGCAGGCTGTTTGCGACACATTCGAGCGGCGGCTTCTGGCAGCTGTCCTGCTCGATGATGAGCCATTTGACCCCGGCCGCGCCCGAAGCGGTGATGACAGCCGGCAAGTTTACTTCGCCTTGTCCCAGTTCAAGCGTCTGTATCCGATTGTCCGCACTGCGGTTGAAGTCTTTCAGATGCAGCAGCGGCAGCCTTCCCACATAACGGCCAATGTAATCAAGCAGATCCTGCTTCGCGTACTGCACCCAGCAGACGTCCATCTCAGCCTGCACCTCATCCGCGCCGGTGGAAGCGTACAAGGCATCAAAAACAACCTGCCCGCCGATCCTGCTCTCGAACTCAAATGCGTGGTTATGATAGCCGAACTGCAGACCGTACATGCGCACCTCTGCGCCAACCTCCTGAAAGTATGCGAACAAGCGGGTCCAGTCTTCCTCAGTCTTCCTTTCGCTATTAGGTACAATGGGGCAAATCAGATATTGTCCGCCGATGGTTTTCAGATACTCGATTTCGCCAAACAAATTATTGCGGATATTGGATAGACTTACGTGACTGCCGATCGCTTTCAGGCCGAGTTCATCGAGCAGCGCGCGCAGCTCTACAGCCGGCGTGCCGAAGTATCCGGCGAATTCGACGCCTTCATAACCGAGCTCCGCTACTTTGCTTAGCGTTCCAGCCGGATCGGCGGCCATATGATCCCGTAGGGTGTACAACTGTAATCCAATGCCCATACGTTGCAATGCCGTCACCTCTTTCGTAAATTAAATTGCTAATAGACTTCTTTGTAACCGGAATAACGCCGCAGATTGGGAACGCCTTGCTGGCATTGCCGGCGCCGTTAGGGCTGTTTCGGAATTTTGCTAACAAGATGTTCCCTGAGATGGCGACTATGGCGACCATGCGCTGCATAACAGGAATCGTCGCTTAAATAGCATTGATCGCGTCAGTTTACCGTGTTAAGGACATATTTGGCTTTTTGCAACCAGACATCACCCGGACTGACGCTGCATTCTCCGGAGAAGTCGAAGTACAATTTGTTGTAGAGCTCCGCATTCGAGACGTGATGATTTTCATTCGGGAACCATACGTTCCGTTCTTGAATCTCCAGTTCGGCGGAAATCCCAGACGATGTTCCCCATGCCATCACTTTCCTGATACCGGGACGTTTCCGATTCGCTTCATGGGTAAATCCATCCCTGGATATATCGTAAGATTCAGGATCGGAATCGCAGCATAGGCGATCGGTTATTTGGTCGGCCGAAGCCCCGAGTAATTTCCGTTTGATCGGCAGCATGGCGAAATAGGAGCGGCTCAGCGCCGTGTCGACAAGCCATTCGATCTCTTGGTCCAGGCAAATCCGGCTGGAATGGATGCGAAACAATTTGCAATGTTTGGCTACGGGGATGCTTCTTGTCGGATCTACAATCCATTGTCCTGCCGATAGATGCTTGATATCCCGGAATAATCGGGAATGAGAAATAAAAGTGATGGATCTGCATGTAAATGTACCGGGAATGCTCGGATCCTGCTCCACATCGTCGAAGAAAAAACGGGCGTTTAACATAATCTCGTCCCCGTGGGCATTTCCTCCCATGAAATCCGAGGCGTCCTTTTCCATGATTGCGCATTCCCATTCGCCTCCGTGCACGATCGGACCTGATCTGACGTTCGAAAACGAATACGCGCCGGTTCGTTCGACCTCGTACACCTCATGCATTCGCCATACATCCAAGTTATGATTCGGTTTGACGGCATCTGCATCGAATGGAACCTGAAATCGCTTCAACTGATAATGAAGATAACGGTTGCTTTTCGGATTCGTTCCTTTGATATAAAAATGTATTGCGTTTGTCTGCTTAATGACAACAAGCTCAGTAGGATCGCTGTTCATTTCCGGCATCATTGCCCCTTACATCTCGTCGTAAAGAATATGAATGAAAGCCAGTCTTGCCGATGCTGCGGTGATCTGCATAATTGGCTCTCCCTCGTGCGTCAACGGAGTGACACTGAGTATTTTGCAATTTGAAGCCGGCTCGCCTTCGTGAGAATCTGTCGCTAACTCATACAGAACAGCACTCTTCACAGTCCGTCCCTTCGGTTTGAAATCGATCGTCCATGCCGATTCCGGATTCCGGCTGCATACGGTTATGATCGTTTTCCGATTTTCAAAACGGAAGGTCTTTGCCGTTACTCCAGACGTCGAATGAACGATTTCGGTATCATCAAGAAATGTTCCTTGGCCGTAAAGCTCCAGCCACTGCTTTCGCAGCCGGACAACCTTCATCACGTAGTTCAGCATGTCGGGATCGCTCTGGAACGTATTGTCATTTTCAAGGTCATACATCCACAAGTAGCATCCGATCAAAAACGCCCGGTCGATCATGTCCCGGGAAACCTGGGAGACGTGTACAGGACGCATGGCCTGCTTTTTAGAAGGGTAAATCATATCGATCAGCCTCTGATCGGGGAACGTATACCGGTACAATTCCGGAAAAGCTCCGCTATGGTGATAAAAAAATGTCGAGATCAGCTGCCCGCATATTTTGTTTCCGTGAATGTCGGTAACACCCTCGTACATCGAGCCGATGGCGAACCGTTCATTGACCTGGTCTAGAAACTGACCATATCCGATATTCCATCCGTCGTGGCGGTGGTTATGATCCGCGCGAAAGCAAAACGGCGGCGGCGACATTCCCAACTGATCGAAGTACATCGAGTCCGCCCCTATTTTGTCCACCAAAAAGCGAACCGTTTCGAACAAATAGTGCCGCCAGCCTTCCGATCCATTGCATAAGACGGCAAAAGAAAGGTTGTCGTCGCCGTAACGTTCGATCTTCATAAGTCCGGTACGGTTGTGTACGGCATAATCATCTCTTAATGATGCAAGCTCCTCATACTTCATATTCAATAATTTCGAATTGATGTAAAACGCCACATGACCGCCGTTCCGGCGAATCGCCTGAACATGTTCAGCCAGCTCCTCGGCGGTGCCCAGTTCCGGGTCGGGCCGATAAATCGGGAAGCCATGGTCGAAACCATCGACATGCCAGCCGGACAGGAGCAGATGATTGAGTCCCATTTGCTTTGCTTGCTCATAGAGCCGGGGCAAGTCCCGAAACTTATGAACAATTGTTCCATCCTGATATTTGAAGTCATAATGGGCTACGAGTCCGGCACTCTTTGCAAACCATTCCGGAACGGCGATCTCGCGTTCGCTGCCGACTCCCTTCCGCCATCCCCGGTACCGGTCCGCCCCCCAATGCCAATCTCTCGGATGAATTGCAACGGCATATCGTCCCGAATTCCATGTTTCTTCATTTTCCAGGAATGGATACCGAATGGCATAGAAGCCCATGCCCGGCTCGGCGGGGCCGAACGTTTCGCAATGCAAGCCTGCCACGTGAAATTGCTCATCGTAGGAGGCAAGATAGAGGCCATGGCTGTCACTGTAATAATCCAGCCACATCATGGAAAGAGGCCCGGAATATCGATGCTCCCGAACAAACGAACCGTCCTTTTCCCTTTTTGAATTGACTCCGTTTAAATAGTAGTTGTACTTGTAATCCTGCCACTTCCAATGGATGATGGAAGGGGGGGCGGCGTATGTTTCCACTGCATTCGTAATTTTTTCACCGGCATTGAACGGATAGACAAGTGTATCGTCTTGCCACGTCTCTCCCCAGTACACGCCGAATAAGCATGGAAAACGAACCTCTTCCACGACGATATCCGGTTCCTGGTGCTCCAACCGGATCGTCCAAACCGTCTCCGGATCGCCCGGAACAATCCGGACGCCGATCTCCACGGCAATGTGAAGATCCCCGACGGGGGAGTGAAGGTATTCGTACCGCATCCGAATGTCAGAGATGCCTTCCTCAGACGAGGCTAAACTGATGTGCGGTTTCAGCTTGTTATTGACCGCCGCTTCGCGAGAAGCCGGGGCTCCGACACAAAACGGCTCTTCACTGCCTTTTCTCAGCATCAGAGCGAACGGCATACTGCGATTGCGAAACCAATTTTTCAACAGATTTTCGCCGGTAATGTTGTTCACGAGCTCCACAAGTTCGCCTGTCACGCTGTCAAAGGCAAGACCGACGTATTGGTTTTCCAGGCGAATTTTCCGCTTATTCATCTGATTCCTCCTGTCCATCTTTTGTGTGATTTAATCATGATTATCTTGCCGTTCGAAGGGGCTCATTCGTCTCCTTTATCCACAAATAATCAGATTAATTGATTCTACAGGGGACATTTTAATATATATTCGTGCGGTCATCCATGAGTGGAAAAATTGTTATTTGAACAATTCAATCAATAATAAATTTGCCTGGAGCGAAGAGTCATCTCCCTGAGCGGCATGAATGCAACGGGGTGTCCTTTCTGAACGGCTGATGGTGCAAGTCCGGTACATGTTTTAAAGACGCGGTGGAAATGGGATTGCTCGCAAAACCCGAGATGATCGGATATTTCCGCTATCGTCATCCCGCTGTTCTTGAGCAGCTCACAGGCTACGGATACTTTGACTTGACGAATGTATTCAACCGGGGTTTGTCCAAGCGTTTCTTTGAACAATTTGGTTACATGATTTGGCGAACGCTCAATGTGATCGGCGAGATCGGACAGGCGGAGCGGTTTGCAATGGTTGTGAATAATGTAGGACTGCAGCCGATTCATCAGATCCTGCTTGACTGCGGACACGCCTTGTTTCCGGGAATGTTCCTGAATGACCCACCCGAGCAGCTCCGTCAAGATTCCTTCGCAAATCAGCTCGTTGCCGGACGTTTGGTTGAACCATTGCATTAAAAGGACGGAAAACCGCTGCTTAAAGTAGATTTCGTTTTGGATTTTGCAGGTAAAGAAGCCGTTTGCCCTCAAAGGAGCAAGAGCGGCATCCGCATTTCCTGTTGAAGTGAAGTGGGTGGAATATTTCTGGTGCAGCTCTTTGTCTTCGTTTTGACAGGAACGGCTCGTTCCGGCCGGAATGAACATCACGTCGCCTTGCTTCAGCTCGACGACTTGATCCAAAAGATGGTAGACTACCTTTCCGCTTGTTACGAAAATCAGAATATGATGCGGCACTTTTTTGTCGTTGATGCTCCATTTTTCGATGCGATCGTCATAAATGACAGATTTGATAGAAAGCATGTAACGGCCTCCTTGAGATTTTTTTTTGAAGGTTAATGATTGAATTATATAAACAGCTTTGTTATTGTTCGTTGTCCCTGTGGTAATATTCATATTAAAATTTTAGCATATGATCGGATCGATAGGGGGGATTGGATGAGTGAATTGTTGTGCCGAACGGAAACGATTCTTGGTTATTGAACGGAGGATTCGAGAGTGGAGTGGATGGAGATATCACGTGGCCGAAATATTGGAGTCGCGGCTCAGTAACGGAAGCGGCCTATGCTTACCGAGATGCAGCCAGTTCTTATCGAGGCGGATCCGGTCTGCATGACGGCGGCAAAGTGACGATTACGAATGCAACGACTGGTGCCGTTTTGGCGGAAGTGCCGTTTATGAGCACGACCTTGACACAATTGATGAATCATTGAACGTAACAGCAATCTGAACACCATCGCTGATGTTTGTTGGCAACTGATACTGCCCGGAATAAAGTTGCCTTGGTAACGGCGCCAGAAATTGGCGAGCAAAAACTTATCCAAACGCTTCGCGGTTATAAAGCAGGGGCAGCGATGCGGATCTCCTTCTATGGAAAAACAATTGGAATAGGCAAAACTGAGTTAACGATTGACGAAATGTCTGTCGTTTATGAGTGAAAATCTGGCACAGAGTCCATCTAGATAGCGGCTTTTGCAGGGTGCTGTACCATTGTAAACGGGGGGCGAGTTGCTACATTGGCAGCCGCCTCCTTTCCATTGGGGGAGTGAATGAGGATGAGCGATGTTTTGAGTAGGGGTCGATCAGAAGGACGGCGGTATTTTTTAATGCTTTGATAATAGCGGTGGGTCGCTGATTAGTCATGATAAATACATATGGTCGCAAGGAAGGATGGTATGGCTGTTCGCCATACCCCGCAGGAATCGAATATGAGTCTGTGCGAAATTTTCTTGTCTCGTATCTACTCCGAATGGAGCAGTATAGCTTTTTAGCGAAATGATACGCATTCGAATCTCCAGTTGTTTGTGCATAGGACGAAACAACCCCGCAAACGTACTTGTGGCATATGAACCTCCGTGTTCCATCGCTTTCGGTTTTCCGTATCGGTCGGTCACGAACGTACAAACCTCTTCCTCAATAAGCAGCAAACTTCTGCAGAAAAATCAAGCCGTGCTTGGCAAGCGCCTGAAACGCATCTCTCTCCTGTCGCTCAAAACACGACATGGCCAACTTTCATGGAATTCCGATGATTATGCTCAATGCTGCACAGGAGCTGGTCGAAGCTCCCGAGAGTTTGAACGACTCGGATGCGCGAAGATTTCGAAGTGACGCGGATGCTTACATGGAAGAGGTAATGGAACGATTCGTCGGCGAGCGAAATGTTTAGCACGAGATGGTACTGTTTGACTCCGGCGAACGGTGGGGGCAGGTTTTCGACCGTTACGTGAATCCTGGCCACGCGATTGAAGATATGTGGTTCGTCATGCATCAGGCATATCATGACGGGAATAACCCGCGCATTCGTACATATAGTCCATCTACGAAGGTACAGATTCTCATTGGCGATCACGATATGCTTCAGCTTGTAAATGAGAATACGGAAGTCATTATTATGAAAAAAGGTCAATCCAACTATATGGTGTATACGCTGGAAGCCCTGATGGAAGAGAAAAGTCTAGCACCTGCTCAAATTATCGATTTGAAGGGTTTAACCGGAGATACGGCGGATAACTATCCGGGGGTAAAAGGAATTGGTGAGAAAACTGCGACCAAACTGCTCTTGGAATATCAGGACATCGCTGGGATCTTGGAAAATTTAGCGGCACTGCCGAAAGGTGTTCGCGCCAAAATTGAGGCTGAGATCGACATGCTGCATTTATCACGTGATTTGGCTACGATTCGCTTGGATGCGCCTGTCGCTTGTGCGCTTGAGGAATGCGGATGGTCGATGGAGCGGGAGAAGTTCGAGGAATTGGAATTCAAGGGCTTGATGAGATTAATTGGATGATCAAATTAAACAGGGACAGGGCATAAGAATGAGCCGTTGTCCCTGTTTTTTTTACGTTCGGGTGAGTCACTCCTTCACATGTAAAAACCCCAAAATGATGATCCATTTTGGAAAATGTAGGTTGTCAGTTGCCATTTTAATGATGATTTTATCTTTTAATGATTTATTTTTTGAAAGGGTTTCCATACGATAGGAGGAGGATTCACTCTACAGCAGAATAACACTGCGAACTTGGTGGGAGTGACAATTGAGAAGAGGGGTTGTTGTTGTGACGAGAGCGTTTGGTAAAAAAAACAGTTTGCGATTAATTCGCGTACTTAACATCGTACTCGCGATGACTTTGATCATCGCCTGGGTACCGCTATGGTCCCCAACTGTACATGCTGAAGAAGACGGTGCTGGCGCAGGTGCAGCAGCAGCAGCAGCAGGAACGCCAGGTGGGGTGGATGCCAGTGCATTAAGATTGTGGCTTAAAGCTGATCCGGACAGCGTAACTCATAATGCCAATGGCGATGTTACAGAATGGAGAGACAGCAGTTCGAACGGAAATAAATTTATAAATGACGGTACAATCGTCGGAACCGCGATTCGTCCTAAACCAAAGTTTGTAAGCTCTATTGACCCTAAAGCCATAAATTTTCAACCCACAATTAAATTTGGCCGTAGCGGGTCAAGTATTTTACAAGATGTTGACGGACTGTTCGCAGACAATGAAATAGTTAATTATGCGAGTGTTTACACCGTAACGGGGGGATTGTCTAGGTCGGACCAGAGTTCTCTTGTTTTTTATCAAACCTTAAAAAATAACATGAAATTAGGGGCGTTTATCCCGAATTATTCCACAAATACCAAATTGAGTACGTCTTATTTTGATGCGGGTACTACTGCGTCGGGAACTGGAGATCCGAGAATAAGTGCAGCTTATCAAATTCCCTTATTGAATTATAACGTATGGGGATTCAATTTTGACGCGAATCCGACGGTCGGGAACGCGGTTTATCAGTCTATATCCCTCGATGGTAAGGTGGTAGCTGAGTCGACTAGCCCCCGTCTTCCGATTGTTGGAGCGATTACTCCTATGGTTCTCGGTTCCAATGGCTCAGGAGCCGGAGGTTTTGGCTACGATGGACAAGTCGGTGAAATGATCATTTTCACCAATCCACTCACGACGACGCAGAAGCGTCAGGTAGAATCGTATTTGGCCATCAAGTTCGGTACTCCTCTTAAAGAGGGTAATTACTTGTCCGCTGGTTTCTCACCGCAGGTTGTTTGGGATGCAGCCGTTAATGCTGAATTCGGTAACAATGTAGCTGGCATAGGGCTTGATCAAATGGGAGCGCTGGACCAAAAGCAAAGCCGAAGCAGTGAAGGTCCTGCTGCATCTCAAGTATTAATCAGCGCGAAACAAGCGTTAACGGATAAGCAATATCTGCTCTGGGGCGATAATGGAAGCACAAGCCCATCAACATCCTATGGGCAGGGCTTTAAGAAGTTGGCACGTACATGGAAGGTACAGAATACTGGAAATGTCGGGCAAGTGCAAATAGCCATTCCCAAAAGTGTAATTCCACTAGGAGGCGTGCTGTTAAAAAGTGATAGCAGCGGTTTCTCGAATACGACGCTAATTCCAATGAGTTTGGCTCAAGTTGGGGGAGCAGATTATTACGTTGCCGAAGCAACTTTATCCAATAGCACCTATTTCACCTTCGCTGAGAAGTTACCGGAAATTCAACTTTCCTCACTCGAACTGTGGGTTGGAACCCAACAAATTACAATGAACACACCATTCGTTCCATTCAAGTCAAACGGGTACGAGGCTGTTGTTCCGCAAAACACGGAGAACATCCGAGTAACTGCACAAGCGGAAGCTGGAGCCGCAGTGAAGATAACTTTGAACAATTATGTAAACTCTGGGATGTCGGTGACGGATCCCACCCAAATATCGTTAGTACCGGGAGTAAACAAACTAACCATCAGTCTGTCAAAGGATGATGCAATAAATGAGTATCATGTTGACTTGATCCGCCGTTTGTCTAAAGGGGAGAACGGCAAAATCGATCTTTATGCAGGAACTGTCACGGCTAGTTCGTATCAGCCGAATACGACTAATATCCCTACCAATGTAGTGGATGGTATTTTGACAGATGATAACCGTTGGTCGGCCTCCGGTCAAGGAGAATGGCTACAATTCGACTTGGGACAACCTGAGACAGTTACGTACTTAGATATTGCTTACTTAAGCGCAAGAGAACGGCAGTCCAATTTCGAAATAGTAGGCTCAAATGATCCGAAATTTGCGACGAGCGAAATTTTATTGCCAAAAAGAAAGAGTCGAGCTCTTCTACCAACGGATGCAGCGATGCAATCCTATGTTTTGACAAACCCAATTTCTGCACGTTATCTGCGAATTGTTGGATATGGTAACACCGCCAGTGGGAGTTCGGGTAACTGGAATAGTATTATAGAAACTGCACTATTTACGGGAATATCCCCTAATATTGTTGAACCTGTGGAACCAAGTGGACCTCCGCAAGCAGGCGATAAACCTGTGGGCGATTTGCCACCGATGAAAGTTGTGAAAGTGAGTTCATCTGAGCAACTTCAGAATGCGCTTGATCAAGCTGCTAAAGGAACGGTAATCGAGCTTCAAAACGGGATTTATGAACAGAACGGACCGTTTGTAGTGAAAGATAAGCAGGGTACAGCTGTACTTCCGATTCGCATTATTGCGGCGGAGCAGGGTAAGGCAGTTATTACAGGTAATAGCTATATGCACATTGAAAATTCTGGCTATATTGAAGTATCGGGACTTACATTCCGAAATGGAATTGGGACAACCGGGAAAGGCCAGACGCTGAATTACAGAGGAGTGGACCCTGATCTTGTTTCTACTTTGACAGGTGTACACCCGGGCGTTGAACTGCATAATTCTAGCAATGTGTCTATTCTACGCAACACCTTTGCACTTGACGAGACAGGTCAGCCTTTCCGATTCACCATTACTGAAAATACGATAAGCAAAACAGTTTGGTGTTTAATTGGGGTTGAATATAGCTGCCGATATGGCGGCGGAAGCACATACACGCCTGACGGAGCTGTTTATGTCGGAGATACCCCTCATACAAATCCCACTCTGGAGACCGACAACGGAACCAACCGACATTATATCCGTGTCGAGGGCATAAGCAGCCATAACCGGATTGCTTATAATGATATTGGTCCTAAGAAAGGGTTCGGCGCAGTGATCACATATAACGGAGAGCCGGGGTATACGGTTTCGGAGTACGATGTGATCGAGTACAATCATTTCCACGACATTGGTCCACGCGTGTCAAATGGCTTGGAAGCAATTCGCCTCGGATTATCCGGTTTGTCTCTGGCTTCTGGTCATATGATAATCCAGTATAATTTGTTCGACGGGCTCAATGCTGAAGATGAGATTATTTCCGTGAAGAGCAGTGATAATATAATCCGCTACAATACGGTTCGAAATTCGTTCGGAGGTATCGTCGCACGACACGGGCATCGCAACAGCTTTTATGGCAATTTCATTATCGGCGATGGTAAGAAGGCTGGCATGAGCGGATTTCGTATTTACGGCAATGATCATAAAATTTATAACAACTATATGGAAGGACTTACCAACAGGATTATTCAGCTTGACGGGGGCACCGTAGACGCAGGTTCGGACGGCGGCACCAATCCAACTGTTAAATGGGGAGAAGGACCGGATCAGTCAGCGTTGTTAAGAACGCTGTCGGAAGAGCGCCAGACAGAGCTTTTACGTGGGCACTGGCGCCAGTACAACGTACAAATATTTAACAATACAATGGTGAATGTAGGAAACAACACAAATGGCTTCTATATTGGCGGAAGAACCTTCCAGCCAGTTGGAACGAAGATCTACAACAATCTGGTCTTTAGCAACGCAGGCACGATATTTAATGAAACATCCTTAATAAAGGATGTAGATCGACCGACTTATGTTGGCAACATGGTGGACGGAATTGCAGCGGTATCCGCTAATGCAACCGTTATCGGCGCGACATATAAAGGAGATCTGAAGCTGGTTCGCAGCAGCGATGGTTTAATCCGACTATCAGCACTCAGTCCGGCCATCGATGCGTCACAGAGCATGTATTTTGCCTTGGATGACATGGACGGACAAACGAGACGTACGATTTCCGATGCAGGAGCTGACGAATATGTACCTGGAATCATGCCTACCAACAGACCGATGACAGCGTCTGCTGTCGGACCGAATGCAGGCTTAACGGGTCCAATTGAAGAAACCGAGCCAGGTTTGAGCGATCTCCAGCTGAAGCCGGACCTCACGCTGAGTCCAAACTTCACTTCCAATGTAGCCTACTACACGGTGACAGTTCCTTCAGGAACAAACAGCCTGAAGCTCATCCCTGCCACGCTAACAAGCAATTCAGTTGTGATGGTAAGTGTGGATGGCAATGCACGTCAATCCGTCTCTAACGGGGAAGAAAGCAATTCGTTGGACATTGGTCAAAATGGGAGCGTTATCCTGATTGAAGTAGCGCTGCCTTCTGGGAAAAGCAAAATGTACACTATTTTTGCAAGACGCCAGATGGATAATTCATCTTCATCATCAGGGTCAACAGGATCATCAACGTTGCCAACGATACCAGCACCTGTGCCAACACAAGTACCTGCACCGCAGCCAACACCAACACCTCCGACTCCACCGAGGACAGGGGAAACCTTTGTCGATGTTGTCTCCCATTGGTCGTCAAAAGCAGTCTCCAAGGCTACTGCAAGGGGGATTGTGCACGGTTATGAAGATGGCAGTTTCAAGCCGGACGAACCAATGACAAGAATGCAATTTGCCGCAATGCTGGTTCGCGCATTGGGCTTGAATATTAAATCTTCAGGACGTGAGTTCACTGACCAGGCAGATATCCCGGATTGGGCAACGGGAGAAGTGGCTGCAGCGCTTGATGCGGGAATTCTTCAAGGGTATGAAGACAATTCCTTGCGTCCCAACGTACCAATTAACCGGGCTGAGATGGTCATCATGCTTTTAAGAGCGTATCCACAGAGGGAAGATACGTCAGTTGCCCCATCCTTCAGCGATAGATCGCAAATTCCATCTTGGGCGGTTTCAGATGTATCTCATGCAGTAGCACTGGGTCTCGTCGATGGACGGGAGAACAACCGATTTGCACCGATGGAAACGGCAACCAGATCTGAAGCTGTAACGGTAATCATACGTATGCTAGAGAAATAGAAACAACAAGTTGAAATAAGATTACAGGAACCGCTTTTCCGAAAGGAGGGCGGTCTTGTTGTCTTTATTGCCTGATCTGTGCGGCAGTTTGCCCAAAGAATGGATCGAGAATAGGGTAGCTTTTATGGAAATTAGTTAGCCGTGTTTATCGGTAATGCTTAGCTTAAGATAAAACTGGACTCTTGCGATTGCATTCCTTCCGGTAACGAAGAGGTGTCGTTTTGGTCATTTGACGGAAGACGCGTCCGAACTGCACAAGTGATCCGAAGCCTACCTGCTCAGCGATCAAAATAACTTTAATTTTCGTGCTCGTCAGCAGTCGCTGCGCTTCTTGCACACGAACGAGATTCACATATTCAACAAGTGAAAATCCAGTGATTTCCTTGAACATCCGGCTTAAATAGGCCGGGCTGATTTCGAATCGCTCAGACAGCTCTTCCAGACGGATTGGTTCAGGGTAATGAATATTGATAAATCTCACGATGGTGGAAATTTTCCGATGCAGAGGTGAAACGTGTTCGGGAGATGTGGACGGATGCATAAGGACGAAACGTGCCGTGAATAGCAGAAGCTCGGTTAAAGATTGCCGCAATGCGAAAGTTTGCCCAAGCTGCGGCTCCTTCGCTTCATGAATCAATTTACCAAGAATGTCCTCCACCAAACGCCGAGTAGGCAAATCCAGCCGCAAAACGGGTGTAGCATACGTGAAAGCATCGAGAAGAAATGGAGCATCCTCTTTGATATTCGCTAAAAAGCTATCATCGAAATTAATCACTACACGCGCATGTCCTAAGTTGTCCGAGTCTGATGTCGCATGAAGCTCACGCCGATTAATGAGCACAAGGTCTCCAGGAAGAATGAGATACGAACGATCACGAATGAAATACATACGCTCACCTTCGTACAAATAGTAAAGCTCGTACATGTCATGCATGTGTTGAGTCCTCTCGAAGGAACCTGAACGATGAATATGTTGGATATAAAATGGGCCTTTATCTTCATTACCGAAGGTGACAGTTTGTGACATAGGTACGACTCCTTTGGTTCTCAATGATTATTTGAAGTATAGCATGATTTTTGTGAAAAATATGAATAGTTTTAACGAAAAATAAGAAGAGATGATGAGAAAATTTTCGTACCTTGCGATATGATTAAGCTATGAGAAATGAGTAAACGCTTGCAAAACAAGGGAGGATTTACACAATGAAACAGCTTATCGAAGCTATTAAATCAGGAAATATAACGACATTTTCTTCACCGGATGTGAAAGTGTATGTATCATCCTATACGCATGTAGGTAACACTTCCCTTCTAATGGTGAGAACAGCGGCAGGTAAGAAGCTTATCGCTGCAGGCGAGGGAGAACTATACGACCAACTCGTTGGGGAAAACGTGGATGGCGGCAAAGTGGCTTCATTATCTCACGAAAATCGTCTAACGCTTAACCAATTTCTTCCATTTACGGCTCCGCAGGCATTTGGTACACAAGTAGCTACAATGGGTTTAGGGGATCGACTTGGGATTGCAAGCCCTGGACATATTCAAACGATTCGCGGCAAAGACATTCGCCCTGTACTTGCACAGCAAAGTATTCGTGAGCTCGCGCTAACAGGTCGAACGTATGAAGATGTTTTGGACGCGGCTGCTTATGCTGTATTCCAAGAGGGATACAAAGATGGGTATGGCGCAGACGGAGATCATTTGAAGAAAGAAGAAGACATCGAGTATGCGCTGCGTCTTGGTTTTACGATGCTGACACTGGATTGCTCGGAAAATATCGACAATACCATTGAATCCATGTCCGAAGCTGAAATCGCTGCAAAATATGAACAGCTGCCAGCTAGCTTGCGCAATCATTATGAAAAGCGTTACCTAGAGACAGCAGCTAATGTTCCTGGAGCAACGCTTAACTATACACGTCAAGCTTTACAGAAAGATGTCCTGATCTATGATGCAGCGATTAATTTCATGGAAGCTATCTTCCGTAAGTATATCGCGCCACTTGATCGCGCTGTCGATTTTGAAATCTCTATCGATGAAACGGCTACGCCGACATCTCCAGAAGCACACTACTTGGTAGCTAACGAGCTTCGCGATCGCGGGGTTACAATTTTCAGTATGGCGCCGCGCTTCTGTGGTGAATTCCAGAAAGGAATTGACTATATCGGCGATATCGCTCAGTTTGAACGTGAATTAGCTAGCCATGCCGCGATTGCTGTGCATTTCGAATACAAGCTGAGTATTCATTCCGGTAGCGATAAATTCAGCGTGTTCCCACTCATCGGGCAGTACACGAACGGCCTGTTCCATATCAAAACAGCAGGAACGAACTGGCTCGAAGCGGTACGTGTCGTAGCGAAAGTAAATCCTTCCCTATACCGCCGCATGCATCAGTATGCGCTTGATCATTTCAGTGAGGCTACAGCTTATTATCATGTGACAACTGATATTAACGCTATCGTTCCACTGGGTGAAGTGACGGATGCCGGTCTACCGGATTACATGGAAGAAAACAATGCTCGCCAACTGCTGCACATCACGTATGGCTTGCTTCTGCAAGCGAAGAATGACGATGGCAGCAAACAATTTGCGGACGAATTTTTCGAGACATTAGCCGAACAAGAAGATGCCTTTGCTGAAGGTCTCCGCTATCATATTGGCAGACATTTAGAGCTACTGGGTAAATAATTATAGAGTCGATCTCCAGATGAGGAGGTCGGCTTTTTATTTGGTGAGTTGTTAGGGGAGATGCCGTTAATCGGAGTGAGACATATTCGTCCATCGCTTGTAGACCCGTAAGGATTTAAGTATGATTAAACCAGTAAGTGTTAGACAGTAAGATAGTGAGGTAGCTGCATGCAAAAGAGATTAAGCCGCAAACATTTTCGGGTTCGGCTGGAAGATATGATTGTTACGCTGCGTCAAGAAATCTTGTCTGGAAAAGCGGCTATCGGCAGCTACTTGCCTTCCGAAAGTGATCTGGAAAAGCGATTCGAGCTCAGCAATGCATCCGTTCGCAATGGTCTGAAAGTTCTCGTAGAGGAAGGATTTATTGAGAAAATTGCCAGGGTAGGAAATAGGATAACAAGTCCCTCTTCCGAACAAAAGACGGTTATCAAATTTGGTTATGTCCATTCATTTGCTGGACTTGTCGAGATGGAAGAGCTGCTGGAAGAGTTCGCTAAGCAATACCCGCATATCGTTGTCCATCCGATAGAACTGCCTTCGGGCAGCTACTCCAAGTCTTTGAAGCAATATATGGAAGCGGAGCTCCTCGATTGTGTAATGATTAATAATAATAATTTTCAGGATTTCGTGGAAAATGACTGTACCCATTTATTGGAGCCGATTGAGCAAATGGATGATTTGTATCCGTTTTTGACGGAATCGTTTCAACAAGGAGGTCACACGCTCGTTCGTCCGTTTAATTATTCGCCTGTCGTTTTGTGCTATAACAAAAAGCATTTCGAACAGTCCCAAGTTCCACTGCCGGATAGCAGTTGGGCATGGCGTGATCTTTTTACATATGGTCAACAATTATCTGTGAAGAATGAACGGTTTGGCTTTTATTTTTATTTGCCCTCCCGTAACCGCTGGCCGATCTTTATGCTGCAGAGTGGAACAAGCTTTCAAACCGATGACAGCGGAAACTACCGATTGCATGAAAGCAAAATCATAGAAAGTTTAGAAGCATGCAGAGATCTGCTGGATGTATTTCCAAGAATTCTTTCGGAAAGCAATGCCGATGCGGAAGCGCTTTTTCTGGAAGAAAAAGTTTCGGTTATTATGACAACCTATTTTTTCTTAAATCAGCTGCGAGATTCTAACATTCCCTTCGAGGTCTCCCCATTACCGGGATTGCAGGATTCGAGTACGCTGCTCATTATTAATGGACTAGCTGTTAACAGCCGTTCTTCTCACAAAGAGGCAGCAAAGCTGCTGGTCGACTTTCTGACCTCTTATGAGATTCAATTAATGCTTCGCCGCAAAACGTTGAATATTACCGCTCACCGACGTGCCATGGAGTGGGAGGGGGAGGAGTCGGGCTATCGTCCGTCTAGATTTTTTCTATATAGGGAAATTATCCCGACGTTTCGGCTAATTACGGAATTGGGCCTCAGCAATTACCAATTAAAAAGCATCCAGCGTGATATTATGTTATTTTTATCGGGTCTGCAAAATAGTGCAGCGCTTAGCACCAGATTGGAACAATTGTTGATTGAAGCTAAAGAAAGCAACATCATTCATTCCTCCTAAGTATTTTTCATAGGTAAACGTAGGTGCAGGCTCATCCAAAAGAGCTTGTACTTTTTTTGTTTCTACCCCATAAAATCACAAGTCGAACCAAAGAAAACCATGTTGGCTGCGCTTACATTGATGATATCATAAATATATGAGTTAGATACGAGTCAGAAATAAAGTGAAATGATAGGTAGGGTAACTAACATGCAGCATAATGGTGTTTATTTTCACAATGTCACGGAACTTGAACAACTGCCATACCTGCCGGGACTTCGATTACACCGGTTTCCGAAGCATGTTCGTCACAGCTTAACGGTGAAGGGCAGAACGAAGGCGGTACAGTCGAACGGCTGCGAGCTTCGATTTGTTACAGAAGCGAAGTATGTACAAGTGGTGCTTGCTTCGCAGGATACGAATGGTAAAGTGCTGGTTTTCAAAGGCGACTTCTTCCATTCATCTCATGAGCTGGAGGCGGGTGTTGTAACAACGATCCAGTTGGAAGAGCCTGAAAGGTTTGCTCAAGTAATCCCGGAGAAGCTGAACAATAGGGCGTTCTCTTCTAATGTTTGGCGCATTTTCTTTGAACGGTTTAGCGCTGTTTTCTATGATATCGATGCATTCGGGTTTGAAGTGAGGCCTCCTCATAAGCATGAGATGCCTCAGTTGACACTTCTAGCTTACGGCTCATCAATAACGCAAGGGGCAGGAGCTTTAAGCCATTACAACGGCTATATACAGCAAGCTGCCCGACGTCTTGAAATTGATGCATGTAACTTAGGACTTAGCGGATCCTGCTTCTGCGAAAAAGAGTTGTCAGATCATATTGCGGAACGAAATGACTGGGATATGGTCTATCTTGAGATTGGTGTTAACATGCGAGCGGTAGTTTCTACGGAGGAATTTGAACGACGCTCATCCTATTTACTGGACCGTATCATTGAAAGGCACCCGGAGAAGCAAGTATTTCTAACCTATATTTATCCAAATCGGGCTACGTATTTCAGTGATTATAACCATGCTTACAGCGAGGCTGAAAGACACTATAACGAAATCTTAGCGCAATATACGGCAAATAGAAGCCACCCTTTCCTGCACTTGTTGGACGGGAGCAAGATCATGGATGACTTTACTGCGTTGACTAGCGATCTCATTCATCCTTCCGATTATGGCCATATTTTGATGGGAGAAAAGTTGGCAGGGTTCATGCTTCCAACTGTAAATAAGCTGCGAGAATGGCAAGTGAAACATGGAGTTATTTCCAAATAGGAGGAGATTGATATGAGAAAGAAGTGGCTTTTATCCATAATCAGTGCATCTTTGCTTGCCGCAACCGCAGCAGGATGCTCGCAGGCAGGGAAACAGGAAACAGCAACCGCAGGCAAGCCTGAGGGTGGGAAGGCGGCCTTCTCGATATCCTTCCGGTCCGGGAATATTTCGTATGCGGAAAATCACCCGAACATTAACGAAGAGAAATGGGTAAAGAAGCTGGAGGAGCTAACGAATACAGATTTGGACATCCGCTTAATGTCTCACAAAGAATTCGATCAAAAGATGATCCAGATGTTCGCCATCCATGATATACCTGATGTTGTTCAGGCGAGCTCGGGCTTGACGAATCCGCAATTGGCAGGGTCAGTGCAGGCTGGTGTATTTCTACCTTTAAACGATTTATTAGAAAAGCACGGCAAGAACCTTTTGAAAAAAATACCGAAAGAAGCATGGGAAAAAGAAACGGACGCCAAAGGGAATATCTACGCGATACCAGAGTGGTTATCGAATCCTTCCAGAAGAGCGACTTGGATCCGTACAGATTTATTAGAAAAAACGGGACTGCCAGAGCCCAAAACGGTTGATGATTACCTCAACGTTATGCGTGCGTTCAAGAAATTAGGTGTTGAGAATCCATATATGGGACGAGAAGATTTCGTGTATTCGGATGCTTTCTTCGGGGCTTATGATGTTTTCGGTAACTTCTTTATGAAGCAGGGCGATCAAATCGTTCCAAAGTTCTTTAACGTAGAAAATATGCAAAAGGCCATTCAAACCTATAAAACGATGGTGGATGAAGGCTTGATGAATAAAGAGTTTGAAACCATCAATCCGACCAAGTTCAAAAACGATATTTTAGCCGGAAAAGCAGGGATATGGAACATGAATGCCAACTTGTTGATTCAATGGGATCAGCAGTTGAGAGAAAACGTGGCAACCGGGAAGATGAAATTGATTTCATCTCCAACTGGACCTGACGGCAAGGGCGGATTGCGGCTTGTCGGTAACGTGACTAGAGCTTATTTGATTAATAAAAGTGCAAAGGATCCAGCAGCTATCATTAAATTTTTCGATTGGATGGTTAGTGACGAGGCGGAGAAATTTTTTACCTTTGGTATTAAAGGTGAGAATTACACGGAAGAGAATGGCAAACTCAATTATAAAGCGCCAACGAACGCTAAGGATGTAGATGAGGAGACTTATAGACAAATTTTACTCTGGTTAGTTCAGGATACGACTTATAACAAAGGAACTTTGAGTCTTACGCCTGAGGGGCAAGGTCTGATGAAACTGTATGATACGGTATTGGCCAAAGAAGGACGTGACGGTATCCAGTTCGATCCGCAGCTGAAGGGATATTTGAAGAATCCTGATCTTGCGCCAACGGGAGATAAGCTTCCGCCTGTTATTCTCACTCATGTTTTGAAAATGGTTTATGGAAAGGAACCGATCTCGGACTATCCGAAAGTTTTAGAAGAGTGGAAGCAAAAAGGCGGTAATGATGTCATCAAAGAAGCTACGGAAAGATTTAACAAAAATGATGGCGTTAATCTATCGAGAACGAAGAACTGATAACTAGGAAAGCGAGGGAGATAAATGAAGTACTTTCTGCGAAGTATTGAGATACGTATAGCTCTATGCATCATGCTACTGATGACCGTTGTTTCACCAATGTTTGAAATGAAACCGCTTTCGGCTGAACCGGTAGACACACAGCTCTTTTATGACAGCTTTGAATATGGTAACGGCGTTGCAGTCCCAACAACTTCGCGATCCCAGTGGTCACAAGAAGGTCTGAATGGAAGTCTGGTGAAGACGACAACTAGCGGCATGCATTCAGGTACCTATGGTATAAAAATAGATGCCACCGATTCGCTAAGCCTACGTCTTAGTACGGTTGGATACCAAAATATTCAGTTGAGTTACTGGTACAAATCAAGTGTTACAGCAGGTGGCGTAAAGGTGGAGTATTCCTCAAACGGAGGTTCCACTTGGTTCACTTTGGATCCCATTAATAGAGCGCAAGGCTCTTTTGAACAAAGAACCTATACCATCACGGCAGCCACGTACACACCTATTGATAATCTTCCGGATGTCAGAGTGAGATTCAGCGTGGACTCAGCGCTAACAGGCAACATCTATATAGATGATGTGGTAGTTAGAGGCATAGCGATTTCCAGCACACCTGATGAGCCTTCTATCCCACAGCCTGAAGGGCCGGAAATCGAATTCTTCTCCGACAATTTCGATGATCCTGATAATTACGGTTCAGAGGGCAGTGTATCCATACCATCACCCTGGTTACAGGAAGGCGCTGGGGGAAGCGCCGCCAAAACATCAACGTCAACGAGTGCTCCATCTCTGCCCAATTTCGTCAAAATTGATTCTAACGATGCACTAACCTTGCCGCTCAATACGACTGGATATGGGAACATCAAGCTGAGCTATTTTACAAGAGCATCATCTTATATTTGTGGTAGTATGGTCGTGGAGTGGTCAGGGAATGGAGGAAGCAGCTGGACGACTTTAGAAGAATTCAAGCTGGCCCAAGGTACTGCTGAGCAAAAAAACAGCGAATCCAACAAACTGAAGACGTGGGCATTAGGAGCGGATGCCAACAACAATCCTAATCTTAAGATAAGATTCAGAGTGGGAGATGCCATGCAGGCGAATATGTATATGGACAGTGTGTCAATTACAGGGCAAGCTATTCCGGGCATCCCGCCAGCAGTCTCACCGGTTCCCACACCTCCGCAAACCACGGACCCGGTACCTTTTCCCGTACCAGACGGTGTTACTTTGTATGAAGATGTAGAAATTGGAACAGCTGGTACCCGCCCCATATATACGTCGATAGCGGTTCCTAGTACTCTGCCTGCGGCTCCAATGCCTGTCGTTGTTTATATACATGGTGGAGGCTGGAATCACGGGGACAGGAAACAAGCATTGGCTAACATATGCGGATATGTGACCAAGAGAGGATATATCGGCGTTTCGCTTGACTACCGCCTGACTCCTGAGGCGCCTTTTCCGGCTCAGATCCAGGATGTGAAATTAGCCATTCGGTATTTGCGAGCACATGCCGCTCAATATCATATTGATCCTGACCGTATTGGCGTCTGGGGTTCATCGGCGGGAGGCCATCTTGCTTCGCTGCTCGGTACTTCTGGGGATCTCTTAACGAGTGATCAGGTGGTTCTCGATAATGGAAATACGGTACATGTGCCAGATCTGGAAGGCTCAGGAGGCTGGCAGGAATATTCCGATAAAGTGCAGGCGGTGGCAGACTGGTTTGGGCCTGCTGATTTCACGACTGCTTTTGCGAATAGCTATAGCTCGGTAACGGCGCTTCTAGGCGGGAACAAAGCCTTCACGGTGCCAGATCAGGCAAGACTCGCCATGCCCGGTACGTATGCATCTCCGGATGATCCGCCATTCTGGATCCGGCATGGAGACGCGGATTCTACGATTCCCTATACGGATAGCGTTACATTTGCTAATCAACTAACAGCAGCGGGTGTTAGTGTCGTTGACTTCAAGGTTGTTCCCGGGCAGGGCCACGGGTTCACAGGAACAGCATCAGAAACAGCCAATGCGGAGGCATGGGCATTCATGGATCAGTATGTTAAGAATAGGACTGTGACAGAACACATTTTATACAAAAATGGTTACAACCCGGGCGGATCCAATGGATCCTAATCCCCCTGGCCCGGCGCCGCATATCAGCACTATCCCTTTTTCTAAGTAAAATAGGTGAGAATGTTGTAGTAAATACAACAATTTTCTCCTTTTAGAAGTGTAAATGGTGAAGATGTTGTACGTCATACAACAATTTCCATTAAATCGAGTGAAATAGCTCCAATTTAAGCAAACATGTTGCACTTTCTACAACACTGGATAGCTTTAAACACTAAAGTAAAGAAAATTGTTGTATGTTTTGCAACTTGATGGGTTCTATCCACATCTAAAAAACAAAAAAACGAGCCAAACGTCTGTAATATCAAACGTTCGGCTCGCTTATTTTTTATAAGAGCTTATTCTTCATTTGTAGGTTCGTTTCGATAATCGTCTTCACCTGGATAATCCCGCTTAATGCCTTCATGCAGCTCGTGATTTTCGTAAGAATATTGATTAGGCGGACGTTGATCTTTACGCCATGGTGTACTTTTTCCCAGCGATTCTGTATTTAGGCTAGTGCCATAAGGACCTTCTGGGAACTCCTCTGGAATTAGGTCATTGCGCTGCGACTCAACCGTCTCTAGATCAGTGAAGTCATCGCGGTATTCAGGGATGAAGCCTTTTGCTTCTGTTTTCTTAGCTAATTGGGGGGATTCGTCAATCATGGATAAAGCCTCCTTATCAGGTTGCTATGCTTTTTCCAGTGTCCCCCGCAGATAGCTTAAATATCCGTAAAATGAATGGAACCAATAATTTGCGACAAGAATTCATTAAGTTCTAGCGCTTGTTCCTCATTCAGTTTATACACATGTTCTAAATATCCTTCTTCAGCCAGATCATCTGGACCAATAACTGCACTGCGTCCGGATTGCAAATCAATAACAAGCTTTTTGCCGAAATAACGGGATGTCGTCATAATTGCCAGATCAAATCGATGCAATGCGTTGCCAACGAAACAAACGAAACGCGTTGTTGTTTCTTCCTGATGGTCGTATAAAAAGTCATAATCAGACATGAGGGCCCTCCATTCTCTTTCTAGTATGCATCTCATTATAACCGAAAAAAGCTTGTCAACAAAACATATCTTGCGCCCATCTGACAAACATGGTATGATTTGGATATTAGAAAAAGGGAAGCACCTTTTCAGCTAACTGCTGAAGAGGTGCTTTTTCGTTTTTCTGAACCTATTTTTAGTCATCGTTTGGAGGAGAAGGTATGAATATTGTATTTCTGAACACTTTGGAAAAAGAAGCGGGGGATCATCGCGTTACATCGGCACAAGTGTCGATTGGGGAAGAACAAGGCATTTGGAATGTCTATTGGAATGAGCCTGATAGCGCTGGCAAAATTCAGCAAGATCAGTGGTATCAAGGGGTGAGCTGGGATGAGATGCTGAGTGCTTTCCGTCAGGGGCTGCGGGATAAAGTTCGTTCCGGTTTCCGTCCGCTTGTTAGTACGGATTTGGAATCAGCGCAAGGATTGTCAGGCAAAGCTAGAATGACACAGATGCTGACTTACTACTGCGAAGAAAATCCAAGTGAGGAAGTGTACGAAACGCTCCGCGCTTGGAGGCGCGAACAAGCTGCCCGTGAGGGGAAAGCACCGTATATTCTCGCTACGAATCGTGTCCTTCGCATGATCTCAGTCTTCCTGCCTCAGAGCAAGGAAGAGCTGCAGCAAATTCCTGGCTTCGGCGAGCAAAAGACGACCATGTATGCGGCAGATGTGCTCAATCTCACCGCTGAGTATACACGTTTGAATGGCTTTCCTTTAGATTGGGTAGCAAAAAGCGTGGACACAGTGAAGTTTGAGGCCTGGCTACACGCTCAGAAGGAGCAAAAGCTGCGAACTGAGCTTGACCGTGAGGTAAGCAAGCGCAAACTTCTTGAGATTGTTGCTAGCGGAGGAAGCTTGGCGGATTTGCAAGCAGTGCTAACGATGCCGCGCAGGGAACTGCTGCTTTGGGTGGAGGATTTGGAGCGAGAGGGATACGATATGGATCCGCTTGTAGAAGCGGAGCTGGCTTCGATCCCGGAAGAAGAGCAAATCAAAGCCTGGAACGCCTTCGAATCGGAAGGTGACCGCTACCTGAAGCCGGTGCTGCAGCGCATCATCGGTACGGAGGAGCTCAAAGGCAAAGAACTTGACCGCGCCTATGAGTGGCTGCGCTTGCTTCGGTTGCGCTTCCGCAGGGAGAAGGAAAGGTTTGCTTCTCAAGCTGCGAGCTAGCTAGTATTGACATTGATTAGGATTATATGATTAAATGGTCAATAATCTAAATATCAATGAAAGCGATGACGAACATGGGCTATGCCCGAAGTAGGAGAAATGCCGCTGCTGCAGAGAGTCGGTGTAGGGTGCAAACCGATGCAAGTATGGCTCCGAATTACAGTTCTGAGTTGGTTAAGGGAACATGCTCGTTAGAGCATCAGTAGCTTTTACCCGGCATTCATTTGTCGTTATAAATCTAAGTGAAAGAGAAATTTGCGAATGAGAGCGCGAATCCTTCTCTTTAATTAGGGTGGTACCGCGAGACAACCTTCTCGTCCCTTTGTGGACGCGATGGTTGTCTTTTTTGTTTTTATCATATGAGGAGGGATTAATACTATGTTGACATGGGATCAGCTTACCGAAATACAGCAGCAAGAAGTGGAACGTCAATTGCTTGTCATTGGGCGGGGCGCTGCCGAAATCGTGCCTGAGGAAGCACTCAAGCAAAAGATCATGCACGCCGTGGCTACAGGAAAGCCGTTAAAAGTGAAGCTTGGCTTAGATCCATCTGCACCGGATATTCATATTGGTCACACCGTTGTTTTGCAGAAGCTGCGTCAATTTCAAGATTTGGGACACGAGGTTCAACTCATTATCGGAGATTTCACAGGACGGATTGGGGATCCTACCGGAAAGTCAGAGACACGTAAACAGCTGTCAGAGGAAGATGTTAAGCACAATGCGCAAACGTATCAGACGCAATTGTCCAAAATATTAGATTTGACCAAGACCACTTTTTACTACAATTCATCTTGGCTTGGAGCGCTTAGATTCGATGATGTGCTGAAGCTAGCAGGTAAAGTAACGGTTGCGCGTATGCTGGAGCGGGATGACTTTGCCAAAAGATACGCGGCTAACCAGCCGATTCACGTTCATGAGTTTTTCTACCCTTTAATGCAGGGCTATGACTCCGTTTCTCTTGAAAGTGACATTGAGCTAGGCGGAACGGATCAAACCTTCAATATTTTGATGGGCCGAACGCTCCAAAGCGCTTATGAGATTAAAGATGGACAGGTGGCGATTCTGATGCCGCTGCTCGAAGGCTTGGATGGTGTTCAAAAAATGAGCAAAAGCTTGCGAAATTACATTGGCATCGATGAGCTTCCTAACGAAATTTTCGGCAAAACGATGTCGATTCCGGATTCGCTCATGACCAAATACTACGAGTTAACAACGGCCATCTCAAATGAATCCCTGCATGATCTCAAACGAGGACTAGAAGCAGGTGCCATCCATCCGAGAGATGCCAAGATGAAGCTAGCTAAGGAATACGTGCAAATGTATCATGGTGCGCAGGCAGCAGAAGAGGCTGAACAGCATTTTATAACCGTGTTCCAAAAGCGAGCTTTGCCCGAAGACATCGAAGAAATGACTCTAAGCATCAGCCAGCAGGAAGAAGGCTCAATCTCCATCATTAAGCTTCTCGTATTACTAGAACTGCAAGCTTCCAACGGAGAAGCAAGACGCAGTGTGGAACAAGGGGCAGTGAAGATCAATGAACAGAAGATCATGCAAATTCATGAACAAATAACCCCAAAGGATGGGGATATTATTCAGGTGGGGAAACGAAAATTTGTTAAAATTAAGTTGATTTAAGCAGGACAAAAAGGGCTCCTTGATAGCAGCATTTTGCTCCAAGAAGCCCTTACCTTAACGACTATGCAAAAGTAACTACAGCCATTCTTTTTTGCGAAATAATACATACATGCCTATGCCCAATGCACCCATGAACGCCAACACAATTTCATCGCCATGAGCCACATGAAGCCCGAGAATGTTATCAAAATTCATCCCGAACACGCCGGTAATGAACGTTAAAGGCATGAAGATCGTCGAAGTTGCTGTGAAAACGCGCATGATCTCATTCGCGCGGTTAGCGACGCTGGACTGATAGGCTTCTCGTAAGTTGCCCATGAGATCGCGCAGCGTATCAAACGTATCCACGATCTTTACGGCATTTTCATAAATGTCTCCGAAATATTTTTGCAGCTGATGGTCAATCAGTCTAAGCTCTTTTTTACCAAGTGTTCCAATGACATCGCGTTGAGGAACAAGTACTTTTTTGAGCCATAGAATCTCTGAGCGAAGTCCAATAATTTCATTCAAATGCGACTTCTTCGTTGCCACCAGGATGTCTTCTTCCAGCTTTTCAATCTTGGCCTCGATACGGTCACCGACCGCCACATAATTATCGACGACAAGATCGACCAGATGGTATAGGAAACGATCGGCGCTGTTTACTTCCTCTTCCCAGAGAAAAGGTTTCAAAGCTCGAAGTTCATTGATTTTTTGTCTAGTAACGGTAATAATAACATGTCTGCTTAGAAATAGATTAAGTGCGCGAAGGAAAATTTCTTCATCATCAAATCGAATACTATTAATAACGATAAAATAATGGGAATCGTAGAACTCAATTTTGGGACGTTGTTCCTCTTCGCTTAAGCAATCCTCCACGGCCAAATCATGAAGATGGAACAAAGGTTGAAGGATCTCTAAGTCCTCTACCCCTGCATCAATCCAATAAAAGCCTCTTTCTGGAGGTGTTAGGGCGACAGTCACGTCATCAACCAACGTAAAAATGCCATTCTGAACCCACCGTGTTTTCATCTGATCCACCCCTTTGAATGGAATCAGTCGGTTAGTTCATCTTTTTAGAGCAAGGCTCCGGATGAAGGAATAACCGACTGCATTCCTACACTATTAAATTGTTTAAGATCCTTGCAGGTTCTACTCCTCGGTTCTCCGTCCAAACGTATGCCCTCCTTTTTCGTCCGTGTCGAATACTTGTCTAGTATAACCCTTCATATATCACGTTTCAAGCCATAAAAGTTTGCAGAAACTGGGTAGATTGTTGTTAAGATAAAGTATGGAGATAACGCTCAGTCGGTGTCAAAAAAATAGCCACCATGACTTACATGGCGGCTTTTAAAATTTTATTTTTAATTTCTTTGTAAATCTCAATTAATTCAGGATCACCGCGCTGCAGCAGTTCTTCTTCACTGTTAGCACCATAGATACGGCATAACAGGGCAGCAGCATCTTCTGCTTGTTGAATCGTTGGTTTTGTGGTTTCAATCAGGGCGAAAAAGCGATTCAATGAAGCAAAAGCGGAGAAGCTATCGATCGTTTGGGTTGACATAAATGACCTCTTTTCATGAAATAAGATTTATAAAATAGGGTGTTGTTATATATATTTCGTTGTTTTAATATCATATAACCCGTTTTTTTGCTGGCTTAAACATATTTTTTTGAGACGTTTTGTATCAATTGTTTCACAAGGGGACAAACCGTTGCAATTTCTTTGCTTTAATTTCTAATGACAAGCGTTTCATGCCTTGACTTTGATTGAATTTATAGTATGATAATTTTAATCGCATACGTTACATTTTCTTATCAAGAGTAGGTGGAGGGACTAGCCCTATGACACCCGGCAACCGACAAACCTTTGCAAGCAAAGGGGAGCACGGTGCTAATTCTTGCGGAAACGCTGATTAAAGCGAATCTGGGAGATAAGAGAAGGACATTGACTTTGATTTTCCATGGCCTTTCTCTGATTCCAGAGAAGGTCATTTTTGCATTTATTTCCCAAATAAAACTTATGAAGAGGAGTGAACAGGATGCCGATCAAGATTCCTGACAACCTGCCTGCCAAAGAAATTTTAAACCAAGAGAACATCTTCACCATGGATGAATCTGTCGCGTATCACCAGGATATACGTCCACTTCGGATTGCTTTATTGAATTTGATGCCGACCAAAGAAACGACGGAGACGCAGCTGCTGCGCTTAATCGGGAATACGCCATTGCAGGTGGAATTCGTGCTTCTGCATCCTAAAACTCATACTTCTAAGAACACTTCCGTCGAGCATTTGGAAATGTTTTATAAAACATTTGACGATATTAAAGATGAAAAGCTGGATGGCATGATTATCACGGGTGCTCCTGTCGAACAGATGGAATTCGAAGATGTGAATTACTGGGAGGAATTGACGCAAATCCTGAATTGGAGCAAGCACAACGTCACTTCTACCTTGCATATTTGTTGGGCAGCTCAAGCGGGCTTGTATCATCATTTCGGTGTGCGAAAGTTTGCGCTCGAGAACAAGATGTTCGGTGTATTTCCTCATACTGTTCAGGTACCGAATACAAAGCTGCTGCGCGGCTTTGATGAAGTCTTTCATGTACCACAATCGCGTCATACGGATATTAGTCGTGAAGACATTGAACAATGTCCTGATTTGGAAATTTTATCGGAATCTGAGGAGTCCGGTGTTTATATCGCCGCAACGCGAGATGGGAAGCATATTTTCGTAACAGGACATTCGGAATATGATGCTTGTTCATTGAAATGGGAGTACGATCGGGATGTGAGTAAAGGGCTTACAATCGAGATCCCCAAAAATTATTACCCGAATAATGATCCGAGCAGACAGCCTTATAATACTTGGAGAGCGCATGCGAATCTTCTGTTCTCCAATTGGTTGAATTACTATGTCTATCAAGAAACACCATTTGAATTGAACGCTAACATCAACGAAAGCTTGGCAAGCTCGCAATTGTAATTCGAAACCATATCCCTGAGGAGGAACTCCCTTTGTTGAAAATCGAAAGTCGTCTCGCCCAAATTGGCTCTATTGAAGAACCCGTTACTGGAGCTATCAGCTTCCCAGTCTACCAAGCTACTGCGTTCCGTCATCCGAAGCTTGGGCAAAGTACAGGATTCGACTATGCACGTACGAAAAGCCCAACACGCAAGGTGCTCGAGGATGCTATTGCTCAGTTGGAGTCTGGAGATGCGGGCTTTGCTTGTTCCTCAGGAATGGCTGCGCTGCAAACCATTTTTGCTTATTTCAGCCAAGGAGATCATCTGATTGTTTCCTTGGATTTATATGGCGGTACGTACCGTCTGCTTGAGAAAATCATGTCGCGCTTTGGTGTGACTGCTACGTATGTGGACACGAATGATTTAGATGGGCTGGAAGCGGCGTACCAGCCGAATACCAAAGGGCTTGTCATTGAGACACCGACGAATCCATTGATGATGATTACAGACCTTGAGCTTGTGTGTACTTGGGCTCGTAAGAAGGGCATCGTATCGATTGTCGATAATACCTTGTTAACACCGTATCTGCAACGTCCTATTGAGCTTGGTGCTGATATCGTCATTCATAGCGCGACCAAGTACCTCGGCGGTCATAATGACGTGCTCGCTGGTCTCATCGTGACCAAGGGCAAAGAGCTCTCGGAGCAGATGGCTTTCCTGCACAACTCCATTGGTGCTGTGCTTGGACCGCAAGACAGCTGGCTCCTTATGAGGGGAATGAAGACGCTTGCGCTTCGCATGGAGCGTCATGAGCAGAATGCAACGGCAATCGCGAAGTTCTTATTGGAACACCCGCTGATCGGTGAAGTATACTACCCAGCGCTTGAAACGCACCCTGGTTATACGATTCAAAATAAGCAGTCGAGTGGAAACACAGGCATTTTCTCCTTTAAAGTAAAGGATGCAAGACTGATTGAACCGATTCTTCGTCACATCCAGCTCATTGCTTTCGCGGAAAGCTTAGGCGGTGTCGAATCACTTATGACCTATCCAGCTGTACAAACACATGCAGATATTCCACTCGAAATTCGTCAGCAAATCGGTGTAGATGACCGTCTTCTACGTTTCTCTGTTGGCATCGAGCATATTGATGATCTGATTGCGGATCTTTCGAATGCTCTCAGCAAGGCACAAGCCGAATTGGAAGGAGATTCGCTATAATGAGCCATCCACAAGATGATAAACGTAAGCCGCATGGCAAATTCGCAACGAAGCTCATTCATTTCGGTGGAGAGATCGATGAAGTAACAGGGGCATCCAGTGTGCCTCTGTATCAAGCCTCGACCTTTCATCAAGCCGACTTAGAAGTCTCACCAGAGTATGACTATACCCGTTCCGGCAATCCAACCCGGCAAGCTCTGGAAGACTACATTGCATTACTCGAAGGCGGTACACGCGGATTTGCTTTCGCCTCGGGTATGGCGGCTATTTCATCAGCCTTCATGCTGTTGTCGCAGGGTGATCATGTTATTTGTACCGAAGATGTATATGGTGGTACTTATCGCTTACTTACAACGATTATGAATCGTATGGGTGTTGAGTCAACATTCGTTGATATGACAGATATCGCCCAAGTACGTGCAGCACTGAGATCTAACACAAGAGCCGTATTTATCGAGACACCTTCGAATCCGACACTACGAATTACAGACATCGCCGAAGTCGCTGCTTTTGCTAAAGAGCACGATTTGCTTACGATGCTGGATAATACGTTCATGACACCTTATCATCAGCGTCCAATCGAGCTGGGCATTGATATTGTTCTGCACAGCGCAACGAAGTTCCTCGGCGGACACAGTGACGTTCTTGCTGGGTTGGCTGTAGTCGCTAACGACAATCTAGGTCGCAGAATGAAACAAATCCAGAATGGTATGGGGAACGTACTTGGCATTCAAGATTCTTGGCTGTTGATCCGTGGAATGAAAACCTTGCGAGCTCGTATGGAAATGTCCGAAACTAGTGCTCGTAGACTGGCAAATTGGCTTTCAGAGCAGCCTGATATTGATGTTGTTTACTACCCGGGACTTCCGAACCACCCTCGTAGAGACGTTCATGAAAAGCAGTCTTTAGGCTATGGAGCAGTTGTTTCGTTCGATGTTGGTTCTGGCGAGAAAGCGAAAAAGCTATTGAGCAAAGTACGTATTCCACTCGTAGCGGTAAGCTTGGGCGCAGTGGAAAGCATCTTGTCCTATCCGGCTATGATGTCGCATGCCTCGATGCCGAAAGAAGTTCGCTTACTGCGCGGCATTACAGACGGTCTTGTGCGATATTCGGTAGGTCTTGAAGATATCGAAGACATTATTGAAGATTTGGAACAAGCCCTTCGCGGTTAGACCTCCATTAATTCGAAAATTATTCATATTTGAAATGGAATACGCCTTGGTAAAAGCAGCATATTGCTGCTTTTTTGGCATGAATATGGTACGATGAGTGGATACAAGCCTTCAGAAAGTAAAGGAGTGAGTAGCTATGAAACCGATTGATCGCATTCTATATAAAGCACAGTCAGGCGGACGAATTGATATAGAGGAATGTATTACGCTTTTCGAATCCGATCAAATAGAGAAGATTGGCGACACCGCCAATCAGATTATGAAGAAATGGCATCCCGATCCTATAACGACATTCGTCATTGGGCGGAATATTAACTATACGAATATTTGTGACGTTTATTGCAGATTTTGTGCGTTTTACCGTCCACCTGGTTCATCAGAAGGTTACGTATTGCCGGATGAAACCATTTTCCAGAAGATCCAAGAGACTCTGGATGTAGATGGGACCGAAATCCTCATGCAGGGCGGCACGAATCCGAATCTTCCATTCAGCTATTACACGAATATCCTTCGGGAGATTAAGAAACGTTTTGACATTACGATGCATTCTTTCTCACCAGCTGAAATTATGAAAATGAAAGATGTTTCGGATGGTTTATCTTTAGAGGAAGTCGTTCGTCAATTGCACGAAGCTGGACTCGATTCTTTGCCAGGTGGCGGCGCAGAAATTCTGGATGATCGCACTAGACGCAAAATTAGTAAGCTGAAAGGTTCATGGCGCGATTGGATGGACGTTATGCAAACCGCTCACAAAATTGGTATGCATACAACAGGTACCATGGTTATCGGTTTTGGCGAATCCATGGAAGAGCGCGCGCTTCATATGCTGCGTATCCGTGATGCGCAAGATGATGTTAAGCTGCAGAAGCTGAATACACCAGGCTTCCTAGCTTTTATTCCGTGGACATTCCAACCGGATAATACGAACATGAAGGCAGAGAAAGTCACGCCTGAGGAGTATTTGAAGACGCTGGCGATTAGCCGAATTATGCTGGATAACATTCCTAACTTCCAATCGTCGTGGGTGACGATGGGACCTGAAGTTGGCAAGCAAACACTCAGCTACGGCTGCAACGACTTTGGAAGTACGATGATTGAGGAGAACGTAGTCTCCGCGGCGGGTACAACGCACAAGGTCAACGTTAACTCCACGCTGCGAATCATTCGCGAAGCAGGTAAAATTCCAGCTCAGCGGAATACGAAGTACCAAACATTGCGTGTGTTTGATGACGAGTCGCTCGTTATTGATAAAGATTTCGTAATGCAAAACTAATAAAGTAATTTGGAGAGTAGCTGCGGCTGCTCTCTTTTCGTTTTAAATGCGCATGAATTTACTTGGACAAGTTATGAAAAAAATTAATGTTATTTTCATGTTTGTTTCTGAAAAAGGAGTATAATTGAAGTAGTTCACAATTTAGACAAAATTGATAGGAGTGGTTCTTGTGAAACTATTCAAAAATTTTCTTCAAGGATTTTTTTATGCTTTTGTCTCAATTGGTGCACTTCCATTCTTGCTTGTAAAAAGTATTTTTGAATCATACTTATGATAATGGCAGAAGACAATAAAGATGTCGTGATGCAAAACTAGCTAATAAATACAAAAAACGCCTCCAACTTGGACGCGTTTTTTTGCTTGCTCGGCACTATTACAGGTATCATAACACGAATCTGCGAGATTGGAATATATTAACTAAAGATTCGACAAAAAAGAGGAATGGAAATGGCAAATTGTTCGTTGTATATCTGATTCCTATCGACCATATACTCTTAGGAGGAGGACGTATTGATGAAAGGAGTTAGCCTATGGAACTGTTTGCCATTGTTGTAATGAATGCCGATGAGGCCTATGTACGTTCGCTAAGCGCTCAGATAGAACGTGAGCTGCAGCTTTTACATATCACTGAAAGTGGAGTGACAGCCCCATTTGATCTACATGAAACACATGCTTACATTCGAATAGAAGTGAGGATGAAGGAAAGAGATATTTCTTCCATTCACAAAGAAGTAAGGGAAGGACTGGCTGGCGTTTTGGCGGATCATATCATCGCAGAGAAAGAGTCGCTTATTTTGCGTGATTTGATTGTTAAAGAGTTTAAATATGAAGCCATAGACGATTTGGAAGCCATAGAAGGGTACTGCAAGCAATCCATGTGTGCGGAGACGGTCATTGAGGAATTTCCTGTTTTGAATGGCAGCTCAGCAAGACTTCGCCGCAAACAAATGTTATCGGAGCAGCTCGTGCAATCTCTGGAGGAAACTCCGCGGCTGAGCTTGGATGGTTTTCTCAAATTTCGCTTACAGGATTATACCGAGGAGCTGCGAGAGATAGCTGAGTATGCCATTGATGAATTTATGATGGATCGCCAGTATCAGGAATTTATTTCTCTATTGCAGTACTTTGTATATATTCAGGAAGCCAAGATCCCCGTTGCTCATCTTATACATAAAGGCGGGCATGAGTTTGTCATCTTGAATGATCAGCTTGAACTCATAGACGCGAATGAATTTGATACAACCTTTAAGCTAGAAGTACTTGAAAAAGATATTAATTTCGAGGACATGATTGTTAGCACACTCATCACGGTATCTCCGGCAAATATCTACATCCATACGCGAGATCCTGAATTAACGATCATCAAGACGATTATACAAATATTTGAAGATCGAACAACGGTCTGCTCCTATTGCCGAACTTGTGACATCTTCTTGGGTGAAGCCAAGAAACAGGATCAACTATCCCCTTGACCTTGAGCGAAGAGGCAATTATAATAGTGATCGAAGGCGTTAATATCAAAGACATGAACTTTCTGCAAGAACTGCTCAGAGAGAGGAGACTAGGCTGCAATCTCCTTCAGCTATTCAGATCGTTTACCCCTTTGTAGCCGTGTTGTGGAATTCGACCTGACTTGCAGGATCGTTAGTATACAATACCGGAGTCATTCCCGTTACCGAATGCTGATGAGGATTCGCCTTACCCCTGTGGGTATGCAGCGAATCGAACTAGGGTGGAACCACGAGCTGAGCGCACTCGTCCCTTTTGGGATGCAGTGTGCTTTTTTGCGTTCAAAAATGAACCTATAGGAGGAACAAAAATGGTTGTTCAAGTAAAATTACCAGATGGCGCAGTGAGAGAGTACGCAGTTGGAACGACCATTGAACAAGTGGCGGAATCCATTTCATCCGGACTGAAGAAAAATGCGATTGGCGGCAAAGTTAACGGGAAATCCGTGGATCTGTCGTTTTCCTTGGAAAATGATGCAGACGTAGAAATTCTAACACTCGATAGTGAAGCGGGATTAGAGATGTATCGTCACAGCACAGCGCATTTGATGGCTCAGGCGATTAAACGTATTTATGGTGAAAAAGCGGTTAAATTAGGGATTGGACCTGTCATTGAAGACGGATTTTACTATGATATCGATTTGGAAACACCGCTTAATCCTGAAGATTTGGTGAAAATCGAGAAGGAAATGGAGCGTATTTCCGGTGAGAACCTGGCGATTACTCGCCGCGTTGTTTCCCGCGAGGAAGCGATTCGCATTTTCACTGAAATGGAAGATCCATTTAAGCTGGAATTGATTCGTGATCTGCCGGAAGACTCGGTACTAACTATCTATGACCAAGGTGAATTCTTTGATTTATGCCGCGGACCGCATCTGCCATCAACTGGCCGAATCAAAGCGTTCAAATTATTGAGCGTTGCTGGTGCTTACTGGCGTGGAGATGCGAAGAACAAAATGCTGCAACGTATTTACGGTACTGCTTTCCCTAAGAAAGCGCAGCTGGATGAGCATTTGCATCTTTTGGAAGAGGCTAAGAAACGTGATCACCGTAAGCTGGGCAGAGAGCTTAAAATGTTTGCTTTTTCACGTGAGGTTGGGCAAGGATTACCACTTTGGCTGCCGAACGGAGCTAAATTAAGACGTACAATGGAGCGTTATATTGTCGATCTAGAAGAGCGTCTGGGTTACCAACACGTTTACACGCCAGTTCTCGCTAATGTTGAGTTGTACAAAACATCCGGTCACTGGGATCATTACAGCGAGGATATGTTCCCCAAAATGGTGATGGACAATGAGGAGCTTGTCCTACGTCCAATGAACTGTCCGCATCACATGATGGTTTATAAAAGCGATATGCGCAGTTACCGTGATCTGCCGATTCGGATTGCTGAGCTTGGCACTATGCACCGTTATGAAATGTCAGGAGCTTTAACAGGTCTACACCGTGTTCGTGCCATGACACTGAATGATGCTCATATTTTCTGTCGTTTGGATCAAATTAAAGAAGAGTTCTCCCGCGTTGTGAACTTGATTCGTCAGGTTTATGCGGATTTCGGAATTACAGAGTACCGTTTCCGTCTTTCCTATCGGGATCCTAAGGATACAGAAAAGTATTTCCAAGATGATCAAATGTGGGAAACTTCCCAACGCATGCTGCGCGAGGTTGTTGAAGAGCTAGGACTTGATTTCTACGAGGCTGAAGGTGAAGCTGCCTTCTATGGTCCTAAACTTGACGTTCAAATCAAAACAGCGCTCAAAAAAGAAGAAACACTTTCAACAGCGCAAATTGATTTCTTGCTCCCAGAGCGCTTCCAGCTTGAATACACAGGTGAAGATGGTCAGAAACATCGTCCAGTCGTTATTCACAGAGGGATTATCAGTACTATGGAGCGTATGACAGCCTTCTTACTTGAGAATTTCGCTGGTGCGCTGCCAACTTGGTTAATGCCGATCCAAGCCAAGGTCATTCCGGTATCTCCGGCATTCGAAGAATTCTCGAATCTCGTGACTGAGCGTCTACGCGAAGCCGGTATTCGTGTTGAAGCAGATAATCGTAATGAGAAGCTGGGTTATAAGATTAGAGAAGCGCAGCTGGAGAAGATTCCTTTTATGCTAGTCGTCGGTGAAAACGAAGTGAAGAGCGAAAGCTTATCAATTCGAAAACGTGGTCAAGGGGATCTAGGAACCCATCCGATTGATCAAGTGATTGGCATGATTAACGAGGAAATTAGCAAGAAACTTTAAGAGTTCAATCCTATAAATGAAGCAGAGAAGATAATCTTCTCTGCTTTTTTGTTTTCAAATTCAGTTAATTGGGTATGTATAGGGGAGCGTGATTAGGACACCTTAAACAGTGAGTCTGCATCCGGAGGTTTAAAGGTGGTAGGTATTGGACAACCTGCAATATAGGGGAGGTATTAAAAAATAGTAATGTTAACCAATTTTTTGACTCAGTCTAAATGGATCAGTGCATCGATCATCGTTGTTCTGATGGCACTTTTCGGACAAGAGACGACGGGCAAAAGCGACCAAAGCTACACGACGGCAAACTCCGTCACCCATATACAAGATCAGCAGCAAAAGGTTATTCCGGCCAAAACGGCACCTGCTTCACTGCCGGTTGCGCAAGAAAACCTGCAACAAATCAATTATCGTTATGTTCCGAAGTTAGACTCAGATTTGTCCAAGCTCAAGGCAGTCGAAGTGACAGCCACCGGTTATTTTGCAGGTAAGGAATCAACAGGGAAAAATCCGGATCATCCTGAGTATGGGATCACGTATTCAGGTATTAGAGTAAAGCGGGATGATAAATCCTTATCAACGATCGCAGCAGACACGAACGTTTTTCCGCTTGGAACTGTCTTGTTTATTCCCGGTTATGGCTATGGTGTTGTTGCAGATACAGGCAGCGCAATTAAAGGTAAGAAAATTGATCTGTATTTCGACACCAAGGATCAGGTTTATAAAGAATGGGGCAAGAAGACGGTTAAAGTATTTATCGTCAAAGAGGGACATGGGAAAGTGACCGAACTCATCTGGAATCAACTAAAGGATGAGATCATCGCACCTACCAAAGCACTATGACAAGAATCAGCTTTTACTAAGCCGAACATTTCCATCATAAATTCTCCTGTTTGGGAAATCCTATACTTACAGGAGGTGATTGAACATGGCTAAGAACAAGAACAACAAGAATAAAAATTTGAGCTCGAATGTAGCTCAAGACGTAGAATTTGCTGCTGAAACATCAGTAGCGAACAAACAGCAACAAACGAATACACAAAACCAAAATAAATAATGCAATATCAATAAGCTGAAAAGCGAGAGAGAGCAGAGATCTGAAAAGGTCTCTGTTTTTTTATTTCTTTTCAACATCTTCTATTTTCGATATAATGTAACAAAAACTAACATTTAGGTTCCTTTTGGGAGGAGTTCCAATTGCTTATGCGCGCAGAAATGAAACACAAAGCTTGGTTGTATGCTCTTATTCTCATTGGTATTACGGTAAGTGTTTTCGCGTTATTTACTTCCTCTCGATGGTTTACGGCTGCAAGTTTGGCTGTTTTTTTGTTTATAGGTATTATTGCTTGGCTTAGTACCAGATCATCAAGATCAACTAATAGCCACGATATTAAGGGCCAACAAGAGCAATTCCGAACGTTCATACAAGAATCTCAGGTTGTAGCGGACAGATTAGCAGCTGCTGTTGAGGAAGTCAATCGTTCAATCGGACAACTTTTGCAAATAGCCGATGCTTCGATTCAAGGAGAAGAGGATCTAAAGATTCGAAGTAATCAAGCCGTTGGACAACTGCAGGAAGCATTCGCAGCGATTCAGCAGGTAGCGGCAGCAGCAGACCAAATTCTAGATTCATCCTTACATATGCATCAAGAGAGTGAGCAAACCAAAGATACGGTAGTCGATGTATGCCGGTCACTGAATGCCACAGATGAAGTCATGAATGATCTACATATTAATAATGATACCATGCAGATGAAGATTCAGGATTTGACAGGACATACTTCCAAGATTGAAGAAATCAATACATTTATTGCGGAAGTAGTGTCTCAAACCTCGCTGCTCGCGCTTAATGCATCCATCGAAGCGGCCAGAGCGGGTGAGCATGGACGAGGCTTTTCTGTGGTCGCACAGGAAATTAAGAAGCTGGCCACACAAAGTCATGTAGCGGTTACGAAATCTTCCGAACTATTGGCATCCATCGAGAGCGGTGTTTTGCAAGTTGTGACAGCGGTTGCTGAAGAGAAGGCATCTGTCGCTCATGGGATTGCTGAGATGAAAGTAGTAAAAGACAAGATCGATACGATCTTCGCGTTGATTCTGAACGTCAATAATCTTGTATCGAGTACAACAAGCTCTACCCAGCATCAGTCCTCGCTTGTCTCAGGTACAAGAACTCTACTTGGCCAAGTTGTTGATTTGATGAATGAGACGATGTCTAGTGTGGAGATTACCTTGGATCAAATGAAAAAGCAGCGCCATGAAGTATCGATGCTGCAGCATATCAACCAAAATCTAGATCGTTCCTCTAAGGAACTGATACAGGCGATACAAGCAGTAGGTATGCAAAATAAAGAAGGTACGATTCATGTGAATATCCAAGAAATGAAGCAAGTACTTAGCTCACTTGTACTAATACCTGACATAACTTCATTGCTTGATGGTAAGCATGCTTCCCATTTAGGCACTGTTTTGCAGAAAACGGCCGGAATTGAAGCAATTTGGTCTAACCGCGCGGATGGAACCTTCATCTATTCGATGCCTGAGGCAGGTCTAGTTAATGCAAAGGGCAGAGAGTGGTGGAAGCGTGCGATGGGGGGAGAACTCTTCGTTTCTCCAGAATACGTGTCAGCTATTACTAAAAAACCATGTATCACGATGTCTAAAGCGATAATAGATGACACGGGAACCCCTGTTGGTGTTGTAGGAATCGATTTAATATTGAAATAAAGGTTCTCAAATCGCTTATTTTGGTGTAAAATAAGATTACTGTTATAAATCTTGACACGGGGAGATAGGTGAGTGATCATGCTGAATGCTTTGCGATTGGACGGAAAACCTCAAAGAACACCAAGGAAAGCAGCAGAGGTACTTCCTTTCTTGGAAGCTTACATTGTCCGCAAGGAACAGCAGGTCCTGGATATTGAGCAGGTAGTAGAGCGCTACGAAATCAAAAGAATGAAAGAAGAGCGCGCTTATCAGACGATGTCATCATTACGCCGCATGTTTTCTGGTAAGAAACCTGACCATCATCTTGCTGTCGAGTATATCCACTATGTGAAGAAACCCATGGAACAAGTTAGGAAACTTCGAGCTGAAATTGCCCATGTGAGACAAATTATGAATGAATCCAAACCTGGCGATGTGATCTCTGTACCGGATGAGATTGAAGAGCTGCTTTCTTAATACAAACAAAAAAACCTTCCAATGGAAGGTTTTTTTTGTTGTCATTGACCTTTTTTTAGTTGTTCTAAGTCCAGAAAACCATCCTCTTGGCTGTAAGCCGGAACACCATGGATACCGACGTCCAATCCGACTAATTCCTCATCTCTACTAACTCGCAGTGGAACGATAAGTTGAATTAACTTCATACAACCCCATGTAGTAACGAATCCCCATATACAAATCGTAACAAGTCCTAATGCTTGAACACCTAGAAGGCTGAAGCCCCCGCCATAAAATAAACCAGCAGTACCTTCTCGAATCGCGTCAGGCTGTGCAAAAAATCCTACAGCGAGAGTCCCGATGCTGCCGCTAATACCATGAACAGGAAAAGCCCCGACTGGATCATCAATCCGTCTTGCTTCAAGTATTTCTGTTGCATATACCATTGCGATCCCGCAAATTGCACCGATGAAAATGGCCGCAGCGTCACTAACGAAAGCACAGCCTGCGGTAATGCCGACGAGCCCTGCAAGAGCGCCGTTGATAACCATAGGGGGATCGGCTTTACGGTAGCGCATCATGGTGAATAGAATGCACGTTGCGCTGCCCGCCGCTGCTGCCAGCATGGTGGTTACTGCAATGTGGCCGATCGAAGTATTGGTGGCACTTAGTGTGCTTCCTGAGTTAAAGCCAAACCAACCGAACCAAAGGATAAATGCGCCTACGGAAGCAAGCGGCAAATTGGATGGTGGGACAATATTAGCCGTACCGTTAGCGGAAAATTTGCCAATCCGTGGACCAATGATCATCGCTGCGGCAAGAGCGGAGAAGCCGCCAAGTGCGTGGATGACAGCAGAACCTGCGAAATCAACCATGCCTAATTTGCCGAGCCATCCATTGACGGCCCAAACCCAGTGGCCAGCAATGGGGTAAATTAAACCAGTCATTGCGATGGTGTATAGAATGTAAGCGCGGAAGTTGATGCGTTCGGCTACAGCCCCAGATACGATCGAGATCACAGCGATAACAAAGGCACACTGGAATAGCCAATAAGTCTCATGTGAGATATTTAAAACGATATGTGTTAAATCTCCTCCCATGAAGAAACCGGTAGTTCCAAATAGTCCAGAAACATCTTTTCCGTACATAAGGGCAAAGCCGAATAAGTAAAAAATAAGTGCTCCGAAAGAGATATCAACAAACACTTTCATAATGATACTTACCGCATTTTTTTGTCTGACGAAACCTGCCTCCAATAAAGCGAAGCCGCCTTCCATCAATAGAATCATGGCAGCTGTCAGAACCACCCATATGGTATCTAGGCCGCTAGAAAGCTGTTGGATAGCATCCATAATCTGATCTCTCCTTATGTTTGAGGAATTCTTTGCACCAATTATACGGTTCTGATGATAAACATGTCAACGATATACGTAAGAAAACATAACATCTGATGGTTATTGTTCGTTTATAAAATAATTGATGTCAGTTATTCATCTAATTCTGCGAAAACTCAGTCTCTAGACCGAGGAAACCATCAATCTTTCGTCTCTTTTCATTCATGGCTGTATCTTATAAACTAGAGGTATCTTAACGACGTTGTACACAAATGGAGGAAGAAGCATGAATCCGCATATGTTTCAAAGAATAATTTGGGGGCTTGTCCTCGTAACGGCAGGTGTCCTTTATTTACTTAACCAATTAGGGTTTATTGATATTGATCTTGCTTATATGTTTTCCACTTACTGGCCTGTCATTCTTATTTTCTACGGTCTCGTTGGTTTTGTTTGGCAGCGTAAGTATCATTGGGGAGGCTCGATTTGGAGTTTGCTCGTTTGCTGTATTGGAACGATCTTTCTCCTGAAGAATTTAAAGCTGACCGATCGATCGCTTGGAGAGATGTTTCAGATTTTGGGACCTGTTGCCTTAATTTTATTTGGATTGAATGTGATTTTTAAACCTAGCAAGAAAGAGTCACCGGATTGGCCTTCTATTAAAGAAGAGAAAAATCAAGTTAGACAGGCAAGACGTGAAGCTAGAAGATTGCAGCATGAAAAATATAGAAATCCATGGGATCAACCCAAGTGGACTGATGGAGCACCATCGCCTACAAATGATAAGGAGCGCGAAAGTAAATCTACTTTTAAAGATGTAAAGCATGAGCTCAGTGACGAAGAGAAAGCTGTACTCAAGGATATTCATGGCGAGTTTCATGATAAGCATATTTGGGATGTCCCTGACGCGCCGGGAGAACCAGATCTAAAGCAACCTCAGCCACCGGGACAACCGAAAACGCATGCTTTTAACCATCATGGACACAAATACGATGATTTTGTACGTAACTTCGACTCCGGTGATGTACTTCATCGGCATGGTTTTATCGGAGATGTGCATCTAGGTCAAGAAGCTTGGGAACTGAAGCCGATTCAGATTTCACATTTCATTGGTGATTCCGTCATAGATCTTACTCGCGCAGCCATTCCTTTGGGAGAAACGACGATTCATGTTTCAGCATTTATTGGTGATGTGAAAATATTCATTCCTAATGATATTGATGTTGAAGTTCGCGTAATGGCAAGTTCTTTTATCGGAGATATGAAAGTGCTTGATCGGCGTGAGAGTGGGTTTCTGCGCAGCGTGAGAACTCAGACCTCGCAATATGAAGAGGCTGACCGGAAAATAATTGTAACCACGAGCATGTTTATTGGTGACATTACAATCAAAAAGATAGGTTAAGGATGGAGCATGTACAAATTGCGAATGTTCAATATGAAGTGGCAGCTGCTGAATTATTTTCTTATCTCGAGTTTACTCACGGTATCTAGCATATATATTGTGCTTGAGTATTATAAGGAGGAGCTTGTCTCGTGGCAATTCCGCATGTGGTTCGTCATAGCCATTCTCTTGGTCTGTTTAACGGTGGGTTATGTTGCGACCAAAAGATGGCAGCGCAAAGTGGATGAACTGCATGTAGCTATGCTCGAATTGTCCAAGGGGAATTTCTCCAGTCGGATTGAGATGGAACCCGTAGAACCATTCTTGTATTTGTATGATGCTTTTAATAACATGGCCTCTGCCGTTGAAGAACGTATTCAGCTGCTGCAAAAATTGGGTGAGGCCGAGGCGATTCGAGATCAGGAGCTCACGGAAAATGCTGTGCTTGAGGAAAGACGCCGACTGGCACGGGATTTGCACGATACAGTTAGTCAAGAGCTGTTCGCCATTCATATGTCAGCATCCTCTTTACCCAAAATTCTGGAGAGAAACCCGGATGCGGCTCCGGGCGTTATGAATCAGCTTATTCAAATGTCTCACCATGCCCAGAAGCAGATGCGCGGACTTATTTCACAATTAAGACCCATCGAATTGGGGGATATGAGCTTACAAGAAGCCCTAGAGAAATGGTTTCCGGAATATTGCCGAAACCATGAGCTGCAGGGCCAACTTGATGTTTCTTTGCGTGAAACGATATCTGAAGCGATTGAACATCAATTTTTCCTCATTATACAAGAAGGTCTTGCAAACGTAGTTAAGCATGCTTCTGCCAAGCAAGTTCGACTAGCTATATATGAAAGAGAGCACCAATATGTGCTTCAGCTGCAGGATGACGGTCAAGGCTTTGAACGTAGAGACATCCCATCGGCTTCGCATGGTTTATCGACAATGAGGGAGCGAGCGCAAAAGCTTGGTGGCGAAGTGGAGATAGACAGCAAGTTAGGATCAGGAACACGAGTTAGAGTACGCATTCCGCGGTTTACGGGACAGTCGAGCTTTCTAACGAAGGAAAGAGAGGGAGAAACAAATGAGCAGTAACATTAAAGTGATGATCGTAGATGATCATGACATGGTTCGGGTTGGGCTTCGAACCTACATCTCATTGGAACCCGGTTTGGAAGTTGTGGGGGAAGCAAGCAATGGCCAGGATGCGTTCGATAAGTTAAATCAAGAACTCTCTCATCAATTGCCGGATGTTATTTTGATGGATCTGACCATGCCGGTTCTAGATGGTATAGGCGCCACCAAGTTGATTTGCGGTAAATTTCCACAGGTTAAGGTTATAATGCTGACCAGCTTCTTGGAGGAAGCGAAGGTTCTTGAAGCCGTCGAATCGGGTGCCATCAGTTATATGCTGAAGACGGTTTCATCCGACCAATTGATTCATGCGATACTGAGCGCTTACCGCGGTATGCCGGTTATGAACTCAGAAGTGTCCTTGGCGCTTACAAGAGGGATTAGGCAGCGTAATAGTGTTCCCGAAGAAGAAGGGCTGACATCGCGTGAGAAAGAAGTATTGCTTTTGATTGCAGAAGGAAAGAGTAATAAAGACATTTCAGAAGAGCTTTTTATTAGTATCAAAACGGTCAAAACACACGTCAGCAACCTTCTAATGAAGTGTGAATTAGAGGATCGGACACAGCTTGCTATCTTCGCTCATCGCAAAGGTTTGGTTTGATAATAAGGAACGTACCACACATAAAAACTAGATTTTGACACATTCTATGCGTAAGTAAAATAATATGAGCGCTTAAGGAGTGTCTGAATGAAAACATTAACATCATCATTGGAGCAGGTTCAAGAATCTTTCGACAGTGTCCGTGAGCACCTGCATGAATTCGATTTTGCTCTAGGTGGCAATTGGGATTACGATCATGGCTATTTCGACCACTACTTAGATGAAGAACATCTAGTTTGGCTGCGTATTCCTTTTCAAGTTGTGACAGGAAGAATTGATGGCGACGCCGAATCAACAGATGCAATCGTCGAAGTGGGAACTCCTTTCGTACTGAAGCATGTTTATAATGATGGACTTGATCAGGACGCGGAAGCTGAAACCTATGGCGCATTAATCGATCAATTCCAAACTCCGCTCGATCCTGATGCCAAAATCGAAGATAAATGGGTGAAAGAAGCAGCGGGTCTGCTCCATAAAGTGGAACAAGCTTGGATACAATGAGTTAGCCCTTTTTTTACCTCCATTTTATTGTTTTTTAATATTCGTTTAAGGTTGTAGGTGCATGATAGAAATACAGAGAACAAGACATAACCCTTCAAGAAGCATGCACTTATAACTTTATTAATCAAATGGAGGTAAGAACTATGGAAGACAACAAAAAAGACTATAGCGACTTCTTTAAGCCGCAGAACGACAATAGCAGTAACAATGATCGCGTTAATCGAAATGACTCTAATCATCAAGATCCACAAGACCCGCAAGATCCACAAGATCCTAACAAAGCAAGACCTTCCTACTATTATTCGTATGGCCCTTACAAGTCTGCTTTTAACGAAGAAAACGAAGGTCATTCGCTTACAACTTCTTCGTCGGGAACTGAAGGAACCTCCAGTGTTGAAGTTACTCCACCTAAGAACTTGCGTCCTTTCAGTTTTGGACCTGAAGCAGGCGTTCCACAAGGCTCGGGTCCTTGGGATCCAAACGCAAGAAAGCGTTCATCTGTGAAAAGCGTTTTCGCGGCCTTCATGGCAGGCGCTTTGGTCGTAGGTGGACTTATGTTCAGCGCTGATAAATTGAATTTGTTTACTGGCAATCAGCCTCTAGCTTCGGGCAGCTCCACAGCTGCTGCAACGAAGAGCGGGAGCACTAATGGAGGCGAAGTGAAAAATGTTGGGCTGGATGTTGTTCGCCCGGGGAACATTTCGGCTATTGCACAGAACGCTGGGCCTGCAATTGTTAAGGTTGAATCTCTAGTAAAACCGAAGCAATCAAGCCGTGGCGGTAATTCCCTCTTTGATGATCCGTTCTTCCGTCAATTCTTTGGGGATAATGGCGGCGGTAATACAACGCCTAACAATAATCAGAATAATTCCGGCAGTGGTGAACTGCAGCCTGCAGGTATGGGAACAGGGTTTATTTTTGAAAAAACTGGATATATTTTAACCAATGAGCACGTTGTGGACGGCGCTGATGAAATTCAAGTTACAGTAGAAGGTTATGATAAGCCATTTAAAGCTAAATTGTTAGGTAACAGCTACGATTTGGATTTGGCTGTACTCAAAATCGAAGGCGAGAAAGAGTTTCCAATCCTTCCACTTGGTAAAGCTGAAGATGTGAATGTTGGGGATTGGGTTGTTGCTATCGGTAATCCATACGGCTTCGACCACACGGTTACTGTAGGTGTGCTTAGTGCGAAGGAGCGTCCTATCAGCATTCCAGATGCGAAAGGAACTCGCGAGTATAAGCACTTACTGCAAACTGACGCATCCATTAACCCTGGTAACTCCGGCGGACCTTTACTGAACTTGAATGGTGAAGTTATTGGTATTAATACTGCCGTTAGTTCTCAAGCGCAAGGAATTGGTTTCGCCATTCCTACTAGCACAATTTCTTCTGTTCTTGAAAATCTTAAAAACAATGTTCAAATTCCTAAAGAACCAGTGCCTTACCTAGGTGTAGGTTTACAAGATATTGGTAAAGACTGGGTAAGTGAATTGAAGCTTTCGAACACAGATGGAGCATTAGTTGGCAGCGTTCAACGTAAAAGCCCTGCTTTCCAAGCTGGTCTTCGTCAATACGATGTCATTGTAGATATTAATGGAGCTAAGGTGAAAAATTCGCAGGAATTGATTACCAAAGTCCAGGCAGCGAAAGTTGGCGACAAGGTCACTTTGGGACTTATTCGAGACGGCAAGCGTATGGAAGTACCTATTACAGTTGGGGATAAAAACGCGCTAGCCGAGACGCCTGCCCAATAAAAGAGAAATTAGAGAGATAAATAAAGGTTAGTTCAGAATAAAAGGAAGTGGAGTCCCGCGGCCGCAAGCTTGCAGGCTCTGCTTCTTTTTGCTTGGATAGCGGAATTTGTTACAATGGGTGATAGAAGGGTGGTCAAAGTCGATGAGAGAGAACATAATGGTTATTGATGATGATGAGAAAATTACGTCTATGTTGAGACGAGGTTTGGCTTTTGAAGGATATTCGGTCGTCACTGCGACTAATGGTGCGGATGGTCTTAAGCAAATGTTGACAGCGGAACCACATCTGCTGATCTTGGACGTTATGATGCCGCATATTGATGGCTGGGAGGTCGTTCGTCGAGTGCGTGAAAGCGGCAGCGAAGTACCGATTCTTATGCTTACAGCAAAAGATGAAGTCAGTGATCGCGTGAAAGGCTTGGATCTCGGTGCTGACGATTATTTGGTCAAGCCGTTTGCGCTTGAAGAGCTGCTGGCTAGAGTGCGTGTACTTCTTAGGAGGAGAACGGAGCGTCCTGAGCAGCAGACGAATAGGTTGAATTATGAGGATACCATTTTGGATTTGGATACACGAGAGGTTTTTCGCGGTGAGAAACTGATTGAGTTAACAACCAAGGAGTTTGATTTACTTCACTTATTCATGCAGAATCCGAAGCGTGTCCTTTCACGAGATATTATTATGGAAAAAATATGGGGCTACGATTATAGCGGTGAATCCAATGTTCTGGAGGTTTATATCGCGCTATTGCGCCAAAAGACGGAAGAGTTTGGCCATAAACGATTGATTCAAACGGTTCGGGGGGCAGGTTACGTATTGAGAGGGGAATCTTAATATGTCTCTTCGCTTGCGGCTAACGCTTTGGTATTCAGGGATATTGGCTCTAACCATGCTGCTTTTTGGCATTGTTCTTTATTTTTTCTTGAATTATTTCCTATACGATCAAATTCGCCAAGATGTGAAAAGGGAGGCACAGAACACTTCGTTGCGTATTCAGAAGAGTTTTGCCCTTTCGCAAAAGGGGCTCGTCGTTGATCTAGAGCTAGAAAGCAGAGATTTCTACTCTACGAATACGTTTCTGCAATTATATAATGTTGCACTTAAAAGCTTTAATCGTTCGGCTAACTTACAATTCTATGATGTTACTTTGCCTTTAGCAAAGAATACGATTGATAAATTAAAGAATGAGGATGATTTTTTCGAAAAGACCAAGGTACTGGGGCAAGATTTCCTCATCTATAATCAAGCGATCAGGTCTGATGACCAGAACCAACTCATCGGGGTTCTTCAAGCGGCTGTACCGATTGGCAGTTATGAAAAAACGTCCGTTACCCTTGGGTATACGCTGATGATTTGGGCATTGCTAACGATTATTGTGGCAGCTTCACTAGGCTGGTTCTTGGCACGCAAAGCGCTCAAGCCGATCGAACGCGTCATTGACGCCGCGAATCAAATTGGAAGCAGCGATGATCTGGAGAAGCGTATCCACTATGATGGTCCACTTGATGAGATTGGGCGCTTGACGGAGACGATCAATGGGATGCTCTCTCGTATTGAGATTACCTATCTGGAATTAGATGAAGCGTACCGCGCCCAGCGCAGGTTCGTATCGGATGCTTCTCACGAGCTGAGAACACCGCTTACAACGATTCGAGGAAATGTCGACTTGTTAGAAAAGATGTGGAAGCAAACTTCTGGAAGTACAGAACTTGCTACGCCTGATCAAATGCAGATGTCACTTGAGGCTATGCATGATATTGCAGGAGAAGCACAGCGAATGAGCAGACTAGTCAATGATCTTCTTGCTCTGGCGAGAGCAGATGCCGGCGTCTTGATGGAAAAGAAGCCCGTCGAGATCATGCCGCTCGTTCAAGAAGTGGTAAGGCGGGCTCAATTGCTCGAGCATACCGCTGATTGGCAAGTGGGGGATTTAGATGCACTAGAACATGCGTTTGTGCAAGGGAATCGGGATTACTTGCAGCAATTGTTGTTTATTTTCATCGAAAATGCGTTCAAGTATACACCTGTTGGAACCGTAAGGTTCGAGGCGTCGCGAACGGATAGCTTTATTGGTATTCGGATTACCGATACAGGAATTGGCATGGATAAAGAGGATATTCCTCATATTTTCGACCGCTTTTATCGCGCAGATTTATCCAGGGGACTGACGTCTGGAACTGGACTTGGTTTATCGATCGCCAAATGGATTATTGATGAACACGGTGGGTCTATTGAAGTGACAACACGTAAAGACGAGGGAAGTACCTTCATGATTTGGCTGCCAGCAAACTTTCCTCTCTCTGTATAATCAGCTATAATGAAAGAAAATAATGTTTCTTAGGCAGGTGGAAGAAATGGAAGTAGTCCGAATATCACCCAGAGGCTATTGTTATGGCGTTGTAGACGCTATGGCACTTGCTATGCAAACTGCTAAAAACTTAAATCTTCCGAGACCTATTTATATATTAGGCATGATTGTTCATAACGCGCACGTCACTGATTTCTTCAAAGAAGAAGGTGTCATCACATTAGATGGTGAGAATCGGCTTGAAATATTAGAACAAATCGAAACAGGAACGGTCATATTCACTGCTCATGGGGTCTCTCCTGAGGTAAGACGCAGAGCCCGTGACAAGGGCTTAACCGTTGTGGATGCAACCTGCCCAGATGTGACGAAGACACACGATTTAATTCGAGAAAAAGTAGCCGACGGCTATGAGGTTATCTATATCGGGAAGAAAGCTCATCCTGAGCCGGAAGGCGCAGTAGGTGTAGCTCCGGACAAAGTACACCTCATCGAAAAGCTTGAAGAAGCAGACCGGCTAGACATAAAAGCCCAACGTATTATTATTACGAACCAAACAACAATGAGCCAATGGGACATTAAGCATATTATGAATCGTTTACTAGAACTATTCCCAAAAGCTGAGATTCATAATGAGATCTGTCTCGCCACGCAGGTTAGACAAGAAGCGGTAGCTGAACAAGCGAAGGAAGTCGATCTAGTTATCGTAGTTGGAGATCCGAAAAGTAATAATTCGAACCGCTTAGCGCAAGTTTCAGAGGAAATTGCAGGAGTAAGAGCGTATAGAATATCTGATATCACGGAGCTTAATCGCAGATGGTTAACCAATGTACGCAAGGTCGGTGTTACGTCTGGTGCTTCAACTCCGACACCTATTACCAAAGAGGTAATTTCCTACTTGGAAGCTTATGATTTAAAAGATGAAACCAGTTGGGATATTACGCGTACTATTAATATGAAGAAGCTCATTCCGGCTGTTAAATCCAAAGCGGCAAGTAGTGAGTGATCCTTATTTATTCCACAGGGCGGGATTGAGACCAGCATGCAAAGCACTCAGAAGGTGAAAATGATGAAAGTGAAAGCTCGCTACGATTGGAAAAGCACGAAGCGCTGGTTTAGATACAAATACTTACTTCTCTTACGTGCCAAAGGCGGTCCTTCCAAGGTAGCACGCGGCTTTTCAATCGGATTGTTCGTTGAGATGTTTACTCTACCTACAGCCGGTTTTGCATTCGCTCTTATCTTTCCATTGGTCTATTTATTAAGAGCTAATTTACCTGCGGCCTTAATTGGTTTTGTGTTTGGGAAAGTGATTTATATTCCATTCTCAATTCTCAATAAGCAAGTGGGGGATTGGTTGGTACCGAAGCACTTCAAAATTTACTTAATCCATCATTTACCCCACATGCTTTCTAATATTATTAGAAGTGGTTTGGATTTGATAGTAGGCGGTATGGTGGTTGGGTTAATACTCGGAATTATTGCTTACTTCCCAGTGGTGCTCTTACTGAAATACCATACGAATCGTCGCAAAGAAAAACGTAAAATCCGTAAAGATCAACTTGCCCCTTCGAATACAAAAGAATAGCAAATAAATAAACGCTTGACGAACACTCGTCAAGCGTTGTATATTTACTTTAGTGGTTAAAAGCGTAGAAGCGAACAAGCGTTGAAGTGTACAAGTGATCCAACCCATATAATAAGGAGCGTGTTTAAGATGATCGCCATTACATCCAACAAAACGTCAGATGAGCGTATTCAGGAAATTGTACAATTCATAGAAAAGCAAGGTGTCCAAGCTCATGTCTCCAAAGGTGAGGATCGCACAGTAATCGGAATTATCGGTCAAGCAGATCCGAAATTAGCAGAACAGTTGCGTCAAATGTCAGGAGTTGAGCAAGTCGTGAAAATTTCCAAATCCTATAAATTAGCAAGTCGTGACTTTCATCCGGCTGATACGGTTATCAAAATTAAGGGTGTTGAAATCGGTGGCGAGCAGCTTGTTGTCATGGGCGGCCCGTGTGCTGTAGAAACGCCAGAACAAATTGATGAGATTGCACGTTTAGTGAAAGCAGCGGGAGGTCAAGTTCTCCGCGGTGGCGCATTTAAACCAAGAACAGGTCCTTACAGCTTCCAAGGTGTTGGCGTTGAAGGCTTGATCATGATGGCAGAAGCGGGTAAGAAGCATGGTCTTCTTACAATTACAGAAGTTATGACACCTGAGTATGTTGATGTATGCGCACAATACGCGGATATCCTACAAGTAGGTACACGTAATATGCAAAACTTTGATTTGCTTCGCAAGCTCGGAACCATTCAAACGCCAGTACTGCTCAAACGTGGTTTCAGCTCCACCTATGATGAATTCTTGAATGCTGCTGAATACATTCTTGCTGGCGGTAACCCGAATGTTATGCTTTGTGAACGCGGAATCCGAACATTCGAAACGTACACGCGGAATACACTGGATTTATCGGCTATTCCGGTTCTTAAGCAATTGAGCCATCTTCCGGTAATCTCAGATCCGAGCCACGGTACTGGCCGTAGAGAGCTTGTTGTTCCTATGACAAAGGCATCCGTAGCCGCGGGAGCAGATGGTTTGATCATTGAAATGCACACAGATCCAGACAACTCGATGACTGGTGACGGCGTTCAATCCTTGTTCCCTGATCAATTCGCTAATCTGCTTGTTGATCTTGAGAAGCTTGCTCCGCTGCTTGGTAAAAAGTTTGATACGCAGAAAGAAGCTATCTTAGCGTAACGGTTATAGTTTTGATATGACTGGTTTCCTCGAAAGAGGAAGCCAGTTTTCCTATTTATGGATATAGGACAAATCTGTGAAATTGTGTGAGCATAGCTTACACATAAATAAAAAATACCTGACATAAGTATTGACTGTGTAAGCTTAATCGCTATATAATATGTGCAAGATAACAACCAAAAGTTGAACATTAATCATGCAAAGTACGTTGAATGTACGGAAATGGGAGGGTTTTTAAAATGTCAGTTCAAAATGTGTTGAACCTTATCAAGGAAAAAAATATTGAGTGGGTAGATTTTCGTTTCGTAGGTCTTTCCGGAAAAGCACAGCATATTTCTTTGCCTGCTACTGAAGTAGATGAAGAAACTTTCGTTAACGGAGTCGCGTTTGACGGTTCATCCATCCCAGGATTCCGTGGTATTGAACAATCTGACATGGTTATGATGCCAGATACTGAGACTGCGTACATTGATCCTTTCACAGCGCACCCAACATTGATCATTATGAGCAATATCCATACGCCTGAAGGCGAACGTTATGATCGCGATCCACGTAGCATTGCTCAAAAAGCTGAAGAATATTTGCAAACAACTGGTGTAGGTACAACAGCATTCTTCGCACCTGAGTCCGAGTTCTTCATTTTTGATGATGTGCGTTTCGAAAATGGCATGAATAAGTCTTACTTCGAAGTTGACTCCGAAGAAGCAGGCTGGAACACAGGCCGTAAAGAAGAAGGCGGAAACCTTGGTTATAAAGTTCCAGTTAAAGGCGGTTACGTTCCGGTAGCTCCAATGGATTCCCAACAAGACATTCGTTCCGAAATGTGCAACAAGCTTGCTGATGCAGGTCTTCGTATTGAGCGTCACCATCACGAAGTGGCTACAGCTGGTCAAGCTGAAATTAACTTCCGTTTTGACACATTGACTAAAACAGCAGATAACCTGCTCAAATACAAATATATCGTTGCTAACACGGCTAGAGAATATGGTAAAGTTGCTACTTTCATGCCTAAACCACTGTTTGGTGACAATGGTAGCGGTATGCACGTACACATGTCCATCTTCAATGAAGGCGAGCCTTTGTTCTATGAAAAAGGAGCATATGCAAACCTGAGTGAAATGGCAATCCACTATATCGGTGGTATTCTTTACCACGCACCAGCATTGATCGCTTTGACAAACCCAAGTACAAATTCCTTCAAACGTCTGGTTCCTGGTTACGAAGCGCCGGTTAACCTTGTATTCTCCAAAGGTAACCGTTCCGCAGCAGTTCGTATTCCAATCGCAGCTGTGACACCTAAAGGTTGTCGTATCGAATTCCGTACACCGGATAGCACGGCTAACCCATACCTCGCTTTCGCAGCAATGCTGATGGCAGGTCTTGACGGTATCAAAAAGAAAATCGATCCGCGCGCTCTTGGATACGGTCCTTTCGATACAAACATCTATGAAATGTCCGATGCAGAGAAAGCTGAGATTCGCAGCGTTCCTGGTACATTAGACGAAGCTTTGGATGCTCTTGCAGCAGATTCCGACTTCTTGATTGAAGGCGGCGTATTCACACAAGATTTCATCGATAACTATATCGAATTGAAACGTGGCGAAGCGAAAGCTGTAGCAATCCGTATTCACCCACACGAGTACAACCTTTACTTCGATTGCTAATTCCTTAGCACTTATACATGAATAATATACGAGCTGCTTCTTTCATAGTTTTCTATGGAGGAAGCAGCTTTTTCATTTATTTATACTAAAACTCTTTTGATAATTATTATAATTAGTTCTGTTATTTGATGGAAATTAAGGTATAATGAATGCATGAATCAGATGTGGAAGGAAGATCATTATGAAAATTACGATGATAGCAGGAAGTAATCAGAGGGCAGCGACAAGTACAAGACTTGTTGAATATATCAAGCATCTTGCGACCCTAGAGGGCCACCAGGTGACATTGATTGACTTGTATCAAACACCGCTCCCTTTCTATTCACCAGATGATGTAAATGCGGGGCACGAAGCTCTAGAGAAATTAAAAAAAGCCATGTTTGAAGCAGAGGGAATCGTACTGGCAACACCGGAGTATCATAGTGGAATTTCCGGCGTTTTGAAAAATGCACTTGATCATCTAGGACAAGATCATTTCAATAACAAGGTCGTCTTATCTGTAAGTTCAGCAGGCGGGGCAGTTGCTGTAAGCTCTCTAACGCAGATGCAAACCATTGTACGCAATCTACATGGCGTTAACTGCCCAGATTGGCTATCTATTGGAGGCGACCAGCGGAAGAGCTTCCAAACGGGTGTAACCTATCAAGATATCCATCCAGATGTCGAAAAACGTGTTCGTCGTGTTGTGGGTTCATTCCTCGACTTGACCAAACAATTGACAGTTAAACTAAGATAAAAGTTCCCGATAACAATACGCCATTAAATATATGATGAGTAACGCAAAGTGTAAACTACGCTTTGAGTTGCTCATTTTTTTATGTTTAATACCATACTGTGATGATTTGGAATTCTCTTTACAGGGACGTCACGATCTGCTAAGATAACCACAATCGATTGTCAACCTAAAACACGATTTTAAGTTGACAATTAAATATACGGATGGTGATCATTTGTGACAACGCATTACGAACATCTTGCTGCAATGAATAAGTCGTACTTATGGCATCCTTTTACTCAGATGAAAGACTACAACAACGCTGATCCTCTCATTATCGAACGCGGCGAAGGTATCAGGCTTTATGACGTCCAGGGAAGAGCGTATTACGACGGTTTTTCATCAGTTTGGCTTAACGTACACGGACACAACGTACCGGAGTTAAATCAAGCGATTACGGATCAGTTAGGGCGAGTAGCCCACTCTACCCTTTTAGGAATGGCCAATATACCGGCGATCGAACTTGCAGAGAAGCTGGTAGGGATCGCTCCGAAAGGATTAAACAAAGTATTTTATTCGGATTCAGGAGCAACAGGTGTCGAGATTGCGATCAAAATGGCATTTCAATACTGGCACAACCAGGGAGCACGGGGGAAAACGACGTTTATTACGATGAATCAAGCGTACCACGGAGATACAATTGGCGCGGTTAGTGTAGGTGCGATACCGCTGTATCATGATGTGTTCCGCCCCATGCTGTTTCCTTCGCACGTTATTCCATATCCCTACGCTTATCGCCATGAAGGTGGTGCGGCAGAAGCATTGGAAGCTACGCTAACCGCATTGCGCAATTTGCTCGAGACGAGTGCAGATGAGATCGCGGCTCTCATTGTGGAGCCGATTGTGCAAGGGGCCAGCGGGATTATTGTTATGCCACCTGGCTGTTTACGTGAGATGGCTGCGCTCTGCCGCAAGTATGACGTACTGCTTATCGCCGACGAGGTGGCAACTGGCTTTGGTCGTACGGGCGCTATGTTCGCCTGTGATCTCGAAAATGTATCACCTGATTTGATGGTGGTAGGGAAGGGGCTGACCGGCGGCTATTTGCCTGTGGCAGCGACACTTGCAACGGACGAGATTTACACTGCGTTTTATGCGGATTACCAAGAGCAGAAAACATTTTTTCACGGTCATTCCTACACGGGGAACCCACTTGGCTGTGCCGTTGCTTTGGCCAGTTTGAAGCTGTTTGAAGAGCGCAACATCATTGAAGGAGTTAGGGCTAAGGCGTCCTATGTCGAGAATAAGCTCGCAGTGCTTAAGGAACGACCGCATATTGGTGACATCCGGCAAAAGGGATTAATGATCGGAATCGAGCTCGTACGCGATAAAAATTCACGTGAGCCTTACGATTGGGTAGAACGAATCGGCGTTCGTACGAGCATGAGGGCCAGAGAGATCGGGATGCTAACGAGGCCGCTCGGCAATGTAATTGTCTTCATCCCTCCGCTTGTCAGCACAGAAGCTGAACTTGAATCGATGACAGATATTTTGGCTGAAGCGATTGTTGACGTCACGGAAGGCAGCGCAATTTCATGAACAAAGTCAACATGGGATCGATGCGCGGATTATTTGTGACAGGCACAGACACCGGCGTCGGGAAGACAATTGTGACGGCAGCCATCACCGGTGCGCTTCGCGCCGAAGGACTGAACGCAGGTGTATGGAAGCCGGTGCAGTCCGGTGCACTCCTTGGAAGCGGAGTTACCGATGCTGAACGGCTGCTGCAAAGCACGGGAATCAATGAGAGGCCAGAGGCAGTGGCGCCATTTACATTTGAAGCTCCACTTACTCCGATGCTCGCCGCAAAGCATGCTGGTGTGACCTTTACGCTGAAGGAGCTAATCGCCGCTGGTGAACCGCTCACTAAACGTTATGAAGCGCTGCTCATTGAAGGTGCAGGCGGTGTCGCAGTTCCGCTGACCGATGATACTCTCGTAGTGGACTTGATTTCAGAGCTTCATATACCGGCTCTAATTGTAGCCCGTTCCAGCCTCGGCACGATTAACCACACGCTTTTGACTGCATCATTTCTGCGGCATCATGCAATCCCGATTGTAGGCGTCATAATGAATGACGGTGAATTAACGGAGCGGCATGACGATCCGAGCGCGGATACGAATGCGGAACTTATCGAGCAATACAGCGGCCTTAAGGTCCTCGGTCGATTTCCCCGTATGCACACGGATGTGAGTCCAGAAACCTTGATACATACCATACAAAAAACAATACAACTCGCACCCATCAGACAGGCTTTGAAATTTAATCTATAGCAAATGTTTACGAGAAAGCTTTCCTACGAAAGCACTAAGGAGGATGAAAGTGATGGAAATTATTGCTGCCGATATGGAGTGGCAAGCGTTTGCCAAAAAAGCGTTGAATGGGGAATGTTTAACGTTAGAGGAAGGGCTATCTGTGCTCGAAGCTGACAATGATGAGGTACTGCCCTTGCTGCAGGCTGCTTTTAAAGTGAGAAAACATTTTTACGGTAAAAAAGTGAAGCTGAATATGATCATCAACGCCAAAAGCGGCCTTTGCCCCGAGGACTGCGGCTATTGCTCACAATCCATCGTTTCTACGGCACCGGTTAAAAAATACACCCTGCTTGATAAAGACACGTTGCTTGCAGGCGCACGTGAAGCCATGGCACGCAAAGCAGGAACTTATTGCATTGTAGCAGCCGGAAAAGGTCCGACAGACAAGGAACTAGATCAAGTGGTGGATGCGGTCAGAGAAATCCGTGAAACGATGCCGCTAAAAATTTGCGCATGTCTGGGCATTCTGAAGGACGAGCAAGCTGAACGTCTTGCAGAAGCGGGCGTACATCGATATAACCACAACTTAAATACCAGCAAAGCCAATTACACATCTATCACCACGACTCATACCTACGACCAACGTGTTGAAACGGTGGAAAAAGTAAAGAAACACGGCATGTCTCCCTGCTCCGGTGTCATTATCGGCATGGGCGAGACCAATCAGGAAATTGTTGAAATGGCTTATGCACTCCGCGAGATCGATGCGGATTCGATTCCTATTAATTTCCTGAATGCGATTCCGGGGACCCCGTTGGAACATGCAGGCCGCACGCTGTCTATGAAAGCTTTGAAGGTACTGGCCCTGTTCCGTTTCATCTGTCCGTCTAAAGAAATCCGAGTAGCGGGCGGTCGTGAGGTCAACCTCCGTACTCTGCAGCCGCTATCACTGTACGCTGCAAACTCACTATTTGTTGGTGATTATTTAACAACAGCAGGCCAAGATGTTGGAGCGGATCATCAGATGATTGAAGATTTGGGATTTGAGATTGAATTAAGTGCCCTTTAAGGTGGTGCCGACATGAATTGGATGGAAAAAGAACTCGAGGCAATAGCGGACGCCTCGTTGATGCGTTCCTTACGTGCATGCAGCTCGATCCCAAAATGTCCTGGCTATACGGTTCGTGGAGAACGCGCGCTGCTCAACTTGTCTTCCAATGACTATCTGGGACTCTCCCAACATCCCAGCATTATTGAAGTGATGCGCGAAGCGCTTCTCATCGAAGGTGCAGGCTCTGGTGCTTCGCGCCTTGTGACAGGCAACCGATTGGCTTATGGCCGACTTGAAGAAGCACTATCCGATTGGCAGAACTGCGAAGCAGCGCTTGTTTTTGCAAATGGATATATGGCGAATTCTGGTGTTATTAGTGCGCTAGTAAGGCGAGGTGATGTTGTTTTCAGCGATCAGTTAAACCATGCCAGCATAGTGGACGGTACGATATTGAGCCGTGCGGAGCTCGCCCGGTATCGTCATAACGATATGGAACATTTGCGTTTCTTATTGAATAAGTACCGTGATAAACAGCGAAAGCTGATCGTTACAGATGCCGTCTTCTCCATGGATGGTGATCAGGCACCTTTGCATGAACTCGTTCTGCTCAAACACGAATACGGGGCGATGTTGATGGTGGACGAGGCACACAGTGGGGGGATATACGGGGGGCGCGGCGAGGGATTGTGCCATGAGCTCGGGGTGTGGGATGAAGTGGATGTCCATATGGGAACGTTCAGTAAATCTTTCGGAGTGTATGGCGCCTATGTATGCGGTAGCCGCACACTCATTCGTTGGCTGATAAATAAGGCAAGGCCGCTCATCTATTCAACAGCGCTGCCTCCTACTCTAGTTGCTGGCATTACAAAAGCATTAGATTTAGTACAGACAGAGCACTGGCGCCGTGAACGGCTTCACGAGGCTATTATGCTTTTTCGGTCCTCGCTTAGCGCGGCAGGATTTGATGTCGGTGCCGGCGATTCTCCAATTGTACCGATAATCATCGGCGATAATGATATGGCACTGCGTTTCAGTAATGCTCTTGAAGATGAAGGGATAGCGGCGGTTGCTATCCGTCCACCTACTGTGCCTGATGGTACAGCGCGTATCCGCTTTTCATTGTCAGCCGCTCATACGGATAAGGAATTGATCGCTGCCGCCGCACGAATCCGTACTATCGGACTTCAACTAGGAGTGCTAAGACTATGATTGCATCGACAAGCGGCACCATCTTATGGCTGACCGGTTGGAGCATGCCGGATACGGTTTTCGATCGACTTCGCGAGTTATTGCCGGATTTTCATCATGTTTCCGTAGTTTACAGTGATGCCGATTCTCCGGAGAAAATGCTACTGCTTACGGAAACGGCAGTAGAAAATTTGATAACAACAGAGTATAAGAAGGCTTCACATGGTCCGCTATTGATCGGAGGTTGGTCGCTCGGCGGATTACTGGCGTTGAGGCTAGCGGTTAAAGGTTTTGCTGATGGCCTGGTGTTGTTTGCGGCCACAGCTCGTTTTACCCGTTCTAAGGAAGAATTGGACCGTGGCTGGGCAGATGCCTACGTTAGGCAGATGATTACAGGACTTAAGAAGGACCCACAGGGCGTTGAAATAAAATTTCGGCAGGCTATGTTTACGGAAGCAGAAAGGGAGGCAGGTCTTAGCAAAAGATTTCCTCTCCTTAGCAGCTGGAAAACTCCGGCACTAATTGCCGGTCTCCAGATTTTGCGAAGTGAGGAAATCTTGTCTGGCCTGCCGGAAATTAAATGTCCGGTTCTTCTTGTTCACGGAACGGAGGATAAGATTTGTCCTTACAATGCTGCAGATGAGCTTGCAGCACAATTGCCTCAAGCAGAGTTGCTTTCCATACCGGGCAGCGGGCATGTGCCGTTTTTGGGAAGAGAAAATGAGATAGCTGAGGAACTGAGGCGATGGTGGGATGAGCAGTAGGGTAACGAATATTGAGCGTCAATTTAACCGGAGTTCAGCGGGTTCGTATGATGTTCACGCCAATGTGCAGCGCATTATGGCAGAGCAGCTTGCCAAATTTCTCATCGCTTGGAAGGGCGAAGAAGTTATAGAGACGTCTAACATTCTTGAGATTGGCTGTGGCACGGGTACTCTGACCGAAATTCTAGTTAACGAATGTTCCAAAGCGTCTATTATTGCACTAGATATTGCACCTGAAATGATCAAAGTGGCGGAGCAACGTGTCCGATCAGGCGTGGCAAGCCATTCAGCTATCAGCAATAGTCAACGGGATCGATTAAGCTTTATTCATGCCGATGTAGAAAGGTGGTCGGCAGATGCACAAGAAGCCTCGTTTGACCTCATTGTCTCAAATGCCTGCTTTCAATGGCTTATAAATCCGAAGCAAACGTTACGTCACCTTCGGCAGATGCTTCGTCCTGGAGGCTTACTGGTGTTCACAACATTCGGGACGGAAACATTTTATGAACTGCATCAGTCATTTAATGAAGTGTATCGAACTAATGGCATGGAACCACAGCGGCACGGACTATCGTTTCAATCCGATGCTCAGTGGGAAAACTCGCTCATGGAAGCAGGATTTTCAAGTATCAACAAAGAGCGTTTGATTCAAAAAGAAACGTATGCTTCCGTAAGAGACTTTCTACTTTCGGTTAAAGCAATGGGAGCTAGCACTTCGGAAGCTGCTCCTACGCAGGGTCTCAGCTCGCGAAGGCTGTTCGCAGGCATGTACAAGGCATACGAAGATAAGTTCAGCATACAGGGAGGCATCTCTGTCACTTATGATCTTCTTTTGATCCAAGCTAGGGCTTCTCATTAATAGGTTCATGGATAGAGATTCAGATATTTTCTGAGGACTCTATCTTTTTTTTACACACTTTTGACACATTTATGTGGTACAGTTTGGAAAAAAGGGCGAGGGGGGAGATCATGGGAGTACCATGGACTCACAAGGAAGTCGTTCATTTATTACATCGAGCTGGATTTGGTTCCACTGGGGAAGAAGTTACTGCTTGTATGGCACTTGGTCGTGAGGAAACGGTGAGACGTCTTATTGCCGGAGAAGCGTTGAACGATCAAGCGCCATCGCTAACCCCATTTGATCAACTAACCGGTGATGGTAAGAAATCATTAGATCCGCTGCAATTAGCCGATCAACAAATGTACTGGTTATATAGAATGGTCTATTCCAGTGCGCCGCTCATTGAGAAGATGACTTTGTTCTGGCATGGACATTTTGCAACGGCGAATTACAAGGTTAACGATGTCACGTTAATGGTTCAACAAAATACACTTTTTCGCAAATATGCACTAGGAAATTTCAAAGAACTCGTACTTGCCATTGGCAAAGATCCAGCTATGATGATTTGGCTAGATGTGAATCGGAATAAAAAAGGTAAACCGAATGAGAATTATGCCCGAGAAGCCATGGAGCTATTCACGCTTGGTATAGGTCACTATACAGAGACTGATGTGAAGGAAGCAGCGCGCGCTTTCACGGGTTGGACCTATGATAAGAAGGGAAATAAAGTAGGCTATAATCCCAAACAACACGACAATGATACGAAAACACTTCTTGAAGAAACCGGAAAGCTGGATTCGGATGATGTGATTGAAATTGTTTTCCATCAAAAAACGCTGCCGATCTTTCTTGCTACAAAGCTGCTCAAATATTTTGCTACGGACAGCCCGTCCGAAATTTGGATTCAAAAAGTTGCTGAATCTATATCAGATAAAGCTACTGTAGGGGAAGTGCTGCAAGAACTATTCCTATCCGATGAATTCTATGGGGAGAAATTGCGGTTATCTCTCATCAAAACACCGGCGGACTATGTTGCAGGTATTCTCAAATGCTGTAAGCTAACTGTTTCGAAGGGGCATGCACAAGCGATGAGGAAGATGGGACAGGAGCTATATTCCCCGCCGGATGTTGCAGGTTGGAGAGGAGGCGCCTCATGGCTGAATACAAGCTCCTTATTATCAAGGTATCAGTTTGCCGAGTCCATCGCCAAGCAGCTAAACGGCAAGGTGCTCTTATCGGCAGAGTATACACCTGAACAACAGGAGCGTCCGGAAGAATGGGTGAAAATGTGGAGTCAGCGTATGGGAATCACGGATTTATCGGATAAGACATTGCAGGGTTTACGTGCATACGCAGACGATACCATTATACATACAAAGCAAAAAAATGCGGGATTGAGAGGCTTGCTTCAATTAGTGCTGATTAGCCCGGAAGCTCAAATGAAATAGCAAGGGGTGAGAAAAATGAAATTATCGCGAAGGGATTTTCTGCTGAAAGGTACAGCCATGTTTGCGACTTTAGGCCTAGGCGGGGCTTTATTTACAGCAACAGGAAAATCGATTTTTGCTGGCGGTGTTGACTATAATGTTGATGAACCTGTGCTTGTTGTTGTGCAGTTAAGTGGCGGGAATGATGGCATTAATACGCTAATCCCTTATGGACAAGGGATTTACTATGATGCGCGGCCAACGCTGGCTTACCAGCAGAAGGATGTGCTTGCGTTAGATAATCAAGTAGGCTTGCATCCGAGTTTAGTTGGCCTCGCTGCACTTTATAAACTTGGGAAAATGGCTGTCGTTCAGGGAGTTGGATATCCTGGACCTGATCACTCTCATTTCCGCTCTATGGAAATTTGGCAGACAGCCGAGCCTGCGAAGATGAGTCGGAGCGGTTGGCTTGCACGCTATGCAGAGTCTTCTTTGCGAGATAGCAGCAATCCGCTCAAAGCTATTCAGATTGGCGCAGGGGGCAAGGCTTTTGCTTCGGAGAAAATGAGCTTTCCCGTTATCCAATCTTTAGAAACGTATCATCTGATTGATCCGAAAACAGCGATGATGGACAAAAATCGGATCACCAAAGCATTCTTGGAGATGTATGGTGTACAGAATCAGAGGGAACAGCTGCGTGTCGTATCAGGGCGTGGATATGAGGCCTTCAAAAGTGTTGAAGCGATTCAAGCTTTAACGGCTACCTATGCGAATAAAGTGGAGTATCCGAAAACTAATTTTGCAAGGGATCTTCAATTAGTATCCAAGCTGCTGGCCGGTAAATCGGGCACAAGAATTTTCAATGTGCAGATCGGCGGTTTCGATGATCATGCCGATGAGAAGGTCCAGCATGCCAAAGTGCTGACTCAGGTCGACGAAGGTCTGACAGCGTTCTACAAAGACTTGGAGGCGCAAGGACTGCAGGACCGTGTTGTAGTGATGATGTTTTCGGAGTTTGGGCGGAGGGTTAAGGAGAACGGAAGCGGCGGAACAGACCATGGAACGGCAGCTCCGATGTTTGTGATTGGAGGCAAGGTGAATGGCGGTCTCTATGGAGCTTACCCGAGCCTGAGCAATTTGGACAATGGTGATTTGAAGTATGAGGTTGATTTCCGCTGCGTATACAGCACTCTTATTGATAAATGGTTAAAAGGTGATACCACGGCTATTTTAGGCAAATCATACGAGTCTTTAAAATTTATATAGCTGTATAGCCGGGGCTGATGCTTCGGCTTTTTGTTTTTAGTCGTTCATGGTAACCTATTGAAAAAGACAAAAAAATCGTCGTGCTGGTGGAGGTGCTTTGACGTTGAGCATAGAGCCTATTTCGGATCATCTGCAAGAGGATTTAAGGATACTTTTCGTGGGGTATAACCCTAGTATACGATCTGGGGAAACGGGTCATCATTATGCGAATCCGAACAATCGCTTTTATCGGATCCTTTTCCAAGCGGGATTAACACCTCGGCTGTATAAACCTCAAGAGGACGGGGATCTGCTGAAGCTCGGGTATGGCTTTACGAATATCGTGGCTCGTCCTTCGTTAACAGCTGCAGAAATTACGCCTGAGGAATACCGAGAAGGTCGACTTATTTTGAAACAAAAGATCCAGAGCTTTCGCCCTATTGTTGCCTGTTTTGTAGGAAAAGGGGTATATGAACAGTATAGCGGACGTAGGGGGATGAATTGGGGGAGTCAACAAGATCCTGTGGTTGAAGGTGTAATCGACTATGTATGTCCCTCTTCTAGTGGGCTTGTTCGGATGAAGCTTGAGGAGATGGTAGCTATTTATAGTGGAATTAAGACTTATATCGAAATGGAGTTGGGTTATTGATGAATATTCCATGGTTGGAATGGGCTAAAGAGATCCAGGCTATTAGTCAAGCCGGTCTTACTTACGGTGAGAATGGCTATGACTTGGAGCGATACGAGGCGCTGCGCAAGATCAGCGTGGAGATGATGAGTTATTTCTCAGAGACACCGATCGATAAGGTGACGGCTTTGTTCGCCAGCGACACGGGGTATCAGACGCCGAAAGTGGATATTCGGGCCGTCGTCTTGAGAGAGAACAAGCTGCTGCTTGTGAAGGAAAGAGCCGACGGTGCTTGGGCTTTGCCTGGAGGCTGGGCGGACATCGGCCTCACACCGTCGGAGGTCGCCGTCAAGGAGACCCGCGAGGAGGCCGGCTATGATGTCAAGCCGGTGCGATTGCTGGCGGTCTTCGATAAGAAGCGCCACGCGCACCCACCCTCGGCAAATCACGTGTACAAGATGTTCATCTTGTGCGAGCTGGTGGGCGGGGAAGCACTTGAAGCCGGTCTGGAAACGACCGGCGCCCAGTTCTTCGGCGAGAGCGAGCTGCCGCCGCTCTCGGTGGAGCGAAACACCGCTGAGCAACTGCAGCGGATGTTCGAGCTAGCCCGTGACCATACAGCGCAGACGCTGCTCGATTAGCCAAGAGCGTAAGGGTTTTACCGCTTAAGGACGGGTTTCAATTGTGCGATGATTTCCTCCATTTGCTTCGAGCATTGTTCGTACATCTCTTTTGCAGCTTTATTTTTCGTAGTAAGCCCGAACAACATCAGATCGCCTTCGCATTTTTTTAATGTTGCAAACAGGGTTGCTTTTTCTTGCGGCACAGGTACCATGATTTTGTCGTCAAATAAATCCACATACAACTGGCCGTAAGAATCGACTTGACCTAGAAATACATTTTCAATCGTCACCCCTATTTTATCCAATTCGGTTTTTAGCCATCCCCGGTTAAAACCGAGGGTGGCTAATGCTTCATCCATGATTTCACCATCCATGATAACCGCTTGGGGCTCCTTCTCAGGTGCGACTTTGATGCCCAAATGTTTTGGAGTCAACGGTTGATTATCACGAGTTAATAGAACATTAATTTCACCGTTCGGTTCCATGATCGCAAATTCGACATCAGCCACTTTAAATGCCGATCTCTTCCGTAATTGCTCCATGAGTTCATCGGTGGTAAGTCGTTCCTTTTTTAAATTTTCTTCCAAAACTTTTCCGTCTCTAATAAGTACGGTTCCTTTACTATCAAAAAAATCCCGCATTTTTTTACTTTTTAGCTGCAAAAATTCAATCCCTAAAGAGCACACGACCCAAGCGGCTAAGGATACCAAACCTAGATACCAATCCGTATCCAAATCCATTGATATGTAAGCCGCAAGACTACCAATTGTAATACCGGTAATGTATTCGAACAAGGAAAGTTGAGAAACTTGCCTTTTACCCAACAATTTCGTCATAACGAAAAGCACAAGAACCGCTAATAATGTGCGTAAAACAATCTCAAACCAATCGGACATATCGGTTCCTCCTTTTTTATTAAATCAAATCCAATCCGTTCAATTGTTTGTAGAATTCTTGAAAGTTATACAAAAACAAGATATTAATTCCAGAGTGTTAAGTAGAATGTTGTTCCTCAAAAGGGAACACACCTAACGGCTCGTACGCCGGCAGGCGGCCCAAGTGGCTGCGGTAGAGGACGATGTCCTCTACCTGCCACACGGGCCAGCCGCCGGCAGGCGCCCCAGCCGCTGCAAGGGCGGAGCGCTTGAAAGGCCCCGCCGCTGCGCGGTAGCGGCGGGCTAGTGTAAGATGCGGCCGATAGGCGCGAGCCTCGGCCGGGAAGCCGTGGCGGGCGCAGACGCCCGCGACCTCGCGCTGCAGCGTAGCCAGCGCGTCTAGGTCGCCGGCGAGGCCCGCCCAAAGGATCGACGGCGCCGCCGGAGGTCCGAACACGCCGAGGTCTTCGGCGTGCAGGGTCAGCGGCAGCACAGCTGCAGCAAGCTGGCGCAGGTCGGCCGCCAGTGCTTCGGCTGTCTCGGCGGATGCGTCGCCGAGGAAGCTTAACGTGACGTGGACGTCCTGCGGATGCGTCCATTTATGGAAAGGCAGCACCTTTTGGATGCTGTCTTTCCATATGTCTAGCACCCGCTGGACGTCTTGCGGGAGCTGAATGCCCACGAACAGCCGATACATCTCGGAGGCGTTTGTGGAGCTTGAAGTGGTTGTGGAACTTTGTGCATTTGTGGAACTTGAGGCGTTCGTGGAACTTTGTGCGTTCGTGGAACTTAAGGTGTTCGTAGAACTTAAGGTGTTGGAGTTTTCAGAATTCGCAGCGTTTGTAGAACTTTCTCCTATTGTATCAAGCAATGTCATAAGTAAATTAGGCTCCTTTTGTATCCAAATCTGTTCACTTCTTCGTACTTCTCCTAGCATTGCCAACTGAGGTTTTACTTGATGCATGAAGAGAATATTGCTATCATAGCGATAATACAAAAAAGCAAAGGTGTGGTCATTCATGGGAAATAGGGCTTATAACTTTAACGCAGGGCCTGCGGCATTACCGCTCGAAGTACTGCAGAAAGCACAAGAGGAGCTTGTCGAATTTAAAGGCATCGGCATGTCCATCATGGAAATTTCTCACCGCAGCGCGGAGTTCGAGCAAGTACATAATGAAACGCAGCAACTGTTGAAACAAATTTTCAGCATCCCTGATGGGTACCAAGTGCAGTTTCTGCAAGGTGGCGCAAGTACACAATTCGCCATGATTCCGCTTAATTTTCTAAAGCCAGGTAAAGTAGGCAGCTATGTGCTTACAGGTGCATGGGCGGAGAAAGCTATTCAGGAAGCAGGCTTGTTCGGAGAAGTTGCCATCGCAGCAAGCTCGAAAGAACAGAAATTTATGAAAATTCCGGACTTGAGTGAAATCAAGATTCATCCGGATTCCGCTTATCTGCATCTGACTTCGAATGAAACAATTGAAGGCGCTCAGTTCCAGAGCTTTCCGGAGACAGGGAATGTACCGTTAATCGGGGACATGTCCAGCGATATCTTGAGCCGTCCTGTTGATGTTTCGAAATTTGGCATGATCTATGCAGGAGCGCAAAAGAATCTAGGTCCTTCTGGTGTAACTGTGGTTATTGTTAAGGAAGATTTATTACAAGATCTGCCTAAAGCGATTCCAACTATGCTTCGCTACGAAATCCATAGCAAAAACAATTCTCTGTACAATACACCACCAGTGTATTCAATCTACATGATGAACCTAGTATTGAAATGGATACAGGAACAAGGTGGACTAGCTGTCATTCAGAAAAATAACCTTGAGAAATCAGGTCTAATTTATAGCGCAATCGATCAAAGCGGTGGTTTCTACCGTGGACCTGTTGATGCGGGCAGTCGTTCCGCGATGAACATCACGTTCCGTTTGCATGATGAAGAGTTGGAGAAGAAGTTCATCAAGGAAACCGAGCATAACGGATTTGTTGGGTTGAAGGGTCATCGCAGTGTAGGCGGTTTGAGAGCATCTACGTATAATGCTGTTCCTTATGCATCATGCAAAGCGCTCGCTGAATTTATGAGTGATTTCCAAAAACGCAACGGTTAAGAAATAAGATCAAGCTATTCACGGCACCCTCGTGTGCGTGTGAATAGCTTTTTTTGTTTCTGGGTAGGAATGTGGCATCCTCGCTATTAACGACCTTAGACGGACTCTGAGACGGCTTAATGAGCCTATATTTGGAATGGAATGGATCAATATCTAGTGAGCTGAAAGCCCTAATCTTGTATTCGACAAATTCAAAAAATCAAGTCAAAATTGAAAAAATATTTTCAAAGCCTTCCGAGCCACGCCCTGTCTAGGTTTACGTATTTTGCTAGTCAAAAAGTGCCTTTTTGCTCGTTGACAAACACAATATATTGATATAAATTTGAATCTATCAACTAGATATCGTAAAAAAAGCGAAACACACAACTGCTAGAATTTGTGAAAAAATAGGATCAAATTCCGTTATAAACCGCATGATTGACGCCTTTTTCCTAGGATGCGTATTTCTGAAATTCGCATATTTTGTCGAAAGGCGATGGCGAATTCCACCTTGGATTGCACGGAATGATTCATTTGTTTACTACATATAGGGTTACTTACATAAGCGGTACTAGATAGTGAATAAGAGAGTGTTAGGAGACGGAAACCCATGCTGATTGCTTACGATTCGAAGACGGGAAATGTTCGCCGATTTATTGCTAAGCTCAAAATGCCAGCGATTCAAATTGAGGAAGCGATGAAGATGGACGAGCCTTTCGTGCTCGTTACCTATACAACCGGTTTTGGTCAAGTTCCTCCGAAGGTAGCTTCTTTCCTAGAAAGCAATGCCTCTCGTCTTATCGGAGTAGCAGCAAGTGGTAACCGCAACTGGGGAGACGGATTTGCCAAAAGCGCAGATACGATCTCACAGCAGTACGATGTGCCTGTGTTAACCAAGTTTGAGTTATCCGGCACCAAAAATGACGTAGAACGATTTGTTCAGGGGGTACATGCAATTGCGGCACATTGAGCTGAATAATTTATTGATGCAACGCGGAGCGGATGGCTTTTTTCAACTAGAAAAGGATAAAGAAGCTGTTGAAGTTTTTATGAAGGAAGTCCACAGTAAAAGCCTCACTTTCCCCGATACTTCTTCTAAAGTTCGTTATATGATCGATCAAAACTATTACGAGAACGTATATGAGAAATATACGCAAGATGAAGTTAACGATGTTTATCAAGTGGCCCACGATAATCAATTCGAGTTCGCCTCCTACATGGCAGCTTCAAAATTTTATACGGATTACGCTTTACGCAGTGATGACAAGTCCTTATACCTGGAACATTTCCCGGATCGCGTTGCTATTGTTGCTTTGTACTTGGGACGTGGGAACGTAGAAACAGCGCGTGTTCTTGCTGTCTCGATGATGGAACAACGCTTGCAACCAGCGACACCGACGTTCCTTAATGCAGGAAAGAGCCGCCGAGGCGAAATGGTATCTTGCTTCCTGCTGGAGATGGACGATTCTCTTAATTCTATTAACTACGTGCTAGCTACCTGCATGCAGCTTTCCAAAATTGGCGGTGGCGTAGCCGTGAACTTGTCCAAGCTTCGTGGTCGCGGTGAAACGATTAAAGGTGTGGAAAACGCCGCAAAAGGAATTATGCCGGTTCTTAAGCTCATGGAGGATGCTTTCTCCTATGCAGATCAAATGGGTCAGCGCAAGGGTTCAGGAGCTGCTTACTACAACATTTTCGGCTGGGACGTTATGGAGTTCCTAGATAGTAAGAAAATTAATGCGGATGAGAAATCTCGTTTGAAGACACTATCCATCGGTCTCATTGTACCGAACAAGTTTTACAAGTTGGCTGAAGAGAACAAACCGCTGCATGTATTTGCTCCTTACACGGTACTGCAAGCCTATGGTAAGCATTTGGATGATATCGATCTCGATGAGATGTACGATGAACTGCTGGCCAATCCGAAAGTGAAGAAAAAGGTTGTCATGAGTGCACGTGACATGCTAGTTAAAATTGCGACTACCCAACTGGAATCCGGTTATCCATATATGATGAACCGTACGAATGCCAACAAGGATCATGCCCTGAAAGGTATCGGTACGATTAAAATGTCTAATCTCTGTACAGAGATTTTCCAACTGCAAGAAACTTCGGAAATCAACGATTACGGCCAAGATGATCTTATTCTTAGAGATATCAGCTGTAACCTCGCTTCCATGAACATTGCAAACGTAATGGATCGTAAGAAACTGCGCGAAACCGTTCACGAGGGCATGATTGCATTGACTTCAGTTAGTGATATGACGACGATCTGCAATGCGCCGGGAGTTGCCAAAGCAAACCGTGAGCTGCACTCTGTTGGACTCGGTGTTATGAATCTTCATGGCTACTTGTCTAAGAATAAAATTAGTTATGAGAGTGATGAAGCCAAAGATTTCGTCCGCACGTTCTTCATGGCTATGAACTATTATTCGATTGAAAAAAGTATGGAAATTGCCAAATCGTCGGGGCAAACCTTTGAAGGCTTTGAGCTATCCGAATATGCGAATGGCGCCTATTTCAACCGATACACGGAGACGGATTACCGTCCGCTTACGGATAAAGTGAAGTCCTTGTTTGAGGGAATGCCGATTCCATCACCAAGCGACTGGGCTAAGTTAAAAGAAGATGTAAAAACCAATGGTCTTTATCATGCATACCGATTGGCCGTTGCTCCAACACAAAGTATTTCCTATATTCAAAATGCAACTTCGAGTGTCATGCCGATTGTTGAACCTATCGAGACTCGAACTTATGCGAACTCAACAACGTACTATCCGATGCCTTTCATGGCACGCGATAATTTCTTTTACTATAAATCTGCTTATCAAATGGATCAGTTTAAGATTCTTGATCTTATTGCTGAAATTCAAACACATGTGGATCAAGGGATTTCAACCATTTTACATGTAAATAGCGATGTTTCGACTAGACAACTTGCTAAACTATACCTCTATGCGGCACACAAAGGACTTAAATCGCTCTACTACACGCGAACGAATCAGCTATCCGTTGAGGAATGCGTCAGCTGCTCGGTGTAATTTGGAAGGGGATTGAATATAAATGAGTACGGCCACTACCCTAAATAATGCCAGGAAAGCTGTGAATTGGAATCGTCCCGATGATGATTTTACGATCACTTTCTGGAATCAAAATATTATGCAGTTCTGGACAGATGAGGAAATCCCACTATCTGATGATAAAATGTCATGGATCACGTTAAGCGGTGCAGAACGTGAACTTTACATGAAAGTACTCGGTGGCCTTACGCTGCTCGATACCATGCAAGGCGGCGTTGGCATGCCGAAGATTCTTGAGCATGTCGATGGGCTCCAGCGCAAAGCTGTGCTAAGCTTCATGGGTATGATGGAACAAATACATGCGAAGTCCTACAGCAGTATTTTCACCACGTTGTCTACAACGGAAGAAATCAATGAGCTGTTCCTATGGGTTGAACGCAATCCTTACTTGCAGTTCAAAGCAAACAAGATTTCCCATTTCTACGAAAACATTGGAACACCTAAAGAGCTATACTTGGCTATGGCAGCATCTGTCTTGCTGGAGAGCTACTTGTTCTATAGCGGCTTCTATTATCCGCTTTACTTGGCCGGGCAGGGTAAAATGACGAGCAGTGGCGAAATCATCGATTTGATTTTACGCGATGAGAGTATTCATGGTCTGTATATCGGTGTATTGGCACAAGAGGTTTATGCGGAGTTAAGCCCTGCTGAGCAGGATGAGGCGTATGAGACATTGTGTGCCTTGCTGAAGGAACTTCATGCCAATGAGGAAAGCTATACAGAAAGTCTCTATGGAACTTTGGGCTTGGCAGAAGAAGTGAAAGCTTTCTTACGCTACAATGCGAATAAAGCGTTCATGAACCTTGGCGTAGATCCAATTTTCGAAGAAGAGGATATTAATCCGATTGTTCTTAACGGTCTGAGCACGAAGACGAAGCAGCATGACTTTTTCTCGAAAAAAGGGAATGGTTATGTCCGCACGATTCACGTTGAAGCGTTGACGGATGATGATTTCCTTTTTGGGGATTGAACATACATAAAGAACCTGACGGTTTTCGTCAGGTTTTTTGCTCATTGTTCAAGAAGACCCTTAAATGGTTTAAAGATGAACTGTAGGAGCGTTGTTGGACCCGGTGTTTGGGGCAGATCCAACATGGACAATAGCCAAACGAGGAGAATCAGCGACACAAAGACGGCTTTATCCCGTTTCGGCTTTTGTTTAAGTTTCGGCCATTCAAACCAACAGATCAGTAGTACGGCGATCGTAACTCCGCTGAAAAAACTCCATCTCATTTTTCAATTACCTCTTCTTTAGGCATCCCCCCTGGCGAGTTAATAAGTCCGGGTCTGAGGATCTGCGATTTAATTTCAAGCTTCACTTCAACCTTGGGAAACAACTCTTCCCAATTGTCTTTATTTTTCTCCCATTGCTTAGGGTACTTCCTGTGAAATTCGGTGGCAAAGCCAAGTATGTCTACCTTTAACCGCTCCTGAACCTCTTGAAGCGCTAGCTGGATGCGTTCTCTCACGTCATTCGCGAATGCCTTGTTCATAATACTTAACAAGTCCGGATTCATAGGATTCATCAGGGTATTATTTTGTACGATATCTCCTTCCGTCTGCACTTTTAGGGTCATCATCCATTTTTCCCCTTCGATTTTCGGAATCATCCTTACATTTGCTTTAACTGGTTTTAAGGATACGAGCCCTTCCGCCTCACCAGCCTCATAAGTAACTGTGTATTCTTTAATTTCATTTTTAATCCACAACACACCCCGAGTTACTTTTTCTGAAATTTCCCCAACCATCTTGTCTTTTTTGAAGACTGCGGTCCCGAAGATGTAAGGAATGGTTTGGAATGGTTCTGCTGATTTATTTCTCGGGAGAATATGAATAAGTGGGAGAGCGGCCGTTTGGGAATCTCCTTTTAACATGATGCTCAATTGTTCAATGGTCACACGGATTCCAATTTGCAATTCGGTTAACTTCCGCAGTACTTCCGCCGAGGAACGTTCGATTGGAGGAAATAATTCGAGCGCATCCGCCGCTTGGCCTTTGCTGATAAACATAAAAGCTCTTTCTCTCGGTTGGGGATGACGAACCAAAAAATCAAATTGTTCCCGAATACCTTTCTTTGCAAGCGAATCGCTAAAAATAAATATTTTGCATTGTCCCCAAAACAGTTTCCGGGGGATTTTCCGTTGAAGCTTGGACAGAGCGTCAGCCGTATCGAATCCTTGTTCTTCTGTTCGCACGGTTGTCTTTTTTGCCGCACCGCCACTACTGCCACCCATCATCCCCACGCCGCCCTGGCCCTGAGGGATGACGATTTGTACGGTCACTTTAACCTGGTTATTCTCCGCTTTGTCGAACGCTAACGCGGTTATAAGCGCCAAATCATTGAGTTCTGTACGATCCCAGCAACCACCAAGCAAGCTAATAAGAAGGATCAGGATTAATGACTTTATGCATACTTTCATGGAGACGGCTCTCCTCCACCAATCATTTTTCTTTTACGCAAAACGGCAGCAATGAACAAACACAAAGGGATGAGCGTCATGAGTAACGGTTTATAGAAAGGAGGTAAAGTCTTTGCCATAAATCCTAATATCGAATAATTAGGTACGGCCCATATACTGAAAACAACAATAAGAATTCCGAGAGGAAAGACAGCAGGACGATAATCCGATAATTGAAAGCATTGTCCAAATGAAAGGACAGCCGCATAGTAAAGTATGCTAATTCTTACAAAGTTCCCAAGTACCCACATCGCCAGAAGCAAGACCTCCAAATTTTCGAAGAAATTGCTAATACTAATATAGCGGAAGAGCGTCAAGACGGGATTAATTTTGTTGCTGGTGTCTGGCCCAAGCAAAAATAAGGTGATTAGCCCAATATAAGTTATACTCAACATGACAGTACAGAGCGAAATTAGTCCCCACTTCCTCCCTTTTTCCGAATCCGTAAAGTAGGGCAGGAAGAATGCCATCATAAACATATCGCTTACCGCGGCATACACTTGGAATGTTCCTTTGACAATAGGCGTAATTCCATGGCTAAAGATGGGGAACATGTTCTTAACATCCAGATCGGGGATTAGAAGCAAAAGAAAAAAAAAAGGCAAAATAAAAAGAGGAGTGACAATGACAGCACTCCTTGCCAACAGCTCCACTCCGCCGCGTACGGCAAAAGCGGAAAGCAGGATTATGGAGGAAATAATTAACAAAATTGGCGTCTTAAACAGAAAACTGCCCGTAACGAATTCGGCATACTGTCGACTAGCCACTCCACCGACATGCACAAAATACAGAACGTAAACCATTCCCAAGATTTTCCCGGGTATTTTTCCAATAATATGTTCGATGTATTGGATAAAGGTCATCTTAGGAAATAGCTCGTGCAACCTGGTAGCCAAATAAATGGGAATCAAGCCCATCAAAGCTGCCAAAATGTACGACATCCAAAGATCGTTTTTGGTATATTGGGCCGTAATGGTTGGCAGGGAAATAAAGGCAGTAGCTGACACATTCGGATACATCATGATCCCCAATTGAAAGGCAGAAATTTTTCCTTTCTCCAACATCATCGTTCACCACACTTTGGTTAGTTTTCAATCTATGTGCTTATTGTTCTTCTAATGATCGATATCAGAATGGCTGATTATCTCCTTCTCCAATCGATTTTCCTTTACGTAATAAGGCCACAATCAGTAATAGCAGGGGGATAAGCAGCAGAACCGACAGTAAATAGAATGTATCAAAGTACGTTATAAAAAATGCTAACCTAGTGAAGCTCGGTAAATCCCACATGCTTAACGCTACTATGAAAATTCCAAGAGGAAAGACATAAGGACGATATTCCGACAGATTCAGCCATTGCCCGAATGAGAGTACGGCAGCATAGTAAAATACCCCGATTTTAATGAAGTTTCCGACGACCCACATGGCCAAGAGTAAGGCTTCCATATTTTCGAAAATATTGCCGACGCTGATATAACGGAAAGCGACAAAAACGGGATAGGTTTTGTTGCCTACGTCCGGTCCCAGCAAAAATAAGATAAGCAGGTTGACATAAATCATACTCAATGTAATGGCGCTGAGTGAAATAAAACCCCATTTCCTTCCTTTTTCTGGATCTGCCAAGTAGGGCAGAAAAAAGGTCATGATAAAAAATTCACTTACCCAGCCCATCGGCGCGGCGGATCCCTTGATCACGGGGATTATCCCATGACTCAGGATGGGGAAGAAGTTTTTAACGTCCATATCGGGGATTAGAACCAAAAGAATGAAAATAGGAAGTATGAAGATAGGTGTAAAAATAACTGCGCTTCTTGCCAATATTTCCACCCCGCCGCGTACGGCAAATGCAGTGAGTAGGATTATGGAGGAAATAACCAACAAGATTGGGGATTTGAACAGAAAGTTGCCCTTAACAAAGTCGGCATACTGACGAGAAATAATTCCGGTTGAATGTAGAGTAAAAACGAAGAAAACAAAACCAACGAGTTTTCCAGGGATTTTCCCGAGTATGCGTTCACTGTATTGGATAACGGTCATCTTCGGATAGAGCTCGTGCAACCGGGTCGCGATATAAACCGAAATAAAGCCCAAAATAGAGGCGAAAATACTCGTTAGCCAAAGATCATTTTTGGCATATTGGGCTGTGATGGTCGGCAACGCAAGAAAGCCTGTGGCCAGTACAGTCGGATACATCATAAGTCCCAATTGAAAGGCTGAAATTTTCCCTTTATCCAACAACAACGTTCACCCCCACTCTGGATTATGCCTCATCACTTCGATCAGGTCCCGGTTTTTGACCAGGCGACTGGCGGTACTCGTTGTAATCTCCCGTAAAGTGCGGACGCTTATCCATCATCCACCATGGAGCTCTGATCAAAACGTCTTTCAGTTCGCCCATCTTCGGAGTTCCGATAGTGGCCAAGTAAGGAACACCGAACGAGCGCAAGCTGCACAAATGGAGAACAATGGCTATGATCCCCATCATAATGCCAAGCAGGCCCAACGTCCCTGCGAGAAAGATCAACGGAAAGCGCAGCAACCGAATAGCAATTCCGGCAATGTAGCGTGGAATCATAAAGGAAGAGATGCCCGTGATGGCAACGATGATGACCATTGGCGCAGAGACAAGTCCAGCCTGAACCGCTGCTTGTCCGATGACGAGCGCCCCGACAATGCTAACGGCAGCGCCTACCTGTTTGGGCAATCGAACTCCTGCTTCACGAAGCGCTTCAAAGGTAACTTCCATTATTAGCGCTTCGATCAATGCCGGGAAGGGGACTGATTCCCGAGAAGATGCCATACTAATTAACAATGAACCTGGCACCATCTCTTGATGGAAACTAACAATCGCAACATAAAGTGAAGGAAGTAACAGAGAGATCAAAGTAAAGCTATAACGCAGCCACCGTATGATGGTACTTACCCAAAAACGTTGATAATAATCTTCCGCTGCCTGCAATAAGGAAAAAAAGGTGGTGGGAGCTATTAAAACGAATGGGGTTCCCTCCACAAGAATGGCTACACGCCCTTCCAAAAGGCTGCTGCAAGTTACATCGGGGCGTTCCGTACTTAGCAGCTGCGGAAAAGGAGAGTAAGGATTGTCCTCAATCAATTCTTCGATATTTCCGCTTTCCAGAATTCCGTCTATCCGAATGCGATTCAGCCGATTCTTGACTTCTTCTACCAGCGTCTCATCGACAAGCCCTTCGATATAGGAGATGACAACATTCGTTTGGGTATAATCGCCGATTTTCATGGATTCCATTTTGAGGCTGGGACTTTTGATAATACGGCGTATTTGGGAAGTGCTGATTCGCAAGGTTTCCGTAAATCCTTCGCGCGGGCCTCGAATTCCTGCTTCAGCCGCTGGCTCTTCAATGGCGCGCTTCTCCCATTGAGTTAATCCTAAAGCAAGGCCGCATGCTTCATGATCACGCAGAAGGATCGGATTGCCGTTCGATAAATATTCAATGCATTTTGAAAAAGTAGGACATTCATTCGCATGAGAAACAGATATTTTTCGCTCGATTAGTTGTCGTATATCGATTATTTCTTCTGTGTCCTCTTTCATAAGAGGGGCAATGACATATTCTTCGAGCCCTGTAGAATTAGTTAAACCTTCGATGTACATTAAGAGGGCTTTCGTTTTTCCGCTAATTAGAAAAGAACGGAAGATGACATCCGAACAATTGGCATAGATGGAGCGAAGTATTTGTTCATTTTGCTGTAAATTCGGATAGAGAAACTGCTGATGCTCATTATCGGCAGGATGCTGCTGAACAAGCTGCTGAGTGTGTTTGCTTTTCAGTAATTTAAAAAAGTACTTATTCAAGAGTTCTCCCTCATTTGGAATTAATTGCATGGATTGAAGTTCAACAGTAGGTTGAGCCTAACATTCCATTTTTATACAGTAGGCAACGTTTCGAATTTTACCTTCAAACCTTCCATATTTTCTGTATAATGATGGTGAAAGCAGTTACAACATGGTGATGAGGGGTAATCCAATGAGTCTTGCTCGAATCCGGTTCAACAAACGCAGTGTTATCGTCACGTGGCTCATATCTTATATCTCAGTACTTCTTATCCCGATTATTATTAGTGGGATTTTATACGCAGCTGCCTGGCATGTCGTGGAATCGGAAGTCAACCGTGCGAACAATTCAGCCCTGGAGCAGATGGAGCAGGCGATCGATAACAGCCTTCGCGGTATCGAGCGGCTAAGTTTGGAAATCGCTTTAAGTAAATTGGTAACCGGTTTCATGAATACGGAGAAGCCATTGACCGATAGCGACTATTACGATTTGGTCAGCATTGCCAACGATCTGCGGGTGTATCAGACAGCGAATGATTTTATTGAGCAAATCTACATCTACTACCGGAATAGCGACACGGTTATATCTACACGTGACCATACGAACAGCCGTATGTTGTTCGAAAAGATCCATGAGAAAGACGGGATGAGCTACGAGGAGTGGGCGAAGTTTTTTGAGAAGCCTTACATCCAGGAGTATGCACCCATTACGTTTAGAGAAGACGGCCATTCAGTCAAAGCTGTGATGTATGCCAAATCCGTCATACTGGCCAACCCGGATCATCCAGGCGCAGTCATTTTATTTGTCATTAAGGATTCCAAACTGTTGGATAATATTCCATCCACGTCGGATAAAACCTCGATAGCGGTACTCGATAAGGAAAACCGTCTAGTTGCTTCAACTGGTTTTGAATCTAGAACGGACTTTCTGGATTACGACAAGCTTTCTGGTAAAAATGGGATGTTTATCAGCGAGGACTCCGGCAAAAGGGCAGCCGTTTCCTATATCACCTCTGGCAGCACAGGATGGAAATACATATCGACGATTCCCGCCGAATTATATGATGACAAGATGAAATACATGAAGAAGTTGATTTACGCCAGTGTGATTTTGAGCCTTATCATGGGGGGACTTGTCACTTATCTCTTTTTGAGAAAAAATTATAACCCAATCAACCTACTGATTCGGAGCTTTTCTGTGAAATCAGGGATATCCTTTCATGAAGGCTCGAACGAGTACGGATTTTTACAGGATGCGTTGAATAATACGTTTGCGGAAAAAGAACAGATTGATAGGCGGCTGCATCAGCATCGTGATGCCATTCGTTCGCATTTTCTTCAGGGGCTGCTGAAAGGCCGATTGGAACAAAATGTCCCGATACACGAATCGCTTGCTGCCCATGATATTCGGTTGGCTTCACCGTATTTTGCTGTTCTGTTATTCCACATCGAGCATTTCGGCAAGTTTGAGATCGACGAGTATGCCGCTCCCGAGAAGGTGAGGATGCTGCATTTCATTATTATGAATGTCGCTGAAGAAGTGATCGGTCATCACAATCAGGCCTTCATTACGGAAGTAGACAATATGCAAGCGTGCATCGTAAATTTCGGGACAGATCCGGATTCTCAAGAGTTGAAGCGTATTGCCGAGCAGGTGAAGTCCTTCTTACTGGACCATTTCCATGTCCATTTGACTGTGGCGATCAGCGGCATCCATCAGGAGCTGTATGGAATCCCATCAGCGTACCAGCAAACCTTGGCAGCCTTGGAGTACCGGCTTGTTATGGGGAGCGGGGAAATTATTGGGTACGATGATTTACCAAGTTCAGAAACGGTTAGGCAATCCAGCAGTTACTACTATCCATTGCCTGTAGAGCATCAGCTGATCAATTTTGTGAAGTCAGGGGATTTTGAGAAATCGAGCGCAATTATAGACGAAATCATCGAGATTAATGTATCGGACGCGTCCCTTTCCGTTCCGCTCGCCAAGTGCCTCATGTTTGATTTGATAAGTACGCTGCTAAAAACGATGGATGAAATCGGTACGAGCAGCAATAATCGGGCGTTAATCGTAAAAACGGACCAAATCGACCGATTGATGAGCAGTTCAACCATCAAAGAGATGAAGGTACAGATTCGAGAAGTGCTGAGCCAGGTGTGCCGATTCATTCAAGAAGACCGTGGGCAGGAGCACAACCAACTTAGCCAGCAGGTCACCGAGTATGTGAAAAGCAACTACTCTGAGGAGAATCTGAACATCTCCATGGTGGGTGATAAGTTCGGGTTAACGCCTTCCTATTTATCCAAACAGTTCAAAGCACAGACGGGTGAAGCGCTGCTTGATTTTATCAGCAGAACTCGATTAGAAGAAGCAAAGCGACTGCTTTCTCTTCAAGTCTTATCTGTCACGGAAATTGCGAAAAAAGTCGGATACTCCGACATGAATACGTTCAATCGGATTTTCAAGAAATTTGAGGGCATTACACCGGGTAAATATAAAGATATTCAATGACATGAAAGAAGCCGTACAAGCATGCTTGCGCGGCTTTTCCGTTTTTACATAGCGATTGTGTAAATTGAAGGTTGATTATTAGCGATTTTAATGATGCAGTTTCGGTTTTAACGATATCCGATCCATCGTTTTCGTTACATAATGAAACCACGGCGCACCGAAGTGCCTAGAACCAATTCATCTGAGGGGGATTTACATGGGGAAATATGTGAACAAGAAGTCTTTTAGTATGGCATTAAGCGTTGTAGTGGCATCTAGTATGTTCGTGGGTTGTTCCAAACAAGAGGCAGGTGTGAGCACTGCTTCGCCTAAAGCATCTGCTGCTCCAACAGCGGCTGGAGCTAAGTATCCAATTAGTACGAAAGAAACGTTAACGTCTTGGGAACAGATCGACACCAACTTGGCATCTTTCGTTCCTAATCTGGCCGAATCACCTTTTGGCTTGCAGCTTGAAAAAGAAACCGGTGTGAAAGTGAAGTATACACATCCGGCTGACGGGCAATCGAAGGAGCAGTTCAATCTAATGATTGCATCCAATAAATTACCGGATGTTATTGAATACAATTGGGGCGGAGGCGGGACTGCCGCTTATCCAGGCGGACCTGAGAAAGCGATTGCCGATAAAGTCATTCTTCCACTTAATGAATTGATCGACAAGAATGCGCCGAACATAAAGAAATTGCTTCAGCAAGACAAGGAATTAGACAAGATGATCAAAACGGACAGCGGCAAATATTACGCATTCCCGATGATTCGTCCCGACAATGGGTTAGTGTTCCGAGGGCCAATGATACGTAAGGACTGGCTGGATGAATTGAACCTGCAGGTTCCGACGACGATCGATGAATGGTATACGGTGTTAAAAGCGTTCAAAGAAAAGAAAGGCGCAACCGCACCATTTACCGCCCAGTATAGCAGTGAGCTGAACATCCAGGACGCATTCATTGGCGCCTTCAAAACGGCCAATCGGTTCTATATCGATGATCAAGGAAAAGTAAAATACGGTCCAATCGATCCGCAATTTAAAGATGCTTTGACCTTACTGCGTAAATGGTATGCGGAAGGACTGCTTGATAAAGACTTTGCACTTAACACGGATTCCAAAGCGTTGGACAACAAATTAATGAGTGACAGTGCGGGAGCAACCGTAGGTCTATTAAGTGGAGGTATGGGTAGATGGATGGATACCGGGAAGAAGAAAAACCCGAAATTCCAACTGGTTGCAGCTCCATATCCGACTTTGAAGCAAGGGGAACGCGCTTTTATCGGTCAGCGTGATTTCAAGTACAATCCGGTTGCCAGTAAAGCCGTGTCGGGCGATTCGAAGAATGCTGAGCTCGCGGTTAAATGGATGGATTATGCGTACGGTGAAAAAGGCAGCTTGCTGTTTAACTTTGGTACTGAAGGCGATAGCTATAAGATGGAAAACAATGTCCCTAAATTTAGTGAAAAAATAACTAAAAATGAGAAGTTTAACCTTCAACAAATGGTATCTCAATATACGAAACCGAATGGTCCTTTCCTAGGTGACGCACGAAAAAGCTTCAATACGTTCAAGGAGCAGGACGAAGCGATTAAAATTTGGGGTGAAACGGATGCAGCCAAGCATGTTATGCCGCTTTTCATTACACCAACAATAGACGAAAGCAAGGAAGTTGCCAAATTGAATACAGCGATTTCAAGCTATAAAGAAGAAATGTTCGTGAAATTCATCATGGGCAAGGAACCCATCGAGAAGTTTGATGAGTATGTAAAACGCATTAATGAAATGGGTATCGATAAGGTGACGAAAATTTATCAGGATGCGCTTGACCGCTACAACAAAAGATAACACCTTTTGGGCATCTTGCAGGTGAATACGGAATACTACGCCTCTTATAGTAAGCGGCATGTATTCACCTGCAAGGAATTTGCCTAAGGAAAGAGAGGGAGCAGAGAAATGAACACAATCAGTCCTGAAACGGTCATTCCCTTCACATCGAAAAAGAGATCCCGACTAGGGATATTAATCGATATTCGTAAAAATAAATTGCTTTATGTGATGCTCTTTCCCGTGCTGCTTTATTATGTGATCTTCCATTATGGACCGATGTATGGTGCGATTATCGCCTTTAAGGATTTCTCTCCACGCCTTGGCATTTGGGGGAGTGATTGGGTAGGCTTTGAGCATTTTCAAGCATTCTTTACCGGACCCTATTTCTGGAGGACAATAAAAAACACAGTACTTATCAGCTTCTATCAGCTATTGTTCGGATTTCCGGCACCGATCGTGCTAGCGCTTCTTCTCAATGAGGTGAGACATGCCTTATTTAAACGCACGGTGCAGACCATTACGTATATGCCTCATTTTATTTCATTAGTTGTTATCTGCGGCATCATCAAAGATTTCACCGTCAGCGACGGCGTATTGAATGACGTGATTGTCTTTTTCGGCGGGGAACGAACGACATTTTTACTTGAACCGAGCTTTTTCCGTTCCGTCTATGTATCTTCAGGTGTCTGGCAGCATATCGGTTGGGGAACGATCATCTTTCTGGCGGCTTTGACCGGCATTGATCAGGAACAATATGAAGCGGCTAAAATAGATGGCGCAGGCAGGTGGAAGCAGATGACGAATGTGACGCTTCCCGGCTTAATGCCAACGATCATCATTCTGCTCATTTTGGAGATCGGAAGAATGATGAACGTCGGGTTCGAAAAGATCATATTGCTTTATAACCCAGGTACTTATGAAACGGCGGATGTGATATCTTCTTACGTGTACCGGGTTGGTTTGCAAGATTTTAATTATAGCTTCAGCTCAGCGGTTGGCTTGTTTAATTCGATGATCAATTTTATTCTGCTCATTTGTTCCAACTGGTTAAGCCGTAAATTTAATGATACTAGCTTATGGTAGAAAGGAGGCATAATCATGCTGAACCGGGCAACATTTTCAGAAAAAAGCTTTGATTCTATCAATGTGATTTTCTTGACTTTCTTGATGATCATTACGATATATCCCATCGTTTATGTGGCGTTTGCCTCTATTAGTGACGCTGGAGCTCTGATGGGGCACAAAGGCGTTTTATGGCGGCCGCTTGGATTTTCACTGGATGCTTACACGAATGTGTTTCGAAATCCCATGATCCTGAAAGGATACGGGAATACGTTTTTTGTTGTGCTGGTGGGTCTGTTTTTCAATATCATTCTTACAGCATTCGGGGCCTATGCGTTATCAAGGAAAAGTTTGGCTTACCGTAAACCACTCCTGCTGTTTATCGTGTTTACCATGTTTTTCAGCGGTGGATTGATTCCTCTCTATTTGACGATTAAAGGAGTTGGACTGGTCGATTCGCTGTGGGCGCTCATTATTCCTCAAGCCATTAACACCTTTAATCTCATTCTGATGAAAACTGCGTTCGAAGCGATTCCTGATGCGTTGGAGGAATCGGCTAAAATAGATGGCGCGAATGACTTTGTCATTTTATTCAAGATCATTTTGCCACTTTCTATGCCGGTAATTGCCGTTATGTTATTGTATTATGGCGTCAGTCATTGGAATTCTTGGTTCAATGCGATGATTTTCTTGCAGGACCGGTCACTCTATCCGCTGCAGCTTGTACTGCGCGAAGTTTTGCTCCAAGGGGAAGCAAGCTCAAACTTAGGGGCTTCGGACGGCGCCTCGGCAATGCTCTCAGTTACGTTGAAGTACGCGACCATTATTGTGGCAACGGTACCGATTCTGCTTGTTTACCCGTTTCTCCAAAAATATTTCGTCAAAGGCGCTCTGATTGGAGCGATTAAAGGATAGGGAGGCTGCTGGCAATGAATGACATCGAATGGGAACATTTTATGGCCGACAACGATATGGAGTGGGTCGTGAAGCCCGTGAGTTGGGATGAAGGGGCCTTCATTGGTAATGGTTCGATCGGCGCTATGGTATATGGGGAGGAAAATGCGACAAAACGGCACGTGCTCCGTTTTGTCACGGGACGCACAGATGTGACGGCAAACCGGACCGACAAACCCGGCTTCCCTCCACGTGTACCCATTGGTGAGCTTGACCTAGAGATGGAAGGCATGATTTATCATCCGACGAGCATGCGGGTAGACTTATGGAACGCGGAGCTTCGTGCTAATTTGACGACGACCCGGGGCGAGGTAAAGCTTCGTTCCATTGTTCATAGCGAGGAACCGGTTATGGCCATCGAGATCGAGACATCAGAAGGGGAGCGTGGTACGCAGTTTGCGTGGTACGCCTACCCGGAAGTTGATCACGTGCTGAAAAACGCTGATGGCTTTAATTTAAATCAATATATACCTGCAACTGATCTGGAAAAAACGGTTAGAGATGGTGTGAACCTTTGCATTCAGCGATATTCAGGCGAGGATGGATGCGTTACAACGTGGAAGGAAGTCCAAGTGTCGCCGAATCGCCGAATTTGCTTCATGTCCGTTATTAAAGGGCATGACGAAGCTGCAATTGGTAAAGCGGTGGATGCGGTTCTTCAAGCCTCTAGCATAGATTTTGATGTATGGGTGGGCGTTCACCGTCAGTGGTGGCACAACTATTATAAGCAAAGCTTCATTTCGGTTCCGGATGGGCGGCTCCAAAGCTTTTACTGGATACAAATGTATAAATTGGCCTCTGCCACGCGTGCGGATCAGCCCTTAATCGATAATCAAGGTCCTTGGCTTACTTCAACGCCATGGCCAGGCGTTTGGTTCAATATGAATGTGCAAATGAGTTATTCACCGGTGTATACCGCAAATCGATTGGACATAGGGATGTCGCTTGTTCGCGCATTAGACGAAAACAAGGAAAATCTAATAACCAACGTTCCAGAGTCCTGCAGGCATGATTCCTCAGGACTTGGTCGTAGCTGCAGCTATGATTTACGGGCCAAGGTAGATGATGAAGTAGGGAATTTGAACTGGATTTGCCATAATGTTTGGCGGCAGTATCGGTACAGCATGGATGATGAGATGTTGAAAACTATCTTATTTCCTCTTTTGCGTAGAAGTGTGAATTATTATCTTCACATTCTTGAAGAAGGCGATGACGGCTGTTTACATCTTCCGCCTACCATTTCACCAGAATATGGATCCTTTATGAAAACTAAGGTACGCGACGCGCATTACGACCTAGCCTTGCTGCGCTGGGGCTGCCAGACCCTTTTGGAAATATGCCAGCGGTTAATGGTGGAAGATCCGCTTACCGGGAAATGGAAGGAAGTTCTGGAAAGGCTGGCTCCGTTACCTGTAGATGAGACTGGGTTTATGATCGGACAAGACACGCCTCTAGCATACGGTCACCGACATTTCAGTCATCTGCTTGCGATTTTTCCACTCCATTTGATCGGCTGCGACAATGATGAGGATCGGAAGCTGATCGCAACTTCGCTTCGTCATTGGATCGGAAAGGAAGGCGACTTGCGCGGCTTCAGCCTTACTGGGGCGGCCTCTATAGCTTCTATTCTCGGCTCAGGAGATGAGGCCATGCGTTATTTGCAATCGTTGATGTTGATCATTAAACCGAATACAATGTATAAAGAAGCAGGGCCTGTCATCGAGACGCCCCTCGCCGGTGCAGAAGCGATACACGACATGCTGCTTCAAAGCTGGGGCGGTAGGATACGGGTATTCCCAGCGGTACCCGACGAGTGGCAAGAAGCGTCTTTCGAAAATTTGCGAACCGAAGGAGCATTCTTAATCAGCGCGGTGCGACGTGATGGTGAAACCCAAATGATTCGAGTGAAGAGTTTGGCCGGGGAGCCGTGTATCATCAAGACAGGCTGGAGTGGTATAATTCGCCTGACGGTATCTGGAACCAGAGTTGCCGAGCATACCGTCTATGTAAAAGCGAGTGAAGACGAAATCGTTTTGGATTTGAGCAAGGGGGATGAAGCAATCCTTTCCCGAGGTACTGAGATGCCTGACTGGCGAATCTTTCCCGTGGAATCACCGCGTAAGGTTGCCAGATATTTCGGCGGACATAAGCCTTGGCGTCTTTACGGATTTTAAAAGAATACATTCAGAGTAGGAGGATGTGCAAAATGGGAGTGCCATTCAAGCAAGGCGACATCGTATTATTTCAAGGTGACAGTATTACGGATGCCGGAAGGGTTAGGGAAAATCCCTCTGATTTGGGCAAAGGGTATGCGCTGATGACTTCAGCACTGTTAGGTTCATCTTATCCAGAACAACAGGTCACATTCCTGAATCGGGGGAATAGCGGGAATCGAGTGAAAGATCTGCAGTCTCGTTGGAAACAGGACTGCATCGCATTACAGCCGAGCTGGGTTTCGATCTATATCGGTATTAACGACTGCTGGAGACGATACGACCGGAACGATCCTACATCTGCGGAACAATTCGAAGAAGGTTACCGGGAACTGCTTGTCCGCACGAAAGAGGAGCTCGGGGCCAAGCTTATTATGATCGAGCCATTCGTGCTGCCAGTGCCGGAAGACAGGAAGCTGTGGCGTGAGGATCTCGATCCCAAAATTAATGTCGTGCGGGAATTAGCACGGGAATTTGGTGCCCTTTTGGTTCCGCTTGACGGGATATTCGCACAGGCTTCTATGCTCGCACCCTCCAGCTTCTGGGCACCAGACGGCGTACATCCGTCACCGGCAGGACATGCACTTATAGCCAAAGCTTGGCTTAAGGCGGTCGGAGCGGCAATATAATTGATGGCCTTTTATATATGCGTACATAAAGAAAAGCCCTTGAGTTATCAGGGGCTTTTTCGTATTGGTGCTCCGCCGAATGCGGAAGGGGAAAGGCGAAGAGGCAATTAAGCCAGCGATTCCTTCACAACAGGCTCAGTTAGCTTATAGCCAACGTTCCTGATGGTCATAATATATTCCGGATTACGCGCATTGTTCTCAATTTTATCTCTCAAATGAGAGATATGCACATCGACGATGCGGGTATCTCCGAGGAAGTGATAGTCCCACACGCCATGGAGAAGCTGCTGCCTGCTAAGGACTTTGCCGCGATGCTTACACAGGAAGAGCAGCAGCTCGAATTCCTTAGGTGTAAGTTCAATAGGGGAGCCATTCACCATGACTTCACGTTGATCGGCTTTAATTGCGATTTGGCCAATCGTGATGGGCGCATTTTCTGTCGAGGAGGGTAAAGTTTGGATTCGTCGATGTATGGCCTGTATGCGAGAAATGAGCTCCTGTGGTGAAAAGGGTTTGGTCATATAATCGTCAGCACCGTTATCCAAGCCGGCAATTTTATCCGTGAGATCCTGCATAGCTGTAAGCATAATAATAGGAACGAGGTTATTCTGGTTTCTAAGCTTGCGGCACACTTGGAACCCGTCCATCTTCGGCAGCATTAAGTCGAGAACGATGAGATCGGGGCGAAACGTTTGGATGGCATCGAAGACAGCTTCGCCATCGAATACACAATGGACTTCAAAGCCTACAAGCTTCAAGTTGAATTCTATAAGCATGGAAATGGAAGGTTCGTCATCAACAACTAGGATTTTCTTTTTCATCGATGGGTGGACTCCTTTTATCGAGGATAACTCTATTATGACAGCGCTCTATCATCGAGATATTAAGATAAAGTTAACGCTGTGTAAAATTGCATTCCGCATTCGCTTATAATAGGATAGAGATTGAGGTGAATTTGACAGAGATGGCATTTCATATTGTATTAGTAGAACCCGAGATTCCTGCAAACACAGGTAACATTTCCAGAACCTGCGCAGCGACAGGCACGTATCTCCATTTGGTTAGACCGCTTGGCTTTCAGACGGATGACAAGACGTTAAAACGCGCTGGATTGGACTATTGGCACTCGGTTAAGCTCGAGTATCATGACTCATTTGATGAGGTGCTAGAGGCTTACAAAGAGCATCGTTTTTTCTTTGCGTCAACGAAAGCAAAGAAACGTTACACAGATTTTACATTTCAGGACGGAGATTTTTTTGTATTTGGCAAAGAAACCAAAGGACTTCCTGAGGAACTGTTAGCTCAGCATCCCGAAACATTGCTGCGGTTGCCAATGTCAGATGCGGTCAGATCACTCAATTTATCGAATTCGGCAGCGATCATGCTGTATGAGGGCTTGCGGCAGACCGGCTTCGTTGGTCTTGATTAGAGCTTGAGGCCTACAAATATTAGGGCTGAGCCGACATATTTGACAGGAAAAGAAAGTTTCAGCATGTTATTAGCAGGAGTTTCTTAAATAACGGCGAATAGTATTCCGTATCAGCCGTATAGATATGCTAGATGAAGTGGAGAGCATGGAAAACGTGAGCGGAAGAGAGGTGAAGTCCTATGATGAAGCCAGCCGGAGTCGTTCGTAAAGTCGATCAATTGGGACGCATTGTACTGCCTAAGTCGTTAAGAAAGCGATATCAAATGAATGAAGGAGATCCTGTCGAAATTTTGGTGCAGGGTGACCATATCATACTCGAGAGATATCGTCCAAAATGTGTGTTTTGCGGAAGTATGGAAAGTGTCAGTGAATTCAAAGAGCGCTATATTTGCGGCGTTTGCGTAACTGAAATGAACTTGCTAAAGGTTAGAGCATAAGAGTAATAAAAGAAAAAGCATCGTTTCTCCTAGCGGAGAAGCAGATGCTTTTTTTCTTGCAGTTTATAGACCTTTTGTTTTGTCCTCGTTATAGGAAGCCGTCATCATAGCGACGATGAATAATACAAAAACGGTGTTAACGAGCCAAAATGTTGTTGATAAACCAAACATTGCTGCACCTCCTAATATAGGGATCTTTGAGCTTGCTCAAAGTCTCTCTGCTTAGAATATAGTTAAGGCTTATTATACCCAACCATTCTAAAAAAAGAAACGAATAAAGTGTGAATAATTTCGGTTATTTAAAAAATAGAAAGTTGGTGGCCAGCGGTCTAAGCTTTCCATCGGACGGGCGATTGATGACACTGCCCCCCATGACTAAAGTGGTAGAGCCGCCCCCATCCAAGTTATACGCATCCACAATGCCTAATTGCTGCATTTTGTCCTGCAGCTCAGCAAGTGTTGCTCCTGAATTACCGCTCTCGTCGTAACCGTCGGTTACAATAAACAACAGCTGGTCGTGCTTGTAGTTAGCCATGATGGTCCGCGCTGCTCTTGCCGGTGAACTTTGCCACTGATAGGGAATCGACATCTTGTTACCATTCTTCAGGAGAACCGGAACGAAGGTAGATCCCATGAGTGGGTTTAACTTGTCGAGCTCAGACTGAGAACTGAACTTACCGCCAATGAGCTTGCGGTCTGTATTCAGACCAATAAAGGTTGTATCGTTGTTGGTAGGAAAGAAGCCATTCACATACTTCCCATTCATCATTGTTGTATCCAGGGGATAGCGTTTGCCTTTATTGTCATCGGCGAAGCCGCCTGCATTCACACCGGCGATAGCCCCATAACGTGTGACAGCATCTAGTGTTGTCTCACTGGAGCCAATTTTATCCTTGCCAAGCACAAGTTTAATGGCCTTATCGCTCTTAAGGTTTACTTTAAGCGCATAACCTTTATAGTTGCTTTCATTCAAAGCGAAAAGTTTCAAGTCGATATTCCCGGAAGAAGCTTGTCTGATTGGGCTGCCGAGCTTGGCTGTTATCCGTGTATCATAGATAATGCCTGGTTTGGCAGCTTGTGCTGCAGCGTTCTGGAGCATGGCCGCCACTTCTGTGGCACTTTTCTCATAAAGTTCGAAATATTGCTGAATGATGGATTTGGTTTGCGCGGCGTCAGCATTCGCTTTGGTCAGCAAGTTATCAAGCGTAAGTGTTTCTTGATGAAAAGAGATCGGCGTAGACGCTTTATGTACCAACGGGTTGATAGGGACATTCGCTGTAACGAATAGCAGCCAAATCAGCATCCCCAGGAACGGGGCGCTTGCAAGTAGAAGGACGCGGTTGATTTGTTGAAGGCTATTTACGTTCATTACTTTAGCACATCCAGATTCTTTTGCAATTCTTCCAACTTCTTCTTTACGTCGGCAAGCTGCGTATAAAGCTGGTTGCTGTTATCGGTTTTGCTGTTAGCGCTGTCCTTCGTGAAAGCCAGCAATTCATTCAGTGAATCTACCTTGGTCTGTAAAGCTTTCATATCTGTCGTAACGCTATCTTTCAATTGGGTCACTTGCTTCTGATAGTCTTGTTGAACCACTTGCAGTTGTTGCTGGGTTTGCTGTGCGATATCGGTTGCAATTTTTTGCCTCAAATGCTCTGTGTACATCATAGCTGCGGCGACTCCGATTGCGATCAGCATGACCCAACCCACAAACAAGTACACGTACGTTTTCTTTCTTACCTTGGTAGCCTTCGAAGCAGCGCGAGGGAAAGAATTCGCAGTCGTAGTCTCGATGGGCATGTTCATGAAAATCACCTCTATTTACTAGTATAACATATTCCATATTTTTTACAGAATTTTAGATAGAATTCGCTGTTTTTCGATATTCATTTGGGGTGAGTCCCTCTAGTTTTTTGAAAACTTTGCTGAAATATTTCTCGTCCTGGTAACCGACCATCTCCGCTACTTGTGAAATCCGAAGATATGGATTGCGCAGCAAGACCTTTGCTTTGCTCATGCGAATTTGACCTAAATAGTCCGAAAGGTTTACCTCGAACTCTTGTTTGAATTTCCGTGAGATGTACTCGCGGCTGAGGTAGAATCGATTAGCGATATCCTGAAGCGAGACATCTTCGTGATAGTGCTTCTGAAGGAATTCGGCGATTTCAAAAATAACGCTTTTGTCCTTCTGCTGACTCTCAAGAAGAAGCTTCGACAAGTGAACAATACTTCGAGTGAGTTCCTGCTGCCAAAGTGAGAGGGACAGGATCCCATGCTCATCCAGCGGAACGATCAAACTGGATGGCTCATCCAGGAGCAGCTGTTTGACCTGATCTTCACTGATGTTAGAAAAAAATTGCTGCACCCAACGGCGCTTCATCACCCTGTACTCCCTCCACCAATGGTCGAGCTGTTCGAGAGTAATGGCTTCACTCAGTTTGACGGCGTCCATCCATTCTTGAACCGTTTCTTGAATTTGGTCTATGCTACCACTGCGAATAGCGAGTTGAATCCGTTCCTCATATTGGCTGAAAGTAAGCGCAGGCTGAATCGTTTTGGCTGTTTTCAATGTACTGTGAATCCAAGTTTCCTTGGATTTGAGATTTCGTTGTCTTAGGGCATCACGGGCTTCCTGATAGGATAAAGCCAAATCCGTTGGGAAGAAGCGAGAGCTTCCAATACCGAAGTCCACGCGGGTATGAAGCGCGGTGCGTATACCTTCATTAATTTTAGCTAGAAATGCCTCAGAGCCAGATTGATCCTTCCATAGAAGCAATACAATTTCGTTATCGCTGTTCCAATGTCGGAAAGCATAACCGCGCTGATCGTTGATGAGAAATTCATTACATATGTTAATGAGAGAGAAGAGCAGTAAATCCAGATTATGACTGAATTTGTTCTTCACACTGCGTTCCATTGTATCTAAGGATAAAATAGCGACACGACATTCTCGAGTTGTCCGAGATAAATGAAGCTCTTTCTCGAGCTGCTCGGCCCCTTGATCATAAGCGGAGGGTTCTGCAATTAAGTTCGATAGCAGCTTGTCCCAGTACATGGGTTTAATTTGGTTCATTTCGATATTTAGTTCTCTATTGGTATGACGAAGCTCCTCATCCTTATTCCAAGCCTGGATGGCTTTATCTAACGCTTCATTTAACTGTTCAGGATCAATGGGCTTCAAAATATAGTCCGTTCCCCCATACTTCAACGTATGGCGAAGTAGAGAGAAGTCGTCATGGCCGCTTATGACGATCGTCTTCGAGTCAGGAGCATGTGTATGCAGCCACTCGAGCAATTTGACACCATTCATAATTGGCATCATCATATCCGTCATGATAATCTCAGGATGATGGGTGTTCACCATATCAATGGCCGATTCACCATCTTGGGCCTCCAGAATGGTTTCTATGCCATACTGTTTCCAGTTGACTAGCAGACGGATGGCGTCGCGCACATGCTTTTCATCATCGACAAGTAATACTTTCATTCCGTTTGCTCCCTTTTCATAGGAATGTGAATGACAATCCTAAGACCTTGTGGTTGTACATGTTCAATATCAAGAGTTGCATCATCGGTAAAATAGAGCTGTACTCGGGTTAGCACATTACTAAGTCCAATACAGGCTGCATCGGTTATGGAAGGGGCATTCAGCCGGCTTTTTACCTCGCGCAACCGCTCCTCCGTTATACCAATCCCATTATCCTCAATAATGAGCTTTAAATATTCATCCTCACGATCTGTAGGCATCGTTGCCTGAATACGTAATAAGCCTGTGGTTTCACTTGGTTTAAAACCATGCTTAAAATAATTTTCCACAAGCGGTTGAAGGATCATTTTGGGTACAAAGATTGCTTTTGTGCTTTCATCTATGTCGTAAATAATTTCAAATTGATGCTCGAATCGCTGTTTTTGCAGCTCGAGATAAGCTTTAATATGTTCAATTTCCTTACGCAAAGGAACAACCGATTCGTTGGTATTCATACTGTAATGCATCATTTTAGCCAGATATGAAATTAAGGCGTAAATCTTTGGAGCCTCGTGCTGTAAAGCTAATGTACCGATAGATTGCAGTGCGTTATTCAGAAAATGCGGATTGATCTGGGCTTGGAGTGCCATGAGCTGATTCGATTTGTTTGCAAGCTCTAAGCGGTATTCGCGCATGACCATTTGATTTAAATCTTGCATCAGGCCATGGAATCGATTGGCGAGAATGCCCATTTCATCCGTTCGAGTGAGCTCGATATCGGCATTCAATTGGCCTAACTGAACTTGTCCCGCCTGTATGCGTGTGATATAACGAATTAATTGTTTGATAGGCTCTGTAAATTTAATGCTGATATAAATGGTTCCGGCAATGACAATCAACATAAACAGAGTAAGGATCAAAGAATTAATTAAAGTTAACTGTCTGGCACTTTTCGTTAATTGCTCATAGGGAAGCCGCTTCACGATCGTCCAGTTAACATAGTCAGTTTTCATTTTTTCATAAATATTTATCCCCGCATAAGCCCCGTTTTTCCATTCATAGGAACCTTTTTGGAGATCACTATAAATCGCCTCATTCCCCCAGCTTGCTTCAAGAGGTTGTCCCCATTTAGAAACATCAGGACCGAACACGATGAACCCCTTATCATCCAGGATATACAGTTCTTCTTGGTCATGGGTGAATAAGCTTTGAGATATTTCTGAGACTAGATTCAGCTGAAGATCAATTATCAGCTCACCAATCGAGATGTTACTTGGGGAGTACATAATTTTACGATGCATAGATAGGACAGGGGTTGGAGCAGAATACACATTAAGTGCAATATTGTAATTATGGCTTTCATGAGTGGTTTCAAAATAAACGGTTTTGTTCTCGGGGAACTGCCGAAGAGATTCATATTTACCGATCGTGCTTCCTTGAATGTCGCTGCTCGCTAAATAAGAACGGTCGCTAACGGAGGCGTAAAGATAAATTTGTTTGATCTCTTTAACCGAGTGGGACATGACCTGCAGTCCGCTTTTGATAACCTTATCACTCATGTAGTCGATTTCTCGCTCGGTTTGCAGAATATCGTAAAGATAACCAACAGATGAATACTGACCTGTATAAATCGTAGTGGATGCTTGGACAACACCATTTAAGTAGTTCAACAAATTCATTTTTGCTTGAGATATCAGGGCCGAATTATTCGTAATTGTGTCTTCTGTGACTTTCTCCTTGGTGAATATATAAGAAACAATAATGGATGTAGTGAATGGAACTAAGGTCGCAATGAGCAGAAAAAGGATTAATTTATTGCGTATACTATGACGAAACAAGGTGCATCAACTCGGTTTCTTTTTAGACTTTTCACCCTACATTGTAGCAGGAGAGGTCAACAAATTCCACCTAATGCATCACGATAATCTGTGTTTTGCCAAGATCAAGGGCTTTATACTTAGGGTATAGTTACATAATCGTAAGGGGGAAATTCCCATGAAGGCCAACAAAGGGTTAGCAGGACTTATCCAACAATGGGTGTTTATCGGACCAGCGTTGATCTTTTTCGCGCTCATTGTTGTTACTCCTTTTCTCATGAGTATTTATTATTCATTTACCGAGTGGAATGGTGTGACAACAACCGTGAAGTTCAACGGTTTAGACAATTTCAAACACCTTCTTTTTCATGACACGGACTATCGCAACGCATTCTGGTTTACAACAAGAATAACCGTGACGGATGTCATTCTCACGAATCTTGTCGGGTTTCTTTTGGCGCTCTTACTTACACAGGCACTGAAAACTAGAAATGTACTGCGTACTATTTTCTTCATGCCGAACGTTATTGGGGGATTACTGCTTGGTTTCATTTGGCAGTTTATTTTCGTCAAAGGGTTCGGGACGTTAGGCGAACTAACGAATCTAAGCTTTTTCCAATTACCTTGGTTAGGTGATGCTCCAACAGCTTTTTGGGCGATCGCCATCGTTAGTATTTGGCAAGGCTCCGGCTACTTAATGATCATTTATATTGCGGCGCTTTCGAATGTGCCCAAAGATATGGTTGAAGCGGCTTATATCGATGGTGCTACACGATTACAAGTGCTTAAGAACATTATCATTCCACTTATTATGCCGGCTGTTACCGTATGTTTGTTCCTCACAATTTCATGGAACTTCAAGATGTTTGACCTGAACTTTGCCTTGACCAAAGGTGGACCGTTCAACTCAACAGAATCAGTTTCCATCAATATTTATCAGGAAGCGTTCCGGAATAACAACTATGGTTTAGGTACAGCAAAAGCGTTAGTATTCTTCGTTGTAGTGGCCATTATTTCGACCATCCAAGTCATGTATACGAAACGCAAGGAGGTTGAAGTTTAATGGAATCTGTCAAAAAATACTCTGGACGACTATTCACACTCGAGGTGCTTGGCATCTTGATTGGACTCTTATTTCTAGTCCCTTTCTACTTTGTTATCGTCAACTCCCTTAAGACATTTCCGGAGCTGGCTGGCAGCACAGCGAAACTTCCGTCAAGCTTATATCTTGATAACTATACAAAGGTATGGACAATCATGAAGTTCCCAAGTGCGTTTATGAACTCTTTAATTATTACAGTGCTCAGTAATGTGGGGCTTGTATTGATTAGTTCCATGGCCGCTTATCGAATGGTACGCAAATCAAGTAAATTCAACAATCTTGTATTTATTGCTTTCGTTGCTGCTATGGTTATTCCGTTCCAATCCATCATGATTCCGCTAGTGCGTGTCGCGAGTCAAGTTGGACTTATGGATAGCAAATTCGGATTGATTATTTGTTACTTTGGATTCGGTGTTTCACTAAACGTATTCTTGTTTCATGGTTTTATTAAATCCATTCCGCTGGAGATTGAAGAATCAGCCACTGTGGATGGCTGCTCGCCGTACGGGGTATTTTGGCGAATTGTTTTCCCGCTATTAAAACCGATGTCTACGACAGTCATTATCTTAAACAGTTTATGGATATGGAATGATTATTTGCTTCCTTCGCTCGTGTTAAATAGTCCAGATCTGAGAACAATACCTTTAGCAACGTTCTCTTTCTTTGGTCAATATACGAAGCAATGGGATTTGGCCTTGGCTGGTCTAACACTTGGAGTTTTGCCGATCGTTATTTTCTTCTTGGCCATGCAGAGACATATTGTAGAAGGTATTACGGCAGGTTCGGTAAAAGGTTAACAGTTTTGCAAATATGTTCAAAATCTTCCACCTTTATGTTCAATATCCTCTGTGTTAAGGGTTTAAGTAAGTGTTTACAATAAACCATGTAAGCTGATGACGAGCAAACGAAACGTTATCAGGGTAAGCTGATTGAAACTTAAAAGGGAGGCTTTACCTAAATGAGAAAATTAACAATGATCAGTATGGCGGCTGTACTTTCACTATCTTTAGTTGCCGTTGGCTGCGCGAAGAAAGAAACAGCGCCAACTCCATCAGCAACAACGGGTGGAGCGGCAACACCAGCACCTGCTGCAGGCGGTAAACAAGTCACGATTAAAATGTTCCAATTCAAGGTAGAAATTGCAGATCAACTAGGAAAAATGATTGCAGAATACCAAAAGCTAAATCCTAACGTTAAAATTCAAGTGGACACTGTTGGCGGCGGAGCTGACTACGGCGCTGCATTGCTTGCGAAGTTTAACTCCGGCGACAAACCGGATATTTTCAACAACGGTGGTTTCACGGATCTCGATAAATGGATCGAAAACCTGGAAGATCTTTCTGATCAACCATGGGTAAGTGATCTTGTAGACGTGGCTAAAGAGCCAATGACGAAAAACGGTAAACTATATGGACAACCGCTTAACCTTGAAGGTTATGGTTTCCAATACAATAAAGATTTGTTTACACAAGCCGGCATTACCGAATTGCCAAAAACACTCACACAATTGGAAGATGCAGCTAAAAAGCTTCAAGCAAAAGGAATTACACCTTTTGAAACCGGCTATGGCGAGTGGTGGGTACTAGGTAACCACTTCGTAAACCTTCCGTTTGCTTACCAGAAGGATCCAAATGCTTTCATCGACGGTTTGAACAAAGGAACTGCTAAAATTCCGGGTAACGAAGTATTTAATCAATGGTCGAAATTATTTGATCTACAATTGAAATATGGTAACAAAAATCCGCTTCAAACTGATTACAATACGCAAGTAACCGATTTTGCTACTGGTAAAGCAGCAATGACCCAACAAGGTAACTGGACACAAGTTCAAATCACAAAAACAAACCCTAACATCAAAATTGGCTTCTTGCCAATGCCGATCAACGATGACGCTGCGGCGAACGATAAATTGTTCGTTGGTGTACCAAACAACTGGGTTATCAACAAAAACTCTGCTGTGAAAGACGAAGCTAAGAAATTCTTGAACTGGATGGTAAGCTCTGATGTAGGTAAGAAATACATTACGGAAGAATTCAAATTCATTCCAGCATTCAAATCCATTCCTGCTGATGAGAAAGTTCTAGGACCTTTGGCAGCTGACATTATTGCTTACAGTAAAGCTGGGAAAACACTTAGCTGGAACTGGTTCAAATTCCCAGGCGGCGAAGCTTCCAGTAAAAAATTCGGCGATATTATGCAAGGTTATGTAGCGAAGAAGTACACGAAGGATCAAATGCTTGAGGAATTCCAGAAAACATGGGATAGCCTTAAGAAGTAACTCAATAATGGGTGGTAATAAAGCCTCAGCGCCAATGCTGAGGCTTTTTGCTGTTTAACAGAAAAGGAATAGGCTGTTACAATAAAGAAGACTGGAGGTCTATGATGATATTAAGAATCAGATCTTGGCTGCATAGCAGAGGAAATTCACTTCCGCGTGAGAAGCAATTGTCTCGTGAGGCCGTAATTTCATTAATTATTCATTCTATTTTTCAATTTGGCGCTTCCATGTCGGGCGTGTTCTTAAACTTATACTTATGGCGGTTAACGCACAGTGTCGTAGTGAATGGTACATACAGCATGATCGTTTTCATTTTAACGCCGATAGGCTTTGCACTTGGCGGCCTCATGATTAAGAAGAAAGACCGAATGGTATCGTATCGTCTAGGTATCATGCTCATAGGTCTTTTTTATTTGAGCGTCATTCTAGCCCAAGAGACACTGGTCGAATATTATATACTATTTGCCATTTTTAATGGACTTGCAGCTGCTTTTTACTGGGTAGGTTATTTAACCCTGATGTATGATGTGTCTAACGAGCAGAACCGGATTCGATATCTTGCATTCAATATGATTTTTTTCACAGCAGCAACTTTAGCGGGGCCGGCGCTTGCCGGATTCATTATCCGTTTAAAAGAAGGACTAAGCGGCTACACTATTGTCTTCTCAATAGCATTCTGTATGTTCTTACTAGCGGCGCTGATTTCATTGAAAATTAAAGCTTCAGGTGGACATCATCGAGTCTATTACTTGAAGCTAACTGGTCTTATTATGAAGAAAGAACGTGACTGGTTGAAAGCGCTGTTTGGATTTTTGGGAATGGGTTTGCTCCAAGGGACAATGCTTTTCTTACCGAATATTCTGCTTTTCAAAGTGATGCCGCGTGAAGATATTGTGGGCTACCTCGGTGTATTATACTCAAGTCTATCGATCGTAATGGGCATTTTTATATCTAAATACGCAAATGCTAGTAAAGCTCGACTTTATTTAGCCATATCAACACTCGGTTACCTTATTGGTGTATCTTTTTTATTAGGGAGTGTTAATGTATGGACCGTTGTAAGTTTCATGATTTTGCATTCTATTTTCGCACCGCTGCAAGGGAATACAATGACAGGTTATTATTATGGCCTTATTGCGAAGCTGCCGCTTAAAGGTCAATTGAAAGTAGAAAGTGTGGTTGTTCGGGAATTTTTCTTGAATGTTGGACGTGTGATTTCAATTACCTGTTTAATCTCATTTGGCAGTGATTTGGATGGGGGCTGGATTCCATGGATTTTAATGACTGCAGCTATGTCACAAATTGCCCTTGTTTGGTCGATTAAGAATCAATGAGATGAGCATGAAAGCGCGTTAACTCGGATATCCTAGGAAGTAGATGACAGGAGAAGAGGACGTGCGGTTATGGAACAATATGACAGCATGATTGTTGGCGGAGGTATTGCTGGACTTCAAGCGGCCATTCAATTAGGGAGATATGAGCATCGTGTGCTTGTTATAGATGCCGGCTATGGCCGGTCTACACTATGTAAAAGCTATCATAACCTTTTGGGGTGGCCAGATGGTGTATCGGGTGAAGAGCTTCGCCGATTAGGGAGGCTTCAAGCTGAAAAGCTTGGTGTTACTTTCGTTATAGATGAAGTTGTACAAGCTGTAAACAAAGGTAAACCTGGGGATGGATTTGAGTTATGGGGGAAGACGGGGAAGGGATATGAAGCCCCAACGTTACTCTTGGCTACAGGACTTCTGGACCGTATTCCCGAGCTGCCCAATCTGAAAAACTGTCTAGGGCTAACTGTTTACGTCTGTCCAGATTGCGATGGCTATGAGATTAAAAACAAACAGACCATTGTGATGGGTTCTGGTGATTCTGGAGCGGGAATGGCCCTGACGCTTAGTACGCGTACGGACAAGCTGACCTATGTGAATCATGAGCAGAAAGCTGTGAAGAGTGAGCTATTAGCAAAGCTGAAGGAAAAGAGAATCACCTATGTCGCGGAAGATATTGGGGAGGTGATGGCTGAAACCAATGGCTTATTTCGCGGTGTTGTTTTGGCAAATGGGGAACGAATTGGTGCGGAGCGCGGGTTTATAGCCTTCGGCGGGAATGAAGTGAAGTCGGATTTGGCCCGGCAGTTAGGCGCGGAGCGAATGGAGAATCGCCACATTGTAACGGATCCCCGCAGTAAAATGACGAGTGTACCGTTCGTCTGGGCAGCAGGGGACGTGGGTGTTCATGCGGAGCAAGTGACTATTGCCATGGGCGAAGGGGCGCAGGCGGCGATTTGGATGAACAAAGCGCTGCTAATGTTGAAGGAAGAAGCGAACATACATCGAGTTGTTGTTCGCTCTTAAGGGTTTAAAGAAGATAGGATAGTAGATGAGTCGGACGTCTCCGCCCCTGGAAAAGCAGCTAGAACATGGGCATACTCCGCTAACGCTTGCACCCCAAGTGGGGTGATATGATAAATGCCGCGGCTTTGGCGTACGAACCAGCGGTAGTAGTTTTTTTGAAGCAGTGAGCTCACGGCTTTATTGCTCGTAAAGTCACGCAGAAGGCGCGGGCTAAGTGGTCCATGTTGTTGCAGTAAGTAGGCGCAATGCAGCGATTTTTCACGGTAGGCAGTCATAAGCTTCTGTTTTGAGCTGCCTCCGACGTTGTAGTCCCCACTGCGTTCATGAAATTCATTTACAACTTTCAAGGCAGCACGCTTATTTGGGCGTAATTGATAAGGAGTAGGCTCGCAGACGAGATCCACTGCGGGCTGTTTGCGTTTGAAAAATTGAACGGTCAGTACACCTAGGCCGAGCATGCGGCATAAACGTCGGATCTCTTCCCATTGCAGTCGATGCGGAGCTCGTCCTTTATTGGGAAGCTCGAAAGCGACATAGACCTGATCTGTCAGCCGCAGACGATCGATGCCTTGCACGAGGAGCGGGATATTGAAGCTTTTTTTCAATTCGACAATGATGGGCGGCTCATCACCGCGAATGGCAACTAAGTCGCAATGCTTAATCTCTGCGCGAACGGTGTAACCTCGCTGCTCGAAATAGTGCTTAATCGGAGCGTAAAGCTCCGTTTCTGTTTGTATAGGCATGAGGTTAGTGATCTCCTCTCTAGATACAATATTTGCAGCCAGAATGTGTTCCATTATAGCATAGCTTTTGCTAGAATAGGGGAAGAATAACTTGTACGTACATGTTGGAACGGTAGAGCCAGGAGACAGAGGAGGATGCGTGGGATGAGTGAGATATTGGATACCTGGCTAGGAAAAAGTATTGATTGCACTTGCGGTGTGCGGCACGAAGTGCCGATTCGGCGTATCGTTATTGAACGGGATGCGCTAGCGCAGGTAGCCGGGTATGTGAAAGAAGCCGGCTATGGGGAAGTGACGCTTGTCGCGGACGGGAGGACGTACCAAGCGGCTGGAGAGAAGCTGCGCGATCTGCTGGAAGCCGCGCAGGTGAAGGTGAGCATCAGCGTGATTCGTGAGAACGCGATGGGGGAAGTGGCGGCCGATGAAGAAGCGATTGTCCAGGTGATGCTGGACACGCCGCTTTCATCGGAGGTTCTGCTGGCCGTGGGCGCGGGCACCGTCCACGACATCGTGCGCTTCGTGGCGCATCGCACGAAGCGGCCGTTCTTGTCTGTGCCGACGGCGCCGTCGGTGGACGGCTTCGCGTCAGTGGGCGCGCCGCTCATCGTCCGCGGCTTCAAGCAGACGATCCCGGCCTGCGCGCCGGAGGCTATCTTCGCCGATCTCGAGGTGCTGGCGAAAGCGCCGCAGGCGATGATCGCGGCCGGCCTCGGCGATATGCTCGGCAAGCACACGTCGCTGGCCGACTGGTCGCTTGGCCGTGTGCTGCTCGACGAGCACTACTGCGAGCTGAGCGCTCGGTTGACGCTGGAGGCCGTGGAGCTCTGCACGGCTCATTTGGACGGGATCGCGCAGCGCACCGATCTCGGCTTGCTCCGGTTGATGGAAGGCCTGATCCTATCGGGCCTTTCCATGCTCTTGGTCGGCCACTCGCGGCCGGCCTCTGGGGCTGAGCACCATCTCTCCCACTACTGGGAGATGGTGCTACTGCAGCAGCGCCGCCGGGCGCTGCTGCACGGCGCGAAGGTCGGCGTCGCGACCGTGCTCATGGCGCAGCGCTATCAGGCGCTGCAGGGGATCACGGCCGACGCGGCCGCTGCGCGCCTAGCGTATGGCCATGTCCCCAGCGAGCTTACGGATGCGGAGCGCATCCGGCAGGTCTATGGGGACATGGCCGAGATGGTCATCGCCGAGAATTTTCCGGCGAATGGCACGGCTGTTGATGCGCAGGCGCTGAAGGCGCGCATCGCCGAGAAGTGGGGCGATGTGCAAGCCATCGCCCGAGCGGTCCCTTCCCCTGCGCAGCTCATCGCATGGCTCGAGGCTGTGCAGGGGAAGGTGACGCCGGAGCAGCTCGGTGTGGAGCCTGAGCTGGTGGAGGCGTCCCTGCAGGATGCGCTTTTCGTGCGCAACCGATTCACGATCCTACGTTTACAGCGTCTATTATAGACGCTTTATCTTTATTAAAGGACTGCCCCTCAAGTAGATAAATCTACTTACTTGAGGGGCAGTCTTTTTTTATCATCCTTCTGGTAAGAATCCGAATTGGGTCTCAGGACGGGACTTCTATTGGATTTACTCCAATGAAATGGACTTTCGGGCTTAAATGGCATATTGGATACTACCTTGCGAACTATAGTCTTTGCGGATATGTTCATCCTTCGCGCTTAAAAGTGTAAAAAATCACAACCTGACTTGATTTTTGCCATCCCGCAATGTGGAATTGTTCACTATACTGGTAGCGTATGCAAGACGGTTCCAGGACAAGAAGGAGGGGCAATATGAAATTTGCTAATGAGAAAGTCAGCGATATCCAAATCGCTTATATTGGTGGAGGCTCGATGTATTGGGCAAAAAATCTGATTGCCGATCTGGCGCTTGATGGTCAATTGTCGGGCACCATTCGTTTGTTCGATCTTGATTACGGCAAGGCCAAAAATAATGAAAAGCTGGGTAATTCGGTTTCCGATTATGCAGAGACGAAATCCAGATGGACTTACAAGGCGTATCCGACGCTCCAAGAGGCGCTTAGCGGATGCGATTTTGTATTTATCTCGATCCTTCCCGGAACATTCCGGGAAATGGAATCTGATGTACATGAACCGGAAAAATACGGCATTTATCAGGCTGTTGGCGATACGACTGGACCAGGGGGCCTTGTCAGAGCTCTGCGCACCATTCCCATGTATGTGGAAATAGCACAAGCCATTGAGCGCTTTTCACCGGATGCCTGGGTGTTCAATTACACGAATCCAATGACGCTCTGTACGCGGACGCTTTTTGAAGTGTTTCCAAAAATTAAAGCACTAGGCTGCTGCCATGAGATTTTCGGTGTGCAAGGTCTTTTGATTCGTATGCTGCGCGATATGGAAGGAATTGAAGGTGTACATCGTGATCAAGTCAAAGTGAATGTGCTGGGCATTAATCATTTTACTTGGATCGATCAAGCGACGTATCAAAATATGGATTTACTTCCGATGTATCGAAAGTTTGTTGATAAATATTTTGAATCCGGATTTGAGCACAACAAAGATGCCTGGGTCACGAACACCTATACGGCCGCCAACCGCGTGAAGTTTGATTTGTTTCGGCGCTATGGCGTTATTGCAGCGGCAGGTGATCGCCACTTGGCGGAATTTATGCTTCCTTGGTATTTGAAAGATCCGGAGACGGTTCGTTCATGGAAGTTCGGCTTAACGACGGTACAAAGCCGAGTCGAAAAGCATGCAGCAACGGAGCTTTTTTACGGTAAGCTGCTACGTTCCGAGGAGAAACTGTCGCTCAAGGCATCAGGAGAAGAAGAGGTCAGACAGTTAAAAGGTCTAATCGGGCTTGAACAATTTGTAACCAATATTAACGTTCCAAACGTTGGACAAATGAAGGGAATACCTCTGGGAGCAGTAGTGGAAACGAATGCTGTGTTCTCAGCGAACAGTTTGCGTCCGGTCTACGCGGGCGAGCTTCCGATGGAAGTTAATAATCTGGTCTTGCAACATACGATGAATCAGGAGCTTATTTTGAAGGCTGCTCTTCAAAAGGACAAAGACTTAGCATTCAAGGCGTTTATCAACGATCCGCTTGTGAATATCGATATCCGCGATGCCGAAGTATTGTTCGATCAAATGCTGCAAAATACGAAAGCTTATTTGCCAGGATGGAACATCTGATGGCGGGCCGGCCATGAGTGCAGGATTAGAGTTATTCAGTGAATCCGCCTCCATTGATCCGCAGGATAATAAGGCCGTTCGCCGGATGATTTTCAAACTGGCAGGTCCATCTTTGACGGAAATGCTGCTCATGAATATGACCCAAATGGTGATGATGATCCTGGTTGGACACCTTGGGGCCATTGCCGTGGCGGCTGTGGGCTTAACAAGCCAACCTTATTTATTACTGACCGTCCTTTTTGCAGCGCTCAATACGGGTACAACGGTTATCGTCGCCCGTTCCACGGGAGCGGGGAAGATGGGGGATGCGAATCTGGCCGCAGGGCAATCGCTTCTACTCGGTACAGTCCTGTCTGTTCTTATTGTAGCGCTTGGAGTCACCTTTGCGGAGAGCATGCTCCATTTGATGGGAGCCAGCGCTGAAGTGGTTCAATATGGATTGCAATATGCGAAATTAATGTTTTTCTCCATTGGCTTCTCCTCTATCTCGTCAGCTTTATCCGCAATCCTGCGAGGAGCGGGAGACACACGGACTCCGATGAAAATCAACGTGCTGTCAGGATGCGTCAATGTTATCCTCGGGTTCGTGTTGATTTACGGTCACCTCGATTTACCGCAAATGGGCATTACGGGGGCGGCAATCGCTACCTTAGTGGTCCAGACCGGGGCTATGATTTGCTTTATAGTCGTTATGTTCAGCGGAAGATTTGCAGTCCGTATTGGCTGGTCGGATATAAGCCGATTGGATAAGGCTATGATCAGCCGCATGTTGAAGATAGGGATACCGAGCAGTCTTGAGCAGCTTATTATGCGATTAGGGATTATGACGTTTGTGAAAATCTGTGCTGGACTCGGGACGGTTGCCGTCGCGGCATCACAAATTGTAACGAGCATAATCGGGATATCGTTTATGCCGGGGGCTGCTTTTGCCATCGCAGCCTCTACGCTAGTTGGGCAAACCCTAGGCGTTAGCAAACCTGATCTAGCCGAACGTTATGTGTGGCAAGTCAGAAAGTACGGCATGTTCGTGGCCGGGTTTATGGGGGCGCTTTTCATCTTGCTTGCTCCCCATATCCTCATGCTATATACGAATGACGAGACGATCATTCGCGAAGGGGCATGGGCCCTTCGGATCGTAGGTTTTATCCAGGTTTCTCAAATTTCGCAATTTGTTCTTGGAGGAGCGTTAAGAGGAGCAGGAGATACCCGGTACCCCTTATATTCCACATTAACTGGCGTGTGGGGAATAAGGGTTGTGCTTAGTTATTTATTTGTTTACGTCTTTCATTGGGGCATGGTCGGATTATGGAGTGCCGTTGCTTGTGATCAATTTCTCAGATCTAATTTGATTTATTTTAGGTTCAAACACGGGGCATGGAAGCATCTAAAGGTTTAATACGCAAAAAGGAGACGCGGAATAATGGGGATTGTGTACGATTCGAATTCGCAAACTTTCCATCTTCAAGGGAAGTCATCGAGCTATATCATGCAGCTGATCAAATCCAAATATTTGGCTCACGTTCATTGGGGACGCCAAATACGGGGAACCAATCCGGGAAATTTGCTCGCTATAAGACGTCGCTGCTCTTTCTCGCCGTCCACGGACCCGAATGATCTAACGCTGTCTTTGGACACATTGCCACAGGAATTTCCGGCGTATGGAAGTAGTGATTTTCGTGTTCCGGCCTATCAAGTTCAGTTGGAAAACGGAACGACAGTCAGCGAACTCGTCTATGAGTCCCACCGAATTTACGCGGGAAAAGCACCGTTAGAGGGATTGCCTTCCACCTATACGGAGGATGACAGTGAAGCTGAGAGTATCGATATCGTGTTGGCCGATCCTACGATCGGATTGAAGGCCATACTCACGTATACCGTATTTCGTGATTTGGATGCGATAACCCGGTCTGTGCGATTCGTAAATGTGAGTAATCGATCGATCAAGCTGCTTCGAGCATTAAGCTTTGGTATCGATATATCCCACAGCGATTTCGATATGCTTCATTTATCAGGCACATGGGCGCGTGAGCGACATATCGAAAGACGCTCCATTCTAACAGGCGGGTCTGTCATTGAGAGCCGCCGGGGGTCTAGCAGCCATTCGCTCAACCCATTTATGGCCCTGCTTTCCAAGCAAACGGATGAGGACCAAGGAGAAGTCTATGGATTCAGTCTTGTCTACAGCGGCAGCTTCGTTGCTCAAGCGGAAGTTGATCCTTACGGAACGACTCGCGTAGTGATGGGAATTAATTCGTTTGATTTTTCTTGGCTCTTGGAGCCTGGGCAATCCTTCCAAACGCCGGAGGCAGTTCTCGTCTATTCCGCAGAAGGAATCGGAGGGATGTCGCGCACGTATCACAAGCTGTATCGCACACGGTTATGCCGTGGACAATTCCGCGATCGTCACAGGCCGATTCTGATCAACAACTGGGAAGCCACCTATTTTAATTTCAATGCGGATAAAATTGAAGAGCTTGCGCGAGTTGGCAAGGAGCTCGGTTTAGAGCTTTTAGTGTTGGACGACGGTTGGTTCGGTAATCGTGACAACGATAAAAGCTCGCTCGGAGATTGGTTCGTTGATCGTAACAAGCTCCCACAAGGCATGCCGGATTTGGTAAGTCGAGTGAAGCAGCAAGAGCTGGAGTTCGGTCTATGGTTTGAGCCTGAAATGATATCCCCGGACAGCGACCTGTATCGGGCTCATCCCGACTGGTGTCTGCACGTGCCGGGCCGGCGGAGGACTGAAGCAAGGCAGCAGTTAATTCTCGATTATTCGCGTCAGGATGTAAGAGACTACATCGTAACGGTCATCACCGATATTCTTGCGAGCAGCCCAATCACCTATGTCAAATGGGATATGAACCGCAATATGACAGAAATCGGCTCCGCCCAGCTCCCGCCAGAGCGACAGCGTGAAACGGCTCATCGTTATATGTTGGGGCTGTATGACGTGTTGGAGCGGATAACTTCCGCATTTCCGAGTGTATTATTCGAAAGCTGTTCCGGTGGTGGCGGACGGTTCGATCCTGGAATGCTCTACTATATGCCGCAAACGTGGACGAGCGATAATACGGATGCGGTTGAACGGCTAAAAATTCAATATGGAACAAGTATCGTGTACCCAATCAGTACGATGGGCGCTCATGTTTCCGCAGTCCCTAACCATCAGGTGCACCGTACGACGCCGCTCGATATGCGGGGAAATGTAGCAATGTCGGGTAATTTCGGCTATGAGCTGGATTTGACTGCATTTACGGAAGCGGAAAAGGAAGCCGTGAAGAAGCAAGTTGCGCTTTATAACCAATTGCGGCCACTGATCCAATTCGGCGAATTTTACCGTTTGATCAGCCCTTTTGAACACGTTAGCGCAGCTTGGATGTTTGTTTCCGAGGATAAGAAGGAAGCGTTGGTTGCTTTTTTTCAAGTGCTGTCAGAGCCGAACGCACCGCTAAGGAAGCTGCGATTAAAGGGGTTAGCGGCAGAGAGCAATTACTTCCTGTACGATGCGGAAGACCAAGGTGATGGTATGGAAATCTTTGGCGGGGATGAGCTCATGCATGTGGGCCTAGATTTGCCGATCTGGAAAGGCGATTTCCGAAGCCGCCTTTACCGCTTGAAAATGGAGGAATAATAAGATGAAAAAGCTGCGTTTGAGCGATTTGCAGGATAAGAGGAACGGCCACATTTTGCAGGATGTATTACCAGGTGCTTATTTATCTACAGGCGGTCTTTCTTTCGCGAAACGGCGAGAGCGCAGTCATACAAATGACGGACCGGGTGGAAGGGACTATCATGTCCACGGAGATTGTGAAGCGTTCATTATTTTGCAGGGAACTGGAACGATGGAAATTAACGGGGAGCATATTCCGGTGACAACCGGGGATATCGTGATTGTTGAACCAGGTGAGGATCATCACCTCAATTCGAGTGAGGACGACCCGATTGTCACCGTATGGTGTCATGCAGGCCCGAATCGTCATAAGAATCAGCAGGAGGACGCAGTATGAACAAAATCATAAACACGGATACTCATACCTTTACTTTATCGGGTGAGGATCATGGGTTTACCGTCACGCTGTTTACGAAAAAGCTGCAAGAGGGAATCGATCTCATCACGCTGCAATTGGAAGCGGAGGAGGCGCTGACGCCTCCCGTTTTTACGATTGGTTGGTCGCATCCTGCCTGTGATATACAAGGCAGCTGGCATCCTGCCCAGGACCGAAATAAGAGCTTTAAGGCCGACTGGATGCGCACGTTACGTTCCAACGCGGCTGCGTCGGCTCCGGTTTACGCCTTGTTTAATAGCGTGGGTCGCAATAGGCTGACATTTGCTTATTCGGATGCACTTAACACGGTGCACTATTCGGGAGGTATCAGCGAGGAAACGGCTGATTTCCATTGCCGTGTTCAATTGTTTACAGAAACGACGGCGCCTTTCACATCTTATGAGGCAAAGCTACTCGTAGATACGAGAGACATTCCTTATTATGAAAGCCTTCAGGGCGTTCAAGAGTGGTGGAGCGCCATGTCGGAATATCGCCCGGCGTTCGTTCCTGCGGCTGCCAAGGAACCGATGTATTCGACCTGGTACAGTATGCATCAGAATGTAACAGACACACATATCGAAGAGCAGTGCCGTTTGGCCAAGAAGTTGGGGATGGAAGCCGTCATTGTGGACGATGGCTGGCAGACGGAAGATAACCGCAGGGGGTATGCTTACTGCGGAGATTGGGAGACTTATGAGGGCAAATTCCCCGATATGAAGCGGCATGTTGATGCGGTTCATGAGTTAGGCATGAAATTTATCCTCTGGTACTCGGTACCTTTTATCGGTAAATACAGTAAGGTGTGGGATCGATTCAAAGATAAGATTCTGCGATTTAATGAAAATCATGGGGCGGCTGTGCTCGATCCGAGATACCCTGATGTCCGAGAGTATATCATAAATAAATATGAAGAAGCGGTGAAAGAATGGGGCTTGGACGGATTCAAGCTTGATTTCATTGATACGTTCTATTCGCCTGAGCTTCAGCTTCCCTCAACAGTCCCCGGCAAGGATTTTGAGTCCATACCTGAAGCCGTTGACCGTCTATTGACAGACTCTATCGGCAGATTGAGAGAATTGAATCCTGATATCATGATCGAATTCCGCCAGATGTATATCGGTCCTGCGATGCGCAAATACGGCAATATGTTCCGTGCAGCCGATTGTCCGAACGACAGCATCCAGAACCGAGTGCGTACGTTGGACATCAGGCTGATTTGCGGAGATACGGCAGCTCATGCGGATATGATCATGTGGCATCCGGAGGAACCCGTGGAAAGCGCCGCCTTACAGTTAATTAATTGTCTATTTTCGGTGCCTCAAGTATCGGTCCTCTTGGATAAGCTGCCTTCAAATCATTTGAGGATGCTCGAATACTGGCTTTCCTTCTGGAAGGAGAACCGTGATCTGCTGTTAGACGGCCCGATTGAGCCTATGAATCCGGAGCTGTTGTATCCACTAGTTCGTGCTTTTAAAGAGGATAGAGGTATTATTGTTGCTTATCATGAGCGAATTGTGCCAATAGATGCAGGGGCGCCAGTGTCCCAGTGGATCGTTGTGAACGGCAGAAGACAGGACGGACTCTATCTAGAGGTTACTGGTGAAGTTGAAGGAGCGAAAGTAATTATTAAAAATTGCTGCGGAGACATTGTGGAGGAGCTGTCTGTTGAGTTAACGTCAGGCATTCATAAGCTTGCGATCCCCGCCTCGGGTCTCGCGACCATCTCTATTTTATAGAACCACAAATCAAGGCACTTACACTAGGAGGATCATCGATGAACTATTTGGCTAATGAAGGAAGATATGCAGAAATGCCGTACAATCGAAGCGGAAAGAGTGGCCTTAAGCTGCCTCCGATCTCTTTTGGATTATGGCACAATTTTGGAAGCGTCGATCTATTCGAAAACAGCAGGGCTCTGGCGCGTCATGCGTTTGATTTGGGGATTACCCACTTCGATCTTGCGAATAACTATGGTCCATCGGCAGGCTCGGCTGAGGAAACGTTTGGACAAATTCTGAAGAAGGATCTTCACCCATACCGTGATGAGCTGATCATTGCAACCAAGGCGGGCTATCGCATGTGGGACGGTCCTTATGGGGAGCGGGGCTCCCGTAAAAGCATGCTCGCCAGCCTCGACCAGAGCTTAAAACGACTTGGCATGGACTATGTCGATATTTATTATTCACACCGTTTTGACGCTGAAACGCCTCTGGAAGAAACAATGAGCGCCTTGGATCAGGCTGTACGGCAAGGAAAAGCGCTATATGTGGGTGTGTCCAACTATAATGCAGAGCAAACGGAACAAGCAGCAGCTATATTGAAAGGTCTCGGCACTCCGTTCATCATTCATCAAGTACACTATTCGATGTTCGAAAGACGGTTGGAGCAGGGCCTGCAAGACATATTGGCAAGAGAAGGCGTGGGGTCTATCGCTTATAGCCCTCTAGCCAGGGGACTGCTGACGGATCGTTATTTGGAAAACATTCCGGCGGATTCCCGTGCGGCAGGTGGCAGTGTGTTCCTAAGGCCTGAGGATATTACTGAGGAAAAGATCGCAAAGTCGCGACTTCTGAATAAACTTGCTAATGAGCGTGGGCAGAGCCTTGCCCAGATGGCTTTAGTTTGGGTTCTTCGCAAGGGATGTGTTACCTCCGCATTAATTGGCGCAAGTAAAGTGAGTCAACTTGACGATAATGTAGCAGCTTTGAAGCAGCCTACTTTCACTCAGGATGAATTGGATCTTATCGATCAAATTCTTGGGGGTTGAAGTTTCGATTAAGCAGTCTTTGCAGGGATTGCTCTAGTGGGAACCGAAGTATACGGAGTATGGAAAAGCCTCATTATCAAAGACAGAAGAGGGTTGTTTATGCTAATCCGTTTGAATAAAGTACTCGAAAAAGCGATGCCTTTTGTAACGCCATCTGCTGTTATTGTTGGGTTAATTTGCTCAGCTTGGCTGCATCATCTTAGCTTTCTAGTACCGTGGATATTTGCTACAATGACGTTTGCTGGGAGCATTGGATCTAATTTTAAGGATTTACTTAAGGTGATGATGCACCCGCTGCCGATTATAGCCAACTTTATCATTTTGCATCTTGCGATGCCGATACTGGGATGGGCGGCCGGTTCGATATTTTTCCCGGGTGATGATTTGACACAGACTGGATTTGTGCTTCTGTTCGTTATTCCTACCGGAGTTGTCAGCTTGGTGTGGGTTACTATATACGGGGGTAATATAGCGCTCACTTTGGCGCTCATCTTGCTGGACACGCTTCTATCTCCATTGATTGTGCCGCTTAGTCTCTCTCTTATCGTTGGGGCTAAGGTGCATATGGACCCATGGGATATTATGAGTGGGCTATTCTTAATGGTTGTGATCCCTTCATTAATTGGCATGCTGCTTAATCAATGGACAAAAGGCAGAATTAAAACAACCTGGGGGCCGAGGTTGGCGCCATTTTCAAAAATAGGACTTTTTGTAGTTGTCGCGATTAATTCTTCAGTCATAGCTCCCTATCTGAAAGACATGAATGGTCAGTTGGTAAAAGTCATTGTTCTTGCTTTCGCATGTGCAACCATCGGTTATTTAGCAGGATGGCTTGTGTCTAGGTTGATGAGGTGGGACCGCGAAGTCACAATTGCCCTCACCTTCAATTCGGGGATGCGAAACCTGAGTGCGGGTGCAGTACTCGCTATCAGCTTTTTTCCGCCGCCTGTTGCGCTTCCGGTTGTCGCAGGTATGCTGTTTCAACAAATCCTGGCGGCTTTATATGGGCAGCGTCTGGCTAAGAGGTATGGCTTGAACGGTCATACAGCCAAGGCAGCCTAAAGAAAACGAGGCTTCACTTGGAAAGAATGAGGTTGAATTGGAAAAATCGGCAAAAACGAAAAGCAAAAGGAGCTCAGCCAGTTGAACTTGGCTAAGCTTCTTTTTGCATATCAGACAACCATGGAGGTTGCCTGAAAATGCGTATCATATGATGAATGGTTTTAGGAAGTGCATTAAAATATAGGCATTTAGATCAGGAACAAGAGCGGAACTAAGTTCATATGTTGTCATGGGAGTACTCGAATAAATTGGCGGATCTCACAGGGAAGTTGTTTTCTGATTATCCGCTGCCGGCACAACTATCTATTAAACGGAGGTTGGAAAAATGAATGATTTTCAAAATGATTTAAAGAATTTGAATGTTTCCGAGTTCAAGGCGAGTGAGGCGACAGCTTGGAACGCTCAAAACCAGCAAGATGCTCGATTATGCTTCGTTTGTTTCGTTTGCACCAATTGCGCCACTTGCACCAATTGTTTCAATTGCTTCAACTGTTTCAATTGTCATCAATGCCACAACTGTCATAACTGTCATAACTGTCATAACTGCCATAATTGCCACAACTGTCATAACTGTCATCGTTGAGGACATTGAGGCGGTTTTGCCCGTTGTTTCTAGCCTCCAGACGGAAACAGTGGATACCTAATGAGTAGAGTTAAGCCCCTGCGGCCAGCGGCAACCCAGGGGTTTTTTTCCATGTCTACTTAAAGGAACGCTTCACTACATTGGCTGCATGGGCTTTCTTGAAAGAATAAGACATGAGGGACAAATAGCTGTACATAAGATTATTTGTGAAGAGTTGAGGCATATCGGGAACAGCTTACGGAGGAGGAATAGAATGATAAATTTGAACCCTTCGATGCGACTGAAGGTGAAAAGGGATACGTTTTTTCTCCCTAATCCAAGTGGTAGTGTGTATTTTCGAAACAATGTAAGTTCGTTCCGTATGGAAGGAGAATTAATCGATCAGTGGATTGAAAAACTGCTACCGATATTCAACGGAGAACATAGGTTGGAGGATTTGACAGACGGATTGCCGGACCAACACCGGAATCAGGTTTATAGAATTGCAGAAATGTTGTATCGTAATGGCTTTGTTCGGGATGTGAGCCAAGACGCTCCACATCAATTGCCGGAAGAGGTTCTCAAAAAGTATGCTTCTCAAATTGAATTTTTGGACAATTTCGGTAATTCGGGTGCGTACCGGTTTCAGTCCTATCGTCAGTCCAAAGTTTTGACGGTGGGCTCTGGCCCATTTTTGCTCTCAGTCATTTCTGCGCTGCTTGCATCCGGATTGCCCAAGTTTCACGTACTAATTTCGGGCTCAGAGCCGACTGATCGGGAGCGGTTGCTAGAACTGGTGGCACATGCCCGTAAAACGGACCCGGAAGTGGCAATAGAGGAGGTTACCCTGCAGAAGGAAGGGGTTAGTAGTTGGCGGGAGGCTGTGAGGTCGTTTGATTCGATTTTGTTTGTGTCACAGGAAGGTGGTATCGAGGAACTGCGGGTTCTTCATACGGTTTGCAGAGAGGAGAAGAAGACGTTTCTTCCCGCAGTGTGTCTACAGCAGGTGGGACTGGCGGGTCCGCTAGTGCATCCGGACTTTGAGGGATGCTGGGAGTCAGCGTGTCGCAGAATACACGAATCCGCGATTCGTAAAGACCCTCAGCTGCATACCTTTTCTTCCACAGCGGGAGCGATGTTAGCGAATGTGATCGTGTTTGAATTGTTAAAAAAGATTACGGGAGCGAACGATTTGGAGCTTAGTAATCAGTTCTTCCTGCTTAATCTGGAGACTTTGGAAGGAAGATGGCATTCGTTCATGCCCCATCCGCTTGTGACCGGACGCATTGCAGCTGAATGGATTCACGATTTCGAACTGCAGCTCGAACGGAGATCAAGCAAAAGTGAAAATGGATTGCTTCCTTACTTCAGCAGGTTGACATCGGCGGAGTCAGGGATATTCCATATTTGGGAGGAGGGGGATTTAAAGCAGCTGCCGCTCTCTCAGTGTCGCGTACAGGCAGTCGATCCGCTGTCGGAAGGGGCGGCTGGGCTACTGCCCGACATTGTTTGTGCCGATCTGACGCATGAAGGAGCTAGGCGGGAAGCGGGGCTAGCCGGGATTGAAGCGTATGTATCGCGAATGGTCGGCCTGCTCGTTTCTACACTTCCATCCCAACAGGAATCAGAAGGCAGCAGGATTGAACCGCAGGAATTTATCGGCGTTGGAGCGGGAGAAACGGTTGCGGAAGGCATTGGCCGAGGGTTGCAAAGGTGTTTGGCCGAGATACTGAGCAAGCAATTGTCGTGTCAGTTGCCTTCTGTCTTTCGAGTAAAGTTGTCTGATATAGAAGATAAGCACTGCCAGTTTTATTTGCAAGCTTTGACCACGATGAAGGGAGTACCGATAATTGGCTTGGGGAAGGAAGTGTCCGGATTCCCTGTGGTGTGGGTCGGTACGAGTGATCGCTGGTATGGCGGTGTAGGCTTGAATGTAACCCTGGCGTTGCGGGATGCTTTGCAACAGGCTCTGTTGGAGGCACAAAACCAACCGGCTCGCCTCACATCGCAAGTATTGGAGGTTTCGTCCGTGCGTCTGGCAGAACAGTTGCCACTAAGCCTTGTGATCTCCTCATGTGGAGCGAATGCAAAATCGGAGGTTCTTCAGTCTGCCTTGCAGGTCTTGGAACGGAACCGTAAGCGGATCTTGGTCATCGATCTGGCAGCAGAATCGTTTATGAAAGAGGAAATGGCTGGAGTGTTAGGCGTGTTGCTGCGAGAGGAGGGTTCCCGGTGAGCGATATCGTTATGATTGTTGGAAATGGGGTGTTGGCAGACTGCGTGTACGAAGAACTGTCAGCCCATTTCGAGGTCGTACGTCAAATCGATTTCGAGGCAGGCGTACCGGAAGCGGTAAATTTGGCTCTGGTACTGCACGATGCTTGGCATCCTCATGTTCATCAAAAGGCGGAAGAGCTGCTGCAGCCAGCCGGCATCCCTTGGTTGCGCGGCTTCGTTTCATTTGGCGAGGGCGTGATCGGGCCTCTGGTAAGTCCGGGTACAAGCGGGTGTTCCCAGTGTGCAGACACGCGGCGTCTCATGGCGGGACGCGAGCGAAGGGAGATGCGGGATCTACAGATGAGGCTGGTAGCGCACGAGGGCATATCGAGTGACGCATGGGCGTCGCGTACAGGACTTTTGCAGATGGCTCACCTGCTGGTGGTGGAGGCACGGAGGATGTTACAAGGCAATCCGGTTTACACGGCAGGGAAGGTGTTTTTGATCAACCTAAAAACGCTGGAGAGCACCCTTCACTTCTTTCTCCCAGACCCGCTGTGTCCTGTTTGTAGTCGTTTGCCTGATGACTCATCAACAGCAGCCCAAATTTCGTTGCAACCAAGTCCGAAGATTAGCTCAGAAAGTTACCGCTCCCGCTCGATGGATGATCTGAATAAAGTTCTAACCAAAGACTATCTGGATTACCGGACTGGCTTTTTGAATGGGAAAATGATGGACCTTGCGTCGCCATTTGCCGATGTGAGTGTGAATCTGCCGTTGTTCACAGAGGACGTGGGGACGGCAGGGAGGACTCATTCCTATGCAGTGAGCGAGCCCACCGCTATTTTGGAGGGGTTAGAACGGTACTGCGGTCTGGCACCACGAGGTAAACGGACGGTAGTCTACGGCAGCTTCCGCCAGTTGGAAGATCAAGCGCTCGACCCCGTCAAGGTAGGGATGCACACGAAGGAACAGTATGCTCAGCCGGGGTTTCCGTTCACAACGTTCGATCCTAACCAGCCAATCCATTGGGTATGGGGCTATTCGTTTTTGCAAGAGCGACCGATTCTGGTTCCAGAGCAGCTCTCTTATTACAGCATGGGCTGCAGGCATGGTTTCGTGTCCGAGTCTTCCAACGGCTGCGCGTTAGGAGGAAGTTTGGAGGAAGCGATTTTTTACGGCATATTAGAAGTGGTGGAGCGAGATTCTTTTCTGATGACTTGGTATGCGCAGCTGTCTCTCCCGCGCCTTGACCCTTATTCGGCAAACGACCAAGAATTGCGGTTGATGATCGATCGTTTACGAGCCGTGGCGGGGTTTGATGTGTATTTCTTTAACTCTACGATGGAGCACGGGATTCCAAGCGTTTGGGGGGTAGCGAAAAACAGGAAACAAACAGGAGTGAATCTCATCTGTGCGGCCGGAGCTCATCCAGATCCTGTACGGGCGGTGAAAGGCGCGGTTCACGAGTTGGCCAGCATGGTACTGAATCTGGATAAGAAATTTGAGGCGAACCGGGAGGAGTATGTTCGGATGTTTCACGATTCCTCCCTCGTGCAGCAGATGGAGGATCATTCACTTCTGTACGGTTTGCCGAAAGCGCAGGAGCGCCTGCAATTTCTGCTGGATGAGAATCGTCCTATGCGAAAGTTTGAGGAGGAATTCAAGCGGAAAGTAAGGCATGCTGATTTAACGGACGATCTGAAGGACATTCTTCAGGCATTCCGCCGATTGAGTCTCGATGTGATCGTGGTGAATCTGACAGCGCCGGAAATCAATCGAAATGGACTTCATTGCGTGAAAGTGCTGATCCCAGGGATGCTGCCGATGACATTCGGTCATCAATTTACCCGCGTGGTAGGGTTAGAGCGTGTTTTGAGGGTACCGATGGAACTTGGATATGCGAAGCAGCCGCTGAGGCTAGAACATCTCAATCCGTATCCGCATCCGTTTCCATAGGGTGTTAAGCCACGCATATCAGACCGCCAACCGTCGACGAATGATGCCTTCGTACCAACTATTTTAAGCTGTGGTATCAAATATAGAAACGTGGCGTGGTTGACAACCTTGTTCATATCAGGAGGGAGAAGGATGAGTCTGAAGGCTTTTCTGCACAATCTGCATTATGACATTGACAAGACCAAACCGCCGGACTTGGTAGTGGATTGGGAGGATCGACCGCTTGCGTATAAGCTCTACCGCGGTTTGCCTGTGGTTCCGTTATCTCCGGAAGTACCGCTGACGCTTGAAGGCGGTGAAGCGCCAGTGAAACCCGACCTCCGTCGAATGGGCCATTTTCTCTGGTATATATTCGGGCTCACTCAATTGTCCCAGTCAGTCCCTGCCTCGAATTCCATGGTACAAAACATGGGTTTGCTGCAGTTGTACCGGCGGTTTGCTCCCTCAGGGGGAGCCTTATATCCGAATGAATTATACGTGTATCTGAAGCTAGAGGATTTGCGGGCAGGGGTCTATCATTATGATGTGGCGCACCATCGTTTGGTGTTGCTGCGCGAAGGTGACTTCGATTCATATTTAGCCCGGGCTCTTGGCAATCGCTGTGACGTATCAACTTGCTTTGGTGCTGTTTTTGTGTCGACCCTGTTTTGGAAAAACTTCTTTAAATACAATAACTTTTCCTACCGCCTGCAAGGACTGGATGCAGGTGCGCTGATCGGGCAGCTCTTGGAAGTGGCAAAACGGTTTGGCTTTGCGTCAGGGGTGTATTTCCAGTTTCTTGATCGGGCCGTGAATGATCTTCTCGGAGTGTCCGAACAAGAGGAAAGCGTGTATGCGGTGATTCCACTGTCGGTGGAGCCTGCGATTCCATGGTTTGCCAATAAGGATGAGGGAGAGGAGGGGGTCTCCGCCACCGAATTGTGCCGGGAGTTGAGGTCGGTTGAGCATCATCACTACGTCCGGTCCCGGAGGGTCAAGGAGTTTCCGATGCTTATCAAGATGAACGAAGCATCCCGATTGGAATCGCTTAGGTCGTTAGGGCGAATTGGGGAAGGTAAGATCGTTCACTGCGAGGATCAAGCGGTTGCACTGCCCCGTGTGAAGCGGCTCTTGTATGATCTGGCGTCAGTAAGTCGTCAGCGGTTTTCACCGGACGGTGATTTTGTAATGGGCAAGCTAAGCCAAGAACAGTTGGCCTTGCTGCTGCAGGAGGCAACATCTTCCTTCAGGTATCGGAATGATTTGGATGGAGCACATGAGAACCCCGTTTCACGCGTCTCAATATACGTCTGTTTGTATAACATTGAGGGCATTCCGAATGGTGCTTACTATTATGACAGCGCTGCTCATACGTTATGCCGGGTACGTCATGGAGATCATCGGCTCAGGCTGCAGCAGGGAATGCCTTCCGACAACGTGAACTTGTTTCAAGTTCCGTTATGCTTTCATGTGGCAGGGGACAAGGAGCATCTCTTAAATGCTCTGGGGTATAGGGGGTACCGCATCCAACAGATGGAAGCGGGGATGCTCGTTCAGCGTTTACTGTTGGCAGCATCCGCTATCGGGATAGGGGGACATCCGCTTCTAGGATTTGATGCCAGATTGTGCGATGAGATCTACAAAATGGCTTCGCGAGGAATAACCAGCCTGATCCAAATCCCGGTTGGGCCATATCGTCATTGCCCACGATTGGTAGGAGGTTTGCATAGCTAGAAGAGGCGTAAGTGAAAGCTCTTGTGAATAGTAGGGGGGTATAAATATGAAAGAGCACTGACAAATACGTCGGTGCTCTTTCATATTTATGGAGAAAAACGGACTATGCAATCTAATGTGGAGATTTGTTTTTACTGAATCATTGTAAAAGAAAAATGTTGATCAAGCGCAAAATTGATTGCACCGAGTGCTCCGCCGATTTCTGGCAATACGGCGGTATCTACCGCTATTCCGGCAGATAGAGCCATCATGGACCGCTGCTTCATAACTTTGGTGGCGGTTTGTACATAGGTGCTGCACATACTGGGGATGGATCCTCCAAGAATGATAGCCTCGGGATTCAGTAAATTGACCAGATTAGCCAGAGCAATGCCGAGATAAGTGGCGGCATGATTAACAACACGTATCGCCAATTCATCACCCTGATCTGCGGCCAAGCAAACGTCCCTTGCCTGGAGAAGTTGGAGGTCGTTTCCTTGTACTACACCGTTAAGCAAACTTTCCTCTTGTCCGGAGCGAAGCTGTCTGCGGGCTTCCTGTTCGATTGCTGAAGCCGTAGAATAGAGGTGCAAACAACCGTTATTCCCACAAGGACATACGGGTCCGTCAGGTTCAACCGTAATATGCCCGAGCTCACCAGCCCCGCCGAACGAACCGGACACCAACTGCCGATCATTAAAGATTCCGGCAGCTATGCCGGAGCCGACCCCGACATAAATCATATGCTTGTAGCCGCTTCCTGAACCGAATCGGCATTCGGCAAGCCCACGGGCGCGGTGCCTGTTTATGGCCACGGTGGGCCATCCAAGTTTTTTGCTTACCATTTCCTCGATGTCCACGTTAGACCAGCCCAAATCTGATGCGCTCCTAATAATACCTCGTCTCGTATCGACAAGACCCGGCACACCCAGACCGAACAATTTGATGACCTCTATGTCCAATTCCTTAACAAACTTTGAGGTTTGATCAGTCAACTCCTGAATCGCTGTCTCGGGTTGGGACGAGCTGACGGGTATTTTCGTCATATGCAGGACATTGCCAAGTAAGTCAAACACGCCTAGCGTCCATACTTGATTGTCTAAATCGGCACCCATAATGCCATGGGATCCTGGCACAAGCTCTAGAGAAATAGCTGGACGCCCACCTGTGGATGGGGCTTTTTCCGTTTCTTTTACAAGATTCCAATCCATTAGCTCGGAAATTGTTGAAGAGATGGTAGCCCTGCTCAGTTCCGTAACTTTGGTCAATTTAATTCGAGGCATGGATCCGTGCATGCGCAAGGCTTGAATGATACTGGTTTTGCTGCCCTTTTGATCACTTTTGTTAGGAATTATCATGAACTTCACCGTCGCTATATCATTATGTCATTAAATCGATTATACCTGAACCTAAAGTTATAATGGTAGTGTACTCACTTTAATAAAAAACAGAACAAAGTTCAATATATTTTTACTTAATAGATACATATTTCACTATTAATTTCTTTTAAAATCAATACTTAATTTAAATATTGACGTAAGTATGGCATTTGAATTATGATATCCTCATATTGATGAAAGCGCTATTACGGAGGGGATAGGGTGAAAGCGATGATCGTCTTAGGCGGTAATATGTATGATGATTCTACAATCGAGCATTTTTTGAAAGATGCTGCTGCGATTGGTTATGAGGGTGTCGAGATTCGTGGTGTTGGTGAGTTGAAAGACGGTCATATCTCGCAAGAACGGGCCGAGCAAATTAAAGATTTGCTTGAAGGCTATCGTCTAACGCCTATCAATCTGTCTCTGTTTGTAGGGAATTTCGCCTGCAATACAGAGGAGGAAAATAATGCCGAGTTTCTGAAATGGGGGCGTTATCTCAATTTTGCATCAACAATCGGATGCGGCATGATGAGATTGAATCCAGGATTTCAGCATTCCGATGAAGTTTCCAAGGATGATTTTGCGAAAGCTGTGAAGTGGTTTCAACTATGCGCCGATGCCGCAAGCGAACGCAATATCCGGGCGGTTATTGAAATGCACCATGGAACACTATGTGATCATGCGGATTCGTCAATCGCCTTTGTTGAAGCGGTAGGTCGCAGTAATGTAGGGCTGATCATGGATCCTGTCAACTTGTATCAGGTACCGACCGACTATGGTATAGAAACCATTAAACGCTTAAAGCCATACCTCTTCAATGTTCATATCAAAGATATCGTGGAATTGAAAGGAAACCAGTATCCCTGGGCCTTCGAATATAGTGATTATGTGCCTCATATCGGCCGATACCACCGGGTCATACCTAAACAGGGCAAACAGGAAGAACAATATTTTTGTCACCGGCTTATTAATCAGGGCGGCATCGATTGGTACGAAGTGTTCCGAGGGCTGGAGCAAATCGTGTACAACGGCTACCTCACCGTTGAAAGTGTTAGCAAGCCTGGCTCTGATCTTCCCGTACATGCCATGTTGGCGCAGCAATGTTACAAGGATGTGCAGCAACTGCTAAGTATCACAAAATCTAATGTCAACGTATAAAAAGTTCGACTGAGGGAGTGTAGCGCTGCTGTGGAAAATTCAGAAAAGCCATTTTCTTTTTCACTCTTTGTCAAGCATTGGAAAGATAAACCGGCTCCCGAGCTGGCTCGTTTTGTAAGCGATATCGGCTTCGACGGCATCGAGCTTCCCGTGCGCGCAGGGTTTCAGGTTGAGCCTGAAACCGTCGGGAAAACGCTGCCGGAATTCGCTAAGCAGCTCGGTGAACAAGGGGTCAACATATACAGCGTTGCCGCTTCACCCGATGAATCGGTTTTCGCCGCATGTGCGGAGGCTGGAGTACCGCTTATCCGGATTATGGTCAACATAGATCAGGACGGCTATAAGGCGACGGAAGAACGGACCAAGCGGAAGTTGGAAGAGCTTGTTCCGCTTTGCGAGAAGTACGGCGTGAAGGTTGGCGTCCAGCAGCATTACGGAAAATTTATCATCGATTCCAATGGCATTATGCAGTTGATGGATAACCTCAGCCCGGGCCATGTCGGCGTAGTCTGGGATGCGGCGCACGACGCATTCGCGGGACAGCAGCCCGAATATGGACTGGACATCGTTTGGTCTCACCTTGCTATGGTGAACTTGAAAAACGGTTTTTTTATTCGAAGCAACGGACCCGAAGCCGAAACAGCCGAGTGGAAGCGTCATTTTACGACCGGACGGCACGGTATGGCCCACTGGCCACGGATTGCTGACTATGTAAAAGAACGAAACTATGCCGGTGTTGTATGTTTGACTGCGGAGTACACGGATCTGGAAAATAAAGACCGCTACATCGCCGAAGATCTTGCTTACGCGAAGTCGCTTTTTAAGTAAAAGGAGGCGTAGTACCATGGCAGCTCAGAGTGAATTGTATGTGGGCAGTCTCGCAAAAACCGCACCGCAAAGTAGATGGAAGCATGTGATGCACGGACTTAGACGAGACAAATTTCTTTATTTGTTGATTGCTCCTGGCGTGTTGTTTTTTCTGATATTCAAATATGTTCCTATGTGGGGAGTCGTCATCGCTTTCCAAGATTACTCGCCATACCTGGGTGTAACTGGAAGTCAGTGGGTTGGATTTGACCATTTTATCCGCTTTTTTTCAAACCAAGACTTCTACCTTCTGTTTCGAAATACGATGGCTATCAGCTTGCTGAGCCTGGTGTTCTTTTTCCCACTGCCGATCTTACTTTCACTTTTATTGAACGAACTGCGCAATGCCATCTACAAAAAGTGGATCCAATCGATCGTGTATATGCCGCACTTTCTTTCGTGGGTTATCATCGCAGGGATTACATTCTTGTTGTTGTCGCAGTCGTCGGGGATTGTCAATAAGATGCTAGTCAGCTTAGGGGCTGCCAAATATGACTTTTTAACAAACGAAAACAATTTCTGGATAATGCTTACCGTACAGAACGTCTGGAAAGAAGCCGGATGGGGAACGATCATCTTCCTTGCCGCTATTGCCGGCGTGGATCCTCAGCAGTATGAAGCGGCTAAAATGGATGGAGCCAACCGTATTCGGCAAGCTTGGCACGTAACGCTGCCCGCGATCCGTAGTGTCATTGTTGTTTTGTTCATATTGAGGCTCGGCCACATTATGGACGTTGGATTTGAACAAGTATTTTTGATGATGAACGGTGCGGTGTCCAATGTCGCGGATGTATTTGAGACCTACGTTTATCGTCTGGGTATTCAGCAGGGACAATTCAGTTTCAGTACCGCCGTCGGTTTGTTCAAATCTGTGGTCGGATTCATTCTGGTTATTGCAGCCAATAAGCTAGCTAAACGATTTGGCGAAGAAGGCGTGTATTAATCACCGCTAAATATCGGAAACGGGGTGAGAATAATGAAACGAAGCATAGGCGACCGCATTTTTGATACTGTGAATATCATTGTGCTTGGCATTATAGCGATCATTACGCTTTTCCCGCTTTATTATGTGTTTGTCGTTTCTTTTACGGATCCGGCGGAGTACATCCAGAAGCAAGGATATATCTTATTTCCAGAAAAATGGACATTGGATTCTTACAAATATTTGTTGTCTACGTCGGCTTTTCAAAGCGCAACGATGATCAGTGGTTTTCTAGCTACTGTCGGAACCGCACTCAGCCTGGTGATAACAGCTGCTCTCGCATATGGTTTATCCCGTAAGCGGTTGCAGGGTAGAAGACTAATTATGCTATTGATTCTTATCACACTTTTGTTCAGTCCGGGATTGATCCCGCCTTACTTGTTGGTTCGCGATTTGGGATTGATTAACAGCATCTGGTCATTGATTTTACCGGTGCTGACCAGCGGATGGTACGTCATCCTGATGAAAAGCTTCTTCGACAGCATTCCGGTTGAGTTGGAGGAATCCGCTATCATCGACGGATCAACCGATATCGGCGTTTTCTTCCGGATCGTCCTTCCACTTTCGCTTCCCGCACTTGCCGCATTCGGATTATTTTACGCAGTGGCTTACTGGAACACATTCTTTAGTGCCGTGTTATACATCAATGATCACGCCAAGTGGCCGCTTCAGCTTGTACTGCGCAATATGTTGATCGACTCATCAACTCAAGCGGGGGGATCAGCTGCAGCGGAGATGATGGCAGAACAAAATATCCCTACCGAAACTTTAAAAATGGCTGCAGTCGTCATTGCGACGCTTCCAATCCTGTGTATTTATCCGTTCCTGCAAAAGCATTTTGCCAAAGGTGTCATGCTGGGTTCGGTGAAAGGATAATCTTTTTAAAATGAATGAGGAGGGTTAATATGAAAGAAAAAGGAAGGGTCATTACATGTAAAGCGGTGCCTGTATCTCTAGCATTCATGATGGTAGCATCGGTCTTGTCGGCTTGTTCCGGCGGCGCAGCCCCAGTTTCAACAACAGGAACAGCTGGTACTGCTGGTGCTGCTGACGGCGGTAAACCAACGGAAATCAGCATTTTCACGGAGTTTAGCACACCGGAGCCACCGGCAGCTGATAACCCGGTTACGAAGGAATTCGAGAGGCGCACGAATACCAAGCTGAATATCACCTGGGCATCTCCAAACGCATGGGAAGAAAAGCAGAATGTTATGCTGGCTTCGGGTGAACTTCCTGATCTGATGAAGATCAAGGATATGAAACAAACGCAGGCGATCAACATGATTAAACAAGGTGCTTTTTGGGATTTGACGCCTTATTTGAAGGATTATAAAAACTTGTCGGCTTATCCGAAAGAAATTATGGACAGTGTCAAAGTGAATGGCAAACAATATATTCTGCCGTCGGTACGTCCGCTTCATGGAAGCAGTTTCTTTAATATCCGCCAAGATTGGCTGGATAACGTAGGGCTGAAGATGCCGCATACAATGGATGAGTTCTATACAGCATTAAAAGCATTCGTTGATAAAGACCCCGACAAGAACGGCAAAGCTGACACATATGGTTATAACGGTAAGAACTGGGAAAAAGTTATCGATATTTTCAACAAAAGTAACGGTAAATGGAAAGAAGCAGGCGGCAAGCTGGTTGACACCGATCTGGAACAGGGAACAAAAGACGGACTTATTTATCTAAACAAAATGTACAAGGATAAAATATTGCCTGAAGACTTCATTGCTATGAAAACCACCGATTTTGAAAACATGGCGAAAGCGGGCAAAGTTGGTGTCCAAATGGATACCACAGAAGGTGTTTTCCGTTCTACGGAAGGTGCACAAAAGCTTGATCCGAAAGCCGATTTTGTTGCTATGACTTATCTTGAAAGCCCAACTGGTAAAATGGTTCATACGGGCTCCGGATTTGCCGGGCTATACGTGATCCCGAAAAAAGTCCCTGAAGCCAAAATGAAGAAAATCCTGGCTTTGATGGATTACGGCGCGTCCGAGGAAGGCTTTGAATTGGCCTGCTACGGCCTTAAGGATATCCACTTCAAGGTGGTAGACGGCTTCAAAACGGCTACAGAGCAAGCAGTCAAAGACAGTGTATCGCAAAGCTCATTCGGTAAAATCTTCGAAAGATTTGATCCGTACCTGTGGGCTTACCGCGTAGGTATGCCGAAAGCAACCTTCGAGCGTAACAAGAAAATCGTTGACGATCGTTCAAATTACGGCGTATCCGATGTATCGATCGGTCTGTTGTCTGACGTCGATCTGAAAATGGGGCCGGATTATAAGAAGAAGATGGACGATATGAAAGTTAAAGTGATCATGGGTAAAGAACCGATCGAATCATGGGATGCTATGGTTAAGTCGTTCAAAGCGGACGCCAATTACATGAAGATGATCGACGAGTTCAACCAGGCATTTCAAGACAGAAAAAACGGTAAATAAGTAGAGAAAAGGAGCGAGAGTCCATGCTGCAAAAATTGCGATTGGCTGTTGTCGGATTGGGACGCGTATCGAAGTCTCATCTTCCGGCAGTACGGGAGCTGGCTGAACAAATTGAATTGGTTGCCCTTATATCTCGCGATGAAGGTAAACTGCGGCAGGAAGCTGAAAAGTGGGAAGGCGTCAAAACCTATACTGCCTATGATGACGCGGTCAATGATCCGGATATCGACGCTTTCCTGCTGCTTCTGCCGCATGATATTCACGCGGAATATTCGATTAAGGCGCTTCGTGCCGGCAAGCATGTGCTGGTTGAAAAGCCAATGGCGATGAATGTGCAGGAAGCAGAGGAGATGGCAGAGGCTGCGGAAGCAAATAACGTTACCTTAATGATCGGGCAAAGCCGCCGTTTTTATAAACCAGTGATGGAATCGATCCGTCAGGTGAGAGAGAAAGCTATCGGCGATTTAATTAATATCAACGCAATGCTTCTGGCGCATATGGATAAGCCGGCAGCAGATTGGTGGAAGGACGAATCGAAAATCGGCGGATTTATTATTCCACTTTGGGGAAGCCACATTCTTGACTATATGCTATGGGCTTACGGTAGAGCCCCTCTGTCGGTCTATGCTCAGGGACATTCCAACAACCCGAATTGGACCGGGGAGGATGAAGTCGCCATTTCCATGAATTTTGGCGAAGGCCGGATGGCGAATGTGTGGATGTCGTTCAATGCAGGCTGCCGCCCGACGGATGAAGTTGGTCTTACAGGAAAGCGTATATGGTCTACGCAGAACAGTATTTACGATCGATATTTAATCGGATCGAACGGTTTGCTGCATCTGAAAGATGAATATGAGCTTAGTTTGAATGGAGAGAAGCTGGAAACCTGTGAAGCCACTTTCTCTAATTTCACATGGCAGCTTGAGGAATTTACCGACGCCATACGAGAGGGGCGTCAACCTCTGGCTTCAGGCCGGGAAATCATCCAGGTGATGAAGGTCATCGACGGTTGCTTTGAATCGATGCGGACTGGTCAGGTTGTGCAGCTCTAATCCTTGAGGGAAAACGAAGGAGGACTTTTACAATGAAGTTAAAAACCTTGGTGCTTTCACCGCAATCTCGTTTGGACGAAGTATGTTCGGAGGCGTGCCGTGTGAGAATAAATGAACATTTCGAGCCGGTGTGGAATGAGACAGGACGCGACTATACACAGGATGAGCTTTCAGCGCTGGTTGCGGATGCGGAAGTGATTATTTCCAGTTGGGGATCCCCCAGCCTGACAGACGAAATGCTAGAGAAGGCCGTCAAGCTTAGAGCCATTGGCCATGCGGCCGGAACTGTGAAGAACCTTGTTCCGAAGCAGATTTTCTCTCGAGGAGTTAAAGTATTCTCTGCAGCTCCAAGGATCGCGCAAAGTGTAGGGGAATATTGCTTGGCAGCACTGCTTGCATCTCTACGGTATTTGCCTGCTTTCGATTCCACGATGCGGGAAGGGAAATGGAAGATTGCTGGTTTGAAGGGAAGGGAACTTACTGGCAGCACGATCGGCATCATTTCAGCTAGTTCTACGGCTCGCGCTTTTATCAAGCTGCTTGTGCCGTTTCAAGTCAATGTTCTCATTTATGATCCCTATTTGACGGAAGAAGCGGCAGCCCGGTTGAATGCTAGGAGGGCTACACTAGAGGAAGTAATGGGCTGCCCCATCATTTCGGTGCACGCTCCAAAGCTTCCCACTACGGAAAGAATGCTAACCCGTGAATTGTTGGCACTTATTCCGGATGGTGCGGTCTTCATTAACTCTTCCAGAGGCCCTGTGGTGGATGAGCAGGCCTTTATGGAAGGGCTTCAAAGCGGACGATTCTTTGCCGCACTTGATGTGTTTGAGAAGGAGCCTCTTGCTGCGGATCATCCTATTCGGTCTCTGCCGAATGTACTTCTTTCTCCTCATATTGCCGGAGCCTCCGTACAAGGCCACCTTGCGTTGATGGAGGAAGTGGTCGAAGACATCATCAGAAGCCTGCGGGAAGAGAAGACGACGTATGAAGTAAACGAGAAAATGTGGGAAGTTATGGCCTAACAGGTCGCAGAGTCCTTTTATATCGGAAGGAGAAATACGCAGATGGTTAGAAAAATGTCCGTTCCTCCTATGGAATTGGTAGAATATGATGGTCCCGGTACGCAGATGTGTGCGGTTATGGACGCCATCGGAGAGATTAGCGTCAGACGAGCTTTGATTCCGGAACCCAAGGAAGGCGAAGTACGCGTCAAGGTCAAGTGGGTAGGTATTTGTGGAAGTGACGTTGAGGTGTTCCGTGGTGCGCGCGAGCCTGAATTTATTTCGTACCCTACCAGGCTGGGACATGAAGTTGCAGGGGTTATTGATAAGGTCGGCCCTAATGTAATTGGCGTCAAGGAAGGCGATCATGTAGCTTTGCGGTATGTTTGGGGCGCGTTTGCCGAATATGTATGCTGCACCCCTTTTTCCCTCAAGGTTTTGCCCAAAGACCTGCCTTTAATCGAGGGTTCGCTGATTGAAGTGCTTCCGGGCATCATCCATGCGGCAGAACTCGGGGATATTTCCCCTAATAAGAACGTGCTGATCACTGGGCAAGGCGTCAGCGGTTTAGTGATGACCCAAGTTATAAATATGTTTAGCCCGAGAAATTTGGTCGTAACGGATTTGTTTGACGAGAAACTGGCGCTAGCACGCAAATATGGCGCCACGCATACTTATAAAATCCCTCATGAACATGCGGATACTATGGATATCGTGGGAGCAGACTTCCCGGATGGCTTTGACGTGGTCATTCCTTGTCTTTTGGAAGGAGCGGGGATGGTAGACGCTATTAACGCAGCAGCGCAGAACGGACGTATTGTAATGTATGGCTGCATCGGTACCTGTCACAAGCCGGTTGATTTCTTCAAGGTTCATAAAAAACGGTTGGATATCCTTTCTACGGAACCTAAGCGGGACATCGACAACCGACGTTACTTCGATGAAGGGCTGCGGCTGGTCCTTGACGGCTTAGTTAACACCGAGGAAATGATTACTCACGTCGTTCCACTCGCGGAAGTCGCCCGGGCATTCCAATTGAGGAATGAACATAAAGGAGATACCATTCACGTCATGATTGACTGCGAAGTCAAATAGCCTCAAGACAAACCGCCTAAAGGAAACCTCCTTAGGGCGGTTTATTTTTTTGAAATGGATGTAGCCAATTCATATTCATATTGTTGCAAAGCGTGCAACAACATACAGCCAGTACACAAAGTTGTAAAGATATTTTTCATCGTTACAGTCGCGAGGGGAAGTGAAATCGTGTCTCTAACGATAAATTTCATCTTTACAGATGAGAAGATGGCGGATTGGTATCTATCCGAGCGAGTGATAGCAAAGAGAAGAACGTTCCCCATGCTCAAGCGTAAGGCTTTAGACAAAAACCTGGTCATCGGCCAGGTTTTTTTATCCTTTGACCGGAAGCCATCATAAAAAATCACAACCCAGCGGAAGTTATCCCATGGAACAGATAGACCAACCATTGTACCATCAGGACATAGTTGTTATAGGAGGAGGAAAAGGAATGAATATGGAGATGAACCACGGTAAGGAAACGTTTGAGGAACGTATCATGCAGCTGCCTGTTTTGGATACTCACACCCACCTTGTGGGGGATCGTCTTTGTGCCAGCGACTTCTGGGAGATTGCGCATTATTTCTGGTTGTTTCGTGAGCTGCAGGCTGCGGGCTATCCAGCGAATGCTATGGAGCTTCCGGAGGATATACGAATCGCTGCCTTCTTGGAAGCTTACCATGGATCAAGAAACACGATGATGAATGTGGTGTTGACGCAAATAATCAAAAATCTATATGGCATTGTTATCAGCGACGCTGCCTCAGTATTGGAAGCTGACGCTGCTGTCAAACAGACTGCGCAAAGCGTCACATGGGCGCAAGAAGTAGCGGATCGTATGAACGTTAGCAGATTCGTCGTGAATATGCCCGAGCATGCGGAGTTCCAAGGCATGCGAGAGAACGCCATACTGATCCCGCGAATCGACGGGAAATTAGGCGGGTGGGTCAAAGAAGTTGAGCTGTCGCATGACCCGGCTGCAGCATTCGCTCAAGTGCGCGAGAAGCTGACTCAGCTATTGGACACATACAAGGAAGCCGGTTACGTGGGCATCATGACGACTTTGCCAAGCTATGAAGCCAGAGCGAATCGTAAGGTTGTGATCGGACAAGGCAGCACGAAGGATGAGATATTAATGATGCTTCTGCACGAATTAGGTGCCGCTGCTGAGCAAAGGGGACTTCTCATTCAGTTGTTTCTCGGCGTGGAACGTTCCTGGTGTGGAACAGCCACCCCGGTCAATGACCCGGCCCGTATCTTGAAGCTATCTGCTTTGTTTGAAGCTTATGCCTGTACCTTCGAGCTTGTGGTGGCCTCGGAACTTAACAATCTGGATATTGTGCAAGCGGCATGGAATTTTCCGAATGTTCATGTGGGTGGACATTGGTGGTTTAACTTTCGTGCAAGTACATACCGAGATAGTATGCAGTACCGGTTAGAAGCGCTTCCGGCGATCAAAAGCTCGCTCATTGTATCCGATGCCCGCTGTATGGAGTGGAGCTACGGCAAGATTTTGCTCGTCAAACGGATTGTGAGCGATTTCCTGTGGGGTCAAATCGAGGCAGGCTGGATTGATCATGACACGGCCTTGTTTGTAGCGGAGAATTGGCTGTACGGAAGTGCAGCAAAGCGCTATGGAGTCGCTCGTTGATTCTGTTTTACCAATCGTAAAAAAACACAAAGCTCTATAAGTTTCACCATCGCTACCTCCGGACAACCCTAGTAAGATGAAGAAGACAAATTGATGCAGCATGCAAGAAGGGGAGGACAACATGGCCAGTAAAATTCAGCCATCCGATCGAATAGTTTACGATTTCACATCGCAGAGTCAGAAATGGGCTTTTATACGAAAACATTGGCCGATCTATGTGATCTCATTACCGGGAATTATTTATTTCTTACTTTTTAAATATATCCCGTTGTTCGGTTCCGTTATCGCGTTTCAAAACTACAACATTTTCAAAGGAATTAAAGGAAGTAAATGGGTAGGTTTAGAAAATTTTCAACGAATGTTTGAGTATACAGATTTCCTTCAGATTCTCAAAAATACGATATTAATCGGTATTTACGATATGTGCTTCGCTTTCCCGGTTCCGATCATTCTGGCTCTTCTCATCAATGAAGTGCGAGTGATGATGTATAAGCGGATTGTTCAAACCGTGGTCTATATGCCGCATTTCCTGTCATGGGTTATCGTAGGCGGAGTTGTTGTAGGGGTATTATCGCCATCCACGGGAATCGTCAATCATTTGCTGTCCTTATTTGGTGTCGAGCCTATATATTTCTTAGGGGAAAATACGTATATTCGGACTATTCTAATCAGTTCTGGGGTGTGGAAGGATAGCGGTTGGGGCACCATCATCTATTTGGCCGCGATTGCTGGCATCAATCCCGATCTGTATGAAGCTGCACAAATTGATGGAGCCAGTCGAATTCGTCAAGTGTTTTCCATCACGATTCCGAGTATTTTACCAACGATTGTTATTCTATTCCTGCTGCAAATTGGTAATTTTCTCGATTTCGGTTTCGAACGCGTCTTTGTATTTCTTAACCCGCTTAACAACGAGAATGGGGAGATTATCGATACGTTTGTGTACCGGGCAGGGCTTGTTGATCGGCAATATAGCTACACAACCGCCATCGGGTTGTTCAAGTCGGTTGTGGGTCTTATGTTGATCATGATCAGTAATACGTTTAGTAAAAAGATGACTGGGGAAGGTTTGTACTGATATGGAAGGAGACCGGAGGTGAATCGCTATGATTATGACAAGAGGCCATAAAATTTTTAATTTATTCAATATCATTTTGTTAGGTATCCTCGGATTGAGCATGGTGCTTCCCCTTATTCACATTATTGCACAGTCATTAAGTAATAACGCTGCCATTAATGCGGGGAAAGTATCGTTGTGGCCAGTTGGCTTCACATTGGGAAGCTATAAACTTATTTTACAGGACCCGACGATATGGCTTGGGTTTCGAAATAGTGTCATTATTACGGTTTTTGGAACCTTGATCAACCTATTTATGACTACCACGCTAGCTTATCCTTTATCTAGACCTGAATATTTGTTCCGTAAATCCATTCTGGTGATGGTGCTGTTTACCCTTATTTTCAGCGCACCGTTAATTCCGAACTATTTGTTGGTGAAACAGTTAGGGCTTCTTAATACGCTTTGGGCTTTAATGCTTCCAATGGCGATTAGCGCATTTAATTTATTCGTTATGCGCTCGTTCTTCCTAAACTTACCTACGGAGCTGCTGGATTCGGCAAGAATTGACGGGTGCGGCGAGTTTCGGATATTGTGGAATATTGTACTGCCTCTATCTAAACCTGCAATGGCTACGATGGGCATCATGTATGCGGTGGGTCATTGGAACCGTTATGCCGAGGCTGTGTTTTATATCGATCATCGCAATTGGATTCCGCTGCAAGTGCGGCTAAGAGAAATTGTATTTACAGATCAAATGGGGCAATCGGACGTTTCTTCGGAATTAATGCTATTATTATCACCGGAAGGGATTAAGATGGCGGTCATTGTCGTGGCTACGATCCCCATTCTTTGTGTATATCCGTTCCTGCAAAAGCACTTTATCCAAGGGATGATGGTAGGTTCAGTGAAATCCTGATATTTTCATTTGGAAAGAAGGGGTTCTTTTGAAAAAAGTTACAAGTGTCGCGCTCGTCGCTGTATTGTCAGTCGGTACTTTAGCAGGCTGTTCAACGGGAAAAACCGATCAGGAACAAGCAACACCGTCATCAGTCACAACAGCGGCAAAAAAGGCACCGACCAAGTTTTCTATTTCATATCCGACAACGACGAACACTGGATACCACACACGTGTTGACATTAACAATGACAAATGGGTAAAGAAATTGGAAGAGCTGACGAATACCGATCTTACGCTTAGAGTAACGGAAGTAAGCAAGATGGGTGTTTTGTTCGCGAGCAATGACATTCCAGATGTGGTAGGCAGCTTGGGCACAGCAACAGATAAAGCGATGTCAGGTTCCGTAGAAGCTGGGATGTTCTTGCCACTGGATGACTTGCTGAAACAGAATGCCCCTAATTTAATGAAAACAGTACCAAAGGAAGCGTGGGACGCCGTATCCTATAATGGGGAGATTTATGGTATTCCCAATTGGTTAGAGAATCCTTCCAGACGTGCTACGTATATACGTACCGATCTACTTGAAAAGGCAGGTTTACAGCCACCTAAAACAATCGATGAATTCCTGAATGTACTCCGAAAGTTTAAGGCAATGGGCGTTAAATATCCATATGGGGCTCGTGAGAACTTGAAATATGCCGACACTGTTCTGGGTGCATTTGATGTGCTGCCTTATAAAGAACAATTTGAGGTTGTAAATGGTCAAGTTGTTCCGAAGTTTTTTGATGTGGAAAATATGACAAAAGCGCTTAACGTGATCAAGACCATGTTTGATGAAGGTTTGATGGCCAAAGAGTTCGCGACGACAACTTCCACCGATTGGTTGAAAAATATCCGCTCCGGCGATGTTGGTATCTGGTCCTCCAACTTAGTCAGCTTGAATGATTTCCGGACGAACATTCCGAATGCAGTGAAAGATGCCAAGATTGATATTATCACTTCGCCGAAGGGACCGGATGGCAAAGGCGGTTATCTGATGTACCAGCCCGTGATTGGCGCTCATTACATCAACAAGAACGTGAAGCCTGAAACGGCCGCAGAAATCGTTAAATATTTCGACTGGATGACGTCAGAGGAAGCATTCAAGTTCTTTACTTTCGGAATCGAAGGCGATACGTATACGGTCGTTGACGGTAAAGTGAAGTATAAGGAACCGACCAACAAAGAAGAACAAGAGGAGCAGGATCACCGTGGTACGCTGCATTCCTCCCATGAAAGTACCGTTAACCGTCTGAAAATGCAGACGGATCCTAATGGACCTTACATTCTGAATGCATTTGATAATATCCTAGCGAAAGAAGGTTTATCGGGTATAGGCTTTTCTCCTAATCTGGAGGCTGATGCCAAGTACCCGGATGCCGCTTCACCAGGTTCAGATGCTGCGCCGAAGATTATTATGGATCATATGATTAAAATGATTTACGGCAAGGAACCGATTTCCGACTGGCCAAAGGTCATTGAAGAGTATAAAACCAAAGGCGGTAACGAGATCATTAAAGAAGCGACGGACCGTTACAACAATAAAAAAGGCGTGCTTTTTCTTGGTAAGAAACAGTAATAGCAAGTCGATATGAAACTGCCCTGTGATTGGGGCAGTTTTTTGTTTTTTTTGGAGCACTCAACCGTCTATTTCGTGTCGCTTCTCCACCATAGCCGCTCCTTCGCCAAGTAGCCAAACAATAAGTGTTCACCCACAATGAACATATTTTTGACTATCTACCTTCCCTCGCATTCAGCTGTATACTATTCGCTCCGATAATGGAGCACAACTCAAATCCTATCACCGATAAGCCGCATCAATAGTCTTCTATCTGCATCCCAAACTCAACCCTGGCGTCACCAGTTTAGCGGAACGTAGAAGCTTTATTTTACTCGAAACGACGTATTTTACGTTTTCGCGGAACGAGGAGCCTCTATTTCCCGCTTTCGAGGTGTAAAAACCGGTAAAACGCCAAAATAGCGCCCCCACGTTCCGCGTACATGCCCCGTATCGGCATAACCACCGAAATAGCGGCTCCTCGTTCCTCGTATCTGCATCTAAACTCAACCCGTACCTGGCGTCACCAGTTTAGCGGAACGTAGAAGCTTTATTTTGCTCAAAACGACGTATTTTACGTTTTCGCGGAACGAGGAGCCTCTATTTCCCGCTTTCGAGGTGTAAAAACCGGTAAAATGGCAAAATAGCGCTCCCACGTTCCGCGTACATGCCCCGTATCGGCATAACCACCGAAATAGCGGCTCCTCGTTCCCCTGATCCTCAGACTAGCAGCCTATATGTCCGACTCTCTCACAGAGTTTTGTTTTTATGGATTTACCCAACTGTTCTTCTGTACTTGAACAAATTTCTATCTACCTGCCCTCGCACCAAACTATTCACTATACCCTTCAATACCAGAGCACGTCACATGGTTTACCACAAGTCAAATAATTAAAGCGGAACGTAGATGCCTTATTTTACTCAAAACGACGTATTTTACGTTTTCGCGGAACGAGGAGCCTCTATTTCCTGCTTTCGAGGTGTAAAAACCGGTAAAACGCCAAAATAGCGCCCCCACGTTCCGCGTACCCGCCCTGCATAAGGCATAATCACCGAAATAGCGGCTCCTCGTTCCCCTCGATCCTCAGATTGGCAGCTTATATGTCCGAAATCACTCCACTATGGATTTGACCAGCAGTTTATCTGTATTTGGTGTTCAGAAACGGCTGTCTTTAATCGTATAAAATGACATGGCGTCTTAAATTTATACATACAGGAAACGACAACTTTTCGTTATGATACATACAGAGTTGTGAAACCGCTTGCACTTTGAAATGAAAAGAAGGGGTGTTTATATGAAAAAAACTATCAGTTTTACATTGGCTGTCATGATGACAGCTTCATCTTTAACCGCATGTTCTTCGGATGGAAAGGTAGCGGGAAATGCTTCACCACAGCCATCGGGTAACGTGAAGAAAGCCCCAGTTAAGTTCTCAATGCTTTATCCAACGACAGTCAGTACGGGATACCATACCCGAGTACCTGATTTGAACAAGGATAAATGGATATTGAAGCTCGAGGAGTTAACGAATACGGATTTGGACGTTAAGGTCGTAGAGGATGCCAAATTCGGCGTTATGTTCGCGAGTAACGATATTCCCGACGTTGTTGGCAGTATCGGTGGTCCTGGGAGTAAGTCGATGTCCGGTTCTGTAGAGAACGGTGTTTTCATGCCGCTGGACGAGCTTTTGAAGCAGAATGGGCCGAATTTGTTAAAAGTGGTACCCAAAGCAGCTTGGGATAGTGTTTCGTATGAAGGGAAGATTTATGGTGTTCCAGAATTTTTGAGCAATCCATCCCGTCGTTCCACGTACATTCGTACGGATTTGCTGGAGAAGGCCGGGCTTCAAGCTCCTAAAACCGTAGATGAATTTCTGAATGTGCTGCGGGCATTTAAGAAGATGGGTGTAGAGAATCCATATCAAATGAGGGAAAACTTCAAGTATGCGGACGTTATCCTAGGAGCTTTCGATGTTTTGCCTTATAAGGATCAATTTGAGCTGGTAAATGATCAAGTAATCCCGAAATTTTTCGATGTAGAAAATGTTCAGAAGGCACTCACCACGTACAAAACAATGTATGACGAAGGTTTGATTCCAAAGGAATTCGCAACCATCACTTCTACCGATTTTACGAAAAGCATTGAGTCGGGTAAAGCGGGAATCTGGTCGCAAAATGCTTCTGGATTACCAGGTTACCGTACGAAGGCTCAACAAGCTGTTCCAGGAGCAAAAATTGATATTATTCCTTCACCTAAAGGACCAGAGGGAAAAGGCGGATATTTCTATTATGCACCTGTCATTCGTTCCTTCTTTGTTAATAAAAATGTGAAACCAGATACGGCTGCTGGAATTATAAAAATGTTTGATTGGATGGTTTCTCAAGAAGCTGAAACGTTCTTTACCTTCGGAATTGAAGGCGATACCTATACCAAGGACAGCAGCGGCAAAATTACTTATAAATTCCCGACGACGAAGGAAGAAACAGATGAAGAAGGATTCCGCAGTGGAACGATGTGGGCGGTGCATGACTCCACCTACAATAAACCAAGATTGCTGCTGAATGATGATGGAAAAGCGACATTGAAAGCTTTCGATGAAGTTCTGACGAAGGAAGGTCTGTCTGGTATCGGATTTTATCCTGATTTGAGCAGCTTCGCTAAGTTTCCGGATCTTGCAGCACCTCAGCCTGATGTAGGTCCAAAAATCATTATCGATCACATGATCAAAATGATTTACGGCAAAGAACCAATCACCGATTGGCCGAAGGTGATCGAAGAGTATAAAGCCAAAGGCGGCAATGAAATTATTAAAGAAGCGACTGAGCGCTGGAACAAGAAGCAAGGCGCGATTAAGCTAGATATTAAATAAGCTGCAATTTGAAAGGGGCATCCTTCAGCAGAGTATTCTGCGGTGGGATGTCTTTCCCTATGAAAATCGTAAAAAAATACATACTTATCTTAATTTTATCCTTATTGCTAGATCGAATTAATTCTTATAATGAAGGCAACAAATCGATGGAGAGGTGAGTGTCTGAATGGAAAGTATCGCAGAACGTATGCTGCCCGCGCCTCGCGAAGGCGGATTTCGAATGGAAGGTTATTGGGTATGGTGCGGTTCGGTTATTCGGGGAGAGGATGAACGCTATCATATGTTTGCTTCTCGTTGGCCCAAATCGCTGCCTATGCATCCTGGTTGGCTTGTTGCTTCAGAAATAGTGCGAGCGGTTTCGGATACCCCGGAGGGGCCGTATACCTTTCAAGAGGTTGTTCTGCCTGCCAGAGGAGCCCAGTATTGGGACGGACGCAGCACGCATAATCCACATATCACCAAATTCGGAGATAAGTATCTTCTCTACTATATGGGTTCTACGCACCCGCTGCCTGATGTGGTCGCAGGTGATGGATTCGGGTTGGAAGATCCGCGATGCATCGTAGCACGTTCTAATAAACGAGTGGGTCTCGCTATGGCGAACAGTGTTTTTGGGCCTTGGGAAAGAAGCGAGAGCCCGATACTTCCCGTGCGACCAAACCGGTTCGATAGCTACTTGACCTCCAATCCGGCACCTTGCTTACAGGAAGACGGTTCCGTGCTGCTTGTCTACAAAGCCCGTCAATATGAAGGTAATCTTCATGGGAAGATGACGATTGGGGCCGCAGCAGCAGATAGCTATCAAGGACCTTATCGTGTATTAACAGAGGAGCCCATTTTTCCGCCGGATCAATTTCATATCGAGGATCCTTTCATCTGGAAGACGGCGAAAGGGTATGAGCTGTTAGCCAAGGATATGGAGGGGACGCTTTGCGGGGAAAGGCATGGAGGCATTCATGCTATTTCTCCGGATGGGCTGAAATGGCAATTATCTGAGACGCCAAAGGCTTATTCACGTACGGTTCTATGGGACGATGGAACGGAGCAGACGATGGGCAATCTTGAACGGCCTTTTCTGTTATTTCATGATGGGAAACCGACGCATCTGTTCGCTGCAGTTGCCGACGGATCCGGGGGATTTCGTAACGCAGAGAATACTTGGAATATGGTTATTCCTTTGAAGCCTTAGGGAGGGAGTTTACATATGAAAGCTATACTGGTTGGTTTGGGATCTGCTGGGTTCAGTTGGTATAAACGTCTAAGAGATCAAGGATTATTAGCAGCCGTTGTTGAGGTTGATATAGCCATGAAAGAGAAGATGAAGGATGACCCGTTCCCTTTCTACACGTCACTAGAAGAAGCTTTGCAAAACGAACAGGCGGATTTTCTTGTCAATGTGACATCGCCGATGATGCACACTACTGTGAACCATGCAGCGTTTGACCGTAAGCTGGCAGTTTTATGTGAAAAACCGATTTCCTTTGATTATGAGGAATCCATTGAGGTCGTGGCTCGAGCTGCTCGGGAACACATCCCTTTTATGATCGCAGAAAATTACCGTAGGATGCCTTATATTCGTAAAATGAAACAGCTAATAGACGAGGGTGCTATCGGCACTCTTTCCTCGCTGGATATACAGTTCTACAGGTACCACCATGTGCAGCGGAGATATACCGTTAGTATCCTGGATGACATTGGTGTACATCATTTGGATATGCTCCGTTATTTAACCGGAAGAGAGGGAAAATCGGTGCAGGCCAAGCTGTACAATCCAATTGGCGCCTGGGAAGAGGAAGGGGCTATTATCAATGCTTATGCCTTCCTTGAAATGGATAATGGAATCACAGCTGCCTACAATGCCTCCATCGCTGCAAGAGGGACAGAAACACCTTGGAGCGGCAATTGGAGAATTGAAGGAACCAAAGGGGCTATGGAAGTAGTTGATAAGGAAATCCGCCTAATTCGGGACGGAGAGGTCTTGCTCGTCGATGATATAAGTGGTGTAGATGAAACGGATACACTGGCTGAATTTTTGGCATCGCTTCAGGAGGGTCGCGAAGCGGAGACAAGCGGCAGGGACTATTTGAAAACCCAAGCACTTGTTCATTACACGAAGCTGGCAAGTGAATCCGGTCAAACGAAGGCCATTGAGGTTCCAACTCTATAGATGAATGGGGAATCTAGCATGCAAATAACGAATTGGCAACAATCGGCGCCAGGCGTATGGCGCCTTACGATCGGAGAACCGCAAGGAATTACACCGCTCTCATTGATGGGCGTTCCGCCGAAAGCCGAGGCCCTGCAGCAAATGCCGCAGGTACAGCCGCCTTTTGCCTGGGAAAGTATTCAGCTTGAGGAAGCAAATGACTGTCTCATTCTGTCTATTCCGCTTGATCGTACTGAAAAGCTATACGGGACAGGCCTTCAGTTATTAAGAATGAATCAACGGGGAAGAAACCGATATTTACGTGTGAACAGCGATCCCAAGCAGGATACGGGTGAGACGCATGCTCCTGTGCCTTTTTACGTAAGCGATCTCGGGTATGGCGTTTTGGTGGATACTTCACGGATCGTTACTCTGTATTGCGGGTCAACCATGAGGCAGGAGGAAACGCAAAGTGAGGATATTCGTGATCGCAACACCGATAAGGGATGGAAGGCAACACTAGTCGCATCGCGGGTGGAGATCCGGATTCCTGTCGAAGGTGCGGACGTGTATTTGTTTGGCGGCCCATCCCTTTCGGATGTGGTGGCTAGATATAATTTATTTTGTGGTGGCGGCACACTGCCTCCGAAGTGGGGACTTGGCTTCTGGCACCGTGTTCCGACGCTGTATACGGATCAGCAAGTGCTTGAAGAAGCGGAGCAGTTCCGTCAGCACGATATTCCCTGTGATGTGATCGGGCTCGAACCCGGCTGGCACAGCCAAAGCTACCCAGTCAGTTACGAATGGGAGAAAAGCCGATTCCCTGAGCCCGAAAAATTCGTGAAAGCGTTGGACCAAAGCGGTTTTCGGGTGAACCTGTGGGAGCATCCCTTCGTATCGCCAAAGAGTGAGCTGTACGAGGAACTGAAGCCCCTTTCGGGGAGTCATTCGGTATGGGGCGGGCTTGCGCCGGATTATTCACTGCCAGCAGCTGTGGAGCTTTATAAGAAGCAGCATGAAGAGCAGCATGTCAATATCGGAGTATCCGGTTACAAGCTGGATGAATGTGACGGCAGTGACTTGACCAACAATTCCTGGATGTTTCCGGGACATGCTCAGTTTCCATCCGGTCTGGATGGCGAGCAGATGAGACAAATGTACGGGTTGATGTTCCAAAAAATGACGGCTGAACTGTTCCGCAGTAAAAATCGGAGAACGTACGGACTTGTGAGGGCTTCGAATGCCGCAGCCTCAACGATGCCTTATGTCCTCTATTCGGATCTCTATGATCACAAACAGTTTATTCGCGGTCTATGCAATTCCTCCTTCAGCGGGCTGTTGTGGACACCAGAGGTTCGCAGAGCACGAAATGCCGAAGATTGGGTACGGCGGATGCAAACGGTTTGTTTCTCACCACTCGCGATGTTGAATGCATGGGGAGATGGAACGAAGCCTTGGTCTTTCCCGGAAGTGGAAGGAACTGTCCGCCATTATATCAAGCTGCGGATGAGATTGCTGCCATATTTGTATACAGCTTTTGCAACCTACCGAGAGTATGGTATTCCTCCTTTCCGCGCAATGCCTTTCGTTATGTCCGCGTCTGAAATCGCGGAAGCCGAGGCGCTGCATGCCGAAGCAGCTGAGCAAACCTTGAATACGACAGATGCTGCTTACGGCAAGAAAAAAGTAAAAGAATGGGATGACCAATACATGTTTGGCGATGCATTGTTAGTAGCTCCACTAGTTGAAGGAGAGTCAGAGCGGGAGGTCCTACTACCATCCGGAATCTGGTATGGATTAGAGACAGGGGAACGGTATACCGGTGGATGTATCATTAGCGTTCAAGCAGGCTTGGAGCGAATTCCGGTATTTGTTAGAAGCGGGTCTGTCATTCCGATGATGCCTGCGCTATCGCATGTCCCACCCCTAGGCACGCGTGTTCCGCTTGAACTGGTTCATTTCGGTGATGGAATGGGTGAAGGAAATCTGTACGATGATGACGGGGAATCATTCGATTATGAACAAGGTAAGTTCGGTTGGTGGAAAGCGGCAGTCACGCAAAATGCAGCTGGCGTCTACTCCGGGGAACTCATAGGGACTGACGGGGAACCGACATCCTACAGTTCTGTCACGTGGCGTTTCGCACAAACTCGTTTGTGATTCCTTCCGTTGTAGAACCAATTTCCGTGAGTTATCATAATTGGATAGCGATTCTGAGAAACATAGGGGAGGTCTGGACATGCATGTACTGATTGTAGACGATGAACCTGTCATTCGCAGAGGAATGGTAAAGATGGCGGAAATGTACGCACCCACTTTCTCGAAAATACAGACGGCTGAGAACGGCGTGGCTGCTTTAGAGCGGATTCGCGCCTGCGAACCTGATCTTGTGTTGACGGATGTTCGCATGCCCAAAATGGACGGATTGGAGCTCTGCAGAATCATTCATGAGGAATTTCCTCAAATAAAGACCGTTGTGATATCCGGTTATAGTGACTTTGAATACGCCCAAAAAAGCGTGAATTATGGTGTTCGGCACTATATGCTGAAACCGGTTACCAAATCGGATGTGCATGACATGCTGGATCAATTGATCAAAAAGCCATCACGCAGCTATATGCCGCCTTCCCGTTATATCGAGTGGATCGATCAAATGGAACAACAAATATGGGCCTTACAAATGGAGGAACTAAACAGCTTAATCAGCCGCTGGCGTGAATACTGCCTATCTGCCAATTTATCGTTGGCACAGCTTAAGGAGCTATTGGATGATTGTAATGCGCTACTTGTCAAACGCTTTCAAGGTCGTAATTACTCACCTTCCTCCGTGCAAGCTCACTTGCAGGCGGATAGTGTGAAGGAAGCCCTCGAAGCGTTTGAGAAGGGTTTGTTTCAAATGGCAAAAGGACTTCAAGACGTTCGAAGCGGCAGCTTCAAAGATCCAATGGAAGAGGCCAAAGGCTTTATCGACAGCAGGTTGTCAGAAGATATTTCGCTGGATCAAGTTGCTGCGATGGTCGGATTGACACCTACCTATTTCAGTTCGCTTTTTAAAAAAGTAACGCATGAGACCTTTGTTCAGTATCGGATCAAAAAAAGGATGACGAAGGCGAAGGAAATGCTGGCTATTCCTTATGTCCGAATTGTGGATGTAGCCTCCGATGTCGGGTACGATGATTACCCCCATTTTACGAAAACCTTCAAAAAAATTGTTGGCGTTTCGCCTTCTGAATATCGCGCAGGGCTTGGTATCAAATGAAAATTAGAGGTTTAACGAAAAAACTATTCGTCTATTTTCTAATTGTCATTATTCTTTCTCTTAGCAGTGTAGGTATTTTCTCCTATATGACTTCTTCCGATGAGTTAGCGGAAATGGTTGAGAACCAAATGAATCAAATCGTCGGAAACGCGGTTCATCATACGGATCTGTATTTGAAAGACTATGAGCGCTCCATTGTGTCTATTTTGACGAACAGACAGGTTATGGAGTTTATTGATCTGAAGGCCAATCGGGAGGAATATGACTTTTTTACCTATCGGAAAATGATTCTCGAAACGAGTGTCGATCCGCTATTTATTCGCAATCCTAAATTAGCTTCTGTGTATTTGCTCAGCGATAAGCTGAATGCGGTCTATTACTATAATGGTGTGAACGAGCAGTCATTCAATGCGGAAGATAAACGGAAACAGCGAGAATATTTTCTCGCCAATACAGCGGCAGACGGAAAATTAAGTATTTTGAACCACACCATTATTGAAGGTCAAGAGAATCAAATGCTTACGCTAGTCCGTCGTATTCGAGGCTTCACCTCGCCTGAATTGAGTGGCTTGCTCGCCATTGAGATGAGATCCGCTGATTTATCTGCTTTATGGAAAGGGATTGATTTAGGGAAATACGGGTACCTGTTTATCATTGATGATAAGGGTCGCTATGTGTATCACCCCGAAGGAGTTAAAGTTGGATCAGATGTTCCGAAAGAGTTTGTGGAGAAGCTACAAGAGGCTGGGGCTTCTTCCTTTGTCGACAGCAGTGAGGGGGATCAGCGCATGTATCTAAGCCGCAAATCCGATTATTCGGGTTGGCAGCTTGTTGTCTCCATGCCTCTTCATGAACTGCGTAAACCGGTGGCTAACATCCGTTCGACAACGCTTGTAGTCGGATTATTTACACTGGTATTAGCGATCTTACTTGCCTACAGATTCGGTAAGTCGATTACGAAGCCCATTCAAGTACTTAAATCCGGGATGCGAGAGACGGAAAAAGGAAATTGGGCCACCATTCCACTCCCCTCTCACAGGGACGAAATTGTCGAACTCATGGTACGCTATAACGTGATGGTCAATCGGCTATCTGAAGCGGTTGATCGTGTGGTTCAGGTTGAATTAAGCAATTCAGAAATTCGGATGGAACGGCAGAAGGCAGAGTTTCAATCTCTTCAGCTGCAAATCAATCCTCATTTTATGTACAACACACTGGAGACGATTATCTGCTATGCCACGATTCAGGATTCAGAAGAGATATCCGAAATCGTTAAGGCACTGGCTTATATGCTGCGATACTCGGTCCAAACCAATTTGGAAGAAATAACGGTTGCGAACGAGTTGAAGCACGTTCTGTATTATCTGGTCGTACTGAGGCATAGAATTGGCCGGGAGTTCGAGATTGATGTTGCGATTAAGCCCGAATATTTGCTTCATGTCATGGTTCGGCTGACTCTTCAGCCGCTGGTCGAAAATGTATTCCAGCATGCCTTCCCGGAAGGATTGGAAGATTATCATTTCATCCGAATCGACGGAGGGGTAGAGGACGGAATCTTCTGGATCAGTGTAGAGGATAATGGTTCAGGGATATCGGAGACAAAACTTACGCAGCTCCAAGAGAAGTTGAGCACAAACAGACTGGCAGATGCTGAAATAGATGAAGCGGGTAAAAAAGGCGGTATTGGTGTGCTGAACGTTCATCGCCGAATTCAAATGGTCTATGGGGAGAATTATGGACTGAGGATTGAAAGTACGGCTGAGCAGGGAACTAAAATGATCATGGTGATGCCTGCATCGCCTAAACATTATGATAAACCAAATCTTGTATAGGGGGCATAAACTTGAACAATCGCGAGAAATTGTGGTACCTTCAGCCTGCTAAGATGTGGGTAGAAGCGCTTCCGATCGGTAACGGTCGATTAGGCGGGATGATTTTCGGTCATGTGCAAGAGGAAAGAATTCAGTTAAATGAAGATTCCATCTGGTACGGAGGTCCTAAAGATGGACTCAACCCCGATGGTTCTCGCTATTTAGAAGAAATCCGAGAGCTGCTTTTTGCCGGAAACGTCGTGGAGGCTACGCGATTAACACGAATGGCGCTCTTTTCCACACCTAAGTATTACAACCCTTATCAGCCTTTGGGAGACCTAAGGCTTTATTTTCATGATCAGAAAGGCGAAGTTGAAGATTATCGGCGAGAATTGGATTTGAAGCAAGCCACGGCTCGTACAACCTATAGGATTAACGGAGTCACTTATCGTCGTACGATATTTGCCAGCTGCCCTGATCAAGTGATGATGATTCGATTGGAGTGTGATCAGCCAGGCAAGCTTAATTTCTCTGCAAATCTGAACCGCAGACCCTTTGAGGGGGGAACCGGCGCATTGTCGGCAGATAGTATTTGGATGGGCGGAGAATGTGGGAAGCATGGTGTTGAATATGCTTGTGTGTTGAAAGCCAAATCCCAGGATGGTCATGTGTCCATAATTGGCGACTTCCTCTCTGTGGAGGGGGCTACTTCTGTGACTTTAGTACTTGCCGCAGCCAGCACATTTCGAGAGCCTGATCCATTAGCAGCATGCAAGCTTCAAATTGAGGGCGCCGATCGGTTCAACGCTGACGAAATAGAACGCCGGCACATTCAAGATTATCAGGAATTGTACAATCGGGTGAGTCTGTCTTTGACGGAAAACGATCCTTTTGATGATTTGCCAACGGATGAGCGATTGAAGCTCCTACAAGGGGATCAATCGAGTGTGGATAGCGGTTTGACGGAGCTTTACTTTCATTACGGCCGTTATTTATTGATCGCCAGCTCCCGCCCAGGATGTCTGCCCGCGAATCTTCAAGGCATTTGGAATGACAGCTTTACGCCTCCATGGGAGTCCAAATATACGATTAATATCAATACACAAATGAATTATTGGCCGGCAGAGGTTTGCGGATTATCGGAATGCCATGAACCGCTGTTCGACCATATCGAAAGAATGCAGGTCAGCGGCCGGCAAACAGCGCGGGAGCTGTATGGCTGCTCGGGCTTTGTCGCTCATCACAATACGAACTTATGGGGAGAGACACGGCCAGAAGGGTTGTTTCCGACATGTGTGATATGGCCGATGGGAGCTGCATGGCTAAGCCTGCACGTATGGGAACATTTTGTTTTTACCGAGGATATGGAATTTTTGCGGTATAGAGCGTACCCGATCTTGAAGGATGCCGCGGCTTTTTTCGTTGATTATTTGGTGGAATCGCCGGATGGACAGCTTGTGACGGGGCCCTCTGTGTCTCCAGAAAACGTGTATGTATTGGCGGATGGAACCAGAGGTGCACTGACCATGGGACCTTCTATGGATACGCAGATCATCCGTGAGTTGTTCGAGGCATGCAAACGGAGCAGCCTCCTGCTGCAGGTCGATAGTGAGCTTCATGAGCGGCTCTCAACGCTGCTGGAGCGGCTGCCTAAGCCGCAGATTGGCAAACACGGACAGATCATGGAGTGGTTGAAGGACTATGAGGAAGATGATCCAGGTCATCGGCATATTTCACAGTTGTTTGCGCTGCATCCGGGAACCCAAATCAATCCGCACCGCACACCGGAATTAGCCAAAGCAGCTGCAGCCACACTGCAGCGCAGATTGGAAAACGGAGGAGGTCATACGGGTTGGAGCAGTGCGTGGATCGTCAATATGTATGCAAGACTGGAAGATGGCGAACAATCGTATGCGCATTTGAGCCACATGCTGCGGAAGTCAACGTATCCCAATCTTTTTGATGCGCATCCTCCATTTCAAATTGACGGGAATTTCGGTGCCACGGCTGGCATTGTTGAGATGCTGTTGCAATCCCATGCTGATGAGCTGAGCTTACTTCCTGCGCTGCCTTCGGCGTGGTCTGAGGGAGAAGTGAGAGGACTTAGGGGGCGCGGCGGATATGTTGTTAACCTCAAATGGTCGGGTGGAAAACTATCGGAAGCGATCATTAGCGCAGCGAAGGCTGGTTTATGTAGAGTCCGTACACGTCAAGCAGTTCTGGTCCGCTGCGGGGAAGAAGATATCGCCTTGGGCGGGAATCAGTCAGTTGTAGAGTTTCGTGTTGAAGCTGGCAGAACGTATGAACTTTTTAGAAAGCGAGAAATCCATTACAGTTAAAAAATTTCGGGCAAGTTATCCTCCATGAGTGCATAGGATTGTAGTACACAATTCACCATCACGAGCTGACCTAGATAAGAAAGGCAGCAGTGAAAGGAGGTACCCATGGACATATTCAAAAGAATTTCGGAGCATCGTACGGAGAAGGATTCATTGAGCTGGACCGGTACGTTCGCGGAGTACATAGAATTGCTTCGCAAAAATCCTGGACTCGCGAGAACAGCGCATTCAAGGGTCTATGATATGATTGCTTCGCAAGGAATCAATGACCAAGTCGGGCACAAATCCTACAAATTCTTTAACAAAGAGATTTTCGGCCTGGATCGAGCCGTTGAGAAGCTGGTGGAAGAATATTTCCATTCCGCTGCCCGTCGATTGGATGTTCGTAAGCGGATATTACTGCTGATGGGTCCTGTAAGCGGTGGTAAATCAACCATTGTGACTATGCTTAAAAGAGGGCTGGAGCAATTTGCTAGAACTGACTTAGGGGCTGTCTATGCGATTAAAGGTTGTCCGATGCACGAGGAGCCACTTCATTTGATCCCTATGGAACTGCGTCCCGAGATCGAACGAGAGCTGGGTGTAAAGATTGAAGGCAGTTTGTGTCCTTCCTGCCAAATGCGATTAAAGACTGAGTACAATGGCTGCATTGAAGATGTTCATGTTGAGCGTGTGTTCGTTTCAGAAGAAGCGCGTGTAGGTATCGGTACGTTCAGTCCATCCGATCCGAAATCACAGGATATTGCCGATTTGACGGGAAGTATAGACTTCTCTACCATCACGGAGTTTGGTTCCGAATCCGATCCGCGTGCATACCGGTTCGACGGGGAGCTGAATAAGGCAAATCGGGGTATTATGGAGTTTCAGGAAATGCTGAAATGCGACGAGAAATTCCTCTGGAACTTACTATCTCTCACACAAGAGGGTAACTTTAAGGCAGGACGGTTCGCCCTCATTAGCGCCGATGAGCTGATCATTGCGCATACGAATGAAACCGAGTATAAATCTTTTATTGCGAACAAGAAAAATGAGGCTTTGCAATCGCGGATGATTGTTATGCCAATTCCGTATAACCTTCGGGTATCGGATGAAGAAAAAATTTACTACAAGCTCATCGGACAGAGTGATATGTCTCACATTCATATTGCTCCGCACGCGCTCAGGGTTGCTGCGATTTTCTCCATTCTTACCCGCTTGAAGGAAACTAAGAAGCAAGGGATGGATTTAGTCAAGAAAATGCGTATGTATGATGGTGAAGTTGTGGAAGGTTACAAAGAAGCGGACCTCAAAGAAATGCAAAATGAATACCAAGAAGAAGGTATGAGCGGCATCGATCCGCGTTATGTCATTAACCGAATTTCAAGTGCATTGATTCGCCAAGATCTTCAGTGCATTAACGCACTAGATGTCCTGCGTGCCCTAAAAGATGGTTTGGATCAGCATCCGTCGATTACAAAGGATGAGCGTGAGCGGTTCCTCAATTTCATTTCCGTGGCGCGCAAGGAATACGACGATATTGCCAAGAAAGAAGTGCAGAAAGCGTTCGTTTACTCCTTCGAAGAATCAGCCAGAACCATTTTCGATAACTATCTCGATAATATTGAGGCTTATTGTAATTGGGGGAAAATCAAGGATCCACTTACCGGTGAGGAAATGGATCCGGATGAGCGCCTGATGCGCTCCATTGAAGAGCAAATCGGCATTTCTGAAAATGCCAAGAAAGCATTCCGAGAAGAAATACTGATCCGCATTTCCTCCTATTCCCGTAAAGGTCGGAAATTCGATTACAGCAGCCACGAGCGGCTGCGTGAAGCGATTGAGAAGAAGCTCTTCGCTGATTTGAAAGATATCGTGAAAATAACGACTTCCACGAAGACACCGGATGAGAAGCAGTTGAAGAAAATTAATGATGTGACAAAACAATTGATTGATGAGCACGGATATTGCCCAGTATGTGCCAATGAGCTGCTGCGTTATGTAGGGAGTTTGCTGAACAGATAAAACTTCAAAGTGGAAGTAAACCGGACTTGAGGCGATGACGATCCCTCAGGTCCTTTTTTCATTTGTAAAGGGCACCGTCTACTGTCTATCACCGAATCTAGTAATCTCTCATATACTATAAGATCTTACGATAAGGGAGGTGCAAGAGATTATGATAGGCAATTCAATGAAAAAGACAGGTGCACTTCTTTTACTAGTAGTGAGCTTTCTAGCTTTTGTGATGACTTGGGAGGTGGGGTTATTATCTCCTTTGGGGGGAATATGTATAGCGGGATTTAGCTTCGGCGGAGCCATTCTGATGTGGCTGGACGTCGATGAGTCGAGGCAAGGTGCTGGCAAGAAAGATGCAAAACGAGCAAAAGCCGACCTCTGATCGCCAACAAGACAATTCCCCCCAGAAAAAATCCAACGAGCCCGGAAGATGGTCAGACGTCTTTGGATTCGGCAAAATGTTGGACAAATTACCACTTCATAAGCTTTCGGCTCGCATGGCCTACTGTATGTTTTTTGATTTAGTCCTGCTCTCATTTGTTCTTGTTCTCCGTGCTTCGGGTACTAAGGTGAATGATTTTCCGAACGCATGGGATATTCGGTTTATTGTGATCACGACAATTGTTGTTTTTTTCGTCGGACTCTGCGATATCTGGAAAGACCAGAAGTAATAAGATTGTTACAAAGCACAAGATAGTAACCGCCCAATTTTTGGAGAAGTGGTCACCAACTAGGCAATCGCACACATACAGTATTGTAGGCAGTTAACTATACGAGAATGTGAGTGATCCAGAAAATGACGAAACCAGAAGAGCAAGAATTACGGCCACCACAAGGTGGGCACGGAGGCGGTCCAGGTCATGGTGGTCCAGGCCATGGTGGCCCTGGACATGGCGGTCCTGGACATGGTGGGCCAGGATTCGGTGGTCCTGGTCATCATGGCTTCCCGGGGCATGGAGGGTTTCAGCACTTTGGACATGGTGGAGTGAACAATCTCCTGCCTTTGGTAGTAGCCCCTTATTTATTGAATGCGACACAGCCTTACTATCCATATCCATATCCATATCCAACATGTCCATGCCCATATCCATACCAGGATTATCTATGTCAATGTCCATATCCATATCCATACCCATACCAGACTTATTAATCCGGCTTTCTAGGGATTTAATCGAAATAATTTGCTTGCACTTAAACAAAGCAGAGAAACCCTCTTGTCCAGCGAGTTTCTCTGTATTTTGCTAATTTCTACTAAAAATGGGTGTATAGCACTATAGATCTTTATCAAATCTTTATAATCCTATAGGCATTGTGTAATTTTCATGCTACAATTCTATTTATACAGCGTTTACATTTGTTGCCATCTTGTTTAATAATCCTCTCGCTCCCCTTTCACAATCATTTTATATTCCAAGTCATTGTATTCATCGATACGATGGAAAAACCATCTTGGCTTTTGCTTATGAGGACTTCACTTATGCAAATCTAAGGGGGAAAGTGTGTTGAGCAATCAACCCGTTCGGATATTACATCATATTAGTGATATGAATCGTGGAGAAGCGCAAAGCTTTATTATGAATGTATATCGGCACATGGATCGATCGAAGATTCAATTCGATTTCGTTGTCCACACACATAATCCTTCAGATTATGATGAAGAAATACGAGCATTCGGTGGGAGGATATTCATCCTGCAGAAGCCTAGAGCGGGCTGGATGAGTTACATATATGAGTTAAAGTCGACGATTCAACATCACGGTCCCTTCCATGCTTTACATAGTCATACCTATGAGGCTAGTGTCTTAACTTTATTAACATCAAGACTGTTTGGCATTGATATTCGTATTGTGCATTGTCACAGCATAAGTGATTATACATATTCTTCCTCAACTACTAAGGTATCTCGATGGTTGAAGAGAAAAATGATACGGCGATTTGCCACCAATTGGGTAAGCAGCTCGATCACGGCAAGTCAGGCGCTTTTCGGGTATCAATGGTCTAAAGATAAACGCGGCAGAATGGTGCGTAATGGGATAGATGTCGGTCGATTTACAAGTAGATTACAGAAACCCAAGACGCTCCGCGAGCAATTGCATATTTCATTGGAGGAGCCAATTATTGGTCATATTGGACGGTTTAGCTCAGCTAAGAATCATACATTCCTAATTGAGATTTTTGAAGAGCTGCTGTACCGTGTGCCGAATGCGAGACTTATTTTGGTGGGGGATGGCGCATTGCGGCCTCAGATTCTAGCACTGATCGAGCAAAAAGGGATCCAAAACCGCGTACATCTATTAGGATGGCGAGACGATATTTCTGAGCTCCTTCAGGAATTTGATGTTATGGTCCTTCCTTCATTCAAAGATGGTTTACCCATGGTTTTGATTGAAGCGCAAGCGGCAGGAGTTCCCTGTGTGGTATCCGATGTTTTACCGGAAGAAGCGAATCTGAGAGCAGGTTTTTTCGCATTCGTGTGTTTGAAGCAAGACATTGCCGTATGGGTGCAATGGTTAATGAAAGCAATGCGCAGCGATCCTGTCCCGGTTGAAGAGCGAATCCGAGCGATTAGGCTAGCCGGCTATGATATTAAAGAGGTAGCTCTAGAATTAGAACACGTCTACGCTACCCAATAGGAAATAGTGAAAGCCCTTATGTTGATGACATATGAAGTCTAACGACATGAAAATACCTATTAAGAACCTTGGTAAATCAAGGTTTTTTTCTGTTTGAGGGATATTCTTGTCGTTTTTTTTACGACAAGAATATCCCTCAATAACATACGAGCGACAAGAAAGTCCCCTGAATGTGAACAGTTAGGGTTTGAAATGAGGCTATCGCCTATTGTAGTTAAAAAACTCAAAGAGAAACTGCAAAAAAACATTCATATATTTTCGGGTGCAAAGTGAGACACCAGGACCAGGCTATTTTCTCTAAAAATGTTATTTAATCTAATATAAAGTCGTTAATATATGACTACCTTCGGCCCGACTTCATTAGATCATTGTTTCCGAAAATACATCAACTGGCAGTACTTGCGTTTGCAACAAGGTGGTTTTTTATCGTGATAATGTCAGTAAAGAAAATTGTTTAGCAAGAAAACTCGGCATATACGGCATATCATTTCGAAGCCAAGCAACGATTACACCAATTAAGGCTGAAAAACCATACCATATGGCGATGTCCTTTTGAATATTTGCCGTTGAAGAACAGGGATGACACTGCGTATTTTCCGGCCTTTCAATAATCAATTCTGACAGCAACTCCAACAGCCGTTCTGTAAAAATCGGAATACGGTTAGTAGCGAGAGTGGCTTTGTAAAATATCGCGTTTTTCAGCAATATGCTCAAGAAGCTCCACTAAAAGTAAATCTCTGTCTTCTATCGGAGTCGGACTTGTTGATGTCTTGTCACGAAGAATCTCGTAAATGTCTTCGATCATTTCTTCCGAGATCTTGTCCACCATATCAGAAATATCCAAATAGTGCAGGTAAAAGGTAACGCGGTTGATCCTGGCGCGCTCTGCAAGGCGATTTTACGGTTATTTTCTCAGGATCCATTTCTTGAAGCAAGTCAACATAGGCATCCCTAAGCAATTGACGCGTACGGAGTTTGCGGGGATCTACTCGAGTCGCTTCATTATCCATTTCTATCCCATCCTTTAAAATACTGAGCTAATCGTTAATTATTGTAAAGAGTACATTTATTCCAATATTTCTGGATGAGACCATTGAGTAGGAGTAAGCTTACCAGCGCTTGAGCCAGCATCGACTGTGATTGCTGAACCACTAATGTAACGAGCTAAATCTGAGGCTAAAAATAATGCTAAATGTGCGACTTCCTTTGGATCGCCAAGCCTTCCATTCGGCGATAGCAACTTTGCATATTGTTGAATAACTTCTTTAGGTGCATTCCCCCAAATGGAAGTCTTGATGGTCCCAGGGCAAATTGCATTAACTGTAATGTTGAAAGGTGCATAATCGAGTGCAGCACTCTTTGTTAGACCTACAACGCCATGCTTGGCCGAAGTATAAATAGCCATGGAACTATTGCCTAACAAACCAGCTAAAGATGCAACATTGATTACGAATCCTGCTGACGCTTTAGACTTAAGAATCGCTTCGATTCCAAACTTCATACCCAAAAAAACACCCTTTAGGTCAATAGACGTTAACTTATCAAATTCAGATAGTGAATATTCATGAGTCGGCCTACTCTCGGCGCTAATACCGGCATTATTTACAATGCCATCTAAACGGCCATATGTTTCTATAGCAAAGTCGACCATTCCTTTTACATCTTCTTCTTGGCTAACATCTGATTTAAAGAAAGATGTCTCTCCACCCAATGATTTAATTTCTTCTACTACACGAGTACCCTTTTCGGCGTTAATATCAGATACAACGACCTTCATCCCATTTTCTGCATAGCACATTGCAATTGCCTTACCAAGGCCATCTGAAGCGCCAGTAACAATTGCAACTTTGTTTTTTACACTAGTAAAGTCTGTCATGAATAAGATCCTCCTAGGATTCAAGTAGATATAGTAATTCAGTTTTGACAGTATGACTTGTAGTTACTATTAACCTTAAGTCAATGCATGTTTTTTCACTAACGTTTTGACGACTACATTATGGTACTGCAACGACAATTTTAAAAAAGTTCTTTTTCTTTGTAGAGGCCGAGCAAGCAGGTCTCTTTTTCGTTTTAGAAAGTCGTCAAAACGTTAGGGATGAGTCGTTAGATTGTTAGTTGCGGCAATTAAATCCTTATAAAATGAGGTTGCAGCAATTAACCGAAGTTAAGGAGGAGTAGGCATGGCACATTTTCCAGAAGGTTTTTTATGGGGGGCATCCACTGCAGCACATCAGGTGGAAGGCAATAATACGAATTCTGATTTTTGGCTGATGGAAAACTTGGAGGGCTCGGTGTTCAAGGAACCGTCAGGTAGCGCAGTAGACCACTATAATCGTTTTAAAAGTGATATTGCTGAGATGGCTAGATTGGGGTTAAATTCCTATAGATTCTCCATTGAATGGGCTCGAATCGAGCCAGAGGAAGGGAGATTCGCAGCGTCAGAAATTGAACATTATCGGGAAGTTCTACTTGAGTGTAAAGAAAATAAGATAACTCCGATTGTGACTCTCCACCATTTCAGCTCACCACAATGGCTCATTCGGCTAGGGGGTTGGGAGTCGGCGGATACGCCTGCCCGTTTTGCACGATATTGTACACATGTCATGCGTGAATTAGGCGAGTTGATCCCATATGTATGTACAATTAATGAGGCAAATATTTCCATCGGGATTAAGAAGATTATGAAGCGATACGCACTCAAATCTGGTTCTCCTGGTGCACAAGTCGGCATGAATATGGAGAACATGGCGGCGCAGATGCAAAAATACTTCATGGGGCTAAGTAAAGCGTTTGGAGTGCCTCCTACTGAAGTTCACTCGTTTTTAGCTCCACGTTCGGAGGAAGGCTTGGCAGTTATCTTTCAAGCGCATGTGGAAGCGCGAGCAGCCATTCGGCAGATTAGTCCGCAAACCAAAGTAGGAGTTACCTTGTCACTCTACGATATCCAAAGTGTTCCTGGCGGTGAAGAAAACGCAAGACATGCATGGCAAGAGGAGTTTGTTCAATTTGTTCCCTACTTGCATGATGATGACTTTTTCGGGTTACAAAACTATACGCGTGCTGTATATGGACCAGATGGCCTTCTCCCCATACCTGAAGATGCAGAGACGACACAAATGGGGAACGAATTTTATCCGGAGGCACTTGGGGCAGTTGTCCGATATGTTAGCACGCATCTGAAAATGCCGATTATGATTACTGAAAATGGCATAGCAACGGATGATGATACACGACGTGTTGCTTTCATCGATCAAGCCCTGAAAGGTGTCCAAGATTGTATTGCGGAAGGATTGCAGGTTTTGGGCTATATGCATTGGTCCTTGATGGATAATTTTGAGTGGCAGCTTGGGTTCTCCAAGACTTTTGGATTAATTGAAGTGGACCGTACCACGCAGGAGCGTACCACTAAGCCTAGTGGTATCCATCTTGGGAAAATTGCTAAAGAAAACGCGATCTAAAAAGAGGAGGAAGGGGAAATGGGTATGAAACTGCAAAATAAAGTAGCGATAGTAACAGGAGCAGCTTCAGGTGTTGGCAAAGCGATTGCAGAGCTGTATGCGAAGGAAGGTGCCAAGGTAGTGGTAGCTGACCTGAATGAAGAAGCCATTTTAACCGTTGTGGACGAGATTAATCAAAATGGTGGTATAGCTACAGGCGTTGTTGCTAACGTCATGAAGGAAGAAGACATTCAGGCGATGGTGGATAGGGCTGCCGAAGCATTCGGAAGAGTAGACATTCTCGTGAACAACGCAGGAATCATGGATGGCTTCAGATTAATAGAAACGATCGAAGACGATTTGTGGGACCGGGTAATAGGCATTAATTTGACAGGTCCAATGCGTGCCATCCGCAAAGCACTTCCGTTCATGTTGCAACAAGGAGAGGGCGTAATTGTAAACATTGCGTCCGCCGCTGGAATAACTGGGGGCAAAGGTGGAGTTGCCTATACTTCTTCCAAGCATGGTCTAGTGGGGCTTACCAAAAATGTTGGTTATATGTACGCGAAATCCGGCATTCGCTGTAACGCTATTGCACCAGGCGGTGTTCTAACCAATATCATGAATTCGATGGGCAATATGGACATGGCAGCTTTACAAGAGTTCCAAAATGGAGCGGGTACTCAACGGCGCGAACCTGTAGATCCAAGTGAAATTGCTTCCGTTGCTCTTTTCCTTGCATCTGAGGATTCAAAGTTTGTGAATGGGACAGTAATCACGGCTGACGGTGGTTGGACGTCGTATTAAAGCAAATGAATGGCTGAACGGGATTTTCCCGATCAGTCTTTTTTTTCGAAGAAGCGAAAGTCGTTAAAACGTTACTATGTGGTCGTTAGATTGTTAGATAGACGGAATCACATCACTTAAAATCAAGGTAAGACATTATAGAAATAATAAACGGAAAGGAAGGGTTTCTAAGATGGAAAAAGCATCAGCAACTGTACCGCGGGCGGGTATCCCGTACAAGAAAAAGGAAAATCGTTTCCGTAAATACCTGCCACTTCTGATTATGATGGCCCCTGGACTTTTGTACCTGTTGTTCAATAATTATATCCCGATGCTCGGGATCGTCATTGCCTTCAAAAAAATAAATTTTGCTAAAGGCATTCTTGAGAGTGACTGGATTGGATTAAAAAACTTTGAGTATCTCTTTAAGACATCGGACGCATTTATCATTACCCGAAATACCATTCTTTACAATCTATTGTTTATTGTTGTTGGAACCTTTTTGTCTTTAGCCTGTGCAATCTTGTTGAACGAGATCAAAAACAAAGTATTGCTTAAGTTTTATCAAAGTGTGATCACTCTGCCGCATCTGATTTCCATGGTCATCGTCAGCTATTTGGTATATGCCCTCTTAAGTGCAGATACGGGATTCATGAATCACACAGTTCTTCCATGGTTCGGAATAAAGGATGGTATTTCTTGGTACACCGAGGAAAAGTATTGGCCTTGGATTTTAACGCTAGTTCACTTCTGGAAAAGTGTTGGCTATTCCAGCATTGTTTTCTTTGCGGCATTGCTGGGGATTGACGAAGAGTATTATGAAGCTGCTAGACTCGATGGTGCAAGCCGATTGCAGCAGATCCGACATATTACCTTGCCGATTCTAACACCAGTTATTATCATGTTGACGCTGCTCAGTATTGGAAGAATTTTCTACTCTGATTTCGGTTTATTTTATCAGGTACCTATGAATTCAGGTGCATTATTTAATACAACAGCCACCATCGATACGTATGTATTTAAAGGATTAACGGGCAATGGGGATATTGGCTTGTCCACAGCAGCAGGAGTGTATCAATCTCTCGTTGGATTTTTACTTGTTATGCTTGCAAACTATATGGTGCGACTATACAGCAAAGATAGCGCATTGTTCTAAGGAGGTAGACACCCATGAAAAAAGAGAGCAGAGGCTTGACATGGTTCAGCTATATCACGATGTTTTTGTTCACAGTCATTTGTATTCTCCCGTTCATACTGCTAATTTCCGCTTCGTTAACGGATCAAAATGATATTATAGCGTACGGCTATTCGTTCATACCTCATACGTTTAGTACGGCTGCGTATGAGTATTTATACGAACGAGGGGGAGAGATCGCCCGGGCTTACGGAGTGACAGTCTTCGTTACGGTAGTCGGAACTGTTTTAGGGGTATCCATGACGGCTCTTTTGGCTTATCCTTTATCCAGAAGTGTTACGCCATATCGCAATTTGATTATGTTTATCGTCTTCTTTACCATGTTGTTTCATGGAGGACTGGTTCCCTCCTACTTGGTTTATACACAGATCTTCCATATTAAAAATACGATCTGGGCACTGATTGTACCGGGGCTCCTTATGAACGGATTTTACGTGATGTTGATGAGAACTTTCTTCCAGACGACGATTCCTAGTGCTTTGATTGAATCCGCACAAATAGACGGAGCCGGGGAATATAGGACCTTATGGTCCATCGTGCTTCCGCTCTCGGGCCCTATATTGGCAACGATCGGACTCTTCGAATGTATCATGTATTGGAATGATTGGCAGCTAGGTATGATCTACATTACCGATCCTAAACTTTACAGTGTACAAAATCTGCTTAATCGAATCATGCAGGATATTCAATTCATAAGCACGAATATGACGAATAATGCAAGTGATGCTATGCAACAAATGCCTACAGATGCTGTAAAAATGGCTATTGCAGTCATTGGGGTCCTCCCGATCTTGGTGGCGTACCCATTCTTCCAAAAATATTTTATCAAAGGAATTATGATTGGTGCTGTAAAAGGATAAAGTGCCTGTTGGATTTTCCTATATGCTCAACGCCACAACTGACTTATTATGGTTGTGGCGTTGCCAGTTCTTATAAGAGTATGATAGATCTGAAATTTAAATTTGAGTAACAAAAGGAGCCGAAACGACATGAATACACCCGCATGGTACTGGAGACGAGCCTCATTGAGAGTTAAGTTAATCGTCAGCGTGTTCATAATGACGATGCCGCTGGTGGGGATGCTCTTATACAACAACTACTATGCTATTCATGTCGTTAGGGGTCAGGTTGCGGATTCTTATAAGAATACGTTGAACCTGTATACGGACCAGAGTGATTCTCAATTAGACGACATCGATTCGTATATGCGTACAGTTGCCGGTACAGGATATGATTTGTTATCGCTTAGCCAGGAGGCAGCTGATGGAGAGTATTACAGTGCTAAAATATATTTGTTTAACAAGTTAAGTAAGGATATTAACTTATACGATCCGATTAGTTCATTTTTTGCATATACGGAACATCGGCAAGATTTCTTAAATGTTTCTAAGAAGAATGCTTCAGCCATAAAGGAAAATGACATTATTGAAAAATATTTGATTGAATATATTCATTCTGAGTTATTTTCAAAGGGGGGTTCCTCTAAGGTTTGGAAATATGTGCAAATTAACCGAGTTAATTACCTTGTTGATATTGTGCGTGCTGGGGACACCTACCTTGGCGCTTTGATTAATACGGAGGAATTGGTAAACCCCCTTCGTTCTCTTCAAATTGGTGAAGAGGGAGAGGTTTTATTAGCCAATACACAAGGAGAACCTATTTCCAATTCAAAACTAGTAAGTGAATATAGGATTGAACTTCAACAGAAAGTAAACGAATATTATATTTCAGGCACTAAAAAGAAATTTCTTGTAGTTGGTGCTCAGTCTAATCGAGGAGATTTCAGTTTAAATGTATTGATACCCGATCATTATATATTAGCTAAGCTTCCCTATCTGCAGTCCATTGTTTGGTTTATCACGATCGCTGCATTTCTCTTTATCCCTATAGGTCTGTATGCCATGAGGCAATCTGTTTTGGTGCCACTTTATCGATTACTACGCACAATGAAGAAAGTTCGAGAAGGAGATTGGAGCAGCAGGGTAGAGCTTAGCAATACTTCGGGAGAATTTCAACTGATGGGTGGGGCGTTTAATGCCATGATGTCCGAGGTTGAACGGCTCCGAATTAACGTCTATGAGGAGCAGTTGAATAAGCAAAAGGAGGAATTACAGCGTCTGCAGCTGCAAGTCAATCCTCATTTCTTCTTGAATACACTCAATATTATTTATAATCTGGCTAAGATTAAGAATTATGATTTGATCTTGGATATGACCATGTCTTTAATCGAATATTTCCGATTTATGTTCCGGAGCAATACGTCTTTCGTACCGCTTAAAGACGAGCTTGAACATACTCGTAATTATTTAAAGATCCAGAACTTGCGTTTTCCTGAAAAATTGAAATGGACGATCCACTCACCGGATTACTTATTAGATGTCCCTATCCCTCCACTCGTCATTCAATCCTTTGTCGAGAATTCAATTAAGCATGCCGTTACGTTGGATGAACCGCTCATTATTGAGGTTCAGATTGAATTTCTGATTGAAGAGCACGGCTCCAGAATGAAAATAAGCATAAGAGATACAGGACCAGGATTTAAGAAAGACATACTTGAAAAACTGCAGGCAGGCAGAAGTGTGGAAAATGAACGTGGTGAGCAAACTGGGATTTGGAATGTGGAACGGCGATTACGACTCTTGTACGGTGAAGTCGCATCCATCGTATATGATAACGATAAAGATACCTTTGGAGCTAAAATAGAAATTATTATGCCTACAAACCCAGGATTGGAGGAAACCAGATGAATTATCACCTGCTCATTGTAGACGACGAAGTTCTGGCCATTGAAGGGGTGAAATCTGACCTTGATCTAAATAAATTAGGCATTAGCAGACTGCACACAGCTCTTAATCTCAGACAAGCCAAAGAATTATTCGTAAGGGAAAGAATCGATATTTTGTTGTGTGATATCGAAATGCCCCAAGGAAGCGGTTTTGATTTGCTGACTTGGGTGAGAGAGCATCATCCGAATACAGTGACGATTTTCTTCACAAGTCATGCTGATTTTAAATACGCGAAAGAAGCGCTTCAGCTTGGTAGTGTTGATTATTTACTAAAGCCTGTTCGTTCTGCTGACTTGGAAAATGCCATTCGAAAGGCGCAGGACATCATAAATAGAAACAGTGAGTTCAACAGAAACAGTCAATCCCATCAACTATGGCTCAAGCACCATTCCTTTATTATTGAAAGGTTTTGGGTGGACTTAATCAACCATTCAATACCCAGCCAACCCACCGCGATACGAGATCAAGTGGAATTGCATCACATTCCTATAACGGAAGAATCGGTCTTTCTTCCCATTCTCATTTCTGTCCAAAAGTGGAAAAAAGAGTTAAATCGAAGAGACGAGAAGATTATAGCGTATGCCCTTAAAAATTCAGCCGAAGAAATGATAATTGGTGACGGTTCAAATGGTATATGTTTTCACTTGGATCGGGGAATGCTCTTGTTGATTATGGTCGCAAATAGGGGGACGAATTGGGAATACGAACAGCTATTCCGAGCTTGTGAACAATATATCGATTCGTGTAACGATTATTTTTACTGTGATCTCTCTTGTTATTTTGGACACGCCGTAGAATCTTATGAAATGGCCGAAATGGTTTCAGAATTAAGGAGACAAGATCGGAATAATGTTGCCTTCGTGAACCAAGTCTATCTTCAGCATGATAACGACACCTCTAAGCCTCATGCAAAGCTGCCAGCACTCAGCATAGTCGCCTCACTTATGAAAACGGCGACGAAGGATGCAGTCGTTCATGAAGTGGAAACGATTTTGGACAGTCTCGTCAACAACCAGGGAATTAATGCTGATATCTTGCAGCAATTCAATCAAAATTTCACGCAAGTCGTATACTCCTTTCTGAACTTGAAGGGCATTGAAGCCAATCAATTATTTGGTGATGAAGAATCAAGACATATCTCGGAATCGGCGGGGCGGTCCATCATGGATATGCTCATCTGGGCTCGTCATGCTGTTAACAAAGCGATGATCCATGCAGAAGCGATCAAAGAGACAGAGAAAATAGTCCAGATCGTTAAAACATTTATCTCACATAACCTGGATCAAGATATGACACGTGAAATGATCGCAGACCAAGTCTTTTTACATCCAGATTATTTAACGAGAATTTTTAAAAAAGAGACGGGTTACGTTTTATCGGATTATATTGTAATTGAAAAAGTCAAAGTGGCCAAAGAGTTATTGTCACATACAGAGCGCCCTGTAAGCTCAATTGCATCGACTCTGGGGTACACGAATTTCTCCTATTTCACAAAACTATTTAAAAAACACGTTGGGTTAGGGCCGATGGAATATCGAAGTCAAAATAACAAAGATCAATAAGTCGTGAAAACGCTATTATGATGTCGTTTGAGTGTTAGTCGCCCACTTCATTGAAGGATATGATGAAGGTGTAAATGACTGATACTTTTGGGGGGATACGATGAAAAGGAAATTGAAGTTGGCGACATTGTCGCTTGTCACAGTTATGTTAACGGGAGTAATTGCTGGGTGTTCATCTTCGAAAACGGATGGAAATAGTGGTGCAACTGCAACTTCAGCTTCTAGCACAACTCCGAGCAGTGCGACGAAAGATCCTTATGAGATCGCAATTGCCATGCCGGCATTCGGAGCAGTTCCGAAGGATACGCAAGCCGTGCAAGATGAAATAAGCAAAATCACAAAGGCCAAAATCAACGCGACAGTTAAAATCATACCTATTAGTATCGGGGCCTGGGCTCAACAAAAGAATTTAATGACTTCTGGCCGTGAGAAACTGGATTTGTCCTTTGAATTTGGTGCAGGGTACAGCTCGAGCGTGGCAACTGGAAATTTTGTCGCGATCGACAATCTGTTGGATAAGTATGGTGACGGAATAAAAAAACAGATCGATCCTGCCTTTCTGTCTAGTGTTAAAATTGATGGGAAGACCTATGGCGTGCCTGTCTATAAGGATTACACGACAGGAGTTCCCGGGGTACTTATGCGGAAAGATTTAGTGGATAAGTACAAAATTAATGCAGCATCCATCAAGACGATTGATGACCTGGATCAAGTGTATAAGACGATTAAGGAAAATGAGCCAACTATCGCTCCACTCGGAGCAGGATTATCGATGCCGTCAGATGTTTATGTCTGGTATGATAAGCTGGGGGATCGCTTAGGTGTGTTGCCTGAGTATGACAATGGTTTGAAAGTCGTGAATTTGTTCGAGACCAAAGAGTATGAAAACTATTTGAATAAGGTTCATAGTTGGGCTAAGGCCGGATATATCAACAAGGATGCTGCTACAACGCAAGCTAACGCCTCTGATTTGTTGAAGGCTGACAAGGCATTTTCTTATTTCATCGGCCTTAGACCGGGCAACTTGGAATCGGAAATCCGAGCGAATGGCAAAGAGCTTGTGTATGCGCCCTTGATGTCTAATATTTATTCGACTACGTCTAATACGCAAGGTGGTTTGTGGACGATATCTGTAAATTCTACTAATCCTGAACGCGTCATGATGCTTATGAATCTGATGTACACGGATAAGGATCTTGCTAATTTATTTATCTATGGTATTGAAGGGAAACACTATGTGAAGGCGTCGGAGAATTCGATCGATTACCCTGCAGGTATTGATTCCAAGACAGTTGGATATTCGATTCAAAGTTGGATTTATGCTAATCCATCCATCGCCTATCTAATGAAGTCAGACTTACAGGACATGTGGAAATTGACTGCAGAAGCTAATCAAAAAGCTATCAAATCAAAAGCACTTGGATTTACATTCAATTCGGAGCCTGTCAAAAATGAAATTATTGCTCTTAAAAATGTAACAGATCAGTATGCAAAAGGTTTAGAGTCAGGAACACTCGACCCGGCCGATAAATTGCCTGACTTCAGAGCTAAACTGAAAGCTGCGGGTATCGATAAAGTTATTACGGAGAAGCAAAAGCAGCTTGATGCTTGGGCGGTTGCAAACAAAAAATAAGAACGTTAAAACCAGGTTTCCATTTTAATGGACCTGGTTTTTATTTGCCTTTACTACTTAAAAGGAAGTCGGTAAAACGTTATGGATGTGTCGTGAGAGTGTTAGTGAGTTATTTCGATTGACATTAAGATGTTAGTATAGCTTTTTGTTTTTTTGTAGGTTGCAGGTGAGGTTGATTTTTCAATTGGGTAAACAAAGAAAGGGCGATCAAAATGGCGGAGTCAACGATTCAATATTCAAACCCGGTAATCCCCGGCTTTCATCCTGACCCAAGTGTTTGTCGGGTAGGTGCAGATTTTTATCTGGTTACAAGTTCTTTTGAATACTTTCCTGGCGTCCCGATCTTCCATAGCCGCGATCTCGTTCATTGGATGCAAATCGGACACTGCCTTACCCGTCAAAGCCAGTTGGATCTGGAAGGCTGCAGAAGCTCAATGGGCATCTATGCGCCAACTATTCGCTTTCGTAACGGTCGTTTCTATATGATTACAACGAATGTTAAAATGTTTCGCAATTTCTACGTATGGGCTGAAAGTCCTGAGGGGCCATGGTCTGAACCGATATGGCTAGAGTGGCCGAGCGTGGATCCGTCCCTATTTTTTGATGAAGATGAGCGCGTTTACATTACAGGAACCGGCGGTTTTTTCGGGGACGAGCCAAAGGGGATTTATCAAGCGGAAATCGACATGGAGTCCGGAGAGCTGTTATCTGAACGACGTCTCATCTGGCAAGGAACAGGCGGTAAATCGGCGGAAGGCCCGCACCTGTATCGAATAAACGGGAAGTATTTCTTGATGATTGCAGAGGGAGGAACTGAGTATGGTCATATGGCTACGATCGCAAGGAGCGATTCGCCGTATGGGCCATTTGAGAGCAATCCTAACAATCCAATTCTGACGCACCGAAGTTCAAGTAGTCCCATCCAGGCGACGGGACATGCGGACTTAGTCCAACTGGAAGATGGAAACTGGTGGGCCGTTTTCCTAGGGATTCGTCCCGTATCCGTTCCTTTTAGCGGGAGGCACCATCATTTGGGACGTGAGACCTTCCTAGCTCCAGTTACCTGGTCCGAGGACGGATGGCCGGTGATCGGGGAAGGCGGCAGGATTGCAGAGAAAATCGATGCCGGAACGCTTCCACTTGTAGTCGATGAGACGCCAACGACTGACATTGATGATTTTAATTCCAACCGGCTGCAGCTAGAGTGGAACTTCTTAAGAAATCCGAAGGACGAGGACTGGTCTCTGGAAGAAAGACCGGGTTGTTTGACACTACACGGCTCAGCATTGACCTTAAATGATATCGGTTCTCCGGCATTTGTCGGACGGAGACAGCAGCATTTTCGATGCAGTGTTTCTACACGAATGTCATTTGAACCCGTACATGAAGGCGAAGAAGCTGGGCTTACGGTTTATATGAATGAGCGATTCCATTATGAAATAGCACTTACCTGTGGAGTTGAAGGACGTCGCCAAGTAATCTTTCGCAGGCGAATCGGGTCACTATGGAAAGTGGAGCTGGAAGAAGAGTTTGAAGGCTCAGACATCATCCTCGGTTTGGATGCAGAACCTTTCCAGTACTCTTTTTTCTACTCATTACCGAATGGAGAACGTAAGGCTTTCGGTTCGGGGGAGTGCTCGCTTGTCTCCACCGAGGTAGCTGGCGGCTTTACAGGTGTGTTTTTCGGATTGTATGCGACGGGTAACGGCAAACCATGCAAAGCTTCTGCCTCGTTCGATTGGTTTCAATATACGCCTAGTATGTGACGTAGCCCATGAATTACGTAAAAGATTCATTCCAGACTTTTATAAATAATAAATCGTGATTTGGGAGGTTACCGAAATGTTGAAAGCAGTATCTTTGCGAACGGAGTATTTGGAAAATCCCTTGGGATTGGATACAAAAAAGCCGCGTCTGAGCTGGAAGCTCCATTGTGACGGCCGGAACATCATACAAACAGCTTATCAAGTTCAAGCTTCGGCGACCGAGAGCTTTACTAGCATGATTTGGGACAGCGGCAAGGTTGAAACCGGACAGTCACAGGCTGTTTTGTATGAGGGTTCGGAATTAAAGTCGATTGAACGTATCTATTGGCGAGTCAAAGTTTGGAGTAATCATGCAGAGGAGTCGCCGTTCAGCGAGACGGCGTTTTTCGAGACCGGGCTATTGCACACTTCGGACTGGAAGGCGTACTGGATTGAACCTGAGAAGGAAGTAGATATTGACGCCTATAAACCGGCTTCGTATATCCGGAAGGAGTTTACCGTAAAGAAGGGGCTCGTCTCGGCCAGAGTTTGCCTTACATCGAAGGGCTTGTACAGCTTTTATTTGAACGGTGTTGAGGGTACAGACCACCTTTTTACGCCAGGGTTCACCTCGTACTACAAACGCCTGCAGGTTCAAGTATACGATGTGACGCATCTTCTGCACGATGGCTCCAATGCACTTGGCGTTATTCTCGGGGATGGCTGGTGGAGAGGGACTACCGGCGGCGCAAGTCTAAAGAGCAATTTTGGGTATAAAGTTGCCCTGTTGGGACAACTGATGTTGGATTACGAAGATGGAAGCCGCGAAATCATCGGCAGTGATGCCTCTTTTAAGACTTCCCAGGGGCCTTTGTTGAAATCGGATATGAAGGCGGGAGATCTTTATGACGCTAGAATCAACCTTGAGGGTTGGAATCAACCTTCATATGACGATTCTTCTTGGGAAGAAGTGGCGGTCGTGGAGGAAGGTTACGACAACTTGATCGGTTCCCGAAGCGTACCGGTAAAACAGAAAGAAAGATTTACGCCGAAAGTAACGCGGACACCGAATGGAGAGATGATTATCGATTTTGGTCAAAATATCGCAGGTTGGGTAGAAATGAAGGCGCAAGGCGATGCAGGAACTGAGATTGTTCTAGTCCATGGGGAAGCTTTAGATAAGCATGGAAATTTTACCTTGCAAAATCTCTCAGATCATGGAACATTGGAGGATTTCCAAGAGGTTCGTTACATTACGTCTGGACATGGTGTAGAGACCTATCGTCCACGTTTTTCGATCTTTGGTTTCCGTTATGTTCTCGTGAAGAATTATCCGGGAGAAATAACACCTGAGAATTTTACAGCAGTGGCAGTGTATTCCGACTTAGACGAAACGGGAGATTTCGCCTGCTCGAATCCGCTAATCACGAAGTTGGTATCTAATTCTAAATGGAGCCAGAAGGGGAACTTTATGGAGGTGCCTACCGATTGCCCGACCCGGGAAAGAGCGGGATGGACAGGGGATGCCCAAGTATTCTGTAGAACGGCTTCTGTTTTCATGAACGTGTACCCATTCTTTGAAAAGTGGATGGCCGACGTTGCAGCGGAACAATTTGCTGACGGTTCGGTCGGCAGCACAGTGCCAACCGTTATTGGGCATCACAGCGTGGAGGAATGGCAAAGATTCATGGAGCAAAATAACAACCCGATGGTGGCCATGCGCAGGCCCAAACCCGGTACAGCCAGTATTCTTGACGGTTCTGCAGGCTGGGGCGATGCGGCTGTTATCATTCCATGGACGATGTATCTTTGTTATGGAGACAAGGCTATCTTAGAGAGGCAGTTTGATTCAGCGAAGGCATGGGTCGATTACATGGCTACTGGCGCGAAGAATGCGAATGAGCTATACCAAAATACGCCTGCTTATCAAAATTATACAGATGGAGAACGTGATGCTGATTACATCTGGGATACAAGGTTCCATTGGGGAGAGTGGCTTGAAACGGATACGGAGTTCAGTGATCTCATGGCCGTTTTGAGCAAAACCAAAGGAAACCATCCGGATGTATCAACCGCCTACTATGCCTATTCCACCCGATTGTTGGTTGAAATGGCGACTGTGCTAGGCAAGACGGAGGAAGAAGCCAAATACCAAGCACTTTATGAGAAAATTAAACGCGTATATAATCAGTACTTTATTAAAGATGACGGCTCTATATTGGAAGGCAGGCAGGCACCTAATGTTCGTACGCTAGCATTTGACTTGGCGTATGAAGATAAAAAACAAGCCGTTGCCGACAGACTGGCGCAGTTGGTTGTTGAACAGGATTATCACTTGAACACTGGCTTCCTTTCGACACCTTTCTTACTACAAGTGTTGGCGGATTACGGACATGCTGATATCGCTTTCCGGTTGTTGGAGCAGGATACTTGTCCTTCGTGGCTGTACGCCGTCAGCAATGGTGCGACGACCATTTGGGAGAGTTGGAAAGGTATTAAGCCGGACGGAGAACTATCAGGATCATTGAATCATTATTCGTATGGGGCCGTATGTGATTTTCTCTTTGCGGGCATAGCCGGAATACGTCCTGTTTGGGAGAAACCAGGCTACAAGCATTTCATATTGAAACCAATGGTTGGAGGAACGCTGACGCAAGCATCCGCTACGTATGAGTCCCTCTATGGAACCATTGCATCTAGCTGGGAAAAAACGAATCAGGCTGTAAACTATCGTTTTGAGGTACCGGCGAATACGACGGCGACGATCATGCTTCCAGCCAATCAAGACGATCTTAAGCAAGTATCCATCGAATTCCCAGATGCCCGATATGAAGATGGCCGAATTGTATGTACGGCAGGAAGCGGCGAATATCAGTTTACAATTTTGGTAGGGAGAGTGGCTGCACAATGAGAAGAAGTATAGAGATCAACGAGACTTGGAGATTTATTCGTCAGGACGAAGAACAAGCTGCAAGCGAATTGTACAAGGATGATCATTGGAATACTGTGAATCTTCCCCATACATGGAATGCGATCGATGGAGCAAATGGCTACGAATATTATCAAGGCGCTTGTTGGTACAGAAAGGCTTTTGTGGTTGAGCCGTCTTACGAGGGAAGTCAGTTGTTTATTGAATTCAATGGTTCTAACAGTATTACGGATGTCTATGTAAATGGTCAGCATTTGGGGCAGCACAAAGGAGGGTACTCTACGTTCAGGTTTGATATGACAGACGTCGTTATACATGGAGCTTCAAATTTAATTGCCGTAAAAGTGGACAATAGAGTTGTGGATGACGTTTATCCTCAGAAAGCAGACTTTACCTTCTACGGGGGGATTTATCGCAATGTGAAAGTGGTGGTTACGAATCCTGTTCATTTCGATTTGATGGACCATGGTTCACAGGGTGTTTATATTGTTCAGGAAGAGGTATCAAAGGAAAGAGCCCAGCTAAGCATTAGAGCAAATCTTGTAAATGACAGTAATGAAGAGAAAAAAGTTAGAGTGTGGGCAGATATTTTCGATGCTGATCATCATAGTGTAACCTATGCCTCTAAGGAAGTTATATTAGCTGCAGGAGAAACCAGAACAGAAGAGATGCCTTGTATCATTGACCATCCAACACTATGGCACGGTAGACAAAATCCCTATATGTACAGTGCTAATCTATCGATGACTAGCTTTAATGACACGATAGATGAAGTATCGATTCCCTTTGGCGTAAGATACTTTCATGTTGATCCTGAAAAGGGCTTCTTCTTAAACGGTGAGCATATGCCTTTGCATGGTGTATCTAGACACCAAGACAGGAAGGATATGGGTTGGGCTATTACGGAACAAGAACAAGTCGAAGATATGGCCTACATTCAGGAAATTGGAGCATCTTCCATTCGATTAGCCCATTACCAGCACAGCCAATATTTTTATGATTTATGCGACAAAGCAGGTATGGTGGTATGGGCTGAGATTCCATTCATTTCAGTTATGTCGCAGAACGAATTGGAAGGAATGAATGCCAAGCAGCAGATGGTCGAATTGATTAGGCAGAACTATAATCATCCTTCCATCGTATTCTGGGGGATACAGAACGAAATTCAAATCGGCGGTGAACGACCAGAAGTCAGAAGACTTGTTAAAGAGTTACATGACTTAACGAAAAAAGAAGACTCCACTCGCCTTACGACAATGGCTAATGTTTTATTTGTCAGTGAGGAAGATGATTATAATCGTATGACGGATGTGATCGGATACAATAAATATTATGGTTGGTATCACGGTAACGCGGAAGATTTTGCACCTTGGCTTGATAAGTTTCACCGCATTAACCCCGATGTGCCGCTTTGTATATCTGAATACGGGGCAGAAGGTATTGTCCAATACCATAGTGCTGATCCCAAGGTAAAAGACTACACGGAAGAATATCATGCTCTGTTCCATGAAACGGTTTGGAAGACTTTCGAGAAGAGACCTTTTCTTTGGGCAACGTATGTATGGAACATGTTTGATTTCGGAGCGAATATCAGAGATGAAGGTGGAGTCCAGGGAAGAAACAACAAGGGTCTTGTCTCCTATGACAGAAAGATCAAGAAGGATGCCTTTTATATGTATAAATCGCATTGGTCTGAGGAAAAATTTGTTCATATCACCAGTAAGCGCCATGTTGATAGAGCAGAGGGAAGCATTCATGTTAAGGTGTATTCAAACTGCAATGAAGTAATGCTATACGTAAATGGAAGTGAATTTCAACATAAAACCAGTGCGGATAAGGTTTTCATTTTTGAGAATGTATCCCTGATTGAAGGCATGAATGAAATACGTGCGGTAGCCACCGGAAATAATGCTCAATACGTAGATATTGCCAAATTTAATAAGGTGGAAGAACCGAATCCAAGTTATGAAGCTCCCGTAGAGGAAAAAGGCGGCGAAGTTTCGAACTGGTTCCAAATGCCTGATTTGGATGGAGAGATCGAGGAATTACAGTTCACGAACGATGTTTACTCGACGCGTTGCACGTTTAAAGAGCTTTTTGAGAATAAAGATGCGGAATTGGTCTTACATAAATATTTAGGGGAAAGTTTTAGGGAGAGACCAACTTATAGTATGACGCAAGGATTTAAGATTGATACCTTGGCTGAAATGGCCCCCGAACACTTCACTGAAAAGCTATTATATGCACTCAATAGAGAGCTTACTAAAATTAACAAGAACAAGTAATATCCATTAAAGAGTAACGAAAAAAGCCGGCGATTCCGGCTTTTTTTCGCATTTTCTCCAAAAGCAAGTATAATGTTGGGCTTGTGTCCTCGCAATGATATAATATTTAATTAGTTGCAAATTGAAAGGGGCAAGAAAGATGGCAGTACAATCAAGAATGATGCGGATGATTGCATTGTTAGCCGCAAGCGCATTGCTTGCCCTAATAGCGGCAGGATGTACAAGTGCGAGTTCAGGTAATAAGGATACTGCAGCTGGAAAAACTTCTGAGAGTGAACAGAAAAAGGAAGGTAAGACAGTTAATATTCTCATGTTCAGCGATTATGGGAGAATGCCTGGGCCAGAAGATAAGCAGATGAAATATGTTACTGAGAAAACAGGTATTGCAGTTAACACATCAACGCTCCCTTGGAATGGTGGCACTGACTTTACAAAAGGTTTAAATGTTAAGATTGCTGCTAACGAGCTACCGGATCTGTTCTTACCTCACGGGGTTGAAGATACGCTACTTAAGCAAGGTGCTTTACTTGCCTTGGATGATTTGCTGCCACAGTATGCGCCTACCTTATGGAAGGCAATTCCTCAAGATGTGTGGGAAAGTGTGCGAGCCAACTCTCCAGATGGAAAAATTTATTTTATCCCGAGAGTTAATTTGTATCCAAGATATAGTTCATTGATCCGCAAAGATTGGTTAGACAAGGTAAACATGAAGATACCGACAACAAAGGATGAATATGTTGCTGTCCTTCAGGCATTTCGCGATCAAGATCCTAACGGCAACGGTATAAAGGACGAGATTCCTACCAGCGGACGAGAAGCGGGGCGATGGATGGATGACATATTCTTGATGTACGGAGTTGCTATGGTAGAAGGTTACCCGGTTTGGGATTTGTATAACAATGAACTTACGTACTCAGCTGTCACTCCCAATATGAAAGCAGCCCTTACATTTGTAAGAGAACTTTACAAAGACAAATTGCTGGATAATGAAACATTTTTGAATAAAGAATTGACATGGAAAGCTAAGATTCAGCAGGATAAAGTTGGCGTCTGGTATCATGTTCCGTATGGAATCAAGCAAAACTTCTTCGAGAATTTGCCTAAAATAAATCCGAATGCCTATATTGTCGGAATGCTGGTCCCCAAGGTTGAAGGGTTTGACAGTTTTACTCCGAGACCACTTATCAATAATATGGAGTGGGCCATTCCCAAATCATCCAAAAACGCAATGGAAGCTATGAAGCTTCTTGAATTTTATGCGAAGCCCGAGAATCGTAATTTTGCGTCTTTTGGAATCGAAGGCGAACATTATGAAATGAAGGATGGCAAAAAGAAGAGGTTGCCTATCAGTTCAGATCAAACTTATCTGATCGACTTATTTCCAGTTATAACAACGGAGCAGATGGCAATGACGCTTCAGGATCAATATGAACCGAAGGTTGCCCAGATGATGATAGATGCGATGATGGTAGGTGGAAGAGACGGTAAACGGATTGCCGGCGATGGAATTCCTGTATCGATTTATGATGGCTTCCCGGACATTAAATCCAACAAGCTCTATCAAGAATACATGTCCAAAATTATTGTCGGTGATTGGCCGATTGATAAATTTGATGAATTCGTTCAAAGATGGAAAAGCAGTGGGGGAGACGAAGTCACGAAACGGGCGCGCGAGTGGTATGCAAAGAAGAAATAATTAGGGAAAACGGCAGGGGAAAGCATGAATGTATACAAGTACAAAGCGAAACTGATTTTCTCGAATATCAAAACAAGATTAATTCTCATACTTACACTGGTCATTTGCCTCGCAATTGCTTTGGTTGGCACTGTCATGTACAGTCTCGCCAGACATTCACTATTAGAGGAGATTAAAGTTCCGCACCAGCAGATGTTGACCTTCGTCAGGGACGATGTTGACAGGAAAATGAACGATATTATGACAACGTCTATTTATGCAGTTCTCGACCCGCTGACGATCGATTTCTTGCGTTATGACAATCATAAAAGTATGGATACCATACTTGGGGTTGTGTCAATGTTGGATACTTTAACTCAAAATAGTTCGATTATTGACAGTATCTATATATATGATGAAAAAAATCGCCATGTTGTTGGCAGTTCTCCTTTCGGTTTTAATTCCAGTATTGAGACCTTTGGTGACAAGGGCTGGGTATCTCAATTGTCTTTAGCTGAACAGGACGCAAACAATTTGACTTTTGCTAAAAGGATGAAAGACCAAGGCGAAATGATAAGTTTCATTAAACGAATATACGAAGATAACAAAATATCCGGATACCTTATCATAAACTTGAAATCCTCAAAACTATTTTCCCAGATCATTCCTGAAGGTTCTACTAACAATGAGGCAGTTCGAATCATTCAAGACTCAAAAGGAGAAACTTTATTCTCAATTGGTGAAAATAATAAAGAGCAGGTGAACCCCAACAAATATTTTATTACTCAACTGACTTCAACTTCAACGCAATGGAATTACGTTTATGCGGTTCCTCAAAAACAAATTTTCGGCAAATTGTATTGGATTCGGACCATGACTTTCGTAGTGTCCGCGGTTACCATGTTGATCGGAATGCTGATTATCTTCCAAGTTAACCGCATTACGTTTAGACCTATTGAACGATTGATTAAAACGGTTCGCAGCCATCGGAATGAGGCATTAGAGGTTGATTTCACTCAGTTGGAATCCTACGTCGGAAGACTACTCACGCAACTAACTTTCTTGCATGGTAGCAACAAAGAATTAAAAGCCAAATTTATTCAAGATATGGTTTACGGAAGACTGCGCCGTAAGGAATTTGATCGGAAATGGCGGTTGCTTTACTCAGAATGGCGTTCTGACTTACCTGTTTATGCGGTTATTGTTTCGGTGGATGCCTATTACAATTGGTTGAATGGGTACAAGCAAGATGATCAGTTATTACTTAAGTTTGCAGTAGGTAATATTTTCGAGGAAATTCTGGGAGAGAGTTTTAGGGTGCAGTTTGAAGATTTAACCCAGGATCGCAGTGCCCTCATTGTACAACCCTTGTCTTCCGAAATGGATCTGCAAATGCTCTATGATAAACTTTTAAATGGGATTGAAGTCACTGATAAACTGTTGAAAATTTCATTATCAGTAGGTGTTGCCGAATCGCTATATCCGATTAGCGGTGATCTCAGCAGTCGCTACAAGCAAGCTGAAGTGTTGCTGCTGGATCGCTTGTATATGGGGTATAAAAAACTTCATGTGCCGGAGCAAGCATTACCCTATTCAGAAGCGCAAGGCCCTGGCTCTAAAAATGAAACTATTCATGACATTGCTCAAGGGATTAAAGAAGGAAAGACGGAATATACAAACAGCATTTTAGAGAAAATACGGATGGAGTGGGAAACGTCAAATTCAAAACCTCTGCACGTATACCGCTGGTATTCCAATGTAATTAAGGAAATGATAACGAAATTCAGAGACCCAGAAGATGAACAATTCCAGGAAATCATGGATTCGTTGGATTCCCTTCAAACGTTGACGTTTTCAGATTTGCATCAAATGACATTGGATGAAGCTACCTACCTAGCAGAAGAAGTGAAGAAAAGAAAACCAACAAAACATGATAATTATTTTAGGAAAATGGTCAATTACATCCAAGAGCATTATCCAGAAAATATTGGTGTGTCGCACGTAGCGGAGGCAGGAAGCATTAGTCAGTCTCAGGCAAATGTCCTCTTTAAACAAGAAACTGGAACTTCGATTTACGATTATATTACACAAGTGCGAATTGAGAAAGCGGAAGAATTACTTAAGAATACGAACTTGAAGGTAATTGAGATTTCTGAGAAAGTTGGATACGCTAGCGAAAATAGTTTTATTCGTAACTTTAAAAAAATTAAAGGGATTACCCCTGGTAAGTTTAAAGAATAAAAAGACTTATATATGAAGCGGAGAAGCTGAAAAAGCTCTCCGCTTCTATTTTTTTCACCATCATATTCAACAAATCATATCTATATCCACCATTTATACGGTAATTTGCTGGATTCAGTGATGGATTGAAGAACTTCGATGTTGAGTCCAGATACAGATGGCCGTATTGTTGGATCAAATAGAAGTGGAGGAGTCAGGTGGAGCTGAAGCCAATCACATTTCTAACATCAGGGGGGAAATAAGTTGAAAGTAGTTGCATCTCATCGAATGAAGGTGTTTTGGCCACTATATGTCATGGCCATACCAGGTATAGTTTTTCTCATCATATTTAAGTACATTCCGCTTGCGGGCTCCGTAATCGCATTTCAAAACTATTCTGTATTCAAAGGATTCTTGGATAGCCCATGGGTTGGATTCAAAAACTTTGAAACCTTGTTCCAGTATCCGGACTTTATAAGGGTGTTCAGCAATACACTAGTGCTTGGATTTCTGCGCATTGTAATCGTGTTCCCAATTCCTGTCCTGTTGGCGCTCATGATCAATGAAATCCGGAAATCGGCCCTGAAGAAAGGGATTCAAACGGCTCTGTATGTGCCGCATTTCCTTTCATGGGTCATCGTATCAGGCATTATGTTTGATATGTTTTCACTAAGCGGACTGTTTAACATCGTGATCGGGTGGTTTCACCATGATCCTGCCTTGGTTATGCAGGAAAGTTCCTATTTCCGTATTGTTTATGTGCTTTCTGCCATCTGGAAAGATGCGGGATGGGGAACTGTTGTTTATATGGCAGCAATCAGTTCGATAGACCCACAGTTGTACGAATCATCGATGATCGACGGAGCATCAAGGTTCAAGCAAATCCGGCATATAACATTTCCACTGCTGCTACCTACTGTATTAGTCTTACTATTACTAGAAATCGGTAATTTCTTGGATTTGGGCTTTGATCAAGTATTTAATCTACAGACGCCAATGACTTATAGTGTTTCGGATATCTTAGATACTTACGTGTTCCGAACAGGCATTCAACAAGGGCAGTATAGCTTTGCGACAGCCGTCGGATTATTTCAATCGTTAATTGGATTTATTCTAGTATTTACTTTCAATAAGTTGTCGAAAAAAGTTTCAGACGGGGGGTTATGGTAAGTATGCTTGAATCCAGAGGGGAAAAATTATTCGGTTCAGTCGTTACTATCATCCTCCTACTTGTATCTTTCATCGCAATTATTCCGCTACTATCCGTACTCTCGACCTCATTCAGTTCTAAACGGATGGTGGATATGAATCTGGTCACAATTTGGCCAAAGGAATTTACATTAGCCTCATGGGATTTTATGATGTATCGTCCCGATCTATGGAAGTCGTTCTTCTTAACACTGGGTACAACGGTGATTGGAACGATTTTGGCGCTGCTCGTCACGGCCCTTCTTGCATATCCGTTGTCTAAATCGGAATTTCGTTGGGGCACTGTCATTATGATCGGTGTCGTGATTGCGATGATCTTCAAGGCGCCCCTTGTTCCTTATTTTCTGACAGTAAAAGGTATCGGGCTTTACAATAACCCATTGGTGTTAATCATACCTCATATCTTAAATCCATTTAATTTGATCATTATGCGTACATTTTTCAAGCAGTTTTCCAAAGAGTTGGAAGAAGCCGCCTTTATAGAGGGCTGCGGATATTTCCGAATGCTGTTCCAATTCGTACTTCCGCTTTCCAAGGCTGTGTTAGCTACTTTGGCTTTATTCTACGGTGTTGTGTTATGGAACCAGTTCCAGCATCCGTTGATGTTCTTGCAAGACACGAATCTATTCCCACTGCAAATTAAGATTCGGCAATTCATCACCGACGACAACATTTTGGTTACAGGAGCCGTCTCTACAGCTGGTTTAGCGTACAATGAGCGTACACTTCGGGCGACAACCGTTATTTTTGCTATGATCCCTGTTGTGGCTGTATATCCTTTCTTGCAAAAATACTTCGTTAAAGGGGCTATGCTTGGCTCTGTAAAAGGATAATCTCACATCGGTTTGTAGGCTCATTGAGTCTTAAACATAAACTATTTTTAAAATTAGGGGGAACATGGAATGGTCATCAAAAAGATTGGGGTACTTGCAGCAGTCAGCGCCCTTGCTTTTACAGTAGTAACAGGCTGTAGCGACAAAACGAATTCTTCCGAAAGTGCAAGTTCTTCATCGGCAGCGCCGAACCAAGGGGTATCTCCAAAGGCGGAAGACATTGTTGATATTGAAGTCTGGGGAACTAACATCGGGTATAAACCAACCACCAAAGGCAGCAAATTGTATGAATTCTATAAAGAAAAATTAGGCGTAGGTGTTATCAGTCCATATGTGGAATGGAATGGAGGGACGGCCTATTTAAATACATTAAATCTAAAGATCGCATCTGGTGAATTACCCGATTTGTTTTTGCCGCAACAGGGAATCGAAAATACCTTAGCCAAAAATGGAGCTATCGCCGATCTAACCGATTTACTACCGAAATATGCCCCGAATTTATGGGAAGCCATTCCTAAGGATATGTGGGATATTGTGAAAGCGAATGATCCTACTGGTCAGGGCAAAATTTATTATATCCCTGGTATGGTAGATTACGGAAGATATTCTGGCATGATCCGCAAAGATTGGCTAGACAAGCTGGGCTTACAGATGCCGAAGACGCAAGACGAATACGTCAAAGTTTTGGAAGCATTCCGGGACAAGGACCCTAATGGCAACGGGCAGAAGGATGAGCTTCCGACTGGTGGTCGTCAGGAAGCACGCTGGATGGATCAACTGTTTGCGATGTACGGAGTAGCTATGTTTGAAGGCTATCCGGATTGGGATTTATATGACGGCAAGCTGACTTATTCCGCAGTATCACCGAATATGAAGTCTGCCTTAGAGTTTATCTCCAAGATGTACAAGGACGGATTAATCGATAAAGAATCCCTACTGAATGATAAAGCGAAGTGGGACGGCAAGGTTGCAGCTAATAAGGCAGGCAACTACTTCCATTGGGCAGAACAAACCAATCTTTATTTGGATAATTTGCAAAAGAACAGTGGTGTGAAAGGTACATTTGCTTCTCTTCCAATACCAGAGGTTCAAGGATATAAGGGTTTCTATACTTGGAAGCGATTTACACCTCCGGCCTGGGTTGTGAAGAATGAAAAGGATCAAAAGAAGTTAATGGCTACTTTAAAGTTACTGAACAACATGTATGACAAGAAGAATTGGAATGCTTTGTACCTGGGTGTTGAAGGCATGCACTATACAATGAAGGATGGCAAAGCCGTTAAACTTCCGGATGATAAAAGTACCCAAGAGAACCTTATCCTAGATCCTTATGCCAAAATCTCGACCCTTGATTTTACAAGTAATCTCCTGAAAAGTACGTCATCGGAAGATAGAATGTGGGAAATTGATCAAACCGTTCAAATCATGCAGGATGCCCAGAAGTATGCGAAAGTCATTGCTGGAGACGGAATGCCGGCGAGTGTATATGAGGGTTTCCCGGATATCAATAATCGCACACTCTATATCGAATACGCTAGCAAGATCATTACAGGGCAGTACCCGATCAGCAAATTCGATGAGTTTGTAGAAAAATGGAACAAATCTGGCGGCGAAGAGGTTACGAAGCGCGCAAGAGAATGGTATACAAAAGTGAAAAAATAAATGGTTAACGCTAATATCCGCTCGGCTTCCCATCGAAGTCGAGCGGATATTTCAATCTAATCTCGGGAATCGAATGAACCGAACCTAAATAGGGGGCTACACTATAATGAGTAATCGTATTAAGGAAGTGCTTGAGGGGCAAGAACATAATTATATCCTACCTTTTCTTTGGCAGCATGGTGAGGAAGAACAGGTCATACGTGAAGAAATTGCCCGTGTTCATGAATCTGGAATCGGAGCCGTTTGTATTGAAGCTCGTCCCCATCCTGATTTCCTAGGACCGAAATGGTGGACGGATATGGACATTATTATGGATGAAGCTCGGGATCGTGGAATGAAGGTATGGCTGCTTGATGACGATCATTTTCCAACTGGACATGCGGCGGGGAAAGTGAAGGAGGCTCCAGAGGAGCTTCATCGCAAGTTTTTGGGTGAACGTTATATCGACACTATCGGTCCTGCAGAAGGCACCTCTCTGCTGGTGGATACTTTGTTACTGCGTGGGCTTAGACCAACCATCTCACAGCCCGAAAAAGCGAGTGGAAAGAATAAATTAATCTCCGTTGTCGCAGTACGCCGGCATCCTTCTAATGGAGAATTACTCGATGATTGTATTGACATCACAGATCTTGTGCAAGACGGTATCCTGTATTGGAATATCCCTGTTGGGTATTGGCGAGTATTTATCATTTCAGAAAATAAAGATGGCGGCAGCCAGCAGCAGGAAGATTATCTGAACCCGATAGATCGAGATTCCGTCCGTATTCTGCTCGATACGGTGTACGAGGCTGTGTATGAACGATACAAGGAAGATTTCGGAAAGACATTTGCTGGATTCTTCTCGGACGAACCTGGATTTTACAATGATAAGACTACCTTTGACTTCAATTCAAAACCTGGAAAACAAGGAGTGCCGCTTCCTTGGAGCAGTGAAATGTCGGTTTTGCTTGAGCAGGCTCTAGGTGAGGAATACCGTAAATTCCTCTATCTTCTCTGGCAGGATGCGGGAGAACAGTCCAATATCATACGGTACACCTATATGAATATTGTCAGTAAGCTCTACGCGGACAACTTTTGCAGCCAAATCGGAGAGTGGTGCAGAGCTCGTGGGGTCGAATACATCGGACATGTCCTTGAAGACAACAATGTGCATGCAAGACTTGGCTCTGGCGCCGGACATTTTTTCCGCTCACTAGGGGGACAAGATATGTCTGGGCTTGATGTGGTGATGTGGCAGATCGTCCCCGGCTTCGATGAATTGCCTTTCCGCTGGCCGGCGGGGGAGACGGATAGCGAATTTTTTCACTATGGCCTCGCTAAGCTTGGTGTATCGCTTTCACATGTCGATCCGAAAAAACAAGGTAGAACAATGTGCGAAGTGTATGGGGCGTACGGCTGGACGGAAGGTTTGAAGTTAATGAAATGGCTTACAGATCATATGTTAGTCCGCGGCGTCAATTATTTTGTCCCGCATGCCTTTACACAGAAAGCGCCTGATCCGGATTGTCCGCCGCATATGTATGCAGGCGGGAAAAATCCGCAGTACCGTTATTACAAGCATTTAAATCAATACATGAATCGGATTAGTCATCTGATTTCAGGCGGAAGGCACGTGGCGTCTGCGGGTGTCGTGTATCATGCTGAAGCTGAATGGTCTGGGGAAGCGATGTATTTTCAAAAACCCGTGAAGCAATTGATGCAGCATCAGATCGACTGCGATGTTCTTCCAATCGATATTCTTCTGGATGCAGCAAAAGTGATAAACAACAAGCTGCATGTCAATAATGAGGATTTCCAGTGCCTTATAGTACCCTATGCAGAGGCGATTCCGGCAGCAATGATTCGTCGTTTGGTGGAGTTTTCCGAACAAGGACTAGCTGTTCGCTTTGTCGATGGGCTGCCAGCACGATCGAGCGAGGGTATCGAGGTTTCAGCTGAATTAACTTGGCTTGCAAATCATTTGAATGTAAAGGTTGTTGCTTTAGATGATCTGGCGCAAGAACTGATTGCAGACGGACATTATGAGGTAAGCATTGACTCACACGAGCCGTATCTTCGTAACTACCACTATCTTCATGACGGTTTAGATGTATTTATGTTTTTTAACGAACATCCACATCGAACCATTCGTACGAAAATTGTTTTGCCTGTCCAAGGTGATGTATTCGCCTATGATGCATTCTTGAATCAGTTAACTAGATTACATGTAATTCGAGAGAATGATGTCAATGCGGTGGAGGTTGTTCTTCATCCATATGAGTCCATCGTACTGCTTCATGGTACTGCCCTTGAAGGTTTTGATGCGTTACCGTTGTATATTGCTGGAACGGAACATGAACTAAAAGGCGAATGGATCATTTCCACTTCTGAGGCTGAACATTATCCGCATTTTAAGGAATGGGGAAAACTGGGAGCTTCAACGAATATGAGTAGGCCTGATTATTTACCTCGATTTACAGGTACATTCCGTTATGAGATGGAGTTTGAATGGAATGAGTCTACTGAAAAAGCTCTTCTAGATTTGGGCGAGGTCTATGAGACGGCACAAGTATGGATAAACGGTGAGGAAGCAGGAGTTCGCATTTGTCCGCCTTACCGCGTTGAGATCAATGGATTAATAAAAAAAGGGAAAAACAAGCTAGTTATTGAAGTTACGAATACTTTGGTGAAGGAACAACCCGATTTCTTATCGGCATTTGCGCAGCAAGAACCGAGCGGACTCCTTGGACCCGTACGAGTGATCCGATTATGAAATCCTCCTCAGTCTAGCGAAAGACGGCTAAAGTCGTTATATGTATAGTGATATGTCGTCAAAACGGTAGCGAAGATGGTTGGAATCCTATATGATTTACGTTGGCATACTAATGAATAAGGATGGACTGCTGAGAGGATTCTCGGCGGTCCTTTTAGATTTCCAGAAGGGAGAGACATTGGATGGGACTGCGGCTTCCGCATATATCATGGAATTCCATTCGGTTCAAGCTGGTAGCCGGGCTGCTCTTTGTGACAGTTCCTCTCATCACGCTGCTGATCTACAATAATTTCTACAGCATTCATGTCGTACACAATCAGGTGGCGTCGTCAATTAAAAATTTAATCTCTTTGTATGAGGGGCAAATCGATACCCAACTGCAAGATGCGGATCGAAATTTGATCAGCTTAGTAACTTCGGATAATGATATCCGATCCATGAATACTCCTAATTCAGAGGACGAATATCAGCTGGCCAAGCATAGCGTTTCAGATAAACTATCAAGCGATATAGTTCTTTATAAATCGGTCGATGCTTTTTATGTGTATTCACGGTCAAGACAGGATTTGTTGGACGTTTTCAAAGCATCGGTTACATTTCCGGAGAGGGATCAGGTTGAGCAATATTTACAACGTTTGCTGAGCGAACATCCTAACCTTGCGGAGATTCGTGGCAGTGGCTGGTTCGTTCAGAAAATCGGACAAGACTATTACATGCTGCGCGTGATTCAATCGGGTGATCTGTATATCGGGGCATGGGTCAACGCTAAGACTCTGCTCATCCCGTTGAATCTAATTAATTTGGGCAGCGAAGGGAGCGCTCTTTTTGTAACAAATCAAGGGGAGTTGATGGTCAGCACCAATCCATTGCCTGATGAAAACATTGATTTCTCGAAAAGCTTTCAGCAGTTTTATATGTCTGGAAGCAAGAATAACATGCTAATTGTCGGGGAGCCCTCGCAAAAAGGCGACTTTAACCTGGTAGCGGTTATTCCGGACAAACAAATTTTACAAAATTTGCCTAGTTTGACGCGTGTCATAGAGGTGATTTCACTTGCCACCATTGTGCTTATACCGATAAGTCTTTTTTTTCTCCGACACATTCTGCTCGTTCCGCTTAAACGGATGATTGCAGTTATGAGAAGGATCAATGATGGAAACGTGAACGTTCGAATCGAGTCTTATCCGGCTTCTGATGAATTTCTATTGGTCAACCAAACCTTTAACCGCATGATGTCGCAAATCGAAGAGTTGAAAATCAATGTGTACGAAGAACAGCTTAGCAAGCACAAAGCGGAGCTTCAACACTTGCAGCTGCAGATTAACCCGCATTTTTTCATGAATTCTTTGAACATCCTGTTTAATCTGGCACAAGTGAAAAACTACGAATTGATTCAGGAAATGACGTTATGTCTTGTCCAGTATTTCAGATTCATGTTTCGAAGTAATTTGACGTTCGTTACGTTGCGGGAAGAATTGCAGCATGTCCGAAACTATATTCGGATTCAGGAGCTCCGGTTTCCAAACAGCTTAACTTGTACGATCGATTCACCCGATTTCCTGGAAAATATTCCGATCCCCCCCTTGGTGATTCAAACCTTTTTGGAAAATTCCATCAAGCACAGTGTCACGCTGGACGAACCCGTGCATATTTCCGTTGCCATCGACTTGATGGAAACCGGACTGGAGCCCAATATCGAAATCATCATTCGAGATACTGGCAAAGGATTTTCGGAGGAAGTATTAGCCGAGATTCGTTCTGGAAACCGCGTGGTCGACGAACAAGGCGAGCATATTGGTATTTGGAACGTTCGTAAGCGATTGCAACTGTTATATGGAGAGCATGCTGCCATATCCTGTTACAATGGTTTCCCTAGCGGCGCTGTTATAGAAATCAAGCTTCCATATCAATCGGAAAGATAGGAAAGGGGCTCCCCTAGTATGCTTCAATTATTGATTGTAGACGATGAAATACATGCTGTTGAAGGAGTCCGGTCGGGAGTCGAGTGGCAGAAGCTTGGTATAACCGCAGTATTCTCGGCTTTTACCGTAAAACAAGCGAAAGAGCTGTTCGAAAATGAGCGAATCGATATTATGCTCTGCGATATCGAGATGCCGCAAGTTACGGGACTGGAGCTGGCGGAATGGGTTATGGAACGATATCCGAGCACGGCGCTGATTTTCTTGACCTGTCATGCTGATTTCAAATATGCCCAACAAGCTCTCCAGTTAGGGAGTCTGGACTACATTCTCAAGCCGATTCCGTTCGATGAGTTGGAAAAAACGATCCTCAAAGCGGTTGAGAAAATCAATAAAGATTCGGAATTAATTGAATTCAGCCAATACGGCCAATTCTGGTTCCAACATCAACCAATGCTGATTGAGCGGTTCTGGCTGGATATCATCAACCAGACGATACCGCCCAGAGCGGAGTCGGTAAGTCGTGCCGCGGCGGATCGCAACATTCCTTATGCCGAAAAAATGACATTTGCCCCGGTGCTAATTAGTGTGCAGAGATGGCACAAGCAAGTGACAATGCGCGAAGAAAAGATATTGGAGTATGCTCTGAAAAATACCGCTGAAGAAATCATACTTGGGAACAAACAGAACGGACAGATTATCACATTAGATAGCGGAAGATTGCTTGCTATCTTATCTGCAGAAGGTTATTCCGACATCGAACTGTTGCTGAAGCAATCTTGCAAACGTTATATTGACGCCTGCGGGCAGTATTTTTATTGCGATCTTTCCTGTTATATTGGTGAGAAAGTACGTAGTCACGAAATGTTTGAGATGGTGAAACGGCTTGGTGACTATGAGAAAAGCAACGTGGCATATAACAATAAGGTTTTCCTGCTTTCCGGGTTTCAAATACAACCTAATATTAAACAGCTCCCCGACATGAGCACGTGGTCCATTATGCTGAAGGAGGGGGAGTTCGCTAAAGTATTGGAGGAAGCAACCTCTTTTTTGGACCTTCTGTTGCGACAGGATGGTTTGGATGCGAAACTACTTCACCAATTTTACCAGAATTTCCAACAAATGATGTATTATATGCTCCAGACGAAAGGAATTCAAGCTCATCAATTGTTTAGCGATACCATCTCGCTGGAGTTTTCCGCAAACGCGACCCGCTCAGTTACCGATCTGATCGCATGGATGAACCACGTTGTAAGCAAAGCGATGGAGTATGTGAACACAGTTGAACAATCCTTCAGTGTTGTCCAAAGAGTTATTAGTTACATTAAGCAGCATATTGCAGAAGACTTGTCGAGGGAAGAGATTGCGAATCACGTGTTTTTGAATCCGGACTATTTGACCCGGATCTTTAAAAAGGAAACCGGCATGGCCGTATCGGATTATCTGTTTCACGAACGGCTCAAGCTTGCCCAGGAACTTCTCGAGAAAACGGATATGCCGATCAGCGCCGTGGCATCGCATATCGGGTATGCGAATTTCTCCCATTTCTCCCGGATGTTCAAGAAGCATACCGACCTGAATCCGATTGAATATCGTCAGATGCACCAAACAGCTCAGAGTGAAAGGTAGTCGGCAAATGCACAGTGAAAAGTCGTAAGCGGAGCAGAAACGAATCTGCAGCAAAAGTAAAATAAAGATATGCTTGCTGAAGATTCCGAGTATCGCAAACAGTTTCAGTAGGCAAACGCCAAATAGTAAATGGGGGAGTACTATGAAGAAGAGATTCATGTCGGTAAGCGCACTCATTATAGGATCTATGCTTGTTCTATCCGCTTGCAGCAGCAATAGCGGAGATACGGCGCCGGTAGCCGGGGATAAAACGGCAAAGCCGGAGGAAAAACCGACGGAACTGACTGTTGCTTTCCCGATTTTCGGTGCAGTGCCTAAGGAGATGTCCTTGGTGCAGGATTCCATTAATCAAATCGCACAGAAAAAAATCAATGCAACTGTGAAGTTGACGCCGATCAGCATTGGGAACTGGGAGCAGCAAGTTAACCTGATGCTGAGCAGCAGCGAAAAGCTGGATTTAATGTTTGTATCAGGCACCGGCTACAGCAGCTATGTTTCAAAAGGTCAAATTGTTGCGCTTGATAAACTGCTCGAACAGCATGGCCAAGGGATTGCAAAAGCGATGGAATCGGACTATCTCAAGGCAGCCAAAATTGCTGGATCAATCTATGCTATTCCTACCATCCGCGACTTTGCCGCGTATAATGGTCTGACAATGCGGAAGGATTTAGTCGACAAGTATCAAATCGATGTCAGTAAAATACGTACTTTGGACGATGTGGAGGCAACATTAAAAACGATCAAGGAGAAAGAGCCAAATGTGACGCCGCTGATTCCAGGCAGTATCGGCAGAACGATGCTCGATTCGTACCGTACGTTTGATATGCTTGGGGATTCACTTGGTGTTCTTCCGAATTTTGACAATAATCTCAAAGTAGTCAATTTGTACGAAACGGATGAATATGCTCAGTTTATTAAAAAGATGAGAAAATGGTATACATCTGGCTTGATTCTGAAAGATGCCTCAACGAATAAAACTTCTCAGTTTGATTTGATCAAGTCGAACCGCGGATTTGCCTATTTCTCCAATATGAAGCCAGGGTTTGAACAGCAAGAAACGAAGAGCAGCGGTGTGCCTATGGTCACGGCAAGCTTGCTTCAGCCTGTTTCTACAACTACGAACGTCACAGGTGTCATGTGGGGGATACCAATTAACTCCAAAACACCGGAAAAAGCGATGGATTTCCTGAACCTTATGTATGCAGACAAAGATATCGTCAACCTGTTCGATTGGGGTGTGGAAGGGAAACATTATGTCAAATCGGATAACGTCATCGACTTCCCTCAAGGCGTTGACGCCAAAACCTCGGGCTACAACCCGAATATGGGATATATGTTCGGTAATCAATTCCTATCCTATGTATTTAAGGGTGAGGATCCAAAAATTTGGGAAAAGATGGATCAATTCAACAAATCGGCATTAAAGTCGAAGGCGCTGGGCTTTACGTTCGACGCAAATCCGGTCAAGGCTGAATATGCCGCGGTAACCAACGTGGTTACGCAGTACAAGCTTCCGCTTGAGACTGGGAGTGTCGATCCGGAGAAAATCTTGCCAGAGTTTATCTCCAAGCTGAAATCCGCCGGAATTGACAAAATAATCGCAGAGAAGCAAAAGCAGCTCGACGAGTGGGCGAAAAGCAGAAAATAATCATTTCGGCACTTATTCATTTGCCCCGGTCAACATCCTTGTTGGTCGGGGAATTTTTTGACAGGAATCAAAGTCTCAGAAATAAACACCAAAAGGGGAAATTATTATGGTACAAGTCATGCCATTAAACGATCAATGGATATTCATAAAAACTAATAATCCCACCTACGTACTCGAGTCCATACAAGACGGTCAGTCTGTCACACTGCCTCATTCTTGGAACGATACAGACGGTCAAGGCGGCAGCGAACAGTACTATCGAGGGCAATGCTGGTATCAGCGGATTTTGGACATTTCCCATGAGGATTTGACAAAACGCATCTACCTGGAAATCGGCGCCGCCGGGAATATGGGTCATGTTTATGTCAATGGCAGCTTGGCCGGAGACAGTCGGTGCGGATATGCCATGTTTAGGGTCCCTTTAACCCCCTACTTGAAGGAAGGGGAAAATCTTATCACCATTATGGTTGATAATAGCTACGACAATACGGTGTTTCCTCTAATGGCTGACTTCACCTTCTATGGCGGTTTGTACAGAGAAGTGAAGCTTCTTGTCATGGACGTTATCCACTTTGACGTTATGGACAACGGACGGGATGGAGTGTATTTGACACAACAGAAAATTGCCCCAGAAACATTTGAATTGGCCGTTCATGGTCAAATCGTGAATGAATCCTCCGTCTCCAAAGAGGGAGTACTTAAGATACTACTCAAGGATGAAGAAGGAAGAACAGTCATGGAGGCAAACTCAGAACTTGTTCTTGAAAATGAAGCAAAATTCAGCATAAGAAGCGAAATTGCAAATCCGATTCTTTGGGACGGCGTAGATCAACCCTATCTTTATACGGTAGAGGTATCCGTCGTCATCGAGGGACAAGTCTGCGATTCTCGGCATGTCGCGATAGGATTTAGGACGGTTGAAGCAACGACGGAACAAGGCTTGCTCTTGAATGGCAAACCAGTCAAGATAAACGGCGTATGCCGTCATCAGGACTTCGTCGGTGTAGGCAATGCTATTACGAAAACGCATATGGATGAAGATATGGCCTTGATCCGGGAAATCGGAGCGAACAGCCTTCGTCTTGCCCATTACCAGCATGATGACTATTTTTACAGCTTATGCGACCGTTACGGACTGTTGGTATGGGCAGAAATTCCATTTATCAGCGTTCCTTCCACCAAGGACCCGGAAAATCATAATGCGGAAGAACAGCTGGAAAAGCTTATTAAGCAGGCCTATAATCATTGTTCTATCTATTGTTGGGGTATCCAAAATGAGATTACAATTGGTGTCGAGACGGAGCAAACCTATAAGACTATCAGAAAACTGGAGGCTCTGGCCAAACAGTTTGACCCTAGTCGCTTAACAGTTCAAGCTAATATTAACGGTGTCGAAAATGAAAGTATTATAAATAGCTTTACTGACCTGATCGGATACAATTTATACTACGGCTGGTATTATGGTGAAATCAAAGACTTGCAAGATCGCCTTGATGAGTTCCATCAAGCTCAACCTAAAATTCCTGTATTCGTATCCGAATACGGGGTGGATACGAATCCTAAGTACCATTCTTATACGCCTCAGGTCCAAGATTATACGGAGGAATACCAGCTGTTATTCCATCAAAATGCTCTGGAAACTTTCGATAAGCGAGCGTTTGTATTAGGTGGTTATGTATGGAACATGTTTGATTTTGGCAGCGCCAATAGAAATGAAGGCGGCGAAACCGGAAAAAACTTGAAGGGACTTGTTACCATTGACCGGAAAATCAAAAAGGACGCCTTTTATCTTTATAAAGCTTATTGGTCTAAGGTTCCCTTCGTTCATCTAGCCGGCCGCCGATTTGTGAATAGACACCAAGAGCTCAATGATATTGTGATCCTTTCCAATTTGGATCATGTCAAAGTTTATCTAAATCAGACTCTGTTTACCGAAATCAAGAGCGGCGCACCGATGAAAATCATAAAGGATGTACCATTGATAGCAGGGGATAATTATGTAAAAGTCGAAGCTACGGATGAATTTGGCGTCATCCATACGGATGAGATTGTGCTTCATCATGCAGCGGAAATAGACCAAAGTTATATCCATGTTAAACCGGAAACAGCAAAAAATGTAGTCAACTGGTTCGAAAAATTTGATCTATCCAATGCTGAGCCTATCGAATTGAAAGACGGATACTATTCTACATTTGACACGATTGAAGACCTCTATAGCAATGAAGAGGCGAAAACAGTATATCTTAAATACTTTGAACATATGGCCAATAATCCGTTCTTTGAGGTGATGAGAGGGGTTATGTCCATTCAGAAAATGTCCCAACTGGTGCAATTAAATATTGTCCCGGAATTGTTGGCAGTTATCAACAAAGAACTGAATGCGATAGAAAAATGATTACTGTATTGTCCCTGTCAACTTTGCCTGTTGACAGGGACAATTTATTGAATCAAGTGTGAAAGGCTAGTCGGCAAAGTGCAAACCAAAAGTCGTAGAAACGGTAGTGGGACGAACCGGATTTCATTACTATGAGAGTACAGCAAGATACCATACAAGGCGATAGAAATGGAAAGGGGAACTTTCGGAATGACAAAACGTACGCATAGCAATGCCAGGAAGAGAATTTGGAAATACAGCCCGCTCTATCTAATGATGCTTCCAGGAATTGTATATTTGGTCATCAATAATTATTTACCAATGTTCGGTCTCACGATTGCTTTCAAGGACATCAATTTCGCTAAAGGAATATGGAGGTCCGATTGGGTTGGTTTTCAGAATTTCAAGTTTCTGTTCCAAACATCTGACGCTTATGTGATTACCCGCAATACGATTCTTTATAACGCAGCTTTCATTGTGATCGGCCTCGTCGTTGCGGTTGGCTTCGCCATTCTGCTGAACGAAATCAAGAGCAAGTTTGCGTCCCGTCTGTATCAAAGCATTATCATTCTACCATTTCTGATTTCGATGGTATTGGTCAGTTATCTCGTATTTTCGATGCTGAGCATCGAGAGCGGATTCATGAATAAGACGATCCTGCCGGCGCTGGGCATCGAGCCGATTTCTTGGTACAACGAGCCGAAATACTGGCCGGTCATTCTGACCTTGGTCCATACCTGGAAGGGCGCAGGGTACGCATGTATCATTTACCTGGCTGCAATTATCGGCATTGATCCGGAATATTACGAAGCGGCGAAGCTGGATGGGGCATCCAAGTGGCAGCAAATTCGTACGATTACAATACCGCTTATCACTCCCGTCATCATCATGCTGACGCTACTGGCAATCGGGCGCATTTTCTACTCAGACTTCGGCCTGTTCTATCAAGTCCCGATGAATGCAGGAGCCCTCTTCAATACTACGAACGTCATCGATACTTATGTTTTCCGCGGTCTTTTGCAGCTTGGTAACATCGGCATGTCATCTGCCGCTGGCTTCTATCAATCGGTAGTCGGATTCGTGCTCGTTATTGTTTCCAACTATGTTGTTCGAAAAGTGAACAAAGAAAACGCGCTGTTCTAAGGGGGATATACATGAATAATGAAAATCGTGTTTGGCAGTGGGCCGCACATCTTGTGATGATCTTGTTTTCACTCAGTTGCCTGCTTCCGTTTGTTCTTTTGACAATGTCGTCAATAACGGACGAAAAGACAATCCTGCAGAATGGGTATTCTTTATTTCCAAAACAGTTCAGTTTAAGCGCATACGAATATTTGTGGCAGCAATCGTCGCTCGTTTTTAATGCTTACGGGATTACAATTCTCATAACCATAATAGGGTCAACGGTAAGTCTATTAATCACATCATTGCTCGCTTATCCTTTATCGCGTCGCGATTTGCCGGGCGGAACATTCTTCGCCTTTCTGCTGTTTTTCACTTTGTTGTTCAATGGCGGCCTTGTTCCAACGTACTTGATTTATACACAACTATTCGATATCAAGAATACGCTGTGGGCGTTGATCGTTCCGGGACTTTTAATGAATGGCTTTAACGTGCTTCTCATGCGAACGTTCTTTATGACGACAATTCCGGTTCCGGTATTGGAATCGGCCAGCATAGACGGTGCAAGCGAATTTAAAATGTATTACAAAATTGTACTGCCACTCTCGCTACCGATTCTGGCCACCGTAGGCTTGTTTCAAGGATTGGCTTACTGGAACGACTGGAATAACGGATTAATTTATGTAACCAACCCCAAATTGTTCAGTCTACAGAACGTACTCAACCGGATTATTAGCGACATCCAGTTCTTGGCTAGTAACAGCGAGATCGGCTCGCAAGCTGGGGAGAGCATTGCGCAGCTGCCGAGCGAAACATTCCGCATGGCGATTGCGGTGATTGCCGTTATCCCGGTTCTGATCGCATATCCGTTCTTCCAGAAATACTTCGTCAAAGGCATGACCATTGGTGCTGTTAAAGGTTGATTTCATTACATTAGGAGGGTAACCATGAAAAGAAATATTCAAGAATTGATTTCACAAATGACTTTGGAAGAGAAAGCATCTCTCTGCTCGGGACTTGACTTTTGGCATACGAAAGGGATCGAGCGGCTCGGCATTCCGTCCGTCATGATGACTGATGGGCCTCATGGACTTCGTAAGCAGCGTACGTCGGCAGATAATTTGGGATTTTTCGATAGCGTTCCTGCTACGTGCTATCCATCTGCAGCGGGGCTTGCTTCTTCGTGGGATCGTGAGCTGATCAGCAAGGTCGGTGTGGCGCTAGGGGAAGAGTGTCAGGCTGAAGACGTCGCCATTTTGCTTGGCCCCGGCGCCAATATCAAGAGATCGCCGCTCTGCGGGCGCAATTTCGAATACTTCTCGGAAGATCCCTACTTGTCTTCTGAGATGGCAGCCGCACAAATCCAAGGTGTGCAGAGCCAGGGTGTCGGGACGTCGTTGAAGCATTTCGCGGCGAACAATCAGGAGCACCGCCGAATGACGACCGATGCGGTCGTCGACGAGCGAACGCTGCGGGAAATTTATTTGGCCAGCTTCGAAGGAGCAGTTAAGAAAGGTCAGCCGTGGACGGTCATGTGCGCATATAACAAGCTTAACGGAGAGTACTGCGCTGAAAATGAGCGTCTGCTTACGGACATCTTGAAGGACGAGTGGGGATATGAGGGTTTTGTCGTTTCTGACTGGGGCGCAGTGAACGAGCGTGCAGACGGTTTGTCGGCAGGGCTTGAACTGGAGATGCCGACAAGTAGCGGCGCCGGTGACCGTAAAATCGTCGAAGCGGTGAAAAGCGGCAGGCTGTCAGAGAAAAAGCTCGACGCGGCTATTGAGCGGATATTGAGCATTGTCTTCAAGGCGGTCGACAGCAAGAAGCCGGAGGCTTTCTTCGATCAGGAGGCTCATCATCTATTGGCACGGGAAGTCGCGCGTGAAAGTATGGTGCTACTTAAAAACGAGGACGGCATCTTGCCAATGCCGAAGTCCGGCAAAATCGCTGTCATCGGGCAACTTGCCAAGCAGCCGAGATATCAAGGCGGAGGTAGCTCGCATATTAAGCCAACCAAGCTCGAAGATATCAGCGAGGAGCTTGCCAAATCGGCGGGAAGCGGTGCGGAGATTGAGTTTGCCCAGGGCTATGAGTTGAACGGAGACCAAACGAATCCACAGCTTTTGGAGGAAGCGATCAAGCTTGCAGTAGATGCATCGGTAGTTATTCTCTTCGTCGGTCTGCCTGAAAGATATGAATCGGAAGGATTTGATCGCGAGCATTTGAACCTCCCGTTCAATCAAACGGAGTTGATTGAAACGGTGACCGCGGTACAAAAACAGACAGTAATCGTGCTTAGCAATGGGGCCCCGGTTGAAATGCCTTGGATCGGGAGTGTAAAGGCTGTGCTCGAGGCTTACTTAGGCGGCCAAGCGCTGGGCGGAGCTATTGCCGATCTACTTTTCGGCGATGCCAATCCTTGCGGTAAGCTGGCAGAGACGTTCCCTGTTCAGTTGAGTGATAATTCGTCTTATTTGAATTTCCCGGGTGATGGAGACCTTGTGGAATATAAGGAAGGGATCTACGTAGGTTACCGCTATTATGACAAGAAGAAGCTTCGACCACTGTTCCCATTTGGTCACGGGCTAAGCTATACAACTTTTGAATACAGCGGATTAGTGCTGGACAAAGATGAGATGGACGACACCGATTCGGTCAACGTTTCGGTTAATATAAAAAATACCGGCAGTAGAGTTGGTAAAGAGACAGTGCAGCTTTATGTGCGTGATGTGCATACCAGCGTGTCCCGCCCGGAGAAGGAACTGAAAGGATTCGTCAAAGTATCGCTTAAGCCTGGAGAAGAGAAAACCGTCACCTTTAGGCTTGACAAGAGATCATTTGCTTATTTCAACGTCGAAATGAATAATTGGCATGTTGAGACAGGCGAGTTCGAGATTCTGGTCGGGAAATCTTCAGCGGATATCGTACTTAAGAAGACCATGCAAGTGAATTCGACGATAACGATAGCGAAGACGTATACCCGAAATTCAACAGTTGGCGATCTGATGGGGAATCCTCAAGCCGCTTCTATCATAGGGGATTTGCTGAAGCATTCGCCGTTCGGCTCTTCCAACCATGAAGGGGAAGGAATGTCAGGATTGATGGCAGCATTCCTGAAGTATTTGCCTATTCGCGGTTTAGTTGCATTTAGCGGAGGCGGGCTTACGGATGAGTCTCTTGATCCATTGCTCGAGCGGCTGAATCAGGCAAACTAGACTCTCTTAAAACACCAGCTAGAACAATTGAACTTATCCCTGTAATAGCTAGGATCTTACCTGAATAGATAAACATTCAACAACGTCCTTGGCTTCTTTTTCGATCCTCTGCAGTTGTTTAGTGGCTAAGTCATGCTTCTCAAGAAGCTGCTAGGAATGGGTTAGATGAATTAAAACGGGATCTGCAGCTGCGGATCCCGTTTTAATTGAGATTCTGGAAGTATTACTTTGCCGCGGGTACTTGAAGCATTTCCTTGCAGCTGTGGGAAAGATATGCTTCAAGCCGCAATATGTACTCAATCGAATACCGACTTTATTAAGAATTTGCTAAGGCGCAGCTAGCAGCCATGGCTTTTTTCTTATTAATGTCAGCACTTATTATAGGTATTTTCTTGTCGCGATTTTGGTAACCGCACGCATTTGAGGTATCTTCTTGTCGTGAAAATTTTCGATTTCGATGATTGTAGGGACTTTCTTGTCGCTAATGAGGGTATTTTCTTGTCGTTAGACTATGAGAGGGTTCTTTCTTCTTATTTATAATAATTATTAAAAAGGATTGACTTTTGATATTATTTATTTATAATAATTATTATCTGATATGGATTCTCATTGGACAAGCAGTCAATATGGGTTGAAAGGAGTGCACAGCGATGTATGATGTCATTATTATTGGAGCTGGACCGGCGGGAGCCTCAGCTGCTATCTATACAGCAAGAGGAAATCTGAAGACACTCGTTATTGACAAGGCACCGAATACAGGAGCTTTGGCCATTACTCACAAAATTGCGAATTACCCGGGTGTTATTGGGGAGCTATCAGGTAAGGATTTGCTTGATACGATGCGGGAGCAAGCCAAAGGTTTTGGGGCGGAGTTCATCCAAACAACGATTACTGCTGTAGATGTGGAAGGCGATACGAAGTATGTATTTACGGCTGACGGTATCTATGAAGGTAAGTCGATCGTTATCGCGACGGGTTCCAAAGGACGCAACCGTATGCTACCTGGGGAAGAAAGCTTGTTAGGGCGTGGCGTTAGTACATGTGCAACTTGTGATGGAGCCTTTTTCGATGGCAAAACGGTCGCTGTCATTGGTGATTCAGAGGAAGCCTTGGAAGAAGCACAAGCGTTAAGCAAATTTACGGATAAAATATACTTCATTGTTCCACGGCCTGAACTGCAGGGCGTTCATCACGTTCCAGAATTGCCTGGCACTGACTTTCTCTACAAAGCCAAACCGCTTGAAGTTCTTGGAGACAAGCACGTAGAGGGACTTAGAATACGTACGAGTTCTGGTTCAGAGGAAGTACTCCATGTGGATGGTGTGTTTGTCTTCCTATCCGGCAGTAAGCCTGGAACAGATTTCCTACAGGGTCAGGTTCCGCTGGACGCGGACGGTTTTATGATTCTGGATAGCTCGATGCAATCACCTATTGCAGGTGTATTCGGGGCTGGAGAAGTTAGACGCACACCGGTGAAGCAAGCGGTTGTCGCAGCTGCTGATGGAGCCATCGCAGCCATGGCGGTCGATAAATTTATTAATAAACGGGCTCAGCTGATCCCGCAATACAAATAATCTTATACCCCACAAGGAGATGAATTCTGATGTCTAATGTCATTGTTTATTCAAGTACAAATTGCCCTTATTGCCAACAGTTGAAAAAGTATTTAACGGAACAAAATGTCTCCTACGAAGAAAGAAACATTGATCTGAATGATCAATTTGGACAAGAGCTTCACGATTTAGGCTTGATGTCTTTGCCTGTGACGGTCATTGGCGAACACAAAATTTTGGGTCTCAACGTTACCAAACTCAAAAAAGCTTTGGCCGAAATCGCAAGCTAATATCATACAAATTAAATAGATAGAGGAGAGATAACCATGACACAATTAACCGTACAACCCTCACATTCTTTTGCTAAAATAGGGCTTCCTGCGCCTTCATTCTCATTGCTATCGACGAAGAATATGGAAACCTTAGAAGAGAAAATATCGCTTGAAGATTATAGAGGAAAATGGCTTGTTTTCTTCTTCTGGCCATTCGATTTTACGTTCGTTTGTCCTACCGAAATCACAGCTTTCAGTGACAATTACGAGCAGTTCCTTGAACTGGATTGTGAAATCGTTGGAGCTTCTGTCGACAGTGTGTATACACACAGAGCTTGGACTCAAACGCCGCGCGACCAAAGCGGCATAGGTCCTGTGAAGTTCCCGTTGGTCAGTGACTTCTCTAAAGAAACGGCACGCGCATATGGCGTGTTAGACGATGAAAGCGGCGCTGCGCATCGCGGATTGTTCATCATCGATCCAGAAGGCGTGCTGCGCTACCAAGTAGTCACAGATATGAATGTTGGGCGCTCTGTAGATGAGACGCTGCGTGTGCTTCAAGCGCTTCAGGCTGGTGGACTTTGTCCAGCGAACTGGAAACCAGGCGATAAAACTCTATAAGCAGCAAAAGTAAACAAGCCCCAATCGACTCTCACTCGATTGGGGCTTTTGTGTGTATTCAAAGTCTGTTTTGAAGTATAATAGAAGAACTATATAGGTGAAGACAGAGAGGTTAGATGCATGATGCAGTCCATATCGGACAAACTGTTTATGGGTTCTTTGATTTTACTCATGATTTCCATTGTGGTTAGCGGAATTGGATTTCAATTCGTAAATTGGCGCACACAAGTGACAGATGAGTTAGATGGGGAGACGCAAGAAAGCGGCTCTCGCAAGAAAGCCGTTATGGATCGGCAAGATAAGAGCTTAGGACGTGTGCTTCGTTCCTACTTATTTTGGATCGCGATAGCAGGCATTCTAATATCCATTGGACTTTCTTGGTTTAGCTCTAAATAAAAATATAAGGCGTATAGCCCTCGGGATGAGAGTTGTACGCCTTTTTTGTATCCTATTTTAACCGGAATCATGATTTAAACAATTTCTTCTACGCAGGAGCTGCAGACCAGCTTGCCTTTGAAATAGGTCATATTCTCGAAATTACCGCAGAATACACAGGCTGGCATATACTTCTTGAGTGTAATGCGCTCCGGATCGACATAAACCTCGATCGCGTCACCGATATCGATATGAAGTGTTCGTCGCAGCTCAATCGGTAAAACAATCCGGCCTAACTCGTCTACTTTTCTCACTATTCCCGTCGATTTCATCTGTAAGCCTCCTATTTAATTCATTAGACTTCGATCATGTATGTTGTATAAACAATTCCACATATAAACTTGAATTCCTTTTATTTACTTCAAACATTTTAGGCAACTTTCTGATAAATGCATGAAAGTGGACGGCAAAAAAAGGGCTTACACGTGTTTCATTGAAACACGTACAAGCCCTCTATACTTATAAGGATCTAGTTTTTGTTCTCCTGTTGTTGATCTTTGGAGATTTGCTCTTTTAGCGCTGCATTTTTAAGAACCAACTGTTTGGATAATTCAACTTGTAAAAGGTTGATTTTATTAATCTCATCCTTTAATTTACTAAGTCGAGACATCTTGCTGCTTAAATCACTGGGTGAAGTACTTATTTTTATATCCCTTTGTAATTGATTTATTTTTGAAAGTGCTTTTTCCTTTTTTTTCTGTTCGTCGATACTTCTTTGTTGAGTTTCAGAAATTTCTTTTTTTAATCGATTTATGATAGATAAAGTGAAACTTATAGCCATTCAAACACCTCTTAGCAGTTTAGTGTAGCTTCGACACCATTCTACACTAAATACATGGTCCGTGCCAAAAGGGGATAAAAAAGAGGGGGAGTGAAGCGGGTCAGAAACTCTGAATCACATGTGGAAGGAACTACTCAATCAGCTTTACATCAACGATGACTTCCAGATCTTGCTGACCGGCACCGCGATAGACGCCTTTGACGGGAACGATATCATTGTAGTCGCGGCCGTGTCCGAGCTTAATATAACGCCAATTGACCTCACAGTTGTTCGTAGGGTCGTAACCGAACCAACCAGTTCCCGGGATCAGGCACTCAACCCACGCGTGGGAGGCTTGGGTGAATTCCGTGCTGCCTCCTTGTAGATCGCCAACAAAGTGATAGCCGCTAACGTACCTGGCGGGAATCCCTTTATCTCGACAAATGGCAATCATAAAATGAGAGTAGTCCTGGCAAACACCACGCTTAAATTGAAGCATTTCTCCGACAGTGGTCTGTACGGAAGTGGCGGAAGGATCATAGGTGAAGTCGCGATGAATCGTTGTGTAGATTGTGTGCAGTAACTCGTATAAACTTATATTTTGATCGGAAATGGCATCTGAGTAAGCCTTGAGTTCAGGGGTCAAACCCGTATAACTGGTAGGCAGCAAGTACTCCGCATGCTGATTCTGGAAGTCATCGCTAAGTCTCATCGCTTTCTCCTCTAAGGGAGAAGCGACGCCTGATGGGATGTTATCGTTATCGTGCGTGACGACAGTCGACACCATTTTAATAGTTAGCTCGCGATGAAGTTTATTGACTGTAAAAGCATGTACGCGATTATGAAAAAAATCCGAGTACGTAAAGAAAGCTGAAGCAGGTTCCGTGGTGATGGCGTGGTGATAACAGGCTTGACGATTGTCAGTGAGTGGTGTTAAACGAACTTCATTGACACTGTCCTGCGCTGTATCGGTGTAGGAATAGCGAGTGATATGCGTAATCTCCAGCTTTTTCATGCGATGACCTCTTCCCGGGAGGGAAAAAAGACTTTTGACATCCTTAAACCCATCACGTTACAGGATTCCCGAAGCGCACTTAAAGTCATTTCTAATTTGCCGGATAAAATATCATCTTCGTCCATGCAAGCAAGGTTAGCCTTTACTTTTCCCGCTAGCTTAGCGAGCCTGTGTACAGCAAGGTTTAAATCGGGGTCCTCCATTTGAATGCCCTGTAAGGAACGCTCCAAGGATTGGAAAGAGAAGCTAACCGAGCGTGGAAATGTTTCATGAAACATCAGAAATTTAATAATGCTGCTTAGATTAACGGTGTCTGCATGTTCCCTACGATATGACTCATAACCGCTAACCGACTTCAATACGGACAGCATAAGCGGGTAAGAAGAAAGCTCTTCCCTAGCGTAGTCATGACATAACGATTGTAGTAAGCGCAGTAAGTTCTCAGCACGCTCCAAATATCTTCCGGCTTCCACGAAGTGCCATTCATTTTGACGCGGCATGACGGATGTGGCCGCCCCTTGAAACATAGACAAGGTGTCACGAATGAAACGATAGAACAAATGAGGCGAATCGTTTGTGATATCTCGTACTTCTTTTTCTTTTAGCCACAGGTACAAGCCATTCATAATATCCCACAGCTCTGCGGGCATTTTCTCACGAATATTACGAAGGTTGGAGCGAGCATGGTTGGTGCAAGCGAGCAAAGAATTCGAATTATTTTTATCGAGTGTAATATATTGGAGGACATGCTGCTCGGTGAAGCTTCCATACTGCTCAGTAAATGCGGCACGATCGCCAATCGTATCAATTAATCGGCTCCACGATTGATCGCTGCTAGACTCCTTCTCCTCGCGAATATGATAATACACGTCGATTAGTCTTGCGTGATTCTCCGTTCTTTCCGTATACCTGCCGATCCAGAATAAAGCTTCCGCTGTACGTCCCATCATCACCATGAACGCCTGCCTCCAATCAATATTTGTTTCTCTATGAATTAGTGACCCAAGTGTCCTTACATCCCCCGCCTTGCGAGGAGTTCACGACGAGAGAACCTTCTTTAAGCGCTACCCGAGTGAGTCCGCCAGGTATAACCTGAATGCTCTCCCCAGCGATGACGAAGGCCCGAAGATCGATATGCCGCGCAGCCATTTGACCGTCCATCATGACAGGAGCTCTGGAGAGCTGAATCGTTGGTTGAGCGATATAACGATCGGGATTCGCTATAATTCTTAGCCGAAAATCAGCCAACTCACTCTCAGAAGCCGAAGGGCCAATGAGCATACCGTAGCCACCGGAGAGAGATGTCTCTTTGACGACCATTTTATCTAGATGCTGCAGTACGTGATCACGTTCTTCCGGTCTAGAAAGGATATAAGTAGGCACATTATTCAGGATAGGTTCTTCGTTCAAATAGTAACGAATCATGTCTGGAACATAGGCATAAATGGCTTTGTCGTCGGCCACGCCTGTTCCAGGGGCATTAACGATGTTAATATTACCCGAACGATAGGCATTCATGATCCCCGCGACACCTAGCATCGAGTTCGGATCAAAAGCGAGCGGATCCAAGAAATCGTCGTCGATTCTTCGATATAAGACATCGATTTGGCGGAGTCCCTTGATCCCGCGAATATATACCTTATGATCAATGACGACGAGATCGTGTCCTTCTACAAGCTGTATGCCCATTTGCTGCGCAAGGAACGTATGTTCGAAGTAGGCCGAATTGTAACAACCTGGGGTCAGTAAGCCAATGACAGGATCGGATTTGCCCGAAGGGCTTAGCCGGCGCAATGCGGATAGAAACACATTTAAGCTAATCTCAATATCTTGGATCGAATGGCTAAAAACGAGCTCAGGGAATAAGTGCGTCATGATGGAACGGCTTTTGTACAAATAGGAGAAGCCTGATGGTGATCGCAGATTATCCTCCAAAACGAAATATTCGCCATGCTCATCACGAATTAAATCGATACCTGATACGGTTACGTACACATCATTCGGGATGGATAGACGCATCATTTCAGGTCGGAAATAGCAGTTGGAAAGAACCATTTTCCTTGGGATAATACCCTCCTTTAAGATGCATTGGTCATGATAAATATCCTTGAGAAACATATTAAGCGCCTTAACGCGCTGCTGAAGTCCTTGTTCAAGCTTGAGCCATTCATCCCGTGGTATGATTCGTGGGATCGGATCGAAAGGGATGGTTCTTTCCAATGCTTCTGCTTGATCAGGGCTGTAGAGTGTAAACGTAATTCCTTCTTCCATCATGCGTTTCATGGTAGCCGTTTGGCGCATGCTCAAATTTCCCGCCTTCATGGACATGAACTGAAGGAAAATATGTTGATAATGTGATCTTACCGAGTACGAGTTGACAAACATCTCATCAAAAAAAGGACGGGGATCATAGGGGGTGGTGACCAGATTCTCAGGTTTGGACATCGCAGCTCCTGGTTTCTTAGCTATACTTCGAGTGGAAGCTACGTTAGGATATGGGCCCGAAGCAGAAACCAGGCCTCCTTTCTGATCTAAGTTCTTGTTTTGTGTTAGAAAACATGACGCAAACTAATGAAAAATAATGATTTTTTATTATATTGTAAATTTATCAGAAAATTATGTCAATGTATATGACGTATAAATTAACTGACAAGAAATGCGCAAATAGATCAAATGTTTGAATGTTTCAAGAATTTTCTGTTTTTATCTTGATTTACGTCGGAATCAGCTATAGAATGTCGAATAAGTACATGTTATATAAAGTCACATATTAATTGTGAATATAGGGGGTTGGGGTATGTTTGATTGGCTTGGATTTCGAAAAGGTCTGCCTTTGTGGTGGTCGTATCGTCTGAATCGTTATCTCAAGGAAGATGTGGAACATATCTTCGAAGGGATTGCGCATACGCGAATTGAAATTTTACGAAGCTGGGTAGAGGCATATTGGTCCAATTTGGATCGACTATTCGAGCAACTCTTTGATTCTGAGCCTGGATCTACAGGCTTGACACAGGATGGTTCGATGGTTCAACGGCTGCTGGCAGCTGCGTCAAAGAGCGGGGCCGATTTCTCGGAGATCTTCATAGTAAATGAAAAAGCAGAAGTGATATACTCCACGTCCCCCACTCATGTTGGGAAATCTTATGATTCAGGAAGTGATCTTACAAAAGGGCTAGAGGAAGCACGTAAAGGCAAGAAATGCTTATTCGGACCTTATTCCGATCCTCTTACTTTAAAGCTAGGTCCAAGCACTTCGCCGTTTCACGATGCTATGACGCTTGCATTTATTACACCTATAATGGTTAACGGAGTATGGAAAGGGGCCATTTGCGGACGTGTCCCGAACGATGTGCTCGGCGATTTGATCCAGCGTGAATCAGGACATGTGTATCCGGACTCTGGAGATAATTATTTATTTATGGCGAAGCCTGTGTTAAATAAACAGATTGCCCCAGGCACAGCGTTATCTCGCAGCCGTTTTGAGGATCTTACCTTTACCCATGGTGACAATTTAAAAGATGGCGTGCGCACAGATTACGGCATTGTTGGTGTTAAGGAGCATACGGAGCTTGAGCTCATTTTTACGGATCCGGCAACGGGACAGCTTCATCCAGGGGTTGCGGGAACGATTGCAAAGGGACATAACCTATTCGTTGAGTTTCCGGGTTATTCCGATTATCGGCATATTTCAGTTATTGGCAAAGGTGTTACCTTCCAGCTTCCGCACTGCCCTGATGTTTGGGGGATGATGTGTGAAGGCGATCTAGAGGAAGTGTACCGGATTCGCAGTATCGACTGGAAATTGCTTAAGCTGCAGCTGCGCTTCATTGTAGGTTATATATTACTATCAGCAGGGGGCTTTTGGCTGCTGAATGGACAAGTTTCCAGTGCATGGGGATCAGTAATTATGGCTGCTGTAAGTCTTGTGTATGGAGGAACAGGCGCAAGCATTATAAGGCAAAAAGGCAGCAAGCCGATCGTAAGGCAGCTCGCGCAAATGAATAAGTTCATCCGTATTAACGCAGAGGGAAGCGGAGATTTGACACAGCGCCTGCAAGTGCAGGAGTTCGCTGGTGATGAGACGCGGGAATTGGCGAAATGGATTAATAATATGATCGATTCTCTTGAGGGTATTATGCTGCAGGTGAAACAAGCTGCGGCTGAAGTTCAGCTGAGCCAGGAACGTATGAATGATTCGACGGGTTCAACGGAACAATCGACAGGTCGAATGAGCACCAAGATTCATGATATGATTCGTTCACTGCGTGGTCAGCTCAAGGACATCGATGTTGCGAAGGTTGTAACGCAGAATATGAGTGGGACACTGCGCGAATTGGAAGAGAAGGCTTCGGGTCAAATTGCTGTAGCGCAGGATGAAGTGGACCGTATTGGCGAAAAGATGAATCATATTTCGGCGAAAGTAGCTGAAACGAATCGTACCATTCAAACTTTTTTGCAAACGACCCAAGAAATTCCCAAGCTGCTTAAGGTCATTGAAGAGATTTCCGCTCAGACGAATCTGCTCTCTCTGAATGCTTCTATTGAAGCCGCGAGGGTAGGTGAGCACGGGAAGGGCTTCGCTGTCGTGGCCGGAGAGATTCGCAAGCTGGCTGAGTTGACCAAGAAGTCGACAATGGAAATCAATGACACCATTGAGCATATTGAACATCATGCGAATGAAGCCTTCATCTCGATGGAAGAAGGCACCAAGGTAGTTCTGGAGGGGACGCAAATTGTGGCGGCGGCGTCTGAAATTCTCAGTAGCGCGAACGCGAACGATACCATGAAGACACAGGTGGTGGATGAAGTGGTTGCGTTGATGGAGAAGGTAGCGGCGGTAAGCATGGAGAATCGCCAAATCTCGGCGGAGGTTGAGCGCACCGTGCAAGAGCTTCTGCAGGATATGCTTCACGTGCGCCAAACGACGGGGGATGTTGGCGCGATTACGGAGTCGCTGCTCTTGCTTGTAAATCAGTTTCATTTAACGGAGAGCCGCATTCGATAACGGTTTGTTTCTAAGACAATTCCTGCGCATGTTAGCTAACCCATCCTGCATACAATGATAATGCGGAATGGGTTAGCTTTTTTATGCTTATGAAGTAAGTTTTCTAACGAAAACTCGAAGGAGGATGTCTAATGAATGACCGTTTGAGCATTCGAACGAATAGGGAGTACATGATGGATCCCGGCTATTTTCCAATGCTCGTAGAGCGTCTGAAGGAGGAGCATGTGCAGATGCGCGAGCAGCTCTCCGAGATCCGAACGATGGCTGCTTCTTTGTACTCCCTCGAGGATTGCTCAATAGGAATGTGTAAGCTGATTGAACTCCAAGATCTAATTCTTTCCCTTATTGAAGAGCTGGAACAGCATTCGGAATGGGAAGAAAAAGAACTATTTCCTCTTCTGCAATCTTATTTACAACCAACAACAGCGCTGTCTGTCTCTCGTTCCATGACTGTTTTAGAGCAGGATCATGACTTGGCGAAAAGAGTCGTGCAGGCTTTCGTAGATGGTGTGAATGCGATGAAAGTGCCGATAGATGAGGAGTTTTTACATTTGATGGCATCGGAATTAATGACAGCTTGCTTAATACTGCTCAAACATTTCACCTTAGAAGAGGAGCTTGTGTATCCGCTCACCGATCGTATCGTGGAACAATTAGCCTAAGTACATAAAAAAGGGTCTTCTCAAGTCATTTGACTTGTAGAGGACCCTTTTTTGTGCGAAAAGAAAGCAGTTTTTGCGCGCTGAGCGAGGCTGTAACGATATTTTTCATCGTTACAGTTGCGAGGGGAAGTGGAATCGTGTCTGTAACGATATATTTCATCTTTACATACGAGGAAGATGACGAATTGGTATCAATCCGAGCGAGTGGTAGCAAAGAGAAGTTCGCTCCACCGCAGCAAGGTAGAAAAAGTAGAAGGCAGCACAAAATGTATGGTTTTAGACAAGGACCTGGCCATCGGCTAGGTTATTCTTGTCGTGCAAGATTAACTATCAGGAATCGAACCTATGCAATAATATTTGATATTTGATCAAATATCAAATTTACGTTTACATAGTCAATTCAGATGTGATATTATATCAAATATCAAATAAGATAAATTTAGAGGAGAAAAAACTATGGATGTAACTCAGGAATCAGCATTAAATGAAACGACTTACACACGGGTTCGCGATAAATTACGTGAAGATATTTTATCCGGTGAATTTAAACCTGGTGTACGTTTGCGGATCGTTGATTTATCCAATCGTTACGGCGTTAGTCAGATGCCGATTAGGGAGGCTCTCCAACAGCTCCAGGGGGAAGGACTCGTTAGTTTACTGCCTCATAAAGGAGCAAGCGTACGGGAGGTAAATGAGAAGTTCGTATCTGATATGTACGATATTCGAATGGCGATTGAAACGATGTTGGTTCATAATGGAGTACCTTACATGACGGATAGCGATTACAACAGACTTGTTGCCATTCAAGAGAAATACGAGAAGGCATCTGAAGAAGGTGACTTGGGATTATGCCTGAAACTGAATGAGAGCTTTCACAAAATCATCAATAATCTGGCGCAAAATCCCGAAGCGATTCGCATTATTGACCGACATTGGGGACTGATTGACAGCATGCGCCAAATCTTTGGTTCGAACCGGGGGGCCGATATTAGTAACGATCATCGGAAGCTGCTGGAGGCTTTGAAAAATCGAGATGCAGAAGCTGCCGCAAATATTGCCAGAGATCACGTCATTAAGGCCAAACAGGATTTGATTGCAAGAATGAAAGCAACGGGAAAACCATCTAAAACCTAGATGTCGTTTTCGTTCACAAATTAAAACGCTTACAAGAGAAGGGGGTTGAGCGTGTTGTATGATCAAACGGTGACGAAACTTAATGGGTCTTCAAAGTCACTAGAGCGGAAGCGGAAATGGTCCCATATTCGGAAAGATAAACTATTATACCTCATGGCTATTCCAGGGATTTTGTTCTTTATCGTGTTCCATTACATACCGATGTACGGCATTTTGCTCGCATTCAAAAAGTACAATATCTATCAAGGATTTTTCGCCAGCGAATGGATTGGGTTGGATAATTTCAAAACGTTGTTCACCATGTATGGATTCGACAGAGCTTTCAAGAATACCATTATCATTTCGATCTACCAACTGGTATTTGCTTTTCCGTTTCCGATTATTTTATCTATTCTACTGAATGAAATCCGGCATCAATTGTATAAGAAATTCGTTCAAACGTCGATTTACCTGCCTCATTTTGTGTCATGGATTATTATCTCGGGTATTTTGTTTGCCATCTTATCTCCTTCTACTGGTGTAATCAAAGAAATAGCTGGGTTTTTCGGGTATGAGAATTTCACCTTCAACTTGTTGAGCAGTAAGGAATATTTCCGGAGCTTGCTTGTCATATCGAATATCTGGAAGGAAGCGGGCTTTGGTACGGTGCTATATCTCGCTACCATTGCAACGATTGATCAACAGTTGTACGAGGCGGCAAAAGTGGATGGCGCGAAGAAATGGCAGCAAATTTGGCATATTACGCTGCCAGGTTTACGGACGACGATTGTTATTTTACTTATTTTCCGCGTGGGCAGCATGCTCAACACGGGTCTGGATCAAGTGTTTGCACTCTATAACCCTCAGGTCTACGAGGTTAGTGAAATTTTAGACACGTATATTTATAAACTGGCTTTCCAAGAAGCGAAATATGATTTGGCTACCGCATCAGGTTTGTTCAAATCGTTGATTAGTCTAGTCCTAGTTTTATTTACAAATTTTATTGCCAAAAAAATTGATTCAGATAGTGGTTTGATGTAACCGATTTTGTACGAAGGAGGTTCACCTGGTGAGAGAGTCATTTGGGGAACGTTTATGGTATTTCATTTTGAACATAGGCATGCTGCTGGTATCTATCTTTACCTTGTATCCATTTTGGCATGTGCTGATGTATTCGTTAAGTGATCCAAAGCTAGCTATGGGTGGAGGGCTTTTTTTATGGATGAAAGGGTTCTCTCTTACTTCATATGAACTGCTGCTTCAGAGCAAAGGGATTTATTATGCTTATGGAAACTCCATTTTCCGCTTAGTTATAGGAACCGCGATCAATATTGTGTTGACCGCCATGTTGGCCTATCCCCTTTCCATTCGAAGATTTGTGGGCAGAAACTTCATTACGCTGATGATTTTTTTCACCATGCTGTTCAGCGGGGGAATGATCCCGACTTACTTAATTGTCAAAGAGCTCGGTTTGATCGATTCGATTTGGTCGCTCATTATTCCAACCGCTCTCAGTGCATGGAACCTAATTATTTTGAAAAATTACTTTCAGAGCTTGCCCGCCGAGCTCGAGGAATCGGCAAACATCGATGGAGCTGCTCCGATTCGCATATTATTTTCGGTAATCCTGCCCGTGTCGGGCCCTGTTATCGCCGCAATTGCTTTGTTTTACGGAGTAGCCCATTGGAACTCGTATTTTGATGCTATTCTCTACATCAACTCTGATGTGAAACAAGTACTCCAGGTGTTTCTGCGAACGATGCTGCAGAGCAGTTCGTTACAGCAGGTTCAAGGTACGGAGAGCTTAGCTTCCTCCATCGGGATGGTCACCGAAGAATCTGTCAAAATGGCTACGGTTGTTGTTTCCGTGATCCCGATGCTGCTCGTGTATCCGTTCTTGCAAAAATATTACGTAAAAGGCGTAATGGTAGGATCCATCAAGGGTTAGATTTTGAAGAGCGATTGTAAGCTCACAAAATAAATACATGCCTAGGGGGCGTATGTGAATGGTGAAGTTGAAGAAGTCAGTTACGTTAGGTTTGGTCAGCGTTATGATGCTGAGTGCAGTCGCTTGCTCTGCTCCAGGGAACACAGGCAAAGAAGGCAATAAAACAGGTGAAAGCAGCAAACCCGCAGCACCGGTAACGGTACGAATTTTGATCGACAAGACGACTAATTTTCCTGAGGATAACGCGGTAGTCCAGGAAATTCGCAAAAAAACGGGTGTTAATGTCCAGTTCTTGACTGTAGACACGGCAGACCTAGAAACGAAATTAAATACAATGATTGCATCAAGTGATATGCCCGATGCTTTCCTAAACCCTAATAAAGCGAAAATTAAGGATTTAGTTCGTAATCAGGCCATTATTCCAATGGATGATTTATTGAAAAGCAACGGGAAAAATATTTTGGACAACAAAGGCTCCATATTAAAAGGTGCTACGCAAGTTGATGGCAAAGTGTACGCCATCCCGCGTGGTTGGGGATTCGGTAGTGCACTGGCTATTCGCAAAGACTGGCTGGATAAATTGAAGCTGCCCGTTCCGAAGACGATTGATGAATACTATACAGTCTTGAAAGCATTCGCTAATCAGGACCCTGACGGTAATGGTCAAAAGGATACGCTTGGTGTGGGGGCTTACTTCGGAGGAGGAAGCGGCTACCAAACGTTTATACACTTCTTTGCGGCCTACGGCGTTCCGATCGGAAGAGGTAAAATGGTGGATGGGAAAGTGCTTCCATGGGTATTGCAGCCCGGATTTATGGATGCCATCAAGTTCCTGAACAAATTGAATAAAGAAGGCTTGATGGACCCCGAGTTTGCTACGATTTCCAATCTGAAAGAATTTGAGAAGCTATGGAACGGCAAGATGGGGGCTTTCGATTTCACCCCGAACGGGACTACGCAGAACTGGTTGACTCGGTATGTTGAAAATCCAAAGCCGGAATTTGAGTATACCGTTATTAAGGGACCAAACAATCAAGGAGGCACACTTAATTTATACCTTGAGGACTCAGGCCCGTGGATGCACATCAGCAAATCATCCAAACATCCTGTTGAGGTAATGAAAGTATTGGATTTCTTGATTAGTAATGAAGGCGACAAATTGACGTGGGCAGGTATTGAGGGCAAGCATTACTCGATGGAGAACGGCAAGTTCTCGTGGATTAAACCTTATGATGATGCAACTAGCTTGCGTAATGAGGGAGGATTCGCTTACAACGGAGTCATGAATCGAATTAATGGTTTTTCAGTTCAATTGTTGAACGATAAAACGAAAGCCGGATTGAAGCTTGCTGCTGACAATGTGATCGAAGACGCTTATCTTTACGATATTCCTGCCGTTGAATTGGAGAAAAAGAAAATATTAGAAGACATCATGAATGAAATCTTCATTTCCTTAATCGTATCCAAAGGCGATCTTGACAAAGAATACGAGACGCTCAAGAAAAAATATTTGGATGCGGGCGGTCAGAAGTGGATTGAGCAAGCTACGGAAATTTATAAAAAGGAACATCCAGAGAAGAAATAGAGTGATTAAATAAAACAAGGTTCATAGGGGTGCGTAGATGAAAATTACTGGCGTGAATACGTTTGTCGTCGATTGTTACCGTACGAACTTCGTATTCGTCAAAATTTACACAGATGAAGGTATTTCAGGGGTTGGCGAAGCAACGCTGGAGTATAAAGAGAATGCTGTAGTTGGGGCAATTGAAGATATAAAACGGTACCTAATTGGTAAAAGCCCGCTTGATATCGAAGCGCATTATCACAATATATATCGCGATGCCTATTGGCGGGGCGGAGCCGTTCTGATGTCTGCTCTCAGTGCAGTGGAAATGGCATTGTGGGACATTAACGGTAAATCACTGGGCGTTCCGGTTCACAGGCTGCTTGGTGGCAAGGTTCACGATAAGGTGAAGGTGTATGCCAATGGGTGGTTTGCCGGCGCCACTTGCGTAGAGGATTTTGGTGTAAAAGCCAAGGAAGCGATGGAGCGAGGATTCAAGGGGCTCAAGTGGGATCCGTTCGGCAAAGCGTACATGACCCTCTCGAATGAGGAACTGGATAAAGCTCTTGAATGCATTGGCGTTGTGAGAGATGCCGTCGGTTATGATATGGATCTGTTCATTGAAGGGCATGGCCGTTTTAACGTACCTACAGCGATCAAGATCGCAAAGGAGATCGAAGCTTTCAAGCCAGTGTGGTTTGAAGAACCGGTTCCACCAGATAACTTGGATGCCATGGTAGACGTAAGGCGGAAATCTCCGGTGGCCATCGCAGGCGGGGAAAGATTGTTTACGCGACAAGGATTCAGCGAAGTGTTCAAGCGAAGAGCGCTTGACTATGTGCAGCCGGATATCAGCCATGCCGGCGGCATTATGGAATGTCGCAAAATTGCTGCAATGGCGGAGACGAACTATATTCCATTCGCCCCGCATAATCCAAGCGGCCCTGTGGCTAATGCAGCTACACTGCAATTGGCCGCCTGCACGCCTAACTTTTTCTATTTGGAAATTATGGCAAGTGATGTGCCTTGGCGTAAAGAGATCACGGATGAACAGCTGCATTTCGAGGATGGCTATATGACAATCCCTGATAAACCGGGTTTAGGCATTGAACTGTATGAAGACTCAGCCGTTAAGCATCCTTATGTCCCGCACGATTTAAGGCATTATAACGGGCAACTTATTCAAATTCGACCACCGGCTGCCGAAAACTACTTTTAAGTCATTTTAGAAACCGAGGTGAAGAATCGTTATGTTTGATTTATCTGGCAAAGTGGTTATGGTAACGGGGTCATCGCAAGGTCTCGGACGCGGGATGATCTTAGGTATGGCTCAAGCGGGAGCTAATGTGATTATTAACGCGCTGGAGATCACGGAAAGTGCACTTCAACTTGTTGAGCTAGTCAAGGCGTTAGGGCGGGATGCCATTGTGATCCAAGCGGATGTCAGCCAAGAAGAGGATGTCCAGAGATTGTTTCATTTGGCGCTAGAGAAGTATGGACGCCTAGATGTACTGGTTAACAATGCCGGAACTTCTAGGGCGGAAACGATAGGCGAAACGTCGCTGCAAAGCTGGAATGAAATCATCAACAACAACTTGACGAGCACCTTCCTATGCTCCAAGTATGCCATGGACATCATGATGCCGCAAAAAAGCGGAAGGATTATTTCCATCAGTTCGGTTGTTGGACATCAGGGTGCCTTGTATGGCCATGTTCACTACGCTGCTAGTAAAAGCGGACAGATCGGCTTCACGAAAACGCTCGCTCGTACGGCTGCTCCTTATGGCATTACCGTTAACGCAATCGCTCCGGGCATCATCGAAACCGAATTATTGCTTCAAACCCACGGGGATGAGAAGGTAAAGAATTTAACGGAATCAGTCCCCCTAGGTTTAGGGAAGCTTGAAGACGTTTCGGCAGCGGCGGTATTCCTGGCAAGCGACGAAGCTAGGTACATTACCGGAGTTATTTTGGATGTGAACGGCGGTCTATATTTAAGATAAGGAAAGGACAGATTGGACAAATGACTCATTCAATTAGGGCAGGACAATTACAGTTCGCCGTAGATCCGCAGGGGCGGTTCGTACGTTGGTCGGCGGAGGGACTACTATTACAAGAGAGCGCAGGAGCGGATTTCTGGAGAATTCAACTCGACGACGGCGAGTTTCGCGATATGTCCGTTCGTTCAAGTCTTCAGAGCGGGACCGTAACTGAAATTGAGGGTGGATTGGTTATCCAATACAATCAGCTCGAAGCAGAGGACGGCAATACCTATCCAGTATTGTTTCGGGTGCAGGTCTTAGTAGTAGGAGAACAATTGCACTTCTCATACAAGGTAACCAATCAAAGCGAAGTACGGGTTAATGAGGTCAAACTTCCGTTCGTAGATGTATCCGTCGTTGCAGATGAACAGCGTAATCGCGATGTCCTGTACCGTAGTCAGGGGCATGGACACCGACTTGCAGATCCTTGGAAGGCAATTGACAAGGCTCACACGGAATACATGTCCAGTGATGACCATGAGATCTGGCTCGACATGACCTATCCGAGTTTCGGCAGCATGGCTTGGTTTGGCGTACAAAGTGGCTCGCATTTCCTTTATGTAGGTCGGCATGATGATAACTTCACTACTTGTGTGTTGGCCGCAGGAATAGGCCCGCGCAACAGCGATCCGCGTCTCGTTCTCGCCGTTTCTCAGTTCCCATTGGTGCAAGGAGAAGAAGAAGTTTCCTCCCCGACCTCGGTAGTCGCGTTCGTTCCCGGGGATTGGCGGCAAGGCTCGGCCATTTATCGGCAATGGGCGAACGGTTGGTTTAGTGAACCGCAGAAACCCGAGTGGGTACAAGAACTTCCAGGTTGGCAGCGAATCATCATGAAGCATCAATTCGGCAAAATTTACTACCGTTATAAAGATTTACCGCGCGTCTACGAGGAAGGCAAGGCTGTCGGAGTGGAAATGATTCTGCTCTTCGGTTGGTGGAAAGGCGGCTTCGATAATGGTTATCCCGTCTATGAGCCGGATCCTGCCCTTGGCGGAGAAGAAGGGTTTAAAGCAGCGATTGCGGAAGTGCAGCGTCGGGGGGGACGTGTTGCGCTTTACACAAATGGTGTGCTGATCGATGTAAAATCAGACTATTACAAGGAAACTGGGCATCGGATTTGCCGTAAAAATATTGATGGCATGGAGTACAGGGAGCATTACAAATTCAACAATGACGGCATGCTGCTGCGCAATTTTGGCTATAAAAGCTTTGTGTCTGCCTGTCAGGCGACCGATGAATGGAATAAGCATCTTATTGAGATCGGTCAACAAAAACTAAGCTACAATCCGGACTCCATTTTCTATGATCAGATCGCTGGACATTTTCCACATCTCTGTTTCGATGCTTCGCATGATCATGGAAACCGGGGGGATAACGAGACGGTTTATCGGCGGCGCAATTTGCAGCAAATGCGTGAATTATGCACAGGGGATAAAGCTTTCGGCTCTGAATTCGTTGTCGATTGCTATGCACCTCTTCTGGATTTCCATCATAGCTGCCAATACGCGAGTTTTAAAGATGAGGAGTCGTTCCCTGAGCTTTATCGGCAAACGTTCCCCGAGACGATTATGTCCAATCGCTACATGCACGATGAGAGAAGCGATTTTAAGCAGCAGCTTCACTTCGCTTTTGTGTATGGATACCGCTTTGACATTGCCATTTACCGCTCTCGGGCGACAGTGACTGCGGCTCCGGCCTATGCGAGCCACGTCAAGGAACTGATCGCCTTACGCGAACGCTACTCCGAATTTTTCTATCACGGCACCTTCTCACTGGATACCAACATGGAGCTGCCTGAGGGAATCATCAAAACGGAATACGTTCATAATGCGAGAAGACTCTTCGTTTTCTGGAATGATTCCAAGGAGGAGAAGATGATCTCTTTCCAAAATCGAGTAATTCGTTTGGGAGCCAATGAAGTTGTTTGTGAAATTGTGGAATAGGTAACTGCTAAGAGGGAACAGCAAGGATGCTTTGTGTTCAAGTCGGCACGGAACAACCTTGTTGTTTTCGCTTCACGATAAAAATAAAGCGCTTACATTTTATGTTAATTATTCATATTCATAGAGGAGGCTGTTTACAATATGCATAAAAAGATTATCTGGGGTGTGATTTTTAGTATATGTTTGGCTGCATTGTTATTTCGAGGACCAGTAAGCCTGGCTGTTGGTGCTGGAGATACTGGCGTACTGCAATTTCAAGATGATTTTAGTGAGGGCATGTCGTTATGGAAGGGGGTAAAAGGATCATGGGTGGTTGACAACGGCGCGCTTCGCGTGACCTCGGGCAGCACTAACGAAATAGAGCCGAAGGGATCGAATTCCGTTTGGCAGGATCAAATTGTCGAGTTTCGAATCCAAATCGTGGGAGCGCCAGGAGGCGGTTTTACAAGAGTCTTTACAAGGTATGTGAGTGGCTTGAGCAATTTGGGATTGTTAATCAGACCTACGGGGTTAAGTTATTCATTAAATGGAGCTGCGGAGTCGTACCTTTCCAGTTATACATTTAATGTGGGTACTAACTATGATGTAAAGATGATGCTATCAGGAAGTACGGCAGCTATATACGCCAAAAAGGATGGGGAATCCACTTATACGAGCGCAGGGACGATTGCAGGCTTACCCGTACAAAGCGGAAAGCTGAGATTCCAAACTTCCAATGATAAGGTGCTGTTGGATAATGTTAAGGTATCGAATACGCAATCTTACACATTTATGGCGAATGGAAGCGTGTTGTCATCTTTGAATTTGGGAAGTCAATCTGCTTTGTCGCTAATCAATACAACCGGGAAAACCGTTGTCTGGACTTCTAGTGACACGACAAGGGCAACCGTAGATGGCAATGGTGTGGTCACTGCTGCAGGCAGGGGCCTGGTGACGATTACGGCTTCCACTGCTGATAATCTGGAACAAGTCAGATTTGATATCTATGTGAAGGATCCCGTTGTTTCGCCAGGGGCATTGCAGTTCCAAGACGATTTCAGCAACGGCATGAGTTTGTGGAATGCTGTATCTGGAGCATGGGGAATCGACCATTCGCAGCTTATTTCTCCGGCCGCTTCGTCCTCACTGCTTGAGCCGAAAGGGACACTAACCAAATGGCGGAACATGTCGGTATCCATGAGGTTTAACAGACTCGCCACAAGCTCAAACGACAACTTCATTTCGATCAAGTTAAGGTATGTCAGCGAAGCGGATTATACACGTTTACTGATCAGAAGCACGGGATTAAGTTATATCCAAGCAGGTGGAGCGGAGCAGTCTTTTTATGCAACGACATTCAACACAGGAACGGATTATGATATCAAGCTGGTAGCCCTGGACGATTTGGTGCAAGTATATGTAAAAAGCGCTGCCGATCCTGATTACATCGTTGCGGGTGCGATTTCCAATGCGTCCTACAATTTCGGCAAGGTACAACTGACAACGTTCAATGTAAAGGCAGCTTTAGATAACATTCAAATATGGAACCATGAAAGCTTGCCGTTTATGCTAGGTAAAAAGTTAAGCGTTTTCAACAAGGGGGATAGCCAAACGCTGCAGTTGACGAATACGACTGGGAAAAGTGTGATCTGGAGTTCAAGCGATAACCAGGTAGCGACTGTAGATCAGACTGGAGCTGTTACCCCACTCGCACGGGGACAGGCGGTCGTTACCGCAGCAACATATGATAACACCTATCGGGATAAAGCTGAAATCGAGGTCAAGGATCCGATTAATCCTACCGGTATCTTGCAGTTCGAGGACGATTTCAGCGAGGGCATGAGCGTTTGGAAAGCGGTGTATGGGACTTGGACGGTTGATAATTCTCGGCTGTCTTCCACCTCAACGGCCTCCTCATTGATCGAAATGAAAGGGGCAGAAACAACGTGGAGGAACCAAACGATTGCTATGAGGTTTAATCGGGGTGAAAACCTGGCAGGCAACTTTATTTCTGTGAAGTTCAGGTATGTCAGCGAAGCGGATTATACACGTTTACTGATCAGAAGCACCGGATTAAGTTACGTCAAAGCGGGCGGCACGGAGCAGTCGATGTATGCCATGACTTTTAACACGGAAACGGATTACGATATTAAATTGGTCGCCTTGGATAATTGGGTTCAGGTTTATGTGAAAAGCGCAACCGACCCTGACTATATGTATGCGGGAGCCATTTCCAATGTTTCCTATGTATTCGGTAAGGTGCAGCTGACCACGTATAATATAAAGGCTACTCTAGATAACATACAAATATGGAACCATGAAAGCTCGCCCTTTATTCTGAGTGCCAAACTTACTGGGATCGCAAGTGGAAATAGCGAACAGCTGCAGCTGACCAATACAACGGGAAAAAGTGTGGTGTGGACTTCAAGCAATACGCTGGTAGCGACAGTAGACCAGACGGGAGTGGTTACAGCTATAGCGAAGGGTCAGACAGTCGTTACTGCTGCTACGTATGACGGTTCTTTTCAGGAAAAGAGTGATATCGTTGTCTATGTCCGGCCTATAGGTGTTAGCCTTAACAAACCTAGTACTTCCCTGTACATGGGGGAAGCGGAGGAGCTTACAGCTACGGTTAGTCCGGCGGATGTAGATAATCCGTTGACCATATGGACTTCCAGTAATCCTTCCGTGGTAAGTTTGGTAGGAGGCTCGAGTACTTCCAGAGCCATTAAAGCCTTGTCTGCAGGGACAGCGATAATCACCGTTACTACCGTAGACGGCGGATTCTCGGCTTCGACTCAAGTTGTTGTGAATCCTGTGCCGGAACTAACCGTATCGATGGCCGAATTCGCGATTGTTCCGACTCCGAATGCCTTGCCATCCCATTTCCTAGGAGCACATAACGAACAACTGGTTAAGGTTGGAAGGGTGACTGACTTTCAACTGGAAAGCTTCGATAATCTGGGCATCGACCTCAAGCTTCAAAATGTTCGTGGACCCGATGGTACGGGTGCAAATTACTACTTGTACAATGGGGGCACGGTTATGAATTCCAAAGATCCACGTTATCAGCAATTCTATGGGAATCGAACCGTTGGGGCGGTAGAGAATGTGAATCTGCAGCCTGGGTACCCAGGGTTATATCTGGCGGATTCCTACCATCTCGCCAATACGATAGAGGTTCCCTACGTATTTGTCATAAATGTAATCTCTCAGTCAGTGAGTGAAATCCTGGCACAAGTCCAACAGATGAAACAGCAAACCACACAACCGATCTATGTGGAATTGGGGAACGAGCTTTATTCCATCTTGTTTGATGCAAGCTTCCCGTCAGTATCTGAATATATGGCCAAATGCAAATTGATCTATCAGGGAATCAAAGGCATAGATCCGACTATTAAAATCGGGATTGTGGCTGTCGCCAAAGATTTGGAAGACCGAATAGCTGCTGACCCTAATAATCTGCCAGACCCTGATGTGGATTGGGCAGCTACACAAGGGGGGCGCGTTGCCCTATGGAATCCAACACTAATGGCGGACAGCAGTTTCTACGACGCCATCATCGTCCATGCGTATTCACCTATTCCAAATCTATTTGATCTAACGAACAGCAAAATGATGAGATACTTATATACGTATAATCAAAGTGCATTGGAAGGTCTGTCTATTCAGAAAAACCAATTCCCAGGCAAGGAAATATGGGTTACGGAATGGTCTTCTCTTCCAACCGTCCTATTTGGTGAGAAAGACCCTAACGAGAAGGCACGCAAACAATTTATGAAAACCCCGGGATTTGCGATGCACAATATGGAACGGGTGCTGCAAATGATCGAGTCGGGTGCAGTGACGATTTCCGACGTACATGCGATGGTAGATCCCCAAGGGTTTGGCATCGTGCAGCAAACCGCCGGTGGAGATCTCACTGAATTACCGAATTATTATGTATTTAAAGCTTTGGGAGGTCTGCTTGACTCCAATAGCAGCTATTACAAGCTCAATCTTGCACAAGGCAATGTTCAAAATGAAAAGCTGCGGTTCATCGCAACGGATGTCTATTATAACGTCGCGGATGTTGGCGCATGGGGTTTCGGTGACACTAATGGCATTAAGAAGGTCGTTTTCGCCAATCGGACCATGAACCCTGTCAATGTTTCCCTACCAGGCTGGGATCTCAAGACGAATTGGGTGTATGGGGGCTCTAATCCTTTGCCATCGTTTCTGACGAACCCGAATGCGAGTTGGTTGGACGCGCCACAGGTTAATCCATTACCGGAGACGCCATCTTCCAATTTCGCCGGAGAGATTCAATTGAACCCTTACTCCATGACGATTGTGGACATTACCAATAATGTTGCTGCACCTTTGACTGCTGCAGTCGTTAAGTTGCAAGACAGCAGCGGGAATCCGATAAGCGGTGGAATCGTCACATACTACGATGGCGGATGGAAGGATTTTGGGGTAACCGACGCTTTTGGATTGATTAGTAAGGACTTGCCTGATAAAGCATACACCTTTAGCATGACATACGAAGGTACATACATGGAAAAGGTACAGAATACAGGCGCTAGCCCCATCGTTGTATTCCAAACGGTGAACACGACGGTACAGCTGAAGGACAGTTCGGGGAGCCCACTCGACGGAGGAACGGTGAAATATTACGCCGGAGGGTGGAAGGAGCTGGGGACTACGGTTGGCGGAACGGCAAGCAAGGAATTGTTGCCTGGAAACTATACCTTCAGCATGTCTTACTTGGGCACCTATCAGGAGAAAACACAGAACACGGGTTTGCCTGAGATCGTTGTATTCCAGACGGTGAACACGACGGTACAGCTGAAGGACAGTTCGGGGAACTCACTCGACGGAGGAACGGTGAAATATTACGCCGGAGGATGGAAGGACCTGGGGACTACGGATGGCGGAACGGCAAGCAAGGAATTATTGCCTGGCAACTATACCTTCGGCATGTCTTACTTGGGCACCTATCAGGAGAAAGTACAGAACACGGGTTCGATTGCGACGATTGTATTTCAGAGGTAATTTCCGTAACAAATTGTGACATAGGAAGTTACTTCCAATCCATACATGGCTATAAGCCGGATCTATTTGCTCGAACAGAGTGAATGTGATCCGGCTTATTTTTTGAGTTTTGGATGAAACTAAAGTTAAACTAGTTCCTCTGTTTCAACGGATTATAATGAGATTAACTCAGAGGATGTAGATTTAATCATGGTTAACCATGTGCAAGCGAGTGTTGAAGTTTCAGCCAAGCCTCCTGTTTCCTATATACCGGTTGTGGTCGCAGTGGGCGTGAGAGCAAAGGTGATCTGTTTTGGTCTGTTAAAAGCTGGGCACTTATACGTAAATTGAAAGGGGAATATAATATGAAACGTAAAAAATTTAGTAGGCAAATTGTAAGCGTATTCATTTTACTCGCTCTACTTTTGGGAATATTTATAGATCAACGAAATCTCGTTCATGCCGCGGATTATACGGCCACCATAAATATAGATACGAATGTTGAATCGAGCTTAAGTGAAAACTTCGGGGGATATAATGGGGATTTTCAAACTTATGGCATCCTATACACCGATCAAACGGCCATCGATTTGGCAAAAGGATTGAATAGCCGTGTGTTTCGATTTCCCTCCGGGACGGATAGTGACTATTTCGACATTAGGAGAGGGGATGACGATGACGAATGGGTATCGCAATTTTTCGGAAAAATGCCTACATTCCATGCTGCCGTTAACGACGGGCAGATCTTGAGAGCCAAGCCTGACAAACAAGAACTTCAGGATTGGAAATATTTTCTGGATCAAGTGCAAGGAGAAACCATGATTATTATCAATGGATTCACCGATACGCCAGAAACAGCAATGGCGATTGCGAAATATTGCAAGGATAATCATATTAAGGTTAGCGCCTACGAGCTGAGCAACGAAGCTTTTTTATTCAGTAAATTTTTTCCGACTGCAACGGATTATGCGGATAAAATGAAACCGTATTATGATGCAATCAAATCGGTGGATCCGAAAGCACAGATTAACGTCATGTTTTCTCAAGGCGAAAAAGCCGAGTGGGATAAAGAACTGGCTGCTTATCCGAACAAGTATTGGGACGGCGTATCCTACCATTTTTATCGGGGCGGCGATCGGTATTCAACGTTCGATCAAGCGCGCAAAGACTTGAATTCCGCCTTGGCAGAGCGTACCAATTCGTATATCGATTCCTATTACCTTGCCAAAGGAAGACCTGATATGCCGGTAACGATAAGCGAGTTTAATACAACCCCTTCAACGATGACGAGTTTGTCCACATCGGGGATGATAAAAACGCTGTATAATGGCATATTCGCTGCTGAATATACGACCAGATTGTCGAGCCATCCCAATGTGAAACGTGTACTTCTTCATGCGATGATGCAGTTTGGCACCCAACCCACCAATAACTATGCTGTCGCAATGCGAGATGCTTATGAAAAAAAGACGACATTAGATACAACGGGTTACGATTTCGGCATTTATAAAAGCGGTGCCGCTTTAGGTTTGCAAATCGCCTATGAAGCCATCAATAACAGTTCCCACTTATGGAAAACAACGACTTCGGGAGGGGCAGAGGTTAACAAGTATTCGGGAAGTAACATACCTGCTTTATATTCGCAGGCATATAAGGGGGAAAACAATAAAAATTATGTCGTGATCACAAACAAATCGGACAGTACTCACACCGCAACAATCAACATGAATGGAGTACCGGTAGCATCCAATATGACGAAAACGTATATTTCATCTACAGACCCAGAATTAAAAAATACACTGGCAAATCCTAATGCTATTGCTATTCAAACGGAAGGCACATTCAATCCGGTAACGATTCCTCCGTACAGCGTGATGAGAGTAGAATGGGATGCTTCCGGAGGACAACTGCCGCAGCCTACTCGTATTGTTCAATCTATTGTTGGTAATAGTCAGGTTGAGCTAACTTGGCTTGATTCGCAACTTGCAACAGGATATGTCGTGAAGTATGGGACGACACCTGGCGTTTATACAAATACGATAGACGCAGGCCAATCAAAGAACTTTACGGTGACGGGCTTATCCAACGGGACATCCTATTATTTTGCGGTAAGCGCTAAGAATAGTTCAGGTTCAAGCATGAATTCGAATGAAGTAGCTGCCAAGCTTGCAAAGCCAAGCGCACCATTGCTGGAAAGCCCGAAAGTAAAGGAAGGTTCCGTCGTACTTCATTGGAATAGTTCAATCAACGCTTCCGGATATTATGTGAAGGTTAGAACAGGATCCGGCAACTATACAACGGTTAAAGACGTTGGTAATTCCATAGGCTACGAAGTGACCGGATTAACCAATGACACGGCCTATTATTTTACGGTATCCGCGTATAACGGTATGGGAGAAGGCTTAAACTCCAGCGAATACAGCGCGGTTCCGAGGGGGAATATGCCCTATTCTCCTCACACTGTAAAAGCCTCCGCAACCGGAACTGGAGTCGATTTAAGCTGGAGCCCCTCGTATTCAGAGCGATTTTATGAGAACTTTGAACTTGGAGACGGTTTATGGACTGTATTAAACGGTGAATGGGGGATTGTTCATAGTACGGAAGGCGGTCTTGGCAGTACCAACGTGTACCGAAGCAGTAATTCTTCCGGTTATGGAATGAGCGTTGCTGGAGACAGCACATGGAAAGACTATGTTGTTGAAGTTGGAATCGTAGCGCCTGGTTCCGTTACGGGTAACTATGGCGTTGCCGCAAGATATGTGGATAACAATAATTACTATTATGCTTATTACGATTCTCAAGAGAAAAAGTATAAAATTGTAAAGCGCTTTCAAGGGGCAGAGGCGGTTTTGGCTTCATCTGAACCAATAGCGGACCCTTATTTTATTCTTGGAGCAAATACGAGTAATAAATTTAGGCTTGAGGTATCGGGCGATAGGTTGACCCTATATAGGGACGCAAATGTAATAGCTTCAGTGACGGATGGAAGTCATCCGATTCTTTCGGGAAAAATAGGTCTTTACACGAACAACCAGCAAGCTGATTTCGACCGTGTGTCCGTGAGATTGGATAATGCGACCGGTTATGCTATCAAAAGAAGTACGAGTCTAAAAGGCGTTTATACGACAGTAGCGACAGGAGTTACAGGAAGTACCTACAAAGACACCAGCGCAAATCCGGCACTCCATAATTATTATGTGATTTCAGCGTTAAATGAAAGTGGAGAGAGCACCTATACTTCTCCGCTATCGATTGCGTATCCAATAGAACCGTTAATCAATATCGCGCCAAGCGCTATATTATCAGTTGATTCCACCAATGGTTCGTTCAGTGCGAATAAGGCGGTAGATGGCATTAAAAATGACAACGCCAGCAGATGGCTTTCTTTAAGCGGAGAGCCGCATTATTTTCAGATGGAATGGCAGGCGGACAAATTGATCAGTAGTATTCAAGTTTGGAGCGGGCTAATCGGAGGATACGGATTCCAAATCAAAGATTATACGATTCAGTACTGGGACGGAGAAAAGTGGAAGACGGCGGCAGCCGTTACCGATAATAAAAATGACGCCAATGTTCGTTCCTACAACATATTGGAATTGGAACATCCGATTATTACCAAAAAATTAAGAATGAACATAACGAAAGCCTCTAGCGCAGCCGGTTATACGGACGCCAGATTATTAGAAATCGAAGTATTCGGTACAGATCGATATAAAAATATTGCGCCAAGCGCTGTATTAGCTGTTGATTCGACGAACGGCTTATACAGTGCAAATAAGGCAGTAGATGGAATTAAAAATGACAACAGCAGCAGATGGCTTTCTTTAAGCGGCGAACCGCATTACTTTCAGATGGATTGGCCTGAGGATAAGTTAATTAAGGGCATCAACGTTTGGAGCGGGCTGATCGGTGGTAACGGATTTCAAATCAAAGACTATACGATGGAGTATTGGGATGGGGCCAATTGGACAACCGCAGCGACTGTAACCAATAACACCTATGATGCCAACGCTGGTTTGTACAATTCTCTGAAGTGGAGTACGCCCATTTCCACCAAAAAAATAAAAATGAACATAACGAAAGCCTCTGGCGCAGCGGGTTATACCGACGCCAGATTGTTGGAAATTGAAGTGATTGGCGCAGATTTACCTACTACGATAGCGAATGTATCACCTTCACAGCCGGATGGACCAAATGGGCGATACATGAATCCGGTCACGGTTACATTGTCTGCTCCGCAAACATTATGGGGGGTTACACAGTCCGTATATAGTCTGGATAGTGGGAATACGTGGCTGGCATACGCAGGGCCGATCACATTTGAGCAGGATGGTTCAACCAATATGAGCTACAGATCGGTAGATCAGGAAGGCAATTCAGGAAGCATTCAGACGGTTTCATTCATCATCGAAAGGAATGCTAACACGGTGGCACCTGTGACGACCGCGGCATTGTCTGGTGCTCCAAATGGCGAGGGCTGGTTTAAAGAAGATGTGACGGTTACCTTGACGGCTGTGGATGAATCAGCGGGTGCGGTGGGGACCGAATACAGTATCAATGGTGGGACAGCAACTGCTTACGCTGCACCCATTGTCATTCGAAACGAAGGAATGAGTACGATCGGATATTTCTCTACAGATGCTGCTGGTAATGTGGAGGCTGCGAAATCTTTGCAGGTGAAATTAGATAAAACAGCACCCGTTGCTGTTTTGACGGAGTCCGGTCACACAGTGGCAAATGTAACATATGCAGATACGCTTAGATTCGATTTGAACAGTACAGATGCACACTCCGGTGTGGCTACGCAGACGTTGACTTTGGATGGCGCTGTGATTAACAGCGGTCAAACCATTGCTGCAGGTAGTCTAGCACTAGGTGCACATACGGTGCAATACAGTGTTATGGATGCAGCGGGCAATTTGGTGCAATCGACACAAACATTCAACGTGAGTGCGAGCGTTACGTTCAGTCAAGCTACCCTTGCTGCTGACGTGGTATCGCTGAAGCCGGGTGAAACGACAGCTACACACCTAACGGTGACATTAAGCAACGGAACGTCTGCTGATCTCGGCGGTGCAGTAGTTGCCTATAACACAAGTAATGGCGCGGTAATTACTGTAGATGCACAAGGCAAAGTTAGCGCTTTGGCAGAAGGTACTGCGCAAATTACAGCTACCGTTACCCTAGATGGAAAAACAGTACAAACCAATGCTGTGACTATTACGGTTGTGAAGCCGTTATCGGTTGGGGCACCTGGTAAACCAGTTTTGTCAGATAATAGCGGTCAGGCAACTGGATTAAAGGATGGTAACTATACCGTCACAATGAACATGTGGTGGGGGAATAACGGCTCCGTGTTCAAGCTGTACGAAAATGGCGTACTCATTAATACACAAACATTGGCAGACGCGTCTCCAGCAGCGCAAGTGGCTAAAGTAGATGTGAAAGGTAAAGCGAACGGCACTTATACCTATACGAGTGAACTTATTAATTCCTTCGGAACAACAGCCAGCAATCCACTTGTGATCAAAATTACAGACGCATCGCCAGGTAAACCGGTATTATCTCAAGATAATTGGGATGGAGATGGCAACTACAAGGTAACGATGAACATGTGGTGGGGCACCAACGCTACCGAGTATCGCCTATACGAAAATGGCATATTGATCGAAACGAAGAGCTTGAATGCAGCTTCTCCAAGTGCTCAAAGCGCTGTGTCGACGATTGCCGGCAGAGCCATTGGCGTGTATGAGTACCGCAGTGAATTGGTCAATGCGGGTGGCATTACCTCGAGTGACAAGATTACAGTAAATGTAACGAAATAAGAGGCAACCTTACTCCTATTAATGGCATTACCTGTTCAGAGGTCGCTATCGTCGTTGAACGGCTCCATTTCCTTGCGAATTCAAGCGTTTTTAGCTAAATAGCGTAAGTTAGTACCGCAAGAGAGCCCCCGACCTGTAGGTTGGGGGCTCTTTCGGTACTAAAATTATGCTTCAAGCGTACTCATCGTTTTCTCTTCGCATTCCTTCGAGCAGAAGCTATTATGCTTTTCTTCACAGGCTTCACAGCAGATATGCTTCAAGTGGCAAGCATCGTTCGCGCAGTTGATGTAGCGATCTTCTGCTGTTCCGCAGTGGTAGCACTTGCCTACGACGATATCTTCGTCTGTACGGTTGATTGGGACTGAAATCCGCTCGTCGAAGACGTAGCATTTGCCATCGAATAAGCGACCTTGAACATCTTCATCTTTCCCGTAGCTCACAATACCGCCATCCAGCTGATAAACCTCTTTGAAGCCTTCCTGTAAAAGGAAACCTGATAGCTTTTCACAACGGATACCGCCGGTACAATACGTTAGAATGGGTTTGTCCTTAAATTCCTGGAGATTATTGCGAATCCATTCCGGGAATTCCTTCGTAGTCTCAACCTCTGGACGAATGGCGCCGCGGAAATGTCCGATATCGTACTCGTAATGGTTGCGTCCATCAAGGACGATGACATCTTCATGCTGGAGCTTCTCGTAGAATTCCTTTGGCTTCAGATGTGTGCCGGTTAGTTCGTTCGGATTCACGTCTTCTTCAAGTCGGAAAGTGACGAGTTCCTTTTTAGGACGAACAAATAACTTTTTGAAAGCATGCTGTTCACTTTCATCTATCTTGTAGATCATGTCTTTGAACAGTGGCATTTGACGCATCATCGCCATGTAAGCTTCGGTTTGCTCGACCGTTCCTGAAAGCGTTCCGTTAATGCCTTCGGGAGCAATAAGAATGCGGCCTTTAATCCCGAGTTTTTTGCAATAAGCCAAATGTTCCTGAGCCAAAGCTTCATGATCTATGACGGTAACGAATTTATAATACAACAAAATGCGATATGGAGCGCCTTCTACTGTCATGATTAACTTAACCACCTATACATATAAATTGCATGCTTAAACAGAAAAAAAGCATAAGCATATAGTGACATAAATCAGAGTATTTTTCAATCTAACAGCAATTTTTGGATGGAATGAAAAACTTCCTCCAGAGCAATGGCAACCGATTGAAGTTGGTTCTGGATCATACTGGTATTTGTTTCATCAGGTTGAGCGTTTATTTCTAACATTTCTTCTAGGGCAGTTGCCGCGGCGAATACCCGATTAGCTGACAAGTTGCTAGAAGAGCCGCGCAGCGCATGCAGCTGACTTATGGCTTCGGCATAGTCCCCTTTCTGAATCGCAAGGGTTAATTGCGGAATAATAGGAGCGGATTGACTTTGAAATTTCCGAAGCATTTCGCGATAGATTTCGGTTTTTCCGCCAAGCCGTCCGAGTGCTTCTTCCATATCAAGCCCTGGAACGGCCATCCTATTCTTCTCACTAAGAACAGCATCGACGGCTGCAAACAATCGGCTAGGAATGATGGGCTTGGAGATCACTTCGTTCATACCAGCCCGAATACAATCTAAACGCTTCTCCATAGTAGAGTCCGCGGTTAAAGCAATAATAGGAATGTTTATCCATCTAGGCTCAAGACGAATTCGTTTGGTAGTCTCAATGCCGTCTAGAATGGGCATATGGATATCCATTAAGATCAAGTCATAATCATTATTCTCTAAGTCATTTAATGCTTCGAAGCCATTGGAAGCCAATTGAACGTCACAATTCATACTACTTTCCAGCAGTGAACGAGCGACAGTCTGATTAATTTCATTATCCTCGACCAGCAGAATGCGATGAAAGGATGTCATTGTTTCTACTGTATGCAGGAAGTCTGTCGTAGAGATGATTTCCTTATCGGCCTGTGTGCCTGTTAGTGTTTGCAGTGTCTGGTATAGTACGAATCGCGAGATAGGTTTGACCAGAATGGCATGCGGAGCCGACGGTGCAGGCAGCTGCTCCAAGGCATCCCTGCCCGATAAAGTAGTGTAAATAATCGTTAAAATGTTCATTCGATTGCAGGCTTCAAGCATGCCCAGCCATACTTCCTCTCCGTACATATCAACAGCTTCCATATCAAGCAGGATCACATCTACGGGAATAACATCAATGGCACTCCTTGCTTCTTTCCAAGAATAAACACCGGCTGCTTCTGTACACATGGATTGAAGGATATGAACAAGCACTTGGTTCAGACCAGGGTGATCTTCCACAATTAATGCGCGCAGTGGGAGGATTGCCTGAGTCTTTATAGGCTGCAAGGACAACGAGAAAGGCAAGCTAATCCGGAATTCACTGCCGAGCTCTGGTTGGCTTGACACTTCGATGGTACCGCCCATATTCTCAATGATGTTCTTGGAGATAACAAGACCAAGTCCCGTTCCCCCGAATTTCCGACTCGTTACTTCATCGGCCTGAACAAATGGCTGGAACAGCTTGGATAATTGCTCTTCATCCATCCCAATGCCTGTATCGCTGACAGTAAAGACAATTCTGACTTCTTCCTCTCGGAGCTGCTCCACATGAACACGCAGTGTGACTGTTCCTTGCTCGGTAAATTTTATCGCATTACTAGTTAGATTCAGTAAAACTTGATACATGCGCAGGGAATCCCCAATGAGTCCAAGCGGCACATTGTCATGGATATCACAAATAAAATCAACCGGCTTGTGGCCAAGCAGCACGCTAAGGGTTTCACAAACACGGTCTATGGTCTCATCCAGTTGGAACGCATGATGTTCAATGGCTAGCTTGTCCACCTCGAGCTTCGAGAAGTCCAGAATGTCATTAATAATATTGGATAGGGACACCGAGGATCTCACTATTTTACTTATATAATCCCTCTGAAGCGGTGACATGATTGTTCGCTCCATCAAGTAGGAGAGTCCGACGATACCATTGAGAGGTGTCCGAATTTCATGACTCATACGAGCCAGGAAAATCCCTTTAGCCAGATTAGCTTCATCTGCTTCTTGCTTCGCTCGAATGAGCTCCTCTTTGGAATGTACTTGGTCCGTAATATCTCGCGTAATGGCTGAGAAATATCGCTCTCCCTTGTCTGCGGGGCAATGGGGTACGATGATAACGGAAATGAATATTTGCCGTTGTTCCTTCGTTAGGACCTCTGCTTCAAATTCCCAGAATCCTTCCCGAATAGCCGTGTTCAGACCCTCTTCAAAATTGATGTCATTCTGGATATCTACGTACTCACTGAAATGTTTGCCGATGGTTTGCCGTTTATCTAATCCAATTATGCTCTTGCAAGCTTGATTCATATAAAAAATATAGCCATTCTCATCAAATGAGAGGATGGAATCACGTGCGCTTTCGACAATTGTTAACAACCTCTCCCTAGACTCATTGCTCTCCTTAATATCACTAATGTCTCGAGCGATGAATACGAACCCTTTCAGCTCGCCATTCGGATTTGTAATGCTGCTGACACTAACCTGAACGAAGAAACGAGTGCCATCTTTGTGATGCCAAGTCCATTCAGAATCCTCTTTTAGGTGACGTAATGTTCGGATCACGAGGGCTGTACAATCAGCCGGAACATATTCCCCAAGCTCTGAAGAGTATTGCGCGGCTCTTTCTATCAGTTGTTCTTGATCCAACCACAGGAGGGGCGTTGCTTTCTTGTGAACTTCTGCTAAAGAATAGCCAAGAAGCTGTACAGCTCTACTGTTGATATGATTAATAGTAAAAGAAGGGTCTGTCACGATCATGGCATATTGATTGTGATGAATAAAGGCTTCGAACGGTTCGAATAGCTCACGTAAGTTTTCTATCATTCCATTCACAGAATGGGCAAGAGCACCCAGCTCATCCTTGCTTTTGAAAATAAGCGGTTTTATGTAGAAATTACCCGCAGCGACTGATTCTGTGACATGGAGAATTTGCTTAATGCGTTTAATAATCAGTGTATTAGCAGTCAAGTAAATGAGGAAAAAAATGATCACAGCCGTCATCATAATTAATCCGATAGTCGACCAAAGCAAGGGGCTCGTAGGAGCTTCGAAAGCTGAAAGGGGCATGGAATAAGCAAGGTACCAGTCTAATTGAGGTACACGCGAATAAAACCACCGAGCTTTTTGACCGCCGTAATAAGATTCATCCAGAAATCCTTCGTTCGTCTGCAACGCTTTTTGAAAAGCTGGTCCAAGTGAAGGGTATTCGGTGAAAATATTAAGGTTCAAAATTTGAGGTGTATCGGTATGATGCAGAATGAGTCCTTCTTGGTTCACGATAAGTATTTCGCCTTTCTCCAAAGGGGTATGAAGATGCTCGAAAAAGGTTTGTTCCGCATCAAGAGAGATATTTACGATACTGGTCACTTCGTTTTTTTCATTGAAGACAGGTGCGGTTATGGAAATGATGTATGTACCGGTTATTTGACCGATTTCAGGATCAGAGATGAAAGTTTTCCCTTTTAGAGCCTCTTGGAATCTTCGTTCTCCTGTTGCATAAAGTGTTTGTCCAGTAGTGAGAGTCATATAGCCATTGAGATCTATAATTCCCATGGAATGATAGCGATTAGCGCCTGTTTTTAATTCATTGGTCAAAAATTGGAGCCGCTCCTCAAGTGTCCCATGCTTCATAACGTCTACACGACTTATTAGCTCCACTTCTGCTAAACGAATGGATAAGAAATCGTATAAATTTTGTGCGGAATTGGAAACGGAAGTTATCGATTGCTCTTTCATTTGATGAATCAGTTTATCTCTCGAAAGTCGATAATTTGTAATCCCGACAACAGTTAGGGAAATACAAGTGATAAGAACAAGCAATGAGACAAGTTTGAAGCGTAAAGATGATGACATGAGTAACCTCCGTGAAATTTCTAACTGTTAGCAAATCTAACAGTTTCACAATGAATGTAAGGTAAGAAAATTAATGAATAACGATTATGATGATTGCAGCAGATGAAATGAGTATACATCATAGTTGGATCATTCATTCATTATTTGGGGGGAATTGGCACATGCGACTTACAGTGCGAACAAAAATGATTACAGTAAAGTAAAGGAAGCAGCAGAAAGCCTTCAGGTGATGGCAGCCGCTTTTGGTAAAGCGCAAAAAACGATGGCGGATTTGGTTGTGTTTAATCAAGAGGGAGGAAGAAAAGCGGAGCTGGAAAGCTTGAATGTATACAAAACAAGTGTGAACACATCTCTTATCGTTCTTAGTGTCATCATTGCATTCATCCTAACCGCTTGCTACATACTTGTTAGAAACATTTCCTCACCCGTTCGTAAAGCTTCACAAGCCTTAAATCGGATAGCGAATGGGGATCTTACCGTCGAACCCAACTGGATCCGATAAACAAGCCCAAAGCTCGATGGAATGCGGCAGAGCGATGGAAGAAATGACTGTAGGAATTCAACGGATTGCAGAAACAACATCGGATGTATCTGAATTATCGATTTCTGCAACGCAGCTTGCTGAGCAAGGGACCCATTCGATGTCGTGTGGTGAACAAGATGCAGGCCGTTAGTCATTCTGTGGATGCTGCAAACAAAGTCATAAAAGAATTGGAAAAGCATTCACAGAGCATCGGTCGAATCTCAACGTTAATTGGAAATATTGACTCGCAAACCAATCTTCTTGCCTTGAACGCAGCGATTGAGGCTGCACGTGCCGGAGAGAGCGGAAAAGGTTTTGCAGTTGTTGCTGGTGAAGTTCGTAAGTTAGCGTCGCAGACGGATGATTCTGTACGTGATATTTCCGAACTCATTTCGAACATTCAAAGAGATTCTGCACGTGCCGGTCAAGTTATGAATACGGGGCTGTCAGAAGTACAGGAAGGTCTTAAAGAGGTAGGGATTGCGGAGCTAGCATTCGGTCAGATCGTCAACGCGTCGCAAGAAGTTGCCAGCAAGATTAAGGAAACGGCTGCGGCGGCTCAGCAAATGGCTGCAAGTTCGGAAGAAGTTTCGGCAACCGTAGCAAGTGTAGGCTCTGTTGCGCAGCAAACTTCGGGGACTGCTCAGTCTGTAGCGGCTGCAACGGAAGAACAGCTCGCGTCCACAGAAGAGATTACAGCTTCTGCTGAAAGCCTTGCTGGTATTGCTCAAGATTTGCATCAAGTTGTGAGTTCATTCCGAATTTCATAAAAGAATGTTGACGTTCAGACTTTCTTGAACGCTGGCACGTCTAGTTATCGTGAAGGTTAATTCAACCGAAGATTATCACGATAACGAATGAGGAGTGAACATGAAATGAAAAAGAATCCTTTTAACATGTTGAAACTTGGTGTAGTTGGATGTGCAATGCTAATGGGTGTTAGTGGTGCCGTATTACCATTAACAGGTATGGCATCAGCGGAAACAGTCACCGTAGTCCCAATTCTTTCACCAGTTGCATCTGAATCAACTTCTCCAGTTCAAATGAAAGAAGTTGAGCTTACCTCTAAAACGCAGGATCTAAAAACCAATATCAAAGTGCCGCAGCTTTCAGGCATGTTGGATACGAAGTATCAAGAGCAAACAAATGACATCATTTTATCTCACGCGAACAAAGATTTGGCGAATTGGGAGAAAGAGGCTGCTCAAGCCGCTGCTGATGCAAAAACGAATGGTTTCACTTATCGGCCCTACGAGCTGACGATTAATTATGTGTTGAAATCGGATGGTTCGAACAACCCGGCAGGTGTTGTCTCACTTGAAGTTACGACGTATGCAGCAACAGGTGGTACAGGTATGCCGCGCGTTGATACGTACAATGTGCTAAATCGTGAACAAGGGCAGCGTGTTACTTTGCAAGATCTGCTTGGAGATAACTTCAAGGAAATTGTCAATGCCGGAATTCAGGCCAAAATCAATGAAAAACCGGAGAATTATTTCAAAGATGAATTTAAAGGCATCAGCGAAGAGCAAAGCTTTTATGTGGAAAAAGGCGAAGCGGTTATTGTGTTCCCGAAATATTCGATTGCGCCAGGCTCCACAGGCACTCCGGAATTCCGTTTTAATTTGCCTGAGAAATGGAATATGACACCTAAACCAGTTGCCCCCATACCTGTTGAGAAAATGAAGCTGGATTTAGTGGCAAGCGATAGCCTAACAAATGCCGAAGGCGTGAGTCTAGTGCCTTTACGCAAAGTAGCAGAAGGACTTGGCTACGAAGTGAAATGGAATCAAGAGACATACGCTGCTGAATTGAAAAAGGGTGCTGGGTGGACGAGTGTTTCCGTGGGTCAAGACAGCTATTTCTTTGCGAAAATGGCTCCGGTTACGCTAGGGACAGCTCCAGTTATTCTTAACGATACGCTGTATGTTCCTTTGAAATTCGTATCTGACATCCTACATGCAGATGTGAAAACGAGCGATGCAGGCTCCTTTCATATAGAACAATAAGAAATTTAGAAGAATTAGCCTCTTGCTGCCTATTTATTTGGGTGAGCTGGAGGCTTTTCCATTTCACCATTTTGAAAGCGTTTGCGTATACTATTGCATCTCGTAAAGTAGGAGGTGGCAGCAGACGATGTATTTGAAAAACTTATTGTCCGCTTGTATGGGCCTTTGGTTTCTGGTGAGTCCTTGGGTGTTCGGCTTTGAAGCTCATACGAATGCACTTTACACCTGCGCGCTGCTAGGCAGCTTGCAGTTCGTAGCATCTCTGATGGCCTTAGGGAAAACCGGCAAAAAAGTTTGGCAAAATTGGCTTTGTTTTATTATTGGTGCTGTTTTCATTGTCGTTCCCAACGTGTATCATTTGGATTTAATGGCCTTTTTTTCATTTGTCGTGTTTGGCTTTTTGACCATACTTGTCAATTACGCCAATCTATATGCCGATCATCAATGAAGTAGTCGAATGCAGAAACGTGAGATTGCCATGAGGTTGGTTTATACTAGTCATATAGTGATAGGTAGGATGGGAGGATCATATACCGGCATGTTAAGTTCATTAGAATTAATAAAAAGGTATCGGGCAGGGGACACAAATGCCGCAGACCAACCTAAATGGTTAACCTATATCGTTTCGGCGGAGGAGCGCATCGTTAACTTCGAGCGGATTCAGTCGATCCAGGAGCTGGCACAGGCGAACCCTGTGCTTGATTATGTTGAGCGGACATTACATATTTTGGACGGGCTAGCGTTGTCCTTTTGGAAGAAAGATTTACTAGAAGAGGTGTTGATCTGGTCAGAAGTCGCGAAGGGCGGGACTTCAAGAGACCGTTTCATGTGGCAAGAAGCAGGTATCCATCTTTACGTCCATAACCTTGGTTCGGCGCAGCTGTATAAGCTAGATAAAGGAGATCCAAGCGATAAGTCAACTGTCATACATACGTTAATCTACACTCATGGGCTAATTGGCCAAACGATCCGTGGGGAAGTTCCGCTTAAAGAACATGCACCGTTAATTCGTTTGATGAAGGATAACTTGCTTTCAGCTGATGAATTAAGAGGCTTGCTCTTGCCGCTGAATCAATGCATTATCGCAGGTGTGTCAGAAGAGCTCTGGCATTCGGTTCGTAATGAAGTTGAGTCAATGATTGAGCAGATCGTATCCGATTCTTTGAAAAAAGAGCCTGCCATAAAGGATCGCCTTGCCAGACTACGGGGAAACACGATTCAAAAGGGAGAAAATTTCGATGCCGAATATGGGAAGCTGCTGGACGAAGTTCCATTAGATGCGTTGAAGGCATTTTTGGATGGTAGAACTCTGTGGTTCGTAGAAGCGGCCCTGCAAGAATTTTCTTTGGAGCAGTTGGTGAAAGTATTCCTGATTATCCAGTTTTCAAGTGGTCAAGCGGATTCTATTCAACACATTAGCTTCGAACCTTTGATGAATACGATGTATTACGATTACAAGGGCAGCAAAAAGGTAAACGTTTATAAGAAGAGGATGATTGAGAAATATTTGGGTGAGCTTGCTTGGAATGATTTGATGAAGGATCCGTTGGAATTATCTCAAGAGTTCAAACCCGATGGTAAGTGGGGCAATGCCCATCTGAAGCACCTCATTGATCGAAAGCCCCAACTCCCGGACACGATATTTTTTACCTTCCAATTTTCTCCTGCTGCAGAGAAGCTGATTGAGTTTTGTGTGGAAGCAGAGAAATCTCCTCTATATGAAAAGGCGGTACTGTTATTGTTCGATCTGTTCGAATTGCGCAGAGATGCCTATGACCGTTTTCATAACGAGGAAGAATACTTAGCCACGATGAACCAAACGGCTGATTATAAGAAGATGATGCTGGATTACGTTGTTGGGAAGCGGGTTGTTGATATAGGACCTGGCGGCGGGGTTATGCTGGATCTCATTGAGCAGTATTTGCCGGACAAGCATCCGATTGGGATCGACATTTCGTCGAATGTGATTGAAGCTTTGGAACGCAAGAAACAGCTGGAGGGGCATCGGTGGGACGTTATGAAGGGGGATGCACTTGATCTCAAAGAGTATGTAGAGCCGGGCACAATCGACACTGTTATTTTCTCATCGATCCTGCACGAATTATATTCCTACATCCCTTTTGGCGGGAAGAAATTCAACCATGCTACGGTTGCTGCAGCGCTGCGAAGCGCTTTCGATGTTCTCGCACCCGGAGGTCGAATCGTTATTCGCGACGGTATTATGACCGAACCTGCCGAGCAGAAGCGGACCATCCGCTTTCTGCAAGAAGGGGCGATGGCTTGGCTGCAGCGGTATGCGAAGGATTTCGCTGGGCGATTGATTCAGTATGAGGTCGTAGCTAAGGATGAGGTCATCATGCCCGTGAATGATGCGATGGAATTCCTTTATACATATACATGGGGTGAAGAAGCTTATGTGCATGAAGTACAGGAGCAATTCGGATACTTTACCCCAAGCGAGTTTACTGCGTTTATTCTGGATACATTAGGTAATGAGGCCAAAATTGTGGAGAGCAAGCACTTCCTCCAGGAAGGGTATACGGACGCGTTGGCGGATAAAGTAAGGATCATGGATCAAGATGGAAACGTGGTTCCGCTGCCGGATAGCACGTGTTTGATTGTGATAGAGAAGTAGGCACAAGACTAATTGCCAAAATCCTATTGTAAAAGAATTTTAATTATGTCATAATGAAATTATCAAATAGACAATATCGTGAGAATTGTAATTAAGCAGGTGACCTAATGAATGTACCAATAGAGAATGAAAGCAACTATCGAGCGAGTAAATACCGTACACCTGACGGCGCGCCTACGGATATCGTCATCTTTACGATAACCTCAGAAGGAAAAGGCTCAGTGAAGAAGTCGCTTCCTACTCGGGAGCTGCAAGTTTTATTGATTCAAAGAAAGCAATGGCCGTTCGAAGGCCAGTGGGCACTTCCAGGTGGGTTCTCGATGGAAACCGAGACGATTCAAGAGAGCGCCCGGCGCGAGCTAACAGAGGAGACGGGGGTATCCGACGTACACATTGAATATTTCAATGTGTATAGTACGCCGCAGCGCGATCCCCGTGGGTGGATGATCTCGCACGCATTCTTCGCGCTCGTGCACGAACGTTATCTTGAGAAACGTCAAGCCGCTGATGATGCAGCTGATGTTCGCCTTTTCCCTATCGATGAGGCGCTGGCGATGGATCTTGCTTTTGACCATGAAATCATCGTTAGAGATGCTCTTGCTCAAATTCAGCAGAAGATGCTGACGACGACGATTGCCAGAGAGTTCTTGTCCGAAGAATTCACGATGAGTGAGCTGTATCAAGTCATTCAAACGGTCGTTCCGACGTTCAAGGAACGGAATTTCATTCGTAAAATTACATCGACCCAAAGTCGCAAAGGGATTATCGAAGAAGTGCTGGATCATAACGGACAGGGTAAAATGTCTAACCGTTACTCCCAGCGAGCTGCTCAGTTGTACCGATTTACGGATTATGTGCCTCAGCTGTCTATTTACAGCTAGGCCTCTCTTTTCTATTTTGATATTGTCTTAATAATAATATCAAATATACAATATGAAGGAGTGTTTAGGATGAGAGCTCTTATTATCATTGATTATACGGTGGATTTTGTTGTTGGAAAGCTTCCTTGTGGGGAGCCGGGTGTTGCGATTGAAGCGAGAATTTGTGAAATTACAAATCAATTTTTGGCCCAGCAGGACTTTGTGGTCATGGCCGTTGATCTCCACGATGAACAAGATCCTTTTCATCCAGAGACGAAGTTGTTTCCTCCACATAATATTCGCGGCACGGCGGGACGCGATTTATATGGCAAGTTGAAAACTGTACATGAGCATAATAAGAGCGAGATCTATTGGATGGATAAAACAAGATACAGCGCCTTCTGCGGCACCGAGTTGGAGCTTAATTTAAGGGCAAGAGGAATTCATGAGCTGCATTTGGTTGGCGTTTGCACAGATATTTGTGTGCTGCATACAGCGGTGGATGCTTACAACAAAAGCTTCGACATTGTTGTTCATGAAGATGCAGTCGCTAGTTTTAATCAGACGGGGCATGAATGGGCCTTGGAGCATTTTCAAAGTACACTTGGGGCGAAAGTCGTTCGAGGTTAAAGTGGTAGCTGCGATGGCAGATTAGGTATGAATCGGACAGAAATCACGGAGAATGAGGAGATGATGAATATGGGGAATCTTATGCAGGAAATGATCCAAGCTTCCTTATTTGTACAGGGAAACATCGACGTGGACTACGAAATCAAGCGTCGAGTACAATTCCTTAAGGCCTATCTGATTCATACGGGAGCCAAAGGCTACGTGCTTGGGCTTTCTGGAGGTCAAGACTCCACATTAACAGGCAAGCTGGCCCAAATAGCCATCCAAGAGCTGAATGCGGAAGGTAGCACGGAAACCTATCAATTCATGGCTGTTAGGCTGCCTTACGGTATCCAGAAAGATGAAGATGATGCACAGGCTGCAATACGTTTTATTGGGCCTAGCCGTGTCGTAACGGTTAACATACAATCCGCGGTGGATGCGTCCGTACGGCAATTTGCCGAAGCTACGGGTGAGGTCTTGAGTGATTTTCATAAAGGGAATGTGAAGGCTCGTGAGCGCATGAAGGTGCAGTATGATTTGGCCGCGCACTATCAATTGCTTGTTTTGGGGACGGATCATGCGGCTGAGGCGATTACAGGATTTTTCACGAAACATGGAGATGGTGCATGCGATGTGACTCCGATCTATGGTCTTAATAAGCGGCAAGGCAAGCTGCTGCTGAAGCAGTTGGGGTGCCCTGAACAGTTGTATTTGAAAAAGCCTACAGCAGATTTGGAAGATTTAAAACCAGGTATTCCGGATGAAGAAGCGCTGGGACTCACTTACGATCAGTTGGATGACTACTTGGAAGGAAGCCCCCTACTCGCTTCTGCTGTACAGAAGATTGAGGAGCGCTACGCCGTTACCGAACATAAACGCAGGGGTCCAATAACGTGCTATGACAATTGGTGGAAAGGATGAATCCTATGAAATACGATAATTTGACGCTGCACACAGATAAATACCAAATTAATATGATGTACGCGCACTGGCTGCAGGGCACTTATAAGCAGAAAGCTGTTTTCGAAGCATACTTCCGCAAGCTGCCTTTCGGGAGCGGATATGCGGTCTTCGCTGGTTTAGAGCGGGTGATTCATTACATTCAAAATCTGCATTTTGGCGATGAGGAGATCGCCTACTTGCGGACACAGGAAGAGAATTATCGGGAGGATTTCCTGGAGGCGCTTCGCGCGTTTAAATTCGGAGGAGACTTACAAGCTGTACCGGAAGGTACACTTGTCTTCCCGAATGAGCCGCTCGTACGCGTAGTGGCGAGCATGTTCGAAGCGCAGCTGGTTGAGACGGCGATTCTCAACTTTGTGAACTACCAGACGCTTGTCGCGACGAAAGCTTCGCGGATCAAACAAGTTGCTCCGCGCGATGTGCTGCTGGAGTTCGGCACAAGACGCGCCCAAGAGGCTGACGCCGCTATCTGGGGCGCTAGAGCAGCCTATGTCGCAGGGTTTCATGCGACATCCAACCTCAGAGCCGGGATGCTGTTCGGCATCCCGACCAAAGGCACGCATGCTCACGCATGGGTGCAGGCGCACGACACGGAAGAGGAAGCCTTCCGTGCTTATGCTGAGGCGCTGCCGGAGCAAGTGACGCTGCTCGTTGATACGTACGATACGCTGCGCAGCGGCGTACCGAACGCGATCAAGACGGCGCGTCTGCTGCAGAGCCAGGGCAAGAGCATGAACGCCATTCGCCTGGATAGCGGCGATTTGGCGTATTTATCCCAGCAGGCAAGACGCATGCTGGATGAAGCGGGCTTTCCCGAGGTGAAGATCGTCGCATCGAATGATCTGGATGAGAACATCATCGAGGGGCTGAAAGGCCAAGATGCGAAGATCGACGTCTGGGGCGTCGGCACCCAGCTCATTACTGCAGCCGATCAACCCGCGCTGGGCGGGGTCTACAAGCTGGTGGCCCGCGAGAAGAACGGCGAATTCGTGCCGGTCATTAAGATCTCGGGCAATCCCGAGAAAGTAACCAATCCGGGCTTCAAGGAAGCTTACCGGATCATAAACAAGAAGACAGGCAAAGCAGAAGCCGACTATTTGGCACTTCAGCATGAAGTCGATATCAAGAAGGGGGAACGAATCAAGCTGTTCGACCCCATCCACCCTTATATCTACAAATATATTGATGACTATGAAGCAATTCCACTGCTCCTCCCCATCTTTCTCCAAGGGAAGCTTGTCTATGAGGAGCCTACGTTGGATGGAATTCGAGATTACCATGCGCAGCAGATGCAGTCCGTCTGGCCGCAGTATTTGCGTAAGCTTAATCCGGAAGTTTATCGTGTGAATTTAAGCGCGGCATTATGGAAGTTGAAGATGGATTTAATTCATGAGCATCAAGGGTAGCTATTGCACAATTATGTGATCTTATTTCCAGATGTTATGATTGTTATGTGCGTACTCTACCAAAGAGCCGTCATAAAATTATATTCATGATGGAGGTATTATCCTAATGTCAACGCAATCTAATCAAGCATTTACAGACGGAGTCACACTAAATAATGGCATACACATGCCATGGCTGGGACTAGGCGTTTATAAGACCAAAGAAGGCCAAGAAGTGATTGGAGCAGTGAAAACTGCTCTTCAATTGGGCTATCGCAGTATAGATACAGCGGCCATTTATAAGAATGAAGATGGCGTTGGGCAAGGTCTTCGTGAAAGCGGTGTGCCGCGTGAAGAGATTTTCGTGACGACCAAGGTTTGGAACGCCGACCAGGGCTATGAATCTACCCTGCAAGCGTTTGATGCTAGCCGTAGGCGGCTCGGCATTGAAATGATCGATCTTTATCTAGTTCACTGGGCCGTATCTGCCACGTACAGAGAGACCTGGAAGGCGCTCGTTCATTTGTACAAAGAGGGATTCGTCCGAGCTATTGGTGTAAGTAATTTTCAGATTCATCATTTGAAACAAGTTATTGAAGATACAGGTATTGTTCCAGCCGTGAATCAAGTCGAGTATCATCCGGAGCTTGCGCAAAAAGAGCTTCTCGCATTCACCCGCGACAATAATATTCAGCTAGAAGCATGGAGTCCCCTCATGCAGGGGAAACTCGATCATCCCGTACTGTCGCAGCTTGCTACCAAATATGGTAAATCCCCGGCACAAATTGTGCTGCGCTGGGATATTCAGAATGGTGTTGTGACAATTCCGAAGTCAGTTACAGAGCACCGAATTCGCGAGAATGCGAATATTTTTGATTTCGAACTTAGCACAGATGATATTGCTCTCGTGGATTCGCTAAACGAAGACAAACGCATTGGTCCAGATCCTGACCATGTAACTTTCTAGTTTTGAGTTGAGGAATTTCCTGTTTGGTACAGGGGTTCCTCTTTTTTTTAGAATGATTCTCTTCCCTTTCGTTCATTTCAACAACGCAATCATCTGATACACCTCGCGATGATCGCCGGGGAGCAAGTAATTGGCAACTTTGAGCTGGGAGGAACCATCGCCGTCCAGGAACAGCCCATCCACAAGCTGTCCATTTCCAACCTGTTCTTGCACGGCTGTGCGGAACTGTTCTCCGGTGCATGGCGTTGGAGCCACGACTAGATAAACGTTGTTATTTCTATCGTAGACAATACCCGATCGCATGCGCTTCTCGTTAATGACGGGCATCTCTTCCGCTAGCGCTTGGTCCACCCATCCATCTGGATTGGTAAGTCCCATGCTCACGCCTCCCTGCGCCCAATAATGAGCGCGATCCATCACCTTCAGCTCGTCCGCATGTTCAACGACTTGAATGGTAAAGGTTTGAGCCTTCTCATCCCATACAAGCGTTCCCCGCTTGCGGTCAATATTAAACCAGCCAGAGCCGTAATCGCCAGGTTCCCCTTTGACGGGACGATCATTTACGACAGCAATACTAAGGAGATAGCCCTGCCAGAAAAACCCGCCGTTAATCCCATTTTCCTGCCTTTCTGTCACATTGCCTGTAATTGCCTTCAACCCTATGTTCTTTGGTGGAGTCCGAATGCTATGGAGCGTAACGCCGTTACTAGCTTGGTTGATGTTATATTCGGAAACAGGAAGGTTTGGTGGTGGCTTCACCTTGGCTTGAGTTCCCCAGATGATAGTCCATATAGAACTAGTTATCATAATAAGGAGATAGATAAGTAGGTGGGCTGCATTCATTTTTACAAGTCGTAACATGTACATGGGGCAACTCCTATTCTCTTAAATCCGATCCTTTCTATAAGTCTATGAAATGAATTTTCGAATTATGCTTGTAAATAAAAAACAGTTGACCGGGAGAATATGGATCCCGTGCAACTGTTTATTTTTTATTTAAAATCGCCTAACAAATAATTGTAGAAGGGTTCGTCCACCCAGAACTTGTAGGAGTCGACGTTCAAGCTGGCGTTGATTTTCTTTAGGCCAGTAACGACATCGTCAGATTTATCGCTGAGGGAGAAGGACTGTGCATAATAATGGCCCTTACTGACTTTATTATTAGCAATCACTTTATAATCTTTCACATCGGTTAATGAATAGTAGAGTGGCTGCCACCAAGAAGAATAAATGAGTCCTGTCTCGTCTTTACTGTTCTTTTTAGCATATTGGAAAATGACCTGCTGGAACTTGTTCTTTTGCTCAGCGTTATCGAATTCGAACTCAATGTCGTATTCCTTGGCGTAGGCTATGAAATTACCATTCTCGATTTGGACGACTTGATAATCGTCGGATTGTGTCGGCTCGCCCCATTCTTTCAAATAGATGAAAGCAGATGTCTTGGGCTCCAACTGTACTTTCGCTTGGATGTTCTCGCTGCGCAGCAGTCCGATTAACTGAATCGCATGCGTAATATCAGAATGTCCATAGGTGAGAGAAAGCTTTGGATCAAAGTTCGCATCGAAACGAGAATCTTTCAAGTTGTAGCCGGTAACTAGATTCTTTTTCAAGGCTTCATCGAAGACAGCACGCAAATCTGTTGATGAAATAAGATCCTCCGTACGCCAGGTATCGTTAATTTTGCGGAAAATATCATCATCGGAAGTCGTTCCAATATAATGCTTGTATTGTCCTTGGAAAGTAAGAATCTTACCCAGCAGTTCGTTCGCAAAGCTTTCGCCAGCAGCAGCATCCGTTTCGAAATCGGAGGAGACAAGGCCAGTATCAATAGCGGCGGCCAGCTCTTGAGCGGCTTGCAGTGTTAGTTGATTGTTTTGATCGTAGTCAATATGTACTTTAGCCAGAGCGGCTTTGATTTTATCCTTGGGATAGGTATAAGCTAGTTCTTTCAAGCCGGAGGCTTTTAAAGCTATGAAAGTCGCTTGCAGCTGAGTAAGTGGTTGATCTCCTTGCAGCTTGCCTTCGGATAGAATGCCTTTTTCGTGCAAAGCAAGCGCTGCTTTGTAATAAGGGCTATCCTTTTGCAAGTCTGTAAATACATTGGTCTGATCTTTCGCTTCAGCCTTCAAGATGCGATCAACTGCGATAACGAAATCACCCTTTGATAGGGAGTCTGACAAGCTAATGGTATACTGGTTTTTCAAAAACTGTTTGTATGAGACTGCGGAATCACTCGCTTCAGCGGCAGAGCTTAATGTACTCACAGAGGAGAAGAGGACGGCTGTTAAAACAGCTATTTGCAAAGACTTGCGGGATTTCAATTGTTTCATAAGAATAAAACACCTCCGGATTTTTTAATTCACATAGGAATAGTGTGATTTATTGAAATATAGCAGTTAAGCATATAGGTGTCAATAAATAATGGTTGTCGTTTTTATTCTTGACATGACTTATGGAATCCACTACTATCAGTCTTAGTTGAAAAGTCGCACTTTGTCGAATAGGATAAGAAAATCTTTGATAAAAACAGATCAAAAGGGGAGAGCCACACATGAAAAAAACGTTATTTTCCATTTTCGCCGTTACATTAATGCTGACTGGCTGCGGCACCGCTAAAAATGATACAGCAGCTCCAGCAGCTGCGAAAGTTGCAGAAGCAACAAAAGCGCCTGAAACGAAATCATCCAAAAAAATCATTCTAATAACACCAGAAAAAATCGGTGTGAACCCTTTCTTTGCTCAAGAGGATGAGGGTGTTAAAAAAGCAGGTAAAGAATTTGGCGTTGATGTGAAAACAGTAGAATCTACAGATGCCAGCGCAATTGAACAAAACCTGCGTGCTGCTGTTGCAGATAATTATGATCTTATTATCACCAGCTCCTTTGAATCCGAGGATGCTTTGAAAAAGGTAGCTGCTGAAAATCCAAAGAAATCTTTTGCTATTATTGATACCGTTGTTGATTTGCCGAACGTTAGAAGCGTAGTATTCCGTGAGCACGAAGCAGCATACTTGCTTGGAGCGGCTGCTGGTCTTGCAACTAAGAAAAATGTTGTCGGTATGGTAGCAGCAGTTGATATCCCTTTGATCAAAAAATACACAGTCGGTTTCCAAGAAGGTTTGAAATCAACGAATCCGAATGCAAAATTCATCGTGAACTATGTAGGCAGCTTCACAGATCCAGCAAAAGCGAAAGAGCTGGCATTGACGCAATTCTCTCAAGGAGCAGACTTCATCGCAGCGGCATCAGCTGTAGGCGATTTGGGCGTGTTCGAAGCGGCTAAGGAAAAAGGTTTCTACACTTCCGGTCAAGATATCGACCGTACGGTGACGGATCCTGAGCACATCGTTCTCTCTCAATTGAAAGGTACAGACAGCGTTGCTTACCAAACTGTGAAAGATTTCGTAAATGGAACATTTAAATTTGGCGCTATGGATTACGGCTTGAAAGAAGACGGCGTTGGTCTTACTTTCGTAACAAAAGAAAGCAAATCCAAACTAAGTCCATTTATTGGACAAGACGTTGTGACTAAAGTTAAAGCCATCAAAGACGATATCGTAGCTGGTAAAGTTACGGTTCCGAATCCTCTTAAATAGTAGTACGTCCTTACAATCATAATATGACCCTGGAAACTGTTTACGGCGACGTAGGCAGTTTCCGCATTTCTAGGAAAGGAGTGCGAAACCCGTCATGCTGCTTCAAATGAACCAAATTACCAAAACCTATGGAAGCTTGACAGCTAACTCCAACGTAGATTTTTCGCTGCGCGAAGGTGAAATCCATGCGCTAGTCGGCGAGAATGGGGCAGGTAAAACAACCCTGATGCGCATCCTTTACGGAATGGAACAGCCAACGTCGGGAACGATTCTTTTACGCGGAAGAAAAGTCCAGTTCGTGAATCCTACGGATGCGATTCGTCATGGCATCGGTATGGTGCATCAGCATTTCATGCTGTTTCCTTCTTTTACGGTGGCTGAAAATATTGTCATCGGCAATGAACCGCAAGTCGGAGTGAAGTTCGACCGAAAGAAAGCTGCGCTGCAAGTTAAGGCACTGTGTGACATGTACCGGCTACCCATTGATCCACCCAGGAAAGTAGCTGATCTTCCACTAGGATTACAACAGCGTGTTGAGATTTTGAAGGTGCTCTACCAAGGTGCGGATATCATTATTTTGGACGAGCCTACCGGTGTTTTGACACCGCTGGAAGCCAAGGAACTGCTTGTCATTATGAAGAGCTTAGCGAGCCAGGGTAAAAGCTTCATTGTCATCACGCACAAATTACATGAGGTCATGGAAGTTGCGGACCGAGTTACGGTGCTTCGAGACGGTAAAATCAGAGGGACTGTAAATACTTCGGCAACTAACGCTGAAGAACTTTCTAGATTAATGGTAGGAAGAGAACTGGTTCAAACGAGCAAAAGTGCCGCAAGATTTGGTGAAACGGTTCTCGAAGTAAAAGAGATTATCATACAAGGCAAGAAAGGAAAGCCAGTACTCAATCGTGTCAGTCTTGAGGTGAAGGCTGGTGAGATCTTAGGCGTCGCTGGTATTTCTGGTAACGGACAGTCTGAGCTGATTCAAAGCATTACAGGACTCCAACCGATTGATCAAGGTCAAATTTGTCTGATGGGCAAAGACATTACAGGCCGTTTGGTTCGTGAGATCAGAGAAAGCGGGCTTTCGCATATTCCTGAGGATCGTTACCAATGGGGGGCTGCCAAGGAAGGCAGCGTACTTGAAAACGGTACAATGGGGCATCACAGAACGCATCGGCGTAACGGATTTTTGCAAGGCAAATCGCTGAGAAATATGGTTGATGGATTCATCCAGCAATTCCAGATTAAAACCGGTTCCCAGGATACGAAAGTCAAATTTCTGTCTGGAGGCAATCTTCAGAAACTGATTGTAGCCAGAGAAATTGCCCAAAAACAACCGTTCCTTATCGCAGCTGAACCCACGCGTGGCGTTGATGTTGGAGCGATGGAAGTGATCCACGATGAGCTGTTGAAAAAACGTGATGAGCAGGGAGCGATTCTATTGGTATCTTCGGAATTGACGGAGATTCTTAAGCTTTCTGATCGCATTATCGTGATGTATGAAGGGCGAATTGCGGGAGAGCTGTCAGCGCAGCATGCGACTGAGGAGCAAATCAGTCTGTTGATGGCAGGAGGTAATTCCCATGCTTAATTGGAAAGGAAACATTGGTGCTCTGCTTCAACCGCTTATTGCGGTATGTATCGGTTTACTTGGCGGAGCCATTGCCATCGTTTTGATTGGCGGTTCCATTTCGGACACATACGCACAAATGTGGAAAGGTGCTTTCGGCAATTTTTACTTTTTTACAAATACTTTGACGCGAGCGACACCACTTATATTAGTTGGCTTAGGCGTTTCAATAGCCTTCCGCGCCGGATTTTTCAACATGGGTTCTGAAGGTCAAATGATCCTTGGTGCTTTAACCAGCGCGATAATTGCGCTCTATTTTCCTGGACCTGCACTATTTAAATTATTCGCTGCGCTGCTAGGCGGCATTGCAGTTGGCGGTATATGGTCAGCCTTTGCGGGTTGGCTGGATGCGCGATTTAAAATGAATTTGATTGTCACCACACTCTTGCTCAATTATATTGCAGCTTTGTTTGCAGGCTATTTGGTTGCCTATCCGCTCAAGGATAAAACGGGATCAGCTGCACTAGCACAAACCATGATGGTCGATAAAAGCATATGGCTGCCCAAGCTTTTCCAAGGGATGAGCATGCATGCGGGCTTCATCATAGCCATTGTTTTTGCGGTTCTCTTATTTTTGTTTATTAAATACAGTGCTGCCGGTTACGAAATCCGCATGCTTGGCTACAATCCGTTGTTTGCCGCTTATGGGGGCGTTAACCGTGGTAAATTAATGCTCGCGAGCATGTTCGCGAGTGGTGGTTTTGCTGGTCTGGCAGGCGCAGTCGAAGTGCTCGGCATGCAGTATCGCTATACAGACGGCATGATAACGAATCCGGGGTTCGCTTGGTCCGGCATTATGGCTACGCTGCTTTCTGGCGCGCATCCGCTTGGTACGACTGTTGCAGCCGTGCTTCTAGCTGCACTTCAGACAGGCGGTATGGGTGTTGAACGAAACACGAGCATCCCCCTCGAAATATCAAGTGTCATTCAGTCTCTCTTGATCTTGTTCGTAACGGCTAAGTTCAGTTATACCCTATGGAAACGCAGGAAAGGAGGGGGAAGCGGTGCAGCATCTTCTTGATGTTTCTTTATTTAATTCCATGATTCGGATGGTTGCTCCGATTCTCCTCGCTGCGCTCGGTGGTGCGATATGCTCAAGAGTGGGGTTGTTCAATGTTGGTTTGGAAGGATTCGTGCTTGTTGGAGCGTTTTCAGCTATTGTAGGCAATCATTATTCCGGCAATGTGTATGTAGCTGTCTTGATTGCGATTGCGGTGACGATGTTATTTTCACTTGCATTTGCGTATATTAGCATCCATTTGCAAGCGAACGTGATCGTTGTCGGTATTTCATTTAATTTTCTGGCGCTTGGTTTAACAGCGTTCTGCCTAAAAGCCATCTTCCATGTTAAAGGCGCCTTCTACGATAAAAATATGGTGGGGCTACCGAAGTGGAATATTCCCATTGTTCAAGATATACCTGTGATTGGCGGTATTATTTCGGGCCATTCCCCGCTTATTTATTTGGCCTTTGCACTTGTGCTTGGCCTGCAGTACTTTTTATTTAAATCAGTCCTTGGTTTCCGCTTGTTGGCCGTGGGTGAGAACCCAGTTGCAGCGAAAAGCATTGGCATTAAAGTGGGCAGAATGCAGTATCTGGCCGTGTTAATTTGCGGCGTGCTTTGCGGGTTGGCAGGCGCTCAGCTTTCCCTCGGTCAAGTCACGATGTTTACCGAAGGCATGACGGCGGGCAGAGGCTTTATCGCACTGGTCGCAACGATGTTAGGACAAGCCAATCCGCTTGGCGTCATGGCGTCGAGCCTCCTGTTCGGACTGATGGATGCATTCAGCATTAGGCTGCAGGGCTTCTCGCTGCCGACTCATTTCACACAGATGCTTCCTTATATTGTGACGCTGCTGGCGATGCTCTTTTTTAGAAAGAGCAGTTATATGGCAGATGCTCAGAAAGCTAACGGAAGTTCGCGCTAGGTTGCTAAAAGGAGATAATGACAGATGGCAAAAGACACCAAAGCTGATCGAATCAGAAAAATGAAGGTTCCCTCCGTAGGTGCGGCAATGTCAGACCGAGTCCCACCTGGGCAGGTTCTGACAGACCGCTTTCCTATTTTACATGAAGGAGAAGTACCGGAATACGACATGGCGGAGTGGACATTGCGAGTGTTTGGCGAGGTCGAAGAGGACAAAGTTGTCACTTATGAACAATTGTTAGCGATGCCTCAAACGCAAGTCCTCTGCGATATTCACTGCGTAACCCGTTGGTCTAAGCTTGACACAGCCTGGGAAGGGATTCTATTTCGCGATTTTCTTCGCCTGCTGGATATCAAGCCGCAAGGTAAGTTCGTCATGCTGCATGCCGACAACGATTATGAAACGAACGTCCCTCTGGAGGATCTCATGGGGGATCACGTTCTGTTGGCTTTGAAATATGATGGGAAGCCGCTGACTCCTAAACATGGATGGCCTCTACGGCTGATTGTACCTCACCTTTATTTTTGGAAAAGTCCTAAATGGATTCGAGGCGTCGAATTTATGACAGCTGACCGCGAAGGCTTCTGGGAACAAAACGGCTTCCATAATGTGGCTGATCCATTCCAAGAGCAGCGCTTCTCGGGGGAAGCGATTCCGATTCCAGAAGATGAATGGGAAAAGAAGGAGTTTGATTGACATGCTATTGCCAATTTTACAGGTTCATTCAGAGGATCTATCACCCTATGCGATCGTATGTGGTGACCCCTTTCGCGCGGAAGTCATAGCTAGCAAGCTAGATAATAGTAAAGAACTCGCCTTCAGCCGTGAATACCGCACGTTTGTTGGTGAATTCCAAGGAGTTCCGATTACGGTTGTAAGTCATGGCGTCGGCTCGCCGGGGGCAGCTGTTTGCTTCGAGGAACTGATCAAAGGCGGCGTAAAGACACTGATTCGCGTTGGCACAGCAGGCTCATATTCAGCTGATGTTCCGCCAGGCAGCTTAGTCGTCAGTACTGCAGCCGTGAGGGAAGAGGGATTAACTCGCCAACTCGTTCCACATGGCTTCCCAGCAGTAGCCGACCTAGATGTCGTGCAGGCCTTGTACGAAGCAGCTTCGGAGACGGATGGTCTTGTGCGCAAAGGGATTACCGTTACCCTGGATGCCTTCTTCCAAGGTGTCGAGGAATTTCCACATCGCAAGTACAAGCAAGCCGGCGCCCTTGCCGTTGAGATGGAAATCGCAGCGCTCTATGTAATTGCTTCATTGCGCGGCGTGCGCGCGGGTGCGATTGTTGCGCTGGACGGTTACGCCGATGCTGATTTGAGAGAAGTCTATAACCCTCATACTGATGTTGTATCTCAAGCGGTTGAACGTGAAATTATGACGGCGATTCATGCCGTTATTAAACTGCACGCTAAGGCGTAAACACAATAGGATGACCGATGCCGCAGCGCTAGCTAAGTTAGAAGAGACTGCTCTAAAAGGCATTTTGGATGTTATGGCTCTCTACCCATTACTGTAATGTACTATGCTTTGCTCTGGTAATCAGAACGTATCGAGGGAACTTAGAGGCGTTATTTGGTTGAAAAACACCGGAAATCATGAGGAAGAGGAACGAGGAGGCGTTATTTCACGGGTTTTTGTCTCCGAATCACTCCTTTTGATCAAATAGCGCACATACGTTCCTCTTAGTCGATTTTATGCGAAGAATTCCCAAAATAGCGGCTCTACGTTCCGCTTACTAGAGTTCGGGGTGACTTTCTATTGCAGTTGAAACAAAACAAAAAAATGAGAAGGCAAGAATCTTGCCTTCTCATTTTTTTGTTTTCTGTGCCCAAAGTAATCTACTTGGGTTAGAGCTTTATGCATATGTAACGATTATGTAATTAAAAAATTGGGATTCTTGCTTTATTCCCATCTTTGGCATATAGAATGGCTTCTGAACTAAATAAATCAACGTGCTCTAACGGTTGAGCAAGGCTCATCGTTGTAAATTTGTTATAACGAAGAGCGTTGATCAGAGAGGGAATTAATTTGTGGTCCGTTCCAACGAAATTGACAGAAATCGGTGTTTTGTTAAATAAGATGTTCATTCTCACTTCAACTCATCTCCTATTACAAAATAAATAATAATATTAACTGAGTATTAAGAATATCATCTATTAAATAATAAGTCCGTCGATTACCGTTGTCGGAATATCACTAGTTCTGTCGAGGCTCGGGTAAATAAAACACGTGCAAATAGAGGCCGCTTGAACCACTCCGTTCAAGCAGCCTCTTTGCATTAGAGAAAACGGCGATGATGCTTTTTACCGTCATAGGTGAACAAAACCGGCTTATCTTCGACGATGGTATGCATATGAATAGACTTGCCCCAAAGCTTGTAAATGTAGGGGAGCGTTCGCTCGACATACTTGAGATCAAGTTCGACCCCTTCGAAAGCGTGCTTCAAATACAATTCGCCGCTGCGCTGGTAATCCCCGTCTTCCACGACGATGTAGGGGAAACCACCATTTACTCTGGAATAAATAAGTTGGTCCCGCGTGTTTTCCCAAGTTTTATCCGTAATTTTCCATTCCGGACCTTTCTTTTCAAACACGTACAGATCTAATTCTTCCACCAGAGGTTTGTTCAAATAATTCCGGATAAAAGAGGTATCCGATTCGTATTCGCGGACTTCGAAGATTTTGGCACGACCATTCCCAGGTTTGCGCCCATGCCTTCTTATTTCTTCATCCGTCGGATTGTCCCAGTGCTTCTCGATATCTTCATAGATTTTGAGCCCGAGATAATAAGGATTTAAGGTATGACGGGACGGAACCACGACCGAGGAGTTGAGCTTGGAGTACTCAATCGTCTCCTCTTCAGTCAAATCCAGCTCGCGCAGTATGCGTTGGTGCCAGTAGGAAGCCCAGCCTTCGTTCATGATTTTCGTTTCAAGCTGCGGCCAGAAATAAAGCATTTCATCGCGGAGCATCGTCAGAATATCCCGCTGCCATTCTTCCATATAGGGGGCATTCTCCTCGATGAAGAGCAAAATATCTTTTTCAGGTTGAGGCGGAAAGCGTTTGTTTTCTTCCTTTTCAGGCGCTGGGGGTTTGTTCTTAACATCTAAATCCCATATATCCTCATATCCATAGGTTGCTACGGAACGTGCGGCTGGTGTGGAGGCTTTATGGGTTTCCTGACGCTTACGCGTCTGTCGATAGGATAGGGTCAGCACAGGATCAATGTGTTCCTGAATAGCTAGCACGGCGTCAATGAATTGCTCGACTTCGTCAATGCCATGTTCGATTTCATATTGCCGAATTCTTTCGGCGGTAGCGGACATACTTTCTACCATATTGCGGTTCGTGTTTGCGAAACGGGCGTTATTTTTGAAAAAATCACAATGGGCAAGAACGTGTGCGACGATCAGTTTATTCTGAATGAGAGAATTTCCATCTAACAAGAAGGCATAGCAGGGGTCAGAATTTATAACTAATTCGTAAATTTTACTTAACCCGAAATCATACTGTGTTTTCATTCGATGGAAATTTTTACCGAAACTCCAGTGACTGTAACGCGTCGGCATCCCATAGGCACCGAAGGTGTATATAATTTCTGCGGGGCAGATTTCATACCTCATCGGGAAGAAATCAAGTCCAAAACCTTTAGCAATTTCCGTTATTTCATCAATGGCGTATTCGAGCTTTTGGATTTCGGATTTACTCACTGAACAGCCACCCCTTCCTGCTTTGTAAAAAAGGTTTTCAGTGCTTTGTACACTTCACCTTTCTCACGAATGACATAATGAAGAAATTTAGGATCATGAATATGGCGGAAAGCGGACATGAGTGTACTGCTGCGATTGTACTGGTTAACTTCTCCATAACCGAACATGTTGGAGCGCTCCATTAACTGCGTAATAAGCTTCACACAGCGTTCGTTGTCTGACGTCAAATTATCGCCATCGGAGAAATGAAACGGATAAATATTAAATTGTGACGGTGGATACCGTTTGTCGATAATATCAATCGCTGCTTGGTAAGCCGAAGAACAAATCGTACCTCCGCTTTCGCCTTTGGTGAAAAACTCTTCCTCTGTGACCTCTTTAGCTTCGGTATGGTGAGAAATAAAAACAATCTCTACATTCTCATACTTCGTGCGCAGGAAACGCGTCATCCAGAAAAAGAAGCTGCGGGCAATATATTTCTCAAAGGAACCCATGGAACCGGAGGTATCCATCATCGCAATAATGAGCGCATTCGAGTGAGGCTTCTCGATCTCTTCCCACGTTTTGAAACGAAGGTCATCAGGGCTGATATGATGGATCCCAGGGGAGCTCGAGCGCGAATTACGGCGCATATTTTCCAATATTGTTCGTTTCTTATCGATGTTGGACATAATCCCTTTTTTGCGGATATCGTTGAAAATCACTTCCGTCGTGGTCATATTGCGCTTATCTTTTTTCTGCAAATTGGGCAGCTCCAGCTCAGAGAATAACATGGCTTGCAGTTCCTCCATGCTCACTTCCGCTTCATAGTAATCTTCGCCAGCTTGATCGCCTGCACCCTCACCTTTCCCAGGGCCTTGGGCTGGCTGCGGATCTGTGCCCAACACATCGCCTACCTGAGAATCCCCGTCTCCCTGACCAACATGTTTTCCTTTACTAAAGTTATAGCGGAATCGGTATTCATCCAGACTCTTAATAGGTACTTTCACGACCTGCTTTCCATTGGACATGACAATACTTTCGTCGGTAACCAGATCGGGAAGATTCTGTTTAATGGCTTCTTTCACCTTCTCTTGGTGCCTGGTCTGATCCTGATATCCTTTGCGATGCAAGGACCAATCCTCTTTGGAAACGATAAAAAGGGGTTCTGTCATGAGGAAACCTCCTTAGATGCTTTATGGCAAGCTTAACGCTGAGTGGACATGGGTAAAAAGGGCTTGTTACTAAATATATTCAAGCGAAACGAGGATATGTGAAAGGGAATGGGAATTTTGCGATCCATTTTATGCAGATTAGGTACTCGTTTCGGTCATCTTGGCAAGAAGTATTGCCTCTTATAATAAAAAAATGCCCAATCTCCGAAGGGAGATTAAGCAGACTAGGACGAGTTATTATAAGGTTAATTCTTGAAGAACCGCCTGTTTCTTCATTTCCCACTCATAGGTGTTACATTGTTTGCCAGACTTTAGTAACAGTTCAATCATCCAATCGTAGTATCTGAGTTCATGCTTCCTGAAGAATATGGCATAACTAACGAAACTCATTGCTTTCTCATAGTTTATTCTTTCTTGGTGAAATAATATGAAATCTTCTGTTAATTTGAGCAGTTTTCTTTCAATATTGTCCCTTAAGGTTAAAATCCAATTATCATAATAGCCTCTAAGCCAATCAAAAGGTAAATTTTCTAGGATATCTAAAAACATTTTTTCCCTTTTCTTGGGAGACTCTTCGTTAGCCACTTGTTGAAGCATCTCAATAAAATTACTTAAGTCACTTTGGATTTCACCCTTAAGATAAATGTGTTCTCTGTCTGTGAGTAGAAAACTAAATTGGTCCGTACAAATTAATTTGTTCAAATAATTAAGTGATACCCTGAGATTATTTTGAGCTTTACTTATTTCGAGATCTGGCCAAAATTCATCATAAAGTTCTTCACGTGTGGATGTGGGGTGCAAAAGTAGATAGATAAGTATTTTTTTTGCATTTCTTTTATTCCATCCCTCCAGAACTTCTGTATCATTAATGTAAACTCGAAAGGTCGATAAGACCTGAATTTTCAAAGTGCCTATTTGTTCTTTCTTTTGTTCACGGTTTTTAATTATTTCAATTAATTCTTCTTTTGTATCAATAAGCAATGGATCATTATATTCAGTGTAAGGTGTTGCTAGATCTTGTGATTGTAAAAATTCAATGATCTTTTGAGCGGTTTCCTGTGGTTGATCAATAAAAGTTACATTTGAAGAGTTAGCAATCGTGATAAAGGTTGATTTAGGAATTAAGCTGGACATAGCTCCTGATAAATAAGGTTGTAGTAACGTATCTAAGGATCCTGCTATGACCAGCGTTGGTACATGGAGCTGTGAAAAATCATCCAATGATGGTCTTGCATCAACAAATAAGTGCATAAGTTCAAAATATTTGGTGACTTTAACTCGTTGGTACGCATTGTGAAGTAAATGAACTTCTTGCGAATCAGATGGTTTATTTGTAATCGTTTTAACTAAAGGAGAGGATAAAGGCTCAATAGATGTTCCGCTAGCAAGGGACTGACGGAATTCAACTGATTTCTCGAGTACATTTTGCGAATAAACTCCGGGTGTGGAAATAAGCGTTAGTGATATGATAGAGTTTACATTTTTTAGAGAGTAGTATATTCCGATAATGCCCCCAATCGCATGCCCGACTAGATGAAAACACTTCATTTTTAAATCCGAAATAACTTCATTTAGATCCTCACACATTAAATCCCAAGTAAAAGGGATGTCCTCTGCCGCAGTTAATCCATGTCCCCTTAAATCGTACAGGACAATATTATATTCTTCTTTTATTAAAGGGATAATGTATTTCCAGGTTGTTAGATCTAAGCCTAAGCCATGTATAAATACAATATATTCTGCGTCTGGTTTATCAGATAAGTGAATTTCTCGATTAATTGTCACGACATTATTTTGCAAGTTATTCAAGATGCCTCCGAAAAATGGAATATTATTGTAATGATAGTGTAATGGTGGAATTGGTAGTATTGTACTATAGATATGACAAAATAACTAATATTTCACCAACTTTTAATATTTTATTATTCGTTTTTAGGCGTTTAATGAGTTTAAAGACCTAATTTACTAGAGGGGATTTATTTTGAAAAATTACTTTTATCAATGGTTAGGTAATAAGGACTATCGGGAAATCAATAGGATTAAAACATATATTTTGCCTAAAATTAATGGCTATTCAAATTTATATCAAAAAATCGAAAATCTAAATGAAATTCATAATGAGATACAAAACAAAATACAAAGAGTTGATATGAATCAGGAACTGCGCATTCAAGCCTTTGCTCTTGTTAAAGAAGTTGTCAGAAGAGTAAATAAAATATCCATGCATGATGTCCAGCTAATCGGGGCGTGGATTTTATGTGATGGGAAAATATCTGAGATGATGACCGGAGAAGGGAAAACCCTTGTATCCCTTATACCTGCATATTGGTTTGCTTTGCAACGTAAGGGAGTACATATGATTACTGTTAATGAATATTTGGCTAAACGTGATTACGAAATAATGAATGCCGTATTTCAACATCTTGGATTGTCGGTTGGACTGAACACTGCGTGTCTGAGTGAACAGGAGAAAAAAGCAGCGTACTTACAAGATATTACCTATGGAACCTGTACGGAATTCGGGTTTGATTATTTACGGGATCAAATGGTTATGAATCTAAATCAAAGGGTACAAAGAGAGCTTTCTTTTGCCATTATTGATGAAGTAGACAGTATTTTGATCGACGAAGCGAGAACGCCGCTCATTATTGCCGGTAAAACGAAAGCAGCACCGGATCTTTATTTTGTTTGTGCCAGATTTGTAAAAGGGCTAAAAGAAGAACGTGACTATGAGGTTGATTGGCAAACGAATCAGGTTATGTTTACGGAAATGGCTATAAAGAAAATAGAAGCTACCTTCATGATAGAGAATCTTTACGAGATTGAGCATACGACCGTCTATCATTATTTATTACAGAGTCTTAGGGCGAAGGTATTGATGCAAAGAGATGTGGATTATATTGTATCGGATTCTAAGGTGCACATTATAGATGCGTTTACAGGGCGTATTCTTGAAGGGCGACAGTTTAGTGAGGGGTTACATCAAGCGATTGAAGCCAAAGAGAATGTAACGCTAAGTGAAGAAAACCGCACTCATGCGACGATTACTATCCAGAAATTTTTTGGATTATATAAGCAAATTGTAGGAATGACGGGTACGATCAAAACAGCTGAAGAGGAAATGAAGCACATTTATGGATTAGAAGTGGTTTCGGTTCCTACGCATACACCTGTCATTCGACAGGATTACGATGACGTTATCTATCTAACCAAAAATGCCAAATATGAGAGAGTCATTACGGAGATCCAATATAGGCACGGTCAAGGTCAGCCTGTTCTTGTCGGAACTACATCGGTTCAACAATCAGAATACATTGCTAACAGGCTTGCTGAATTGAAACTTCCTCACCAGGTGCTTAATGCTAAATCTGAAAAAGAAGAATCAGAAACGATAGCGAGAGCTGGCTTAAAAGGGGCCATAACAATAGCTACCAATATGGCTGGTAGAGGAACGGATATTCGTTTGGCGGAGGGCGTTGCCGAACTGGGTGGGCTGCATGTCATTGGGACTGAACGTCATGAAAGTCGTCGTGTCGACAACCAGCTGCGCGGTCGCTCTGGAAGGCAGGGTGATCCAGGTTCTTCACAGTTCTTTCTCTCTTTGGAGGATGATCTCGTTGAGAGATTTGCATCTGATGAAGTCGAGGATATGCGAGGGAAATGGTTTTGGGGTACTGAGGGTTGTTCAGGCGGTAAGATTCAGGCTTTTATGGAGAATGTGCAAAAAAGCGTGGAGCAACAAATGCTTGCTATCCGATCGATGGTATTTCGCTTGGATGCTATTGTACATGAGCAGCGTCAGTCTTTCTATAAACAGAGAAATGAAGTGCTTGATGATAAGGGAATGTCTAATTTACTCTTTCAAACAGTTACATCTTACCTGAAAAAGTTAATTGACAAGTATTATCACGAAAATAGTGCGCCTGAAGAATGGGATATCTTGCAATTAAAACGAGAAGTAGGAGATGTTGTTTTTTTCTCAATTGATCCAAATCTCTTAGTTGGAAGACGAGATATCATCAAAAATCTTATTGATCAATGGACAGTTAGTTGGAATGAAATGCAAAACGATCACTTGAAATTAAATGGGGATCAAATTTGGAGAGATTACTATATCCAAACCATTGATCGTTATTGGTTAGAACACTTGGAAACTTTGCAGCAATTGAAACAAAGCATACATTATCAAGCTTATGCTCAGAAAGATCCGGTACAAGCTTATCAGGATGAGGCATGGAGATTATTTGAAAGTATGGGGAATTACATCATTCAAACAATTAGTCAAAAAGTCATTAAAGAAGTAAATGACGTTAAGATGAAAAGCCTAATTACAAATTAAGTAAGGTGGACAAGCATGATAAAGCATAAGGGCTTTTTTGCACGGTTACATGAGCGCTTTTTAGGGCTAGAAACGAATGGGGTGAGGGATGAGTTAATGATCGCCGAGCCTGAAGAGTCATTTGAAGATGAAATTGCTCAAACGATCGATAAAATTCAGCTTGATGAACAGCTGCGGGTGATTCGTATTGTTAACGACTATGTGGAACAATTCATTATACCCGGATTAAAGAAGGATTCTGCCTGGAGTAAAGGCTTTGCTTTACAAAACAAAATTTTTGTCACGTTAGGTGATGAGCCCGTTTACCGTTGTAATATGGATTATTTCTATCAGGATTCCGTCACAGGTGAGAAAAAGATCCTCTATGTAGTCACTCTAGTTCGCTTTGTTGACGAGGATTGGCGGATTTTCCAAGTGAAAGGGGTGATGCCTTCACCAGGTTAGGATATCTAATTGGGTTGAGGTTTTATCATCTATTCACAAAAATGAACGACAGAGAGAGGTAGAGAAGAAACATGGCAAAGAAGAAAAGTGAAAACAAAGTACTATTAGGTAAAAAACAAATAGCTAGAATGATGGCTGTTACGATGGCGGTTACGCCTGTGGTTGCGGTTGTGCCTAGTATGGTTAGTGCGTCTAGTGAGCCAGTCATTACACTGGTAGGTAGTGCAACAGTGAACTTAACGGTGGGAGATACATATACAGATGCTGGTGTAACAGCTACAGATGATGTAGATGGCGATCTTACAGGAAGCGTAGTTAAGGCTGGAGATACAGTAAACACAAGTGCAGCAGGAACATACGTAATAACGTACAACGTGAGTGATGCAGCAGGACATGCAGCCACAGAAGTAACAAGAACAGTAATTGTAGCAGCAGCGACAGATACAACTGCCCCAGTTATAACTCTAGTAGGTAGTGCAACAGTGAACTTAACGGTGGGAGATACATTTACAGATGCAGGTGTAACAGCTATAGACGATGTAGATGGCGATCTTACAGGAAGCGTAGTTAAGGCTGGAGATATAGTAAACACAAGTGCAGCGGGAACATATGTAATAACGTACAACGTGAGTGATGCAGCAGGACATGCAGCTACAGAAGTAACGAGAACAGTAATAGTAGCAGCAGCGACAGATGTAACTGCCCCAGTCATTACTCTGGTAGGTAGTGCAACAGTGAACTTAACGGTGGGAGATACATATACAGATGCAGGTGTAACAGCTACAGACGATGTAGATGGCGATCTTACAGGAAGCGTAGTTAAGGCTGGAGATACAGTAAACACAAGTGCAGCGGGAACATATGTAATAACGTACAACGTGAGTGATGCAGCAGGACATGCAGCTACAGAAGTAACGAGAACAGTAATAGTAGCAGCAGCGACAGA
>NZ_JCAUAW010000005.1:0-445789 GCF_059692155.1 Paenibacillus sp. JT22N1
TAGCTGGTGGGTTAGCGATGTTTTTCATCGTTAGAGTAGCTGATTGCTGGTTGTGAGTGGGTGTTGAGCCATTTTAGGGATGTTTTTCATCGCTAAAGTTGGAATAGATGAGCTAGCTGGTGGGTTAGCGATGTTTTTCATCGTTAGAGTAGCTGATTGCTGGTTGTGAGTGGGTGTTGAGCCATTTTAGGGATGTTTTTCATCGCTAAAGTTGGAATAGATGATCTAGCAGGTGGGTTAGTGATGTTTTTCATCGTTAGAGTAGCTGCTTGCTAGTTGTAAGTGAGTATTTAGTGATTTTAGGGATGTTTTATACCGCTAAAGTGTATACGAAGGGGAAAAGTGTTTCCGTAGTGATGAAAAACATGCTTAAAACCTGAAGATGAAGCTGGATAAGGAAAATTCTCGTTTTATAGAGTTATTTTAAGCAATACTCAGGAAGGGAGTTGAGCCTCAATATGTCAGGATATGAACTGCATGTCATTTCCAATGGCAAGTTATCTTGGACGGAGTTGGCGGCGACTACAGCTCAGATTTACCCTCATGTCACAGCCATTCATATACGTGAGAAGACGAAATCATTAGACGAGATCTTCCTAGGTGTGCAGTTTCTACTCGAAACAGGTATTCCCGCGAAAAGCCTATATATCAATGGTTACCCGTCCATTGTCACGGCTGCGGGATTAGGTGGATTACAGCTCCAGGGCAGCACCCCGCCGCTTTCAACCCTAAGAGAATTCTCTCAGGGAGTGCAGAGGACTGGCGTATCGATACATAGTGCGGAGGAAGCTAAGCAGCGAGAGCGGGAGGGGGCAGATTATGTGATGTTCGGTCATGTTTTTCCTACGAATTCTAAGCTAGGTATCCCACCTCGGGGGCTGGAGTCCCTCAGAGATGTGGCAGCCCAAGTCTCAATTCCGATTATTGCGATCGGAGGCATGAGACCTGAACGTGTAGGATCAGTTTTGGAAGCGGGAGCTTCTGGTATAGCAGTGATGAGTGGGATATGGGAAGCGGAAAATCCGTTGGAAGCAGTGAAAGCTTACGCCAACGTGCTGGAGCGAAAGGAGGTGGGATAAATGAAACATATGAACGATGTGATCATCGTCGGCGGTGGGGTCATTGGCTCCTCAATCGCCTATAATTTAGCAAAGCGAGGCCAGTCCGTCATGCTCCTCGAACGCGGGAGGCTTGGCATGGAGGCTTCGGCGGCGGCAGGCGGCATGCTCGGAGCACAATCCGAGATGGAGGATACGGGCCCTCTTTTCCAATGGGCCCGGCAAAGCCGAGCGATGTTCCCTCAGCTGAGCGAGGAACTGAAAGCTCTCACGGGCATCGACATCGGCCTCGTCCGTGAAGGTCTACTGAACGTGGCGCTCAGCGACGTTCAAGAGCAGGAGCTGCGCACGAGGGAGAAGCTCCAACGCGCAGCGGGCGAGCAGGCGGAGTGGCTGAGCGCAGCTGCAGCCGCCAAGCTCGAGCCCGCCTTGAACGGGGCGACGCGCGGAGCCTTGTACCTGCCGGGCGATGGGCAGGTAGAGGCGCCGCTGCTGGCGGCGGCGTTCGCGCAGGCAGCCCGGGTGCTGGGGGCGAAGGTGCAAGAATTCGCCCAGGTACAAGGGCTGCTGACGGAGCGAGGCCGAGCCATCGGGGTTATGACGAGCGAAGGTCCGCTCTACAGCGACCACGTCGTAGTTGCGGCTGGCACGTGGAGCGGGCAGCTAATGGCAGGTATCGGCGTCGACCTGCCGGTGTATCCCGTGAAGGGCGAGTGCTTCTCTGTCCTTACGACGAAGCCGCTGCTCAGGAAGACCCTGTTCACGACAGGGTGTTATATCGTCCCGAAAGCCGGAGGACGACTGCTGGTCGGCGCGACGGTAGTGCCGAACAGCTACGACCGCAAGGTGTCGTTGGCTGGGCTGGCTGAGCTGATGGATCGCGCGAGGCTGCTCATGCCCGCGTTAGGCGAAGCCGAGTGGGAGAAAGCTTGGTCGGGTCTGCGACCGCAGACGGCAGACGGGCTGCCGTACATCGGCAAAGTGCCGGCGTACGATGGTTTATATGCCGCTTGCGGGCATTACCGCAATGGGATTTTGCTCAGTCCGGTCACCGGGAAGGTGATTGCGGATTTTGTTTTAGGCGAGGGAGAGGACTCCTTTCAGCCAGAGCTTGAACTGGGATTTGAGATAGGATCTGGATCAAGATACGAGATAAGATCTCAGACTGGATCAGAGACAAGATTAGGGACAGGATCAGAAATGCGAGCTGAGACAAGATCAGAGACAGGATCCGAGGCAGAAACACAGACAGAAGCACAGACCTTTTCGGCTATGGAATCGTTGCTAGATGCTTTTATTCCTGATCTATCTGGGCAATCGAAGCGGATTGGGCGGCGTGAAGGGAACCTATTTTCAGCCACAGGAAAGGAGCTGTACAGCATTGAAGCTGCACATTAATGGGCAAAGCGTAGACATTCCAGATTCGATCCGAACCGTTGAAGAGCTGCTCGCACATTTTGATTTGAGTGAGAAAATGCTCGTCGTGGAACATAACGAAAACATTTTACAAAAAGAAGATCACGCGAAAGTTGAGCTTTCCGAAGGACATAAAATCGAAATCGTTCATTTTGTTGGAGGGGGATAATTCTTATGTTAAAAATCGGTCCTTACGAGTTTCGTTCACGACTATTGCTAGGCACGGGGAAATTTCCGGATTTCAATATTCAGAAACAGGCGGTTGAGGTTAGTGAATCTCAGATTTTGACGTTTGCGGTGCGTCGTATGAATATTTTTGAAGCGAGTCAGCCTAATTTCTTGTCGATGCTGAATGTGTCGAATTTCACCTTACTGCCGAATACGGCAGGCGCCAAAACAGCCGAAGAGGCTGTACGTATCGCGAGACTAGCGAAGGCATCTGGACTATGCCACATGATTAAAGTCGAAGTTATTGGGGATGAGATGACGCTGCTGCCTGACCCAGTTGAAACGTTGAAAGCTTCGGAAATGCTGCTAGAGGAGGGCTTCATCGTGCTGCCATACACATCAGATGATGTTCTTTTAGCCAAACGCTTGCAAGCCCTCGGAGTTCATGCCATTATGCCTGGCGCATCGCCAATCGGAACAGGTCAAGGCATCATTAATCCGCTGAATCTGAGCTTCATTATTGAGCAAGCGACCGTTCCTGTAATCGTCGATGCCGGCATTGGCGCTCCTTCGGACGCGGCGCTTGCTATGGAGATGGGAGCCGATGGTGTGCTGCTCAACACCGCTGTGTCGGGTGCCAAGGATCCGGTCAAAATGGCTTATGCCATGAAATTGGCGATTGAAGCCGGGCGTGCAGGATTCGATGCGGGCCGCATTCCGAAGAAGCGGTATGCCTCGGCTAGCAGTCCGATGGAGGGTTTTAGTCGCGTTTAATTGGGGGAGAGCAAAAGTGTGAATCGGAGAGGGCCGGAATGGACGTCTCGGTAGAGGAATAGTGAATATTCCATAGTGAGCGGTCGGAAAAGGTGTTCTCAGCAAATGTTAGCGGGTTGAAAGCAAGCTCTGAGAAGCCGGGAAATAAAAGTTGAAGCTGAAAGGGGGAGCAAGATGTCTGTTTACAAAGCATTAACGATCGCGGGCTCGGATAGCGGAGGGGGTGCGGGGATTCAAGCAGACCTAAAGACGTTTCAAGAGCTGGGCGTTTATGGGATGTCGGTCATTACTGCGGTGACTGCGCAGAACACGCTGGGTGTTCAAGGGGTTTATCCGATGAGCGCTGAGGCGATCGAGCAGCAGTTGGCTTCTATCGGGGAAGATCTACCTCCCAATGCGCTCAAAACAGGGATGTTATTCAGTGGTGACATTATACGAATCGTAGCGGCCGCGATACAAACCTACAAGTGGCAGCGTGTCGTGGTCGACCCAGTGATGATAGCCAAAGGCGGGGCCTCTTTACTTCAGCAAGAGGCTGTTGAGGCTATGATCCACTCTTTATTGCCGCTGGCCGATGTGGTCACACCGAACATACCTGAGGCAGAAGCACTTAGCGGTATGCAAATAACAGACAGCGAGTCACGTCAACAGGCTGCGAAACGAATTTATCTCTACGGCTGCAAGAACGTGATGATTAAAGGCGGTCATGAGGTGAATACGGAGCATGCAACTGATTTGCTCTATGACGGGAAGACTTTCACGGAGTTTTCGTCCAGACGCTTGGTTACCAAGCATACGCACGGTACTGGTTGCACGTTTGCTGCAGCGGTCACTTCGGGACTTGGACAGGGTTTAACGACGAAAGAAGCCATCCAACTCGCAAAAAGATTCATCCAGGCTGCAATTGCGAAGCCATTACACATAGGCAGCGGTCATGGTCCTACGAACCATTGGGCTTATCAACGTGGAGTTAGAGCGAGCAATGCACGAACGGTGATGAATGAGCTTGATAGGACGTCAGCTGGGGGGCAGCTAAAGAGTGATATGGCTGTGAACGCTGAAGCTAATTCCGCTAACCTAGATGACATTTTTGTCAACGAGGATGTCTTCATTCGAGGTGCACGATGAATAGCGAGCAGCTGCGCAAAGCGCTGCGTTTGTATTTGGTAATGGGCAGCCCGAACTGTGGCGGAGCTGATCCGTATGCAGTGCTGGAGGCCGCGATTGCCGGCGGCATCACGATGTTTCAGTTCCGCGAGAAGGGTGCCGGAGCCCTGCAGGGGGCGGCGAAGCTCGAGCTGGGCGCGCGGCTGCGCCGCTTGTGCGCGCAGCACGCGATCCCCTTCATCGTCAACGATGATGAAGGGCTCGCTCTAGAGCTTGAGGCCGATGGCATTCACATCGGCCAAGAAGACGCCCCAGCGGCCGCCGTGCGGCAGCGGCTGAAAAACAAGATCGTGGGCGTCTCCGCCCACGATCTCGCAGAAGCTCAGGCGGCGCTCGCCGAAGGTGCCGACTATCTAGGCGTAGGCCCCCAATACGCCACGCGCACCAAGCTAGATGCGCGTGAGGTCCAGGGGCCTGCCGTCATCCAGCGGATTCGCGCAGGCGGCATCCGGCTGCCGCTCGTTGGCATCGGAGGCATCGATGCTACGAATGCATGCCACGTCATCCGCGCAGGGGCGGATGGCGTAGCCGTAGTCAGCGCGATTGCAAGCGCGCACTCACCACGTGAAGCAGCAGCTGAGCTGCTTAGAAACATCAAATAGAGGAGGAATTCGTATGACAACGAGTAATAGTAGTTCCGTAAAAGACGTCCAAATTTCTACATTTCCAGGTAGTAAAAAGGTATACGTACAAGGCTCAAGACCAGATATTCAAGTGCCAATGAGGGAAATTTCTTTGGGAACCTCCACGAATATACAAGGAGAGGAAGTAGCTAATGAGCCTGTGCAGGTTTATGACACAAGTGGTGTTTATACCGATACAGAACTGAAAACGGATATCCGTCAGGGTCTTCCCGCTAATCGCTTAACATGGATCGAAGAACGTGGTGACGTTGAATCTTACGTTGGACGTGAAGTGAAGCCAGAAGATAATGGGCTTGCATCTCCTGATGCAAGAGGTGCCGCAGAAATATTCCCTGGCTTACACCGCAGGCCGCTCCGAGCTAAGCAAGGCTGCAACGTGACACAGATGCATTATGCACGCCAAGGCATCGTGACACCAGAAATGGAGTACATTGCGATTCGAGAAAATCTCGATGCTGAATTCGTTCGTAAAGAGGTTGCTATAGGTCGTGCCATCATTCCTTCCAATATTAATCATCCCGAAAGCGAGCCGATGATTATCGGGCGCAACTTCCTTGTGAAAATTAATGCCAACATTGGAAATTCCGCCGTCGCTTCTTCCATTGAAGAAGAAGTAGAAAAAATGACGTGGGCTACCCGGTGGGGCGCTGACACGATTATGGATTTATCGACTGGTAAAAACATACATACAACACGCGAATGGATCATTCGTAACTCCCCTGTTCCTGTTGGAACGGTGCCATTGTATCAAGCGCTCGAAAAAGTGAACGGCAAAGCGGAAGATCTCACTTGGGAAGTGTACCGTGATACGCTGATTGAGCAAGCAGAACAGGGTGTAAGCTACTTCACGATCCATGCGGGCGTACTGCTGCGTTACATCCCTATGACGGCTCAGCGCGTAACCGGTATCGTCTCTCGCGGTGGATCTATTATGGCTGCATGGTGCCTAGCCCACCACCAAGAGAATTTTCTTTATACGCATTTCGAAGATATTTGCGAAATTATGAAAGCTTACGACGTCGCCTTCTCCCTTGGTGACGGACTGCGTCCTGGTTCGATCGCGGACGCGAACGATGAAGCCCAATTCGCCGAACTGGAGACACTCGGTGAACTGACGCAAATCGCTTGGAAGCATGATGTCCAAGTCATGGTTGAAGGACCTGGCCACGTGCCGATGCACCTGGTCAAAGAAAATATGGACCGTCAGCTAGAAGTTTGCCAAGAAGCGCCGTTCTACACGCTTGGACCGCTGACGACTGACATTGCACCAGGCTACGATCATATCACCTCTGCCATTGGAGCAGCGATGATCGGCTGGTTCGGCACGGCGATGCTGTGCTATGTGACGCCAAAGGAGCATCTCGGCCTGCCGAATAAAGAAGACGTCCGTGTTGGGGTTATCACGTACAAGATTGCTGCGCACGCCGCCGATCTGGCTAAAGGCCATCCGGGAGCGCAAATTCGCGACAACGCGCTGTCGAAGGCGCGCTTCGAATTCCGCTGGCGCGATCAGTTCAATCTCTCGCTCGATCCAGAACGCGCAATTGAGTACCACGATGAGACGCTGCCGGCCGAAGGCGCGAAGACGGCGCACTTCTGCTCCATGTGTGGGCCGAAGTTTTGCAGCATGCGCATTACACAGGATATAAGGCAGTACGCACACGCTCAAGGGCTTGATGAAGAGTCCGCGCGAAACAGCGGCATGGAGGAAAAGTCCAAAGAATTCCGTGAAGCAGGAAGCCAAATTTATCGATAAAAATGAGGGACGTTTCCACCATTAATTGGTGACAGAAACGTCCCTTTTTGCTACCATAGAGAAAAGCTTAACTTCGTTAATTCGTTAAAGCGTTGAAATGGTCAGAAAAGAGGACATTCATGCTTGCTGAGACTGCAATTGACATGAAATCCTTTTCGCATTATGATACGGTTAAAAAGATTTGACCGTCGTTTAATTAATCTCATTAAGAGATTAAGAGTTGACCATGAGCGCATGTTTAAGGGCTAGATTGGTACAATAGAGGGAGGTCGAGTCCAGATGAAGCTGCAACCAGTTTATATTATTGAAGAACTTGAGCAATTAAAAACGATAAGCGATCCACTACGCGCCAAGGTGTTACTTTATTTAATAGAGAAAGCTTACACCGGTCAGCAAATAGCTAAAATGCTGGGAATGGCACGTGCAAAAGTGCATTATCATTTGAACGAACTTGAGAAGCATGGTTTAATCTCGGTCGTTCGTACGGAACTCAAGAATGGTATTTTGCAAAAGTTTTATCGTGCAATAGCCCGCGGCTTCGTCCCTAGTGAAAAACTGCTGCCTTACGTCTCAGAGGTAGAGAATTACTATCGCGAGAGGACGCTTAGCGTACTTGGACGTGCCAGACGCAGAGCGATTAATGCCCCTGAAGAGGCGTTTCAAATTCCTTCTTCTGATCGTACCCAATGGCCGATTATCATGACCCAGGTCGAAGTCAAAATGAGCAAAGAGAAATATGCAGAATGGCTGAGAAAGTTTCGTGCTCTTATCTTTGAGCTCGATGCATCGCAGGAAGAAAATGGGGAGTGGTTTTATTTGACTACGGTCGGCTTTCAAACGAATGAGCCGAATTTTGACCCTGTTGTAGAAGAAGAGGAGAGATAAAGTATGCTAGATCCAAGACTAACGAAGCTCGCAGATGTGCTTGTGAATTATTCGGTTAAAGCGCAGCCTGGCGAAAATATTTTGATAGAAGCGTATGGCATTGATTCTGCTCTAGTGAAAGAGATCGTGAAAAAGGTTCACGCAGCTGGCGCGCACCCTTTCGTCAATGTAAGAGATCATGTGATTATGCGTCAACTCATCATGAACGGTACAGAGGCTCAAATGCAAACATGGGCAGAAGCCGATGCTTTCCAAATGAAACAAATGCAAGGCTACATAGGTGTACGCGGCGGAGCCAATATTTATGAACTGTCGGATATTCCGGCAGATCGGATGAAGCTGTACAATTCGATTTATTATCAACAGGTTCATTTTGATGTCCGCGTGAAGGATACGAGATGGGTCGTTCTTCGTTACCCGACGTCATCTATGGCGCAGCTTGCTAGCATGAGTACGGATGAGTTCGAGGAGTTCTACTTCAACGTATGTACGATGGATTATGGCAAAATGTCCAAAGCGATGGATGCTTTGAAAGACCTAATGGATCGCACAGATAAAGTGCGACTCGTCGGTCCAGGAACGGATTTGACGTTCTCGATTAAAGGAATCGGCGGCGTTAAATGCGATGGCGAGCTCAACATCCCGGATGGCGAGGTTTACTCCGCACCGGTTCGTGAGTCGGTGAATGGTATCATTTCCTACAATACACCGACGCCTCATGATGGTTTCATTTTTGAGAATATCGTACTTGAATTCGAAAATGGTAAAATCATAAAAGCGACAGCTAACGATACAGATCGAATTAATGAAATTTTCGATATGGATGAAGGTGCGCGTTATATAGGGGAATTCGCGATTGGTGTGAATCCTTACATTCAAGAGCCGATGAAGGATACACTTTTCGATGAGAAAATCGACGGCAGCTTCCACTTCACACCAGGTAATTGTTACGATGATGCCTACAACGGCAACAAATCCTCCTTGCACTGGGATATCGTGAATATCCAACGTCCGGAATACGGCGGCGGCGAAATTTGGTTTGACGATGTGCTGATTCGTAAGGACGGTATTTTCGTACTGCCTGAGCTTCTACAGCTGAATCCGGAAAACTTGAAGTAGAGCAGATGTGGGTTTGGTAATTAGGTAGCTTATTTTCAAGGTATCTCCTCTAGCAGGTAGATATATTTTGTGCAGCAAATTTGGCTCGAATGCACCTATATGCTTGATTTAACTGCAAAATGTGCAGCTATATTCAGCGATCAGGCCTTCATTTGCTCAAAATCGGGAAATTAGATGCACTTTCTGCAGCAAGTCAACTCGTTTAGAGTGATTCCTCACGAAATTGATGTACTTTATGCAGTTACTTGGCAGTAGCGCTCCTATTCTCCGGATTTCAGCCTGTTCCGATTACCCCCTTCATAGTCCCAACAAAAAAAGGTTGTCCTAAGTCACGAAGACTTGGGCAACCTTTTTCAGTTTGGCGACCTTTTTAATGGCACTTCCTCAATTGCTGTCTAGCGCCCTTTTCAAACGCACCTGTTCATTCGCAATCTACCCAACCTATTCAACTCGCAGTTACACAATCAAACCCGCCGCTGCTGGGCCTGATACTGCCGAGGAGGAAGGCCGACAGCCTTCTTAAACGTTCGGATAAAGTTGGAGTAGTCGTTGAAGCCTGCTAGCTGGCATGTATCTGTGACTGTAGAGCCCTCGCGCAGCAGCTGTTTCGCTTTGGCGATGCGCTTGAACAAAATATGCTCATGGATGGTGCTGCCTGTGTGTTTTTTGAACAGTCTGCATAAGTAGGAACGATTCATGAACACGACGTGTTCCAGCACTTCGAGCGATAGATCTTGATCTAAATTTTCGTCAATGTAGGTGAATAGAGAGGAGAGCTTATCGGGAATCATGATCTGTTCCTCTTGTTTACCTTGATTTTGAAAAATTCGATTGATAAACACGAGCAGCTCGATAAAGGCTGAAACAAACAGGATTTCCGATCCAGGGAGCGCTTGAGGTCGCTTATGCATCTCCATACGCTCGTAAAGCTTCATAATGTCATCAATTTGCTGGGGAGTCAGCCGCATCCGGTTTTGCTCACCAAATATACGGTTATTGAAGCAATCGAGCAAGTTAAACTGCGGAGAACTAAACGTCTCCACTAGCATTGGATTAAAATGGATCACGACGTTCTCATATCGCTGTTTTTTGGATTGAAAATTAGGTCTGTGCAATTCATTACTGTGCATGATCAGCAGATCCCCGTACTGCAAGGGGTAAACCTGTTTTTCGATGAAGTAGTGAACGTCTCCAGTAAGGAAAAAGTAAATTTCATATTGGTCCTGGTGCTGGTGGAAATCCAATGGAATCGGATCATGGGTCACGGCATGTCTAAATTGGATCATGCGATGAAGATTCTGGTAAAGTTCCTGCATGTGAGGCTCTCCTCTATATTTAGCTGGAGTCAATATTAGCAAACTTTTGCCCAATTATTGCAATGAATACGTTTTTATTATACTGCAAAATAAAGAATAGATAAACAATCAACCTGCTCTTGTTAAAATATTAGGAGGCTCGTATATGAAATTATCCGTGTTTACTGTAGCTACACCTGACCTGACACCAGAAGAACTAGCAAAGGCGGCCATTGCTGCCGGGATTGAAGGCATTGAATGGCGTTTTAAAGATATTCCTGCTGAAATGGTAAATGAGAAGCCATCTTTCTGGAGAAATAATCTTTGTTCCATTGATCCGAATGGTTCGGATGAAGAATTGGAACGTTTCCGACTCGCTGCTGTTAACAATAACTTAGTGAACTTGAGCATCACCCCTTACTTAAACGCTTGTAATGTTGCAGAGACCGAGCATGTTTTCAAAACTGCTAAGAAAATTGGAGCTTCCTTCATTCGTGTTGGTGTTCCTGGCTATGACAAAAGCAAAAATTATAATGACTTGTATGCAACGGCTGTGGACTATTTACATCATGTGCAGGAGTTTTCTCAGCAGTATGGCGTTAAAGCCTTAACTGAAATCCACCATAATACGATCACACCAAGTGCTGGTTTGGCACATCGACTGGTTTCCAACTTCAATTCGGATCACATCGGGGTTCTGCATGATGCCGGCAACATGGTGCATGAAGGATACGAGAATTTCCGCATGGGTCTTGAGCTGCTCGGGCCTTATCTAGCACATGTTCATGTTAAAAATGCAAGATGGTTGCCAACCGGCGAAGAGCAAGATGGCATCAAGCTCTGGAAAAGCGAGTGGTCACCACTAAGCGAAGGGATCGTCAATTGGAAGCAACTGCTGAATGACTTAAAAGCGGTCGGCTACGATGGTTACCTAGGTATTGAAGATTTCAGCGGTCAATATGGTTCACAGGAGATGCTGAACAATTTTGCTTCGAAAGTGAAGCAATGGTTGGCATAAATAATTGAATGGTTCATGAGTCTCACTCGTCTTCAGCGGGTGGGGCTTTTTTCATTTCGTTTATCCTTGTTTGCATGCCCATGGTTGATATGTAGCCCATGCTTTGTGTAAGATGGAACTCAAGAATACTGGGCAAAGGAGGGGAGCCATGGCGCGCTCGAAATCGCTCTGGTTACTATTGTTATGGTTTATAATCGCTGTCGCTGGTCTGCTTATTTTGAAATGGACCGGTGTATGGGAGCGCTTGGATCTGGATTGGATGACCGATTGGCTGCGTGACTTAGGTCCACTTGGTGGGCTGCTATATATTATTGTTTACACACTTCGTCCATTGGTGTTATTTCCGGCGACACCTTTGACCCTATATGGGGGCTATGTGTTTGGAGCTTTCTGGGGCACTATCTATGATATTATTGGGGCTGGCGCCGGGGCTATGCTTTCTTTCTATATTACGCGCAAATGGGGCCGCAACAGCTTTCAGCGGATTTTGCGAAATAAGAAGCTGCAGTCTTTCGATCAGAAGGCCGAAGAAAAAGGTTTTATGGTCGTCCTGTATATGCGGCTAATGCCTTTCTTTCCTTTTGATGGCGTGAGTTATGGGGCAGGACTGTCCAAAATCCGCTTTTGGGACTATACGTGGGGAACGCTGATTGGTATAATTCCGGGTGCCGTTGTTTATAACGTTTTTGGCGCATCACTGCAAGACATTGGGTCGGGTAAGTTTTATGCCGCAGTGGGAATGTACATCGCTTTTGCGTTAATACCGCTGCTCCTGAAAAAGACACAGGCTTTAAGAACTCGCGACCGGGCATAGCGTACATAGCGTAAAGAGAAGATCATTATGGGGGAGAACTTAAGTTATGCAGGGGAAATCATTGTACAAAGATTTATTTTGGGGATTTGGGGCAGCGTGCGTGTTGTTAATCGGTTTCGTTCTATTGTCTCAAAGCTTGTCATCCAGCTGGTTAAAGGAATTTGACGAGAGTATTGGTAGTGCTGTACGTTCGCTGAGGAGTGACGCTGTAACACCGGTTGCTTTATTTTTTACGATAATGGGAAAAGCGATAACAGAATTCATTGTATTCGTTGTTGTAGCCCTGATCCTACTGCTCAAATTTAAGCACAAATGGGAGACACTTGTACTGCTCATTGGTGTATTAACAGCGTGGGGATTGAATCAACTGCTTAAAGATCTTTTTCAGCGTGACCGCCCTACGGGAATGCGATTGATTGAGGAAGACAGCTTCAGCTTCCCTAGTGGACATGCGATGGTATCCATCCTGTTCTATGGATTGATCGGCTACTTATTGTGGATCAATGTGCGTAAAGTTTGGAAAGCGGCCTGGCTAATCCCAGTTGCTACTATCGTTGTGGTTGCATGTATCGGACTAAGCCGGATTTATCTAGGTGTTCATTATCCAAGCGATGTTCTGGCAGGGTTTGCCGCTGGCGGCGGCGGACTCATTGGATGTATCATGGCGATTCACCGTATAAGGACGAGAAAGATACGAAGCATACATAGAACGGAACAGCTGCGAGGTTGAGTTTATGACTTTTGTATTAAAGCGAGTTTGGTAAGATAGAAAAAGCCGTCAGGATTATCCTGACGGCTTTTTTGCAAGTTGTTGTACAGCGTACAACAATTTTCTTGATTTCTTCTCGGAATGATAAGAATGTTGTATGTTGTACAACAATTTTGCCTTATTAGAGGCTAAAGAGCTACTTTTGGCTGAAACTGTTGTATTTCTTGCAACATTCGCGTGGAAAACGCGGATTTGCTTGCTTAAAGTTGTACGAAATACAACTTCACTAGGTTGAGCAGCGAATGTAAGTCTTAGTGGCAACTTGCTTTGCATCAACTTTTATAGACGCTCCCGCTCAAGGATAGCGTAAATCGTTTTTTTATAAGAAAAGGTTAGGTTTCAAAAAGAATCATTTGGTGACCAGTTAGATTAACAGAAACGGAAGTATAACCTTCTTCGTCCGTCCTATGAGGAATCATCGTCATCTCAGGCAGCAGCATGACTTGTTTAACTTCCTTATCCAATTTGATCTGTACGGAGAGATCCTTTAAAGTCAGCACATCTTCGATGACCTGGGTGTCTCCTCGAAAGATAGGGACGGCATAGAGCAAATGCAGCACGTAATCAGTCCCATTGGATTGACGGGTCAAGTTTACTTTCCCAGCAGAAGGCAGATCGGTTTTCACCATTGGAGCCGAGATAGACTGTTTGACACACGCAAGGAATAAGTCCCTATACAACTGCACGCCGTGCTTCCGATACAACCTAAATAGAGGTTGGGCGATATAGATGATATTGCCGTGTTTAACAACAGCCGGATAATCCGCTTCTTCTTTGGCCGGAGCGTGAAGATGCGAACAGAAATGCCCGTGCCTCCGGTTGAAATAAGGCCTGTAGGTCTGGGCCAATACTTCAGCTTTGTTCACCTGAACTTGATAACCCGATTCATAATTGAGAAAAGGGGATCTCACAAGCGAACCTGTTAGTTGATCAGTGACAAGAGTATAATCCACATCCCACTCTGATTTTCCTTTGAATTCTACTCCTAGATCCAGAGCGAACTCAGGGCGATCTGACCGAAGTCCACTTTCTGCGCTCATAATCAGATTTCCGCCGCTAGCCATATAATCTTCAAGTTTGCGCTGTAAGGCATCGGATACTCGAATACAGTCGGGCAGAACGATAATTCGATAGGCGGAGAAGTCCATCGAGTCGTCAATGATATCGAACAAATAGTGGCCCTCTTCAAGCATCATATAAGCACCCATATCGCTTGTTCGGCTATCTTCGGCATCCATTCGTGCATTGGCTGAAAGGATGGCAATCTCGGCTACGCTGGTCGTATCCTTACACCATGGTTCTTTGGCCGCAATCCCATCGAAAGCTTCCCCAATAATCCGGTAGGTTTCTTCGTCCATTTGTCCATCGGGGTGAAGCTGATCCCCAATACAAATTCTTGCTCCGAAGGCTAACATTTGCTGGCATTCATACTTCAATGCGGCCGGATTTTTGAATCCGCCGAATTCTCCCCACGATTTGTGGAATTTCCCTGTCATCCCAAGATACTGGAAGTCTTGTTTGCGAATGTACCGAACCATGCTAGTGAAGTAATCATAACCCCAGCCGCCTGTCGGCAGCGATTCGATGTCATAATGCGAATAGTAAGGATAGTATTGTTTTTCACCCATTTTCTCAGTGCAGCAGTTATGATACAGTCTGGTTTCCGGGTTAAGGGACCAGATCAATTCGGATGTTTGCTGCAAGTAATTCAAGTACACTTTTTTGGCCAATTGCTTGCGGTGATCCGGGTTGTTTTCGTCAAGACCCATTTCTTTGAGGCTGTCGCGGCAGTAAGAACAAACGCATGGATATTCTCCGACAATATCGTAAAAGATTCCAACTGGCTGGAATCTCTCCATGACTTCCTTCGTATAGTCCAGAAGATACTGCAAATACGGTGTATTCAGACATAGCATATGCCAACCGTCAAATCCGGTCGAACGGGGGTCATCTGGATCAGATTTCGGTGGACCATAGGGATCATCACCTTCGGGGGCGATTGCCACCCATTCAGGATGCTCGCGGGCAGAAAGCTCGTTAAATCCGACCGTAATATAAATCGGAGCTTCGATGTCATTTTTGCTGCAAGCATCTAACATGCGAGGCAACAAATTCGTTTCCAAATGAGGATGAGGGTTCCCGACTTTCGTGTCAAAATAACTCCAACCATGATGGCACATGGCGAAGACGTTGATGGTATCTACTTGAGCACTTTGCAAACAAGAGATGAATTGTTCTTCATCGAAATTTCTACCAACGCCGGTAATGTGCTCAGACGTATGAAAGTCCAGATGGACTTGGCGGTAACGAATAGATTTAAATGATTTCATAGATTCACATTCTTTCTAAGTGTATTGTTATTCCGTGTGAACCATCAATCTGGATGGAAACCCAAATTTAGAATAACAAAAGCGTTATGAGCTGTCTTTGAAGGAATGTATTACATTTGTACAAAACTATCCTAATCTTTTAATATCCCTCCCTTAAACGTTTGCGATAGGCTGAGGGTGACTCGCCGAAATTTTGTGTAAATAATCTTGAGAAGTAATGTATGGAACCGAAACCAAGGTCTTCCGTGATATCAGTGATAGACAGATTGGTCTCTCGTAGAATCTTCTTGGCTCTCTCCAGCTTGCATTTAATCGCATAAGAATGAGGGCTCATGCCTATTTCCTGGATAAATAACTTATGCAAATATGAAGTGCTAATCCCTAGTTGCGAAGCCCATTTTTCAATAGAAATATTATGTTGAGGAAATTCCTTCATTTGCTTCATGATCGATTGCATTCTTCTGTCACTTTTAAGGGTAGGGTTCCGCCAGAGGTTCGCCAATTCTGAAACAAATTGCTCAAAGGAAGCCCTTCTGAAAAGTTTGGCATCTTCCTGTGTCTGCTCGATATTTTCGATTACGTGAAGGTACAATTCCATCCATCTCATCTGCTTTGGGGCGTGCACTTTGGTAGGAATCGTAGGCATATCCTGAAATACGACGTTAGGTGAGCATTCGGAAGGATCACAGATCTGGTCTCCGAAATGAAACAAAGACATATCTCCCACTCGAGGTATCGTGTTGATCCAATCAAAGTAAATCGAAGCATGGACCATCGGATGCTGGTGTTCCGCATGAAAAGAGTGAGGCAGGCCTGGCGGAATGTAAAATAGCTCTTCTCTGGTACAGGAATAAACGGTTGTTCCAATAGTTATTAAACCTTTGCCTTCATAGATGTATACAAAGGAATGTACGAACGATTTACGCGGACCAATTCGCTCATTTGGACGAAACGGAAAATAATCGGCTCGATATATTTGCGGAACAATGTCGGAAAGTTGTATCGTTTTCACTTCTAGGTTCATATATGCAGTGTCACCTCGATCACCTTAATATTTGTATAATACAATACTTTATGAATGAATGAGATTCGTAGGGTGAAAATTTTAACCCTTTGTAAATTTATGCCATTGTCAAAAGAAGATAATCGATTTATACTATGAACCAGAAGCACAGATAACCTTCTGGTATCGATACCAGAAAACACATTGTGTATTCAGATACAAATTAATTTGGATATCTAGCACCGAATCTGGTATCGATACCAGATAGTTGTAATCTTACACAGGAAGGTGGTTAGCCCCTGCGAACGTTTTGCCTACCATTCTGGTATCGATACCAGAAATAATTCTTAGACGAAATGTTTATGCTAATGAATGCATATAGGGTGGTGCAAGCGCCATGAATAACGTGAAATCAAGAGGGCGTCGTATGTGGTTGGGGAAAGCTGAAATGAGCCTTGGAATTACAAATGTCTAATATGATTATCAAATTTCTTTTAATCGGAGGAACAAGACTATGAAATTTAAAGCATTGTCCAGTGTACCACTAGCTCTTAGTTTGATTCTTGTCGTTTCTGCCTGTGGTAACCAGAATAATACGAATACTTCGACGCAAAAACCAACTACGACCAGCTCTAATCAAAATGAAAGCGCTTCTAACCAGAAGGTTTCGTTAACGATGTGGTATTGGAACGGTGCGATATCCGACTCAACCATTGAAGCAGCTAAGAAAAAATTCCCGAACATTGATTTGCAAGCACAGAAACTTCCGTCCGGAGGTGATTACGCTACCAAATTAAAAACAACAATCTCAGGCGGAGGAAGCGGGCCGGACATCGTAGCGATGGATAGCTGGATTTCTTCCATGCTCCCTTACAAAGAAAAATTCGTGAATTTATACGATCAAGGCGCTAAGGACATTCAACCCCAGTATTTGGATTGGAAATGGAAAATGGCCGCGTCAGCAGACAATAAATATTTGATCGGTTTGCCGATCGATGTTGCTCCTCTTGTTATGTACTATCGGAAAGATTTGTTTGAGAAAGCGGGAGTGCCGAGCACGCCGGAAGCCATTAAAATCCAAGTGAAGACGTGGAGTGATTATTTCAATCTTCAACAGAAAGTGAAAGACGCAACAGGATCGCAATTATTATCCATTGTGGATGTTTTCAGAAACATCATAGGCCAAAATAGCCAAGGTTATTTTACGGAAGATGGGAAATATATTGGTGATCAGGCCCATATAAAAGGTGCTTGGGATATGGCTGTGAAAGCCTACCAATCGGGCTTAACGTACCCAAATGTTAGTGATGCTGAGAAAAATGCCGCAACGAATAACAGCAAAGTTTCTTCTTTCATCGGGGCGTCTTGGGCTGTTGGTGATTTGATTGGCGCAGCTCCTGACACGAAGGGGAAATGGCAGATTGCTTACCCGCCTGGTGGTGTGGGTAATCAGGGAGGATCCTTCTTCGGATTGTTGAAATCGACGAAAAATCCGAAAGAAGCGTATGAAGTTATTAAATTCCTAACTAGCCCCGACAATCTGGTTGCTGGATATAAGGAATTCGGTAACTATCCGTCTACACCGGAAGTTTACACGAAACCTGAAATGGTAAATAAAAATGAGTTCTTCGGAAACCAAGATCTGAGTCCGATATTCGCTGACGCGGCAAAAGATGTAAAAATCGCGCCTGTCGATCCAAGAGACGATATGGTCGGTACTTCTTTAACCGACGAAATTGGTTTAATTGACACGCAGAAGAAAGACCCAGAAAAGGCTTGGAAAGATGCGCAGGAAAAAATTAAAAGGCAGCTTTCACGCTAAGCCGGATTTGACAAGAAAATGAATGAAATAATGGATGTAGGTGAGGAAGTAGGCTTCCTCGCCTCATCCAATTAGCGGAGGAATAGCATGGGAGGTCTTTTTAAAGAAATTTATAAGAGCAGAACACTGTATCTTTTTATTTCTCCATTTTATATTTTGTTCCTGATCTTTTCGGTATTTCCCATTTTGTTCTCGATGTACTTAGCCGTACATAAATGGGATGGGATTGGAGAAATGAAATATGTTGGATTCAAGAATTTTGATTATATGCTCCATGATCCGACTTTTTGGAAAGTGTTAGTCAACAATATCGCGCTTTGGATATTAGGGAACGCCCCGCAGCTTCTGTGTGCGTTGGTTGTCGCCTATATCATCAATTTATCCATCGTAAGATTCAAGGGTTTTTACAGAATTGCCTATTTTCTACCGAATGTAACAGCTATGGTGGCTGTCGTCATTATCTTTCAGTCTTTGTTCGGCAACGAGTACGGGCTAATTAACTATTTGATGGAAAAAATCGGCCTTCATAAGATAGCATGGTTAAATTCTGAATTTGGAGCAAGAGTTGTAATTGCATCCATGATTTCTTGGAGATATATGGGGTATAACGCCGTCATCTATTTATCGGGCTTGCAAAGGATTCCAAAAGATCTATATGAAGCAGCTGAGCTGGACGGCGCTACCTTATTTCAAACTTTCACTAAAATTACGATACCAATGCTCAGACCTATCATCTTGTTCTCTGTGATGATGTCGACAATCGGCGGGTTTCAAATTTTCACGGAACCTCAAGTATTAGCTGGAAATCAACCGCCATACCCGGGTACCGATACGATCGTTCTCTATATGTTCCGGGAAGGTTTTAATTATCAGAATTATGGTTATGCAGCTGCGGTATCATGGGTGTTATTCATCATCATCGGCTTATTATCCGTCCTCAATTGGAAATTTTTCAACAGATCGGATGATTGATAAAAAGGAGAATACAAGATGACTGTTGAAGTGTTGACCAAAAAAATAATCGTAAATACTTTTTTGATGATCGGTGTCGCGATCTCCATATTCCCGTTTTACTGGCTTATCGTCATGTCTACAAATGAGACAAGCGCGATGTTTGCTTTTCCTCCGAAGTTAACGTTCGGAACTAATTTTATGAATAATTTTCATCATGTATTGGAGAAAAGCAATTTTATTCGTGCATTCTTCAACACGGTTTTCATTGCATTGATTAGCTGCGCGCTTCAGTTGTTTTTCAATTCATTGACTGGATTTGCATTTGCCAAATTTAAGTTTCCGGGTTCTAAATTGCTCTTTTTTGCCATGATGGCCACGATGATGATTCCTGCGCAAATGCTGCTTGTTCCGCAATTCATCATCATTAAGGAGTTCGGGTGGCTGGGAAGTTATAAGGCCTTGATTATCCCGGGCATGGCAAGTGCATTCGGGATTTTTTGGATCAGACAATATGCGTTAGCGATCCATGATGATTTGCTCGAGGCTGCGAGAATCGATGGCTGTAATAAATTTGGACTTTATTGGCATGTTGCTTTGCCGATTTTAAGACCTGCGCTTGCCTTTCTCGCTATCACGACGTTTATGGGCGTGTGGGAAGATTATTTGTGGCCTTTGATCGTATTGACGGACACATCCAAATTCACATTAATGTTGGCTTTACAACAATTAAAATCGGCTCATACAGCAGACTATTCCATGGTCATGACTGGAGCTCTTATGGCTACCCTTCCATTGATTGTCTTCTTCCTCATTGTGAGCAGACAATTCATCGCGGGGATCACGGAAGGTGCAGTTAAAAGCTAAGACATACATTGGAAGAGAACTAGTTTTCAGAAGGTAGGGTGACAAGGTTGGCTCCGAAGATTAAGGATGTCGCCAAACAAGCAGGCGTTTCCGTGACTACGGTTTCGCGGGTGCTTAATGGAGAGAAGTATGTAAAGGACGATCTAAAAGCTAGGGTGAAGAGAGCTATTGACGAGCTCGGGTACGCGCCTAGTCATATCGCAAGGAGTCTGGTACGGAAAAAGACGAACCTTATCGGTGTCATTGTCCCAGACCTTACGTCAAGCTTTTACTCCACTATTCTAAGCAGTATTGAAGAAACAGCGAGCCTTAATGATTACAATCTTCTGGTGTGTAACATTATTGAGGATATCGATAAAGAGTTTAAATATTTAAATGTATTTAATGAAATGCGTGTAGACGGCATTATCATTATGCATGAGAAATTGAATGATGAAATCCGGGCATTTTTGAATAAGCTGGATATTCCGATTATTTTCTCAAGTGTAAGACCATCGGATCAAACGTTCCTTTCTGTGATCATTGATGATTACGCGGCAGCCTTCGATGCAACCAATTATTTGATAGAGCTTGGACATGAACGAATTGGCTTTATTGGTGGCGATATGAGAGACGTAACTTCTGGTCAAAACCGATATATCGGTTACCGAGGTGCTCTATCCGAGCGCAACATCCCAATCGTAGATGAGTACATTCGGTTCGGTGATTATAAAATACAAAGCGGATATAATCTCATGAAAGAGATTCTGGCTTGCGGTACCCATCCAACTGCTATATTTGCAGTGAGTGACGATATGGCTGTAGGTGCTATGAATTGCATTCATGACCATCAGTTGAAAGTTCCGGAAGACATTTCGATTATTGGATTCGATGGAAGCCAGTTGACGGAGTTGGTTCGTCCACAGTTATCCTCGATGGAGCAGCCTATTCAGGATATGGGGAAAGTTACGGTGGAAACGCTGCTTGATTTGATTTCAGGGGATGCGGAAACGCCGAAGGAAGATATCATTTTAAAACATAAGCTAGTTGTCCGTAATAGCTGTGGGCCTTATCGTGAAGACAAATAAGCATAGAAAAACATAGATATAGAGAAGCGTAAAAGCATAAATATTTATCTGGATTGAGAGAGGGAGAGTATATTGAAAAAATTTGATGTGGTGGTCATCGGTGACGCCAATATAGATCTCGTTGTGGCAGGACTTAATCAAATTCCTCAGCCAGGGCAGGAGATTTTCGTTGATAATATGACGATGCATGTTGGCGGGGGGGCGGCATTGTTCTCGATTTCACTCGCTAAGCTCGGGCTTCATGTGGCTTTTAACGGTGTTCTGGGAGATGATGGCTATGGCCATTATGTTCGAGAGCAGTTTGGCCAATATGGAATCGATACCAGCTTGATTAAAACGAGTACAACGAGTAACACCGGTCTCACGATCGCGATTAATCCCGAAACGGATCGGTCTTTTATCACTTATGGGGGATCCAATATGGAGCTTCAAATAAGGGATTTGGACTTGTCACAAATCGCTCAAGGGAAACATGTCCACGTGACGGGATATAGAGGAAGACGTAACCACGAGGAATTCATAGCGATGGCCAAAACACTGAAGGAGATGGGGCTAACCCTTTCTTGCGATGTAGGCTGGGATGATTCCGGCGAGTGGTTTAAGGGTGTTTTCGATTTAATGGCTTATTTTGATGTGTTTCTAATGAACGAAACGGAAGCTTTTCATTACACAGGCTTCGATCATATAGAAGAAAGCTTACGCTTTATGGCGAACTATTCCAATCATCTTGTGGTTAAACTCGGTCCAAAAGGGGCCGTAGCCATGAAGGAAGGCCAGATAACGTACCATTCGGCATTTCCTGCCGAGACTGTAGATACAACTGGCGCAGGGGATTCATTTAACGCTGGCTATATCTATGGACATTTGACGGGGCAAAATGTGGAAACATGCTTGCAGTACGGAAATGTTTGCGGAGCACTATCTGTCGGAGCTCACGGCGGCAGCACGGGTACACCGGACAAGGATGGGCTTGAGGCCTTTATCCTTCAATTCGGAGATCACATCAAAGAACGTATGGAGGCGTAATTATGAAATTGACCTTAATCGGAGGCGGCGGGGTTCGCGCCGTGTTATTTACAAAAAGCTTAACGTTAAAAGCCGAAGATGCCGGGATTACTAAGCTTGTTCTTCATGATACGGATGCGGAGCAGCTTACTGTTATTTCGAAATTATGCCAAATCGTAATCGACCGCAGCGGAATTAACCTTCAGCTGGAGACGACAACAGATAGCCGCGTAGCGATTAAGGGTGCGGACTACATTGTAACTACGGTACGTGTAGGTAAGGAATGGTCACGGTATGTAGATGAGCAGATCGCTCTAAAGCATGGCGTGATCGGTCAAGAAACCACTGGCCCAGCCGGTTTCTCGATGGCGATTCGTACGATTCCAGTTCTCATGGAATATTGCGAGATTGCCAAAGAGCTTGCACCCCAGGCTTGGATCTTTAACTTCTCAAACCCGTCTGGACTCGTTACGCAAGCATTGCGAAATGCGGGTTACGATCGGGTGATCGGCATCTGCGATTCGCCAAGCCATACGAAGCTGCGAATGGCGGAAGCGCTAGAGCTCGATCCGAAGGAGCTTGAAGTTGAATTTTTCGGACTTAATCATTTGTCATGGATGACCAAAGTGATTTACCAAGGCAAAGACATTATGTCGGAGCTTAAGAATAATCCGGATTTTACAAGTCGGGTGGATGAATTCAAAATGTTCGACACCGATTTGCTGAAATCACTTCCTTTTCTGCCGAATGAATATTTGTACTACTATTACCACCGCGAAAAGGCCTTCGCCAATATTGTCAAATCAGGAATGACGCGCGGCCAGATGATCGCTGAGAATAATAAGGAAATGTTGGATATCTTACGTAAGATGGATATTGAAAGCAACCCGGATGAAGCTATTCAAACCTATTTGTACTATACGCAAAAAAGGGAAGCTTCTTATATGGCGATTGAAACCAACTCGGAATCGAAGCCTGTTCTACCGACAGATAAGCTGGAGCTGCCTAACTCACTTGGCTATGCAGGTGTCATGCTGGATTTTGTGGAGTCGCTGCAAACGGGTGAGACCAATAATATCGTTTTATCTGTACCGAATGAAGGCAGTATCGAAGGTTTCGCGGATGATGACGTCGTTGAAATTTCTTGCGTTATTACGAAAGACGGGGCCAAGCCAGTTCAGATCGGTTCCGTGCCGGAGGAAATGAGCTTGCTGATGAAAAATGTGAAGCTGTTTGAGCGTCTGACCGTTGAGGCTGTCAAACATAAATCGCGTGATCTAGCCATCCAGGCACTCACCGTTCATCCACTTGTCAATTCCTATTCCATTGCTAAGCTGCTTGTCGATGATTATTTGGAAGCCTATAAGGATATTCTGGGGGAATGGAAATAATGACCTTGCCTAATTCTGTCACTTCCTTGCTTGAAGAAGCGGAGCTTAAACTTGCTGGGCACCCGAAACTGCTCGCCATGTTCAAGAACTGCTATCCGAATACGCTTGAAACGACAACCAAAATAATGAACGACAATACCGCATTTGTATTCACCGGGGATATCCCGGCGATGTGGTTAAGGGATTCCAGTGCGCAGGTGAGGCACTATATACCGCTCACAGCCGGAGACAAAGAACTGCAGGAAATAGTGGCTGGCTTGATTCGCAGGCAAATCGCTTATATTCATATCGACCCTTATGCCAATGCTTTCAATGAGGAAGCGAATGATAACCGGTACGATCAGGATCTGACCGAGCTGAATCCGTGGATTTGGGAACGCAAATACGAAATTGATTCGCTCTGTTACCCGATCCAACTGTCTTACTTGTTTTGGAAGGCGACCGGACGGACGGATATGTTCGATGATTCCTTCCGGTCAGCGGTTCACACTATTATCTCGCTATGGAAAACCGAACAAAGACATGCTGAACAATCTCCATACCGGTTCGCCCGTGTAGATTGTCCGCCAAGTGATACACTTCGTAATAATCGGATGGGAATGCCCGTAAATTATACAGGGATGACTTGGTCTGGATTTCGTCCAAGCGACGATGCTTGTACGTTCGGTTATTTGATTCCCGCCAATATGTTTGCGGTCGTGGTGCTTCGATACATCGAGGAAATTGCCCAGCTTGTATGGGACGATCAGGAATGTGTACAGCTTGCGGCGGAGCTTCGAGAAGAGATAGACTTTGGCATTCAAACCTACGGCACTTATCTTCATCCTAAGTATGGAAAGATCTATGCATATGAAACAGACGGATTCGGCAATTACAACCTGATGGATGACGCCAATGTTCCCAGTTTGCTGTCGATTCCTTATTTGGGTTACACGACCTCTGACGATCCAGTCTATCAGAATACGCGTAGATTTGTGCTAAGCAGTGACAATCCATATTACTTTGATGGGAAATATGCGAAGGGGATCGGAAGCCCACATACGCCTGCGGGCTACATTTGGCCGATCAGTCTGGCGATGCAGGCCCTTACCTCGGAGGATGAAACCGAAGTAAAAGAGCTTCTGGAGATGTTACTGCGAACGGATGCGGATACGGGGTACATGCATGAAGGGTTCGATCCGAATTCGCCGTCCGATTTTACGCGTCCATGGTTTGCTTGGGCGAATAGCTTATTCGGCGAGTTGATCCACCGTTTGCTGGTAAAGGGTCACTTTAATTAATAGATGTCTTTACGAGGGAGAGAGTGGTCACATTGATTCACATCAATCGATATTGGGAAGACTTAAATGTTTTGCAGGTGAACAGGGAGACTCCTAGGGCCCATTACATCCCTTATGGAGATGAGGGATCGGCGAAATCCAGAAAACGCGCTCGTTCCCCTTTTTATCAGACATTGAACGGAAGTTGGAAGTTTCAATATCATCGCAGTGTTAGGGAGGTAGAAGAAGCTTTCTACGAGGAATCGGCCAATGTCAGCACTTGGGATGAATTAATCGTTCCGTCTTGCTGGCAGGTCAATGGCTATGATCAGCTTCAATACACCAATATCAATTATCCTTTTCCTTGCGATCCCCCTTATGTACCGGATAACAACCCAGCCGGACTATATGTGAGAGAATTCAACGTTTCGGGTCACTGGGACAAAAAGGACAAATATATCGTGTTTGAAGGGGTTAACTCGTGCTTTTATCTTTGGGTAAACGGCAAATTCGCCGGTTACAGCCAAGGCAGCCGGGTACCTGCGGAATTCAACGTATCTTCCTTGCTCCGCGAAGGGAAAAACCGTATTGCCGTCATGGTGTTGAAATGGTGCGACGGTTCTTATCTGGAAGACCAAGATGCGTGGCGGTATACCGGAATCTTCCGGGATGTGTATTTGCTTGCACGCGATTCTGTCCATGTTCGAGATGTGTTCAATAAACAAACGTTCGAAGACGGTTTCCGGAAGGTTACTCTGTTGACAGAACTGGAGACGACAGGTCAGGTTGCGGTCCGAGCTGAATTAAAGGATGCTGAAGGTAACATCGTGGGTACCGACGAAGCTGCAGTCGACGGAAAAGGCACGCTCCGCTTCGAGGTGACGAATCCGGTCTTGTGGAATGCCGAGAAACCGAATCTGTACCAACTCTATGTTCATTGTGGTAATGAGGTGCTTCAATTTCCAGTCGGGTTCCGGCAAATTACAATTACGGACGGCGTTTTCCAGATCAATGGACAGGCGGTTAAGCTAAAGGGCGTTAATCGCCACGATTCCCATCCTGAGCTAGGACAAACGATTCCGCTGAATCATATGATCAAAGACCTCATTCTGATGAAGAAGCATAATATCAACACGATCCGAACCTCGCATTATCCGAACGATTCCCGATTTATGGATCTGTGCGACGAGTACGGTTTCTATGTTATTGATGAAGCTGACTTGGAATGCCATGGAATGGGGACGGCCAGCGAGGAATGGGATGATACGAATATTCATCTGCTTTCTCAGAAACCTGAATGGAAAGCTTCGTTTCTAGATCGGGCTATTCGTATGGTAGAACGTGATAAAAATCATCCATCGATCGTGATGTGGTCCATGGGCAACGAGTCTGGTTACGATGTTAACCATATCGCGATGGCTGAATGGACAAAATCGCGTGATGCATCCATACCGGTTCATTATGAAGGTGCTGCTTCGAGTCAAGCTAATCCCGACGTGGAGAGTCTCGATATGCTAAGCCGAATGTATGCTTCCGTGCAAGAAATTGAAGCGTATGCTCGGGACGAGAAACAAAAGAAGCCGCTGTTCCTATGCGAATATAGCCATGCTATGGGGAATGGGCCAGGCGATTTGAAGGATTACTGGGATGCCATTTACAAATATCCGAAGCTCATGGGCGGCTGTGTGTGGGAGTGGTGCGACCATGGCATCAAGACGGAGACGAAAGACGGTACGCCTTTCTTTGCTTATGGGGGCGATTTTGGAGATAAGCCTAACGACGGGAATTTCTGTATCGATGGTCTGATTACGCCGGATAGGAAACCACATACAGGGTTGCTTGAACTCAAGAAGGTGATCGCGCCGATTCGCATCGAAGCGCAAGATTTGCGAAAAGGTACGATCAAGGTGACGAACCTTTATGACTTCATCGATTTATCTCATTTGGGATTTCACTGGAAAGTGGAGATGGATGGTTTGGTTGTCCAACAGGGACAACTTGGGTCTATTGAAGCCGCACCGCATGGTCATCAAATGGTGACAATTCCTTATGATTTGCCGGAAACATCAACGGGAACCTATCTGCTGACCTTATCCTGTTGGTTGAAGGAACAGACGATTTGGGCGGAAGTCGGCTACGAAATCACATTTGAACAGTTTGTATTACCTGTGCAGCAGGTGAAAGAATCAGGCGATAGCCAGTGGCAGATTCCTCCTCTTCAAGCTTATCAGGAGGGAGATATCCTGACTATCGAAGGCTTTGATTTCTGTCATTCCTTTGACTTGTACAACGGAACGATACAGAAGATTTCCAAGCAGGGAGTGAATATGCTCCAGGCTCCGGCCCAGCTCACTATTTGGCGCGCTCCAACGGATAATGACATGCATGTGAAGGAAAGATGGATGAACGCCGGTTATGATCGGACAGCAATGAAAACCTACAGCTGTGAATGGACGGAAATTGACGGTACATCTGTTGAAATCAAGAGCGATTTCTCCCTCGGCGGTGATAGCCGGTTTACCATCCTTCATGGAGAAGCGATATGGAGAGTAGATGGAACTGGCGAGATTTCAGTCAAGCTGCAAGTAAAAGTGGGGGAAAAGCAGGTCTATCTTCCGCGTTTTGGCCTTCAGCTTACGATGCCTCAAGGTATGGAGGAAGTGGAATACTTAGGCTTCGGACCGCATGAGAGCTATATTGACAAGCGTCAAAGCGTGAAAAAAGGCAGATACCTGATGACCGTCGATGAGATGTTTGAAGATTACATCATGCCTCAGGAAAATGGGTCCAGGTATGGAACAGAGTGGGCTATTGTTTCCAATGAGCAGGGGATGGGGATCAAGTTTTCCTCTCCAGAGGACTTCTCCTTGAATGTGGGCCATTTTACCCCAGAGGATTTGACAAGAGCGGCTCATAACTACGAGCTTGCGAAAAGGAAAGAAACGATCGTCCATCTGGATTACAAGATGAGTGGGGTTGGATCCAATTCTTGTGGACCGGAGCTTCTTGAGTCATACCGTCTTAACGAAAAAGAATTCGCGTTTGAACTCCGTTTGCTGCCGGTGTTTAAAGAGGATGAATAGAACGGCAGCCGTACTCACTTTGATTGGTCGGTCAAATGTTTGAAGGAGGATTCATGATGAGATATATGTATATCAAGGGCGTAGATAAACCCATTTCCCGGTTGTTCATGGGAACGGGAGATTTGAGAAAATTGGAAGAGCCAGAACGGATGATGCTGGATGCTTACATTCGCGCTGGCGGCAATGCCTTCGATACTGCTCATCAATATCGGGGGAAAGAATTGGTTCTCGGCCAATGGCTCGCGGAGCAGAAAAACCGAGAGAATGTGGTCATTCTAACGAAGGGTGCTCATCATGATGACGGCAGTCCGGGTCCACGGGTAAATCCGGAAGCGATCCGCAAGGATTTAACGGAGAGTCTGGAAAGGCTAGGAACGGAGTATGTCGATCTATATGCGCTGCACCGGGACGATCCGGACGTTGCGGTCGGACCGATCATCGAAGAGCTGAATGCACACCTTGAGGCCAAGCGAATCCGGGCAATTGGAGCATCTAACTGGTCGCATAAGCGAATCCAGGAAGCGAATGAGTACGCGGCTGCCCATAAACTCACAGGTTTTTCATTCAGTAGTCCGAATCTTAGTCTTGCTAAGCCGAACGTACCCCGCTGGGAAGGCTGCGTTTCGGCAGATGAGGAAACCTGCGGTTGGCATTCGGTCAATCAGCTGCCATTATTGGCATGGTCCGCCCAAGCTGGCGGATTTTTCTCAGGAAATTTCACACCAGATAATCGTGCGGATGAGGAAATGGTACGCGTGTACTACAGCGAAAACAACTGGGAACGTTATCGTCGTGCCGCAAAGCTGGCAGAAGAGAAACAAGTTACACCGATTCAAATTGCCTTATCATACGTTCTTAATCAGTCATTCCCGACATGTGCAATCATTGGGCCTCGAAATCCCGAGGAGTTGGATTCCTCCATACAAGCTATGAATCTGCCCTTAACTGAGCAAGAGGTTGAATGGTTGGATTTGAAAAGGGAGGAGATTGCAGAATGATCAAACATAAATTAGCTGCGCAATTGTATACCTTGAGAAACGAATTGAAAAAAGATTTCCCAAGCGTACTAAGAGAGCTGAAAAAGATGGGATGGGCAGCTGTCCAAATCGATGGACTGCATGGAAACCCCGCTAAAGATATTGCTGCGGTAATGAATGAAATCGGCTTGCAAACGGCTGGCATGCATGTCGGTTTGGAGCGGTTGAAGAACGATATGGACGCCGTATTGGAGGAGGCTCGCCTTTTCGATACGAAAGATCTGATCTGCCACTCGCTCCCCGATGGGCTGCAGAATCCAGAAGGATATACTAGCGTGCGTAAAGATTTGTTGCAGGCAGCATCCAAAGTCAGCGGCATGGGATACCGCGTAGGGTATCATAATCACGATTTTGAATTTCATACGACAATCGACGGTAAATTTGCGTTGGAATATTTGCTTGAAGATCCGGCTATTTATGCGGAGATAGACACCTACTGGGTAAAAAAAGCGGATCATGATCCGCTATCCTTCATCCAAAATTATGCTTTTCGTATGCCGATCCTCCATTTGAAGGATATTACTGCAGACGAAAGAAAATATTTCGCTGAAATCGGAACTGGATTGATTGATTTCGCGCCTATCCTGAAGTGGGGATTGCAAAATGGGGTAGAATGGTTCGCTGTTGAGCAAGATTATTGCCCGGGAAACCCGATGGATAGTTTGGCGTTAAGTTATTCCAATTTGCTCAAGCTAGAGAAATTGATTCACTGAAATCGATAGGAGGAGAGATTCGATATGTTTTTTACAGAATCCAAGCTGGAAGCGAGACTGCGCGAATTAAGCGAAACCCGGTATCGCGATGCGGTACCTTTGGAGCGATTTTCAGCTACGGAAGACGAGGAAGGAACGATTGGAGCAAGGCCGCCAGTCACGCAGCCTACGTTTGAACTGAAGACTGGTGAGACTTGGAAAGGGCGCGATCGCTACGTGTGGCTATCGCGCACGATTGATATTCCAAAGGAATGGGCAGACAAAACCATTTTGGGGCGCTTCGATTTCGGTGAAACGGGCGGAGGCAACAATGACGGTTTCGAATCCTTATTATTTTGGAACGGTTCCCCTTTTCAGGGCGTAGATTCGAACCATCAAGAAGTATTTTTGCCGGAAGAAGCGGCAGGTACGAAGGGGCGGATGGATATCCGCCTGTGGTCAGGACTCGAAGGAGGCGGGAAACCGCGCGAGAAGAAGCATACGGTAAATCGCGCTGAAATCTGCTGGCTGGATGAGCGGGTTGACGATTTCTACTACACAGGACGCGCTGTGATGGAAACAATCCGCAGTCTGGATGCTAACCATCCTGAACGTACTCAGTTAGTTAAAGCGCTCGATCGTTCTTTTAAGCTAGTTGATTGGTCGAATCCGCTCTCGGACGCCTACTATGAATCCGTGTATAGTTCCCGTGAGCTGCTGCTTGAGGAATTAAATCAGATGGAGAAGAAGCATCCCGTTACGGTTACTTGTATTGGGCATACCCATATTGATGTGGCTTGGTTGTGGAGACTTAAGCATACTCGGGAGAAATGTGCGCGCTCATTCTCAACAGTACTGCGCTTAATGGAACGATTCCCTGACTATGTGTTTTTGCAGACGCAGCCTCAACTATACGCCTATATCAAGCAAGATTATCCTGATATTTACGAGCAAATTCTTGAGCGTGTACGTGAAGGGCGCTGGGAAGTTGGCGGAGGCATGTGGCTGGAAGCGGATTGCAACCTAACCTCCGGGGAATCGCTGGTGAGACAATTTTTACACGGAACCCGATTTATACGAGAAGAGTTCGGAGTGGAAAGCACCTATTTATGGCTTCCCGACGTATTCGGGTACAGCTGGGCTTTGCCGCAAATTTTGCGGAAATCCGGTTTCGATACGTTCATGACGACCAAAATCAGCTGGAACCAGTTCAATCGTATGCCTCACGATACCTTCAAATGGCGGGGAATTGATGGCACCGAAGTGTTGACGCATTTCATTACCACACCTGGCGATTGGGAAGAAGCTAACTCATTCTTCTATACGTACAACGGCGAGGTAACGCCGATGACAGTCAAAGGTACTTGGGATGCCTACCGAGATAAAGAAGTGAATCAAGAGCTTTTGCTTTCTTACGGTTATGGGGATGGCGGCGGAGGCGTCAATCGAGAGATGCTGGAGATGCGCCGTCGTTTGGAAGACATGCCTGGCCTGCCACAAGTGAAAACAGGGCGTGCAGACGAATACTTCGAGCGGTTACATGAAACTGTTGAAGCAACCGATCGTTATGTGCATACATGGGACGGTGAGCTGTATCTTGAATACCATCGCGGGACTTATACAAGCCAGGCCTATATCAAACGAATGAATCGTAAGCTGGAGCTTCTATATCGTGAAACGGAATATGTCAACGCTTTGGCCGCTTTGTTGAAATCCGATTGGAGCGTTTATCCACAGGAAATGCTTAACAAGGGTTGGACTATCATTTTACGCAATCAGTTCCATGATATTATTCCTGGTTCTTCGATTACTGAAGTCTACGAGGACAGTCGTGAGGAGTATGCGGAAGCTATGTCTATAGGGACAGCCGCGTGGAATGAAGCTGCAGCACGAATTGGAACACAGCAAGAAAAAGGTGCGGTTACGGTTCTGAATAGCGCTTCATGGGAACGCAGCGATCTTGTTGTAATCCCTGGGGAAAAAGCTGCAATTGGCAGCGTTTGGACTGATCGGGAAGGCAATCAATTGAAATCGCAATACACGGATGGTCGCTGGCTCATCGACGCACCTAAGATGCCATCATTAGGTATGACGACGATTCACTTTAATGATCAATCTCAATCAACTGCTGCTGACGAGATTCCTTTCCAACTGGAAGGACGCTCGCTGAAAACACCTCATTATGAAATTGAATGGAACGAATCCGGTCAATTGGTTCGCGTATTCGACCTAGATAATCGCCGGAACGTGCTTGCCGCAAGCTCGCGAGGCAACGTTCTGCAGGTGTTTGAAGATAAGCCGATTGATTTCGACGCTTGGGATATCGATATTTTCTACCAAGAAAAAATGCGCGAAATTACCGATCTCGTATCTGTTGAGCTCGTTGAAAAGGGACCATTAGCAGCAACTGTTGCATTCAAATGGAACTTTGCGAAGTCTACGATCTCGCAGTCGATGACTGTCTACGCAGGCAGCCGACGCATTGATTTCAGCACCCATATCGACTGGCAGGAACGTCAGCAACTGCTGAAGGTTGCATTCCCGGTAGACGTACGTTCTACGGAGGCTACTTACGATATCCAGTTCGGTAACGTCAAACGTCCGACGCATTGGAATACGAGCTGGGATTGGGCGCGTTTTGAATCCGTCGGGCATCAATGGGCGGACTTGTCTGAACGAGGATACGGCGTAAGCTTGCTTAATGATTGTAAGTATGGCTACGACATTAAGGATAACGTCATGCGCTTATCGCTAATTAAATCCGCGATTCATCCGGACCCGACAGCTGATCTTGGGGAACATTCCTTTGTGTATGCTCTTCTCCCACATGCTGGGGATTGGTATGCAGGCGGTACTGTACAGGAAGCATGGGCGCTTAACAATCCGCTGACGAGTTACGACGGCGTTCCAACGCAAGGTACACTTTCCATGTTCGAATTCTCTGCTCCAAACGTGATGGCGGATGCGATCAAGAAAGCAGAGGATGGAGAGAGACTGGTGCTGCGTATCCATGAGTTTGCTGGAGTCCGTACTCATGTGGATATTAAGAGCGATTTTAAAGTTCGATCCCTGCAGGAATGTGATTTGATGGAGCGTCCTATTGGAGACGTTGAGGCTACTAATATTGAGCTTAAGCCTTATGAAATTAAAACATTTCTTGTTAGTCTTGAAATTTAAGTAACGGTTGGAAAACCTGAATCTAATCCTAAATTCCCACCTACGTCTCAATATAGTTGCAAAACAATGGACCTAGCGGTGATTTTCCGCTAGGTTCTTCGCTTATCTCCTATATTGCATGGTTGGCTGTGGATGCTTGGACATGCGGAGCTTTTGGCAGACAATGGTGTAGTTTCGAGACTGTGGATTCATTCGGGTAATCCTCCTAATGGGCTATCGTAGTTACCCAATGTTGTAATATCTACAACAATTCACACGCCTAAAAGCCATTTTGCAGGTAGAAGTTGTAGTTTGTACAACAATTTGAACCCATTTGCTCCGTAATGGCCTGTATAGGGCCCAATTGTTGTACATTATGCAACAACGAAGGGAGAAAGGCGAGATTTAGGCAGCAATTGTTGTACGTTCTACAACATCGTTCAACCGAGCATAGGGATTCTTTCATCTAGTAACCTCACTGAGCCTATATGACGACGGATTCCGATTTTATACCCCTCAATTAAAGATTAAAATGTATTGAAAAATGCTGTTTGGAAAAAAGGTTGGCATAAAATTTCCCTGTAACCATACACTTTTAGTAAGTAAGAGGAATGGATTAATCAAAATTTAACAATTCGGGACAACGCCATTAGGGGTTTGTCCTTTTTCTTTTGTTGGTCGGACGTTGTATAATCAAGATCATCGGCAGATGACTCAGAAAGAAGGGATGACAATGCTGAAGCTAAGTATTCTTGATCAGTCACCGGTATCATCCGGGTTTACGCATAGCGAGGCGTTACAGCAAACAATTGGGTTGGCTCAGGTGGCCGACCGTCTAGGCTACACCCGATTCTGGGTGTCGGAGCATCATAACTCGGCAGGCCTTGCGGGCTCCTCGCCAGAGGTACTTCTCTCCACGCTGGCTGCCCGCACTAGTCGTATTCGGCTCGGCTCCGGCGGCGTACTGCTGCCTCATTACAGCCCCTACAAGGTCGCTGAGAATTTCCGTATGCTCGAAGCACTCTATCCAGGGCGCATCGACCTTGGCATCGGGCGTGCGCCCGGAGGCACGCCGCATACGGCCAAAGCGCTGCGAGGCATCAGCGCTGATATGTTCGAAGGACTTGAGCGGTTCCCAGCGCAAGTCACGGATCTACTCGGGTTCCTCGCCGACTCGGTGGAACCCGGGCACGTGTTCGAGGGCATCCGCGCCACCCCTTTGGTGGACTCGATGCCCCAGGTGTGGCTGCTCGGCTCCACCGGACAGAGCGGGGTGTATGCCTCGCAAGCAGGCGCAGCTTTCTGCTTCGCGCACTTCATCAACGGAGCGGGAGGACAGCATGCGGTGCGCAGCTACCGCAGCTCGTTCCGACCGTCTGCGCTGAATGTCGTACCGCAGGCGACGGTGTGCATCTATGTGCTGTGCGCTGAGACGCAGGCGGAGGCCGAGGGGCTTGCGTCTTCGATTGATTTGCGCATCCTGCAAATGGAAAAAGGCGAATTCACAGGAGTGAAATCGCCCGAAGAAGCGGCTGACTATGTGTACTCAGATTGGGATCAAACAAGGGTAAGGGACAATCGATCCCGTATGATTATTGGTGATCCGAACCAAGTAAGGGAGCAACTGCTGAACCTAGCCGAAAGCTACCAAGTCGACGAAGTGATGATCGTGGCTGGCGGCTACCGTTTTGAAACGAGACTGCAGACGATTGAATTGTTGGCAGAAGCTTTTAAACTTGAGATGAGGCAGCATGCATTTTAAACAAACGATTAACGGTTCTTACTCGGACGCTTATCGATTTCTTGTGTGACGATGAAGGCGAGCTCCTCGTTGCCGAATAGAGATAGTACGCCTAGTACAGTATCATCAGGGACTTCACCGGCTTCTTCTTTAGGAACCGTTAAATCAAGGGCTTGCTGCAGCGATTCGTTATTAGGCTGGTCGGGATAGGCGCTATGATAAAGCGCAGCAGGATCCAAATCATGGTTGATACACCATTGTGCAAAAACGAGGATCATCATATGCTCTTCACGTTTGTAATTTTCGATCATTTGCTCTTCTAATTGTTTATTATTCATATTTGAATAGACATCTCCTTAAAACAACCTCTTCCTGGTGATGGGTTCATTATAGCGAAAGATTAGGTGTAATCACAATGATTAAGAATGAGAAAATTAAAGCATCCGAGGTTCATGTTACGGGACTGCTTGGCGAAGATCTGGGCGTTATGTCCACGAAGGAAGCATTGCTGCTAGCGAAACAGCTGAAAGTGGATTTAATCTGCACCTCGCTCATGAGCAGTCCTCCCCCATGTAAGCTCATAGGCGCTGGGCAAGCGAAGCAAGAAGCACTGCAGGAAAAGCAGCAAGCCCGCAAGCGAGAGCAAGCACCGAAGGTCAAGGAGCTCCGCTTAACACCTCACATCGAAGACCATGACTTGGAGACGAAGAGGCAGCAGGCGGAGCGCATTCTGCAAGGCGGTGACGCTGTGCTGCTGGTTGTGAAGATTTCAGGCAAAGAAGGCGCGAAGGCCAAAGAATTGCTTGAGACGCTGACCAAAGATTTGAGCTCGCATGGGCGTAAGCACACAGGCATACAGCTTAGCGGTAAGCAAGCGGCTGTGCAAATGGATCCCATATAAAAAAAGCATGGACTACTCGGGATAGATCGAGCAGTTCATGCTTTTTATTGTTTGGAGACTTTGGGCTGTGTATAGATGCCACACAAAGCAAGAGAGACTTTCGGTTAATTAACTGTAATCGCTTGAGAACCCATCTGCTCCCAGACTGTTTTGAAATCAGATAAAGCATAGGATTCCTGCTTTCCGGTCATAGGATCGTTCATATAGGCGTAATCGTCGTCCCAGCCTGTTAAGAGTAAAGCGTGCTCAGGTTGATACCACTCGACTAGCTGCCCCTCTTCATCCTGCCATTCCATTTCCAGATAAGGTGTATCCATATGTTCGGTTGCCCAGATCATGGCTGGTTTTCCTTGGGCAATAATCGTGAGCAAATCATCAAAGGCAATACCAGACAAATCCGTAACTCGACCGGGTAACCATTGATCCAGCATGTCCGCGATCGGCTTATGATAAATACCATAACCTACCTCATAAGGGTTACCTACAAATACATCTTTGGGATTACTGCCAATAAATGCACCGTCGTCATTCACATAGGGCAACTCGCCTAAGGGGAGTGCATCAGCGACTTCCTCTTTGGGTACTGGGACTCCAGCCCAGTTTAGCAGCATCGTGGCAACGACTGCTTCGCATCCGTTCGGCAGCTCAGGCAGTTGCGATAGGGCAGGAACATTTTGTAACTGAAAATGATGCTCCTTATTGGGTTGAATGGATGGTGCAGGGGTATGTAATGAAATTGATATTGATATTGGTTGTTCTGTACCATCTAGATGTGGTTTAGTGACGGATATAGGTAATACCTGCTCCAGGGCAGGAGATGTTGGCATAGCGATTGCCAAACAAAAGATGCTGAATAACACTAAAAAGCAACAAGCCATTTTCTTCATTTCCCACGTCCAATCTGGGTTATCTTCTCATTACAACATGGGAAAATGCAAAAATCAAATAAAGGATTCGGCCATTTATTTCTGCAAAGTGGAAATGATCTAATCAATGCACATACAATGACAATACTGCAGCCTAGTTTAGGAGAACGGATTATTGTCAAGGGCGTAGGTTTTTTAAAGCGAACGCTCATTGCCCATTTAAATTTATGAATTATAAAACTTGGCGTATGAACTTGTGAGGTATATGCACATAGAATAGGGTAAAATGGGAGCAAAGACTCGTTTAACGGATATAAAGGGAGACTTATGAATAAACACGAGGATCAGAAAAAGGCGATGGAACAAGCCGCTATTGATATCTTTCTGGAGTTATACAATTTGAACAACGAGGTTCCCCTTCGTATGGTTCAGCAGCAAGAGAAGCCGGACGCACTGCTTGAGGATGCCAGGAATAATCGAATAGGGTTAGAAGTCACCCATCTGTTCTACGATACCGAGGAAGCACGGCTTATGCTATCGCGTTCCGAGCTGACTAAGCCTAGTGTCGAAGGAATAGATACGTTTATTAAGGTCATTAATGACCGCATTCAAAGTAAGGAACATAAATTTAAAGATTACTCACATGATTATCCCTGCATGCTGCTTATTCGTAATCTATCCCTTTTGTTTGGGATGTCCGATATACTTGGCCGGAAGCGTAATTTGGTACTACCGCATGGAAATTTCACCCAGGTGTGGCTCCTGTCTAGAGATTTCACACCAGACTGGTTATTGATTAACTTGAACGAAGTTGGTCGTGGAGGTATGAAATGAAGCGTTTCTACATGGGACTTATCGTAGCTTTTGGTGTATATGCGTTAACCTTGATCGTTTACTTCTTAAAAGGGGACTTGTTCCACATCCCATATGCACTAATTGGAACCATTGCAGACCCGCATACGTTCATGACCACACAAGAAATTACAAAGGCCGAGTCCTTGTCACGCATACGGTCGCTAGCTTATTTCCTAAGCACTCCACTGCAAATGGGGGTCCTGCTGGCACTGCTCGGAATTGCAGTAAAGTTTCGCGGTATAGCAGAGAGATTGTTCCGAGCCTCCTTCCTGCAGATGGTTTCTTTTGTGCTTTTATTTACCTTACTTATGGACGTGCTCTTGCTGCCGATTGATTATTTCCTGTTCAAAATCGATCAGGCTTATGGGTTGTCCACGGAAACACTAACCATGTTTTGGAGTGATCATGGCAAAGATTTTCTGATTAATGTCTTGGGTACGACAGTTATCGTCTGGATTTTTAGAGGGGTGTTAAAATGGAGTCCTAACCGTTGGTGGCTATGGTTCTGGCTGGTATCTATTCCGCTTATTTTGTTCGTCACTTTCATCCAGCCCGTTGTGCTGGACCCGCTGTATCACGATTTTCAACCGCTTCAAAATCAAGAGCTAAAGGCACAAATACTCCAGCTTGCTGCGCAATCACACATCCCTGCGGATCAAGTATATGAAGTCAATATGTCTGAGCGGACTCATACAATTAATGCCTATGTGAATGGCATTGGAGGGAACGCGCGCATCGTTCTTTGGGATACGATACTGAAGAAGCTGCAGCCTGATGAAATTTTGACCGTGATGGCTCATGAAATGGGACATTACGCCGAGCAGCATATCTATCTAGGGATTGCCTATGGGATCGCACTTAGTTTTATCGGTTTCTGGCTTGCCTTTCATGCTTATCGTTGGTTTATTCGACGTTGGGGTTCAATTTGGGGAATACGAGGGGAAAACGATTTGGCTGCTCTGCCGATCCTGCTGCTTATAGTAACGATCATGAGTTTTGCCTCTGCGCCAGCACAAAATGCGTTCTCGAGAGTCATCGAGCATCGAGCTGATGCCTATGCTATGAAAATGACCGGAGACGGCAGCGCCGCGATCCGCGCCTTTCAACACATTGCCAAAGAAAATCTCAGCCCCGTCACACAACCAAAGCTGGTTCAGTGGTTCCGCGGCTCGCATCCAACGATTTTGGAGCGGATTTTGTATTTCGAGCAGTTTGAAGCTAAGCGTTAGGGACGAGTATGAATCGAATGAAGAGTAGAAAGAGTTAGAAGAGAAGAAGGAGTAGAAAGAGAAGGGCGAGTAGAAAGATAGAAGATAAGTCGTAAGTATAAAGAAGGCAGGAGAAAAAAGCACGGAAGCTATCCAGAAATTCTGGATGCCTTCCGTGCTTTTTATAGACTAAGCAGGGGTAGGGCGACGAGGTTGACCTTATTTAGAAAAGCAAGTTGTAAAGAGCTCCAACAATTTCCTTGATTTCTTCTTGGAAAGCTAAGAATGTTGTATCTTCTACAACAATGTAGCCTTTGTATAGGTATTTAGAGCTACTTTAGTTGAAATTGCTGTATTTTTTACAACATTCGGGCGGAAAACGCGGATTAGCTTGCCTAGAAGTTGTACAAATCTCAACTTTACACGTTGAGAAACCTTGTGAATGTAGCTTATTTTGGCATTAACCTTACAAGCACGCACACCCAAACAAGGCGTAACTTCCACCGAACACTATTCGTTTCTACGCGTCATTTGCTGCCAGACAGAGCCTTCGGCGGCGTGCCCGCCTTCGATGCGCTCGAGTGCGATTTTCACCTGCATGCGCACCTCGAATTCGGGGTCATCTACTGCCTGGTGCAGGTCACTGAGCACAGTGTTGTCTCCCACTTCGTACAAGAAGCGCGCCGCACGCCAGCGGACTAGCTTATTGCGGTCTTTGAGCGCCTTCGCCATGGCCGGAATGGCGGCAGGGTCTCCGATGTCGGACAGCGTATCGCCTGCGGTCCGCCGAACGGAAGGTGTATCGTCCTCGAGGGCACGATACAGGAAGGGCAGTACCTCGGGTTCCTTGATATCCCCGAGGTATACGGTTGCCAGTCGCCGAATCGACGTGTTCTCGTCCTGCAGGGCATGGACGAGAAGTGGCAGCGTCTCAAGCGACGGCTGGATCTTCTGAAGCGCGGCATAGCGCAGCTTCCAGTCGCTATGGCGCAGCTGCGCACTTGCTGCGCTTGCATCTTCAACCCCTGTGGATTCCTCCGCAGGGGAAGTTTCTGAGGTCTCCTCCATCGCGAGGGAGACCAAGCTTTCGACGCGGGCGTCGTCGTAAGAAGCGTCCAGCTCCTGGACGACTTCGCCCGCGATGTCCCCGAGCTCGCCGTAGCGTACGCCGAGCTCCTCGAGCTTCCGCTCCTTTATCAGGTTCGGCGATGCCGTACCTGCGCGAACTGCCGCTTGCGTAAAGCGCTCCGGCATTCCTACGCGCACTTCCTCAGCGCCAGCGCGTACCCTCACCTGGAGCGGGATACCACGAAACATCTGCACGAGGACTTGTGCCTCACCGAATGCAGCTTCAGCCGTAGGCTGCTGCTCCGGAGGTAGGCCTCCGTCTGCAGATGGCTGCGCTTCGCCGAAAATCTCACGGGCTCTGGCCAGAATGAACTGCCAGTCCCCCTTAGAGGTACGGTCTACGGCAATGAAATCCGCAGCGTGGAACACACTAATCACGCCTTGGACAGCCAGCAATTGCCCAAGGTTTTCAGGTGCTTGCTTGCTGTTTTCTTTTGTATAGGTTTTTCGCTCACCAGTAGGAAGCGACTCATCCATATTGAGCTTCATCGAATTCGGGCTAGGTGTAGGTTCAATAGATATAATTTTCAAGTGGACAACTCCTTTATGAAGGCATCGCAGCCGCGAACTGTTACGTGAAAAGACCCGGACGAAGTTCCGTCCAGGCCTGATATAGGCAGTTACTGCCGTTTAATCTAAATCAACTAAATTGCGATTTAAGTACTGATCCAACGTTTTCGTTAAATCAAACACCGTATGAGCTAAATCAACATTCTCAAAGACATGATCACATTGGTCACGGAAAGCTAATTCATCTTCGTAATAAGAGAGATACTTTGAAATGACTTCTGCAGAATCTCCACTTTCTTTCATCCGTTGTTCAAGTTTATCCCGTCCGGCATGAATGAAGATAAGGACTACGTGATCTCCGTAAATCTTTTTGAGGGTTTCGGCGCCAAAGCGATTCAAGATTAAATAAATGCTTCCGCTGAGCTCGAACATGTGTTCAATATCTGCACTTTTGATACCATACAAATGGTCATTAACTGTACTAACCTCAATGAATTCACCGGCAGCTTGGGCTTTAACAAACTCAGCCGGAGAGATAAAGTGATAATCTTGACCATCTTCTTCGGTAGCCTTCGGAGGTCTAGTGGTATAAGAGATGACCTGCTTCATGCCGAGCGTAGAGCCTGACATTTCCGCGACCGTCTTACGACCAGCACCGTGAGGACCGGTGAATACAAAAATCATTTCCTTGTCCTTTAATGCGTACATGGAACATACCTCCTTAATGGGAATTGTGGGGGGTAAATCCTACGTGCGTGCAACGGTATGAAACGATTTTTGATAAGTAGGATCACTTGCAGCCGTATTTATATTTTACAACGTTCGGGTTATTCGGTAAAGCCTTGTGTGGAAAGCGCTTTTTTTCTTAGCGCTTTCCGCCACGGCCGCCACCACGTGGTGCACTGCCGCGGGATCCGCCTGATTGCCCGCCGCGAGGCGAGCTGGATCTGTCGCCACGCGGCGCTCCGCCGCGTGCTCCGAAGCTATCACCGCGAGGTGCGCTACCGCGAGCTCCACGCTCGGCACTGTCGCCACGTCCGCGTGCCTGGCCGCTGCGTTCGCCGCCAGCTTGCCCGCCGCGAGGCGCACTCGGTCTGTCGCCACGCGGCGCTCCGCCACGTGCTCCAAAGCCTTCGCCACGCGGCGCTCCGCCGCGAGCCCCAAAGCCTTCGCCGCGCGGCGCTCCACCGCGAGCTCCAAAGCCTTCACCGCGAGGCGCAGCTGCACCTCGAGCTCCGCGCTCGGGACTGTCGCCACGGCCTTTGCCGCCGCGAATCGTGCGTGACGCACTTGCAGCGTCGTCACGCCCCGTGCCGGCATACTTGTTATATGGCGAGTAAGACTTATCGCCATGAGGAGCAGAACGTTTGCGCTCTGTACCTTCACCGCGACCTGCTGTACGAGGCGCGCGTTCGGCTTCGTCTCCGCCACTCCATGAACGGGTGACGCGAGCTTTAGCCGCATTCATGTTGTCACCGCGACCTGGTCCAGCGTTCGTTGCTGCAGGGCGGTCTTTATTCTCAGCGCGTCCCCATGTATTCGGATTGCGTTCCGAGTTGACCTTCGCAGGACGTGGACCTGTACGTGCACTTCCAGGTGCAGCAGTACGCGAACCGAATTTATCGCCTCTAGAGGACGAACTATTTGTTCCATACTGAACGTTGTCTCGACCACCACGGCTAGCTTCGCGAGCGCCGGATCTTCCGCTGCGTCCGCCGCGCTGTTCAGCTGCGCCGTTTCTTTCATTACGGCCACCGCGTGATTGCCCGCCGCTGCTTCTGCGTGCGGAACCTCTGCCATCTGTGTCTACATATTCTTCAGAGTTGGAACGAACACGTCTTTGCTGTTGTTCCGGACTTCTCAAAGACATCCGAATCCCTTTTTCGATCAATTCAATAGTAGGCATATCTCGTTGTGTAGCAAAAGTCACAGCTACACCCGATTCCCCAGCACGGCCAGTTCGGCCAATACGGTGAATATAGCTCTCAGCATCTTGCGGGACATCATAATTGAAAATATGAGTGACGCCTTCAACATCTAAGCCACGAGCTGCGATATCCGTTGCAACCAAAAGTTCGATTCGCCCGTCTCTGAAACGCTTCATGACTTGTTCGCGCTTCGCTTGAGACAAATCACCATGAAGCTCATCCGACATTAAGCCGATTTCCTGCAAAACCTCATTGAGCGCTATAGCCTTAGCTTTCGTACGACAGAAGATCATAGCTAGATATGGCTTATATTCTTTTATAGCTGCTATCAAAGCATCTTGTTTGTCTCGATCTGTCGTTGGAACCAGTACTTGTTTAATTTCAGTCAAAGTCACTTGTTTACTTTGAATTTTAATTTCCTTAGCTTCTTTCATATAAGCTTTGGATAGGTTTACGACCTGCTCAGGCATAGTTGCAGAGAAGAGAAGTGTTTGACGATAAGGGGATGTTTGGGCAATGATATCCTTCACTTCATGAAGGAAGCCCATATGCAGCATTTGATCGGCTTCATCTAATACAAGTATTTTCAATTTATAGAAGTTGATAGAACCGCGGCGAAGGTGATCGAGCAATCTTCCCGGTGTTCCTACTACTATATGTATGTTACCTTGTAGCTTTCTAAGCTGCTTTTCTACATCTTGCCCGCCATATGCCGCCAAAACCTTTGCTCCTGTAACAGGGACAAGGTTTTTTAGCTCGTTGCTAATTTGAATAGCTAATTCACGTGTCGGTGTCAATATAAGTGCTTGAACATCTGGGCTTTCTACATCAATTGTTTCTAATATAGGAAGTACAAAGGCAAGGGTTTTACCAGTACCTGTTTGTGCTTGTGCGATAACATCTGTACCTTTTAATAAAACAGGAATCGCTTCTTTTTGAATGGGGGTCGGTTCTACGACTCCTCCAGATTGTAATACTTGAACAAGACTTTCTCTAATACCTAATGAGGCAAATCCATTTGACATGGTAAATTGGCCAGCTCCCTTTTTCCTGCTAATATAGGGACTTTGGTCGTAGACCAGAGTCTCTCCTTGTTAAAGACGATTCCCTCATTGTACAGGAATGCCAGACAAATGAAAACAGGAGCCGACCAACAAGCAGTAATTACTACTTTATATAGAAGGAATTTTCGTGAATTCATGTAGTTTGCTTCTACGTTAGTGTTCAGGCAATACTTGCGCTGTGCCGAAAACGCGCGTAACCGTTTGATTGAAATCCGTTAATAAAGGCATAAGTGAGTGGCCCTTCCAGCTTTCTTGGGCGTAGTTATTCATTTTATTAAGGAAATCACGGTTTGCCGAAATGTATACATCCATAATGTTAGGCTGAAGCGAACGAATTTTCTCAGCCATGGCTTGTTTGAAACGATGTGAAAGTAGATCGTGGTGCACGGCAGTTTCATAACTATTGTAGCCATTGTTTAAATCATTGGACGGCATGGAGTCGTTGAGTGGCGCCTTATCGTTATAAAAACCTTTGTTAGTCCCCTGGTTATTCGTCTCTTTGGTGGTACCTTTAGTACCTATAGCACTGCTGTCAATCATTAGAGCGACGTAGGCATTCTGATCCGTAGTCATCACGATGGCTGTATTAACCCCGTTCATAGCATGTAATTGATTGGAAAGAAATTGGCTGTATTCCAGCTTTGAATTGTTGTGCGTAACTGGACCATAGAGCTGCTGAGTTTGATAAGATCTTTCGGTTTCCTCTGTTTTTTCGACAGGGGCGCCAAAATTCGTGTGGTCGGGACTTTTCCCGTATTCTCTTCCATTCTCTGCACAACCGGATAATGTCAGCAGGAGGAATAACATTCCACAAATCGGAAAACCTAACTTCCTGAGCATCAAAAGAGACCTCCCATATACGTTGTAATGTTTATAGGATGGGATGTTTCTGCGCTTTTATTCGTGTTCACAAATAAAGGCTTTTATGCATAAAGAGGCGGGTGTATGGAAATAACCATGGAGGGAAAATATATCGCTACAGAGCGGTTTAAGAACAATTTGTGAACTTCCCTCCAGCGATTGACAAAAACTTTTCACGAATTTATAGTTAATAAAGTGAATTGACATGGGCATGGCCTTCGTGGTAAAAATATTGTTTTAAAAGTGGGGTTGATACAATGAGTCGATTGAAAAAGTTATGGCGTCTGGTGCCCCTTTTAGCGGCAATGACGTTCTTGCTAACCGGGTGTGGAGACCCAACCTTGTCTGCTTTAGTACCAAAAGGTCCTGTGGCAACCGAGCAGCTTTATTTAATGAAATTAAGTCTCTTTATCATGGTTTTTGTCGTAATTGTCGTATTTGCAATTTATGTGTATGTGTTAATTCGCTTTCGTAAGCGTGAAGGTGATAATAGCGTACCTAAGCAAGTTGAAGGTAGCCACGTGCTTGAGATTATCTGGACCGTTGTTCCGATTCTCCTTCTGTTAGTACTTGCGGTGCCAACAGTGACCTACACATTTAAGCATTCAACAAATTACAATAAGGACAAAGCTGCGGTTCATGTCAAAGTAACTGCACATCAATTCTGGTGGCAGTTTGAATATCCCGATTTAGGCATCGCTACAGCTCAAGAGCTTGTCGTACCTAAGGATAAAATCATTGCATTTGAACTTGTTTCGGCTGACGTTTCTCATGCTTTCTGGGTACCGTCCTTGGGCGGTAAAGTAGATACAAATCCTGGCATCACGAACACGCTTTACTTGCAAGCAGATGAAATCGCTACATTCCAAGGTAGATGTACAGAGCTTTGCGGAGCCTCGCATGCCTTAATGAACTTCACAGTCGAATCGAAGACTGAAGCAGATTTCAATGCATGGGTAGCGAAAATGAAAGCTCCTGCTAGTGTGCCGGCAACTGCACAAAAAGGTGAAGAGCTTTTCAAAGAAAATTGTATGTCTTGTCATGCTGTAAATGCAAATGGTCCTGGTGTTGCTCCTAACCTCAAAGGTTTTGCAGATCGCAATACGCTTGCTGGTATTCTTGAACACACTCCTGAGAAGATGGCGCTGTGGATACATAATCCGCAAGAACAAAAACCAGGCAATAAAATGCCGGCTTTTGGTAAAGAAGCAGGCGGCAAGCTTGATGACGCTCAAATTAAAGATATTGTTCAGTACTTACAGACTTTGAAATAAACTTCTCAGGTAAAGGAGGTTAATACGTTGGCTCACTCTCATCCAGTAAAAAAATACAGCGGTTTGATGGATTGGCTCACTACAGTCGATCACAAGAAAATCGGTATCCTGTACTTAATAGCGGGCGGCTTCTTCTTCCTCGTAGGAGGACTTGAAGCCATCTTGATCCGGATTCAACTTGCTTATCCCGATCAACACATTTTTATCGGCGATTCATTTAACCAATTAACGACGATGCACGGAACAACGATGATTTTCTTTGCGGCTATGCCGGTTATCTTCGCATTCATGAATGCCATCGTTCCTCTACAAATTGGTGCAAGGGACGTTGCGTTCCCTTTCGTTAACTCACTTGGTCTCTGGTTGTTCATCGCAGGTGGGGTACTGATGAACACTAGTTGGTTCTTGGGCGGGGCACCTGATGGCGGTTGGACGGGGTATGCACCATTGTCCTCGATAACAGACAGTGCTTTGGGACAAACAATAGAAAACAACCTGCAAGGTATGGACTTCTATGTAATTGGATTACAAATTGCCGGTATTGGTACACTAATCGGGGGGATTAACTTCCTCGTTACCATTATCAACATGCGTGCACCAGGTCTAACGTATATGCGTATGCCAATGTTCACATGGTCTGCTTTCATTACTTCCGGTTTGATCGTGCTTGCCTTCCCGGCATTTACGGTTGCCCTTGTTGAACTTATGTTTGACCGTGTCTTCGGTGGTGCATTCTTCGATGCAGCCAGAGGCGGTAACAACGTACTATGGGAGCATTTATTCTGGATTTTCGGGCATCCCGAAGTTTACATTTTGATTCTTCCTGCTTTTGGTATCATTTCTGAGATTGTTTCAACTTTCTCGAAGAAACGTCTTTTCGGATACAGCTCCATGGTATTTGCAACAGTTTTGATTGGTTTCCTAGGCTTCATGGTTTGGGTTCACCATATGTTTACAGCTGGTTTAGGTCCAGTGGCCAATTCCATCTTCGCGATTGCTACTATGGCTATTGCAGTTCCAACTGGCGTGAAGATCTTTAACTGGTTATTCACACTTTGGGGCGGGCAAATTCGCTTCACAACAGCGAATATTTTCGCAACAGCTTTTATCCCAACATTCGTAATGGGTGGAACAACGGGGGTTATGCTTGCGATTCCAGCAGCAGACTTCCAGTATCATGATACGTATTTCGTTGTCGCACACTTTCACTATGTTATCGTTGGTGGTCTAGTACTTGGTTTATTCGCGGGTCTTTACTACTGGTGGCCAAAAATGTTTGGACGTATGTTAAACGAAGGAATGGGTAAACTGCATTTCTGGTTGTTCTTCATTGGCTTCCATCTAACATTCTTCCCTCAGCATTTCTTGGGACTTATGGGAATGCCGCGTCGTGTCTTTACGTACCAACCCGGACATGATCTCGAAGTAGGTAACTTGGTTTCAACCGTAGGTGCATTCTTGATGGGTATCGGTACATTGGTATTCCTGATCAATATTATTTCAACAGCAAGAAAACCAATTACGGCTCCTGCAGATCCATGGGACGGTCGTACATTGGAGTGGGCGATTCCTTCTCCTGCACCTGAATATAACTTCAAACAAACGCCGCTTGTTCGCGGATTAGATGCACTTTGGAAAGAAAAAATGGCTGGTAATAAAGAGATGACTCCGGCAGAACCTGTAGGTTCGATTCATATGCCTTCAGCATCCATTTTACCGCTTGTTATGTCCGTTGGTTTGTTCATTGCAGGATTTGGTTTTATGTACAAAAACCACTATGTAGCTGTCGCGGGTATGATTGTTACATTTATTGCAATGTTCTTGCGTTCCGTATATGACGATCATGGTTGGCATATTGAAAAGGAAGAGCTTGAAGATGACAAGGGGGTAAAGGCATGAGTACTCATCATACGGGCGCACTGCCTGCTAATCCGGAAACGGCTACCCTCGAAGGGAAAAATAAAGTTCTCGGATTTTGGTTGTTCCTCGGTGCCGAGGTTGTGTTGTTCGGTTGTTTATTCGCAACCTACATCGCGCTTCGGAACTCTGTTCCAGACGGTCCTACAGCGGATGAACTTTTCAAGCTCAAAACAGTAGGCTGGTCTACGTTCATCCTCTTAACAAGTAGCTTAACGAGTGTATTCGCGATCATGGCGATGCACAAACAGAAGCTAGGACAATTGCTGTTTTGGCTTGCAATTACTGTATTGTTTGGTCTTTCGTTCTTGGGAATGGAGATTTACGAGTTCGTTGAATATGTGCACGAAGGTCACAAGTTCACAACAAGTGCTTTCTCAACCTCGTTTTATACCTTAGTCGGGTTCCATGGAGCTCACGTAGCGTTCGGTGTTTGCTGGATTACACTGTTGATTTTGCAAGGATTCAAAAAAGGTCTTACGGTTGTTACAGCGCCTAAGTTTTATGTAGCAGCCTTGTATTGGCACTTTATTGACTTAGTCTGGGTATTTATCTTCACAGTCGTTTATCTGATGGGGAAGGTGGGTCACTAAGATGAGCAATTCTCATGATACACACACACCTAGCAAACGAGTTAAGCATGAATCACCACTGAACCACTACTTGTCATACATTATCTCGATTCTTCTCACGATGTTGGCATTCGCAGTCGTTCTTTACGGAGACTTAGATCGTTCCTTTATTTTAATCTTCATCGTAACTTTGGCGCTTGTGCAAGCTATCGTCCAACTTCTGTTCTGGATGCATGCCAAAGAAAGAGGACACTTATTCCCGCTAATTTTCCTCGGGGCAGGAGCGTTTGTAGCTCTAACAGGAGTTATTACAGCGGTATATTGGATGTGGTGGTAAGAAAGCAGGAAGAGGCAACTTTGTCTAGACAAAGTGCCTCCTCTTTTTTTAGTTGAAAGGAGATAGAGATTAGCTATGAGCCAAATTGGTGGATTTTTCGATTTGTGGAATCCTGTTATTCTGTTGGTGGTCGTCGTTGTCGGATATGTCTATAGTCGATTTGTCGCTAAGGGGAATGGGAATTTCGCAGATGCCGAGCCAGTTACGGGTAAGCAGAAGCTATATTTCTATACGGGGCTTGCCCTATTCTACATTGGACAGGGGAGTCCGATTAACTACATCGGCCATCATTACTTGTTTAGTGTGCATATGCTGCAGCAAACAATTCTTTATTTAATTGTTCCTATATTTATATGGCTAGGTACGCCTGCTTGGGTGCTCCGTCTTTTTATGCAAAATCGAGTCTTCCGCGGCATATTTTCATTTTTCACACGTCCGCTGATCGCGCTGTTTTTGTTCAACATGCTCTTCTCCATCTATCACATGCCTTTTATTATGGACGGTTTGATGAAGAATGATGTGTTACTTTTAAGTTATCATACGGTGCTTCTGATTACTGCGTTCATGATGTGGTTCCCTGTATTTTGTCCACTTCCGGAGCTGAATAGCCTGAATGACCTGAAGAAATTGGCCTATATTTTTGGCAATGGTATGTTGTTGACACCTGCCTGCGCGCTTATAATATTTGCTGATTCAATCATTTATGATATGTATTCGAATGTTACTGTGCCTTTCACTCATTTGTCTCCGCTCGATGATCAACAGCTCGGCGGTGTTCTTATGAAAATCATCCAAGAAGTCGTATATGGCACTACACTTGCCTATATTTTCTTCAGATGGTACCGTAGAGAGCGTAAGGAAGATGACGATATGGATCTTCTTGAGGCACAAGAGAGCTTGAATAACCAAGGCGGGAATTGGAATCGCGCTTAGAAAGGATTTATGGAGATGCACATTTTACCAACTATTTCTACGATGTTTATCGTTATCAGTGCCATATTTGTTGGTTTCGGCTGGTATCATATTGTAAAAGGGAATCGGGAAACGCATCAAAAGCTGATGGTTCTTGGAGCAATCTTCGCACTAGCGTTTTTCATCATCTACATGTCCCGTACCTTGTTTGAGGGAAACACGGCATTTGGCGGACCGGAGAGTCTGAAGCTGCCGTATCACTTATTCTTGTTCTTCCATATAACGCTGGCAACGGTGGGTGGAGTGCTGGGTCTAATCACATTATGGTTTGCTTACAAAAACAAATTTCTAAAACATAAAAAAATCGGACGAGTCGCCGCGATTGTATGGCTGCTTACCGCGCCTACAGGCGTCATGGTGTATGTTCTGCTCTATTTGATGTATCCAGGTGGAACAACGAAGCCAGTTATTGATGCGATTTTTGGCTTGTAAGGAGAAGCTGAATGTGTGAGTTATGCTCACAACATTCGGCTTTTTTTGTTCCCGTTTTTTTCCAAATATTGTGGTAAACTAATTCATGAACAAATAAACGTGTTATCTAAGGAAGGTGGTTAAAAGGTGACATATCCTTTGATCGTTGATCATGTTACAAAGCAATACGGGGAGAAAACAGCAGTGAATGACATCCAGCTTCGTGTAAAGCAGGGAGAGATATATGGGTTACTTGGGGCTAATGGAGCTGGGAAGACAACGACGATGCGGATGGTATTAGGTCTGATTTATCCGGATCATGGAAGCATAAAGTGGAAGGGTCAAGGCTATCGGGAAGAGCTGAGACAGTTGATGGGCTATTTGCCAGAAGAGCGAGGTTTGTATCCGAAGGTCAAAGTTAGCGATCAGATCATCTATTTAGCGGAGCTGCGTGGTCTTTCCCGTAAACAGGCTGATGCCAGTCTGAAGCTGTGGTTGGAGCGATTTGACGTCCCCGAATATTACAATAAGAAGGTGGAGGAGCTATCTAAGGGAAACCAGCAGAAGATCCAATTCATCGCTGCGGTCATACATAACCCGGAAATACTAATTCTGGATGAAGCCTTTAGTGGACTCGATCCGGTGAATGTGGAGCTGCTGAAAACAACAGTGAAAATCTTACGCGACGAGGGAAAGACGATTCTCTTTTCCAGTCATCGCATGGATCATGTGGAGGAGCTGTGCGAGCATATTTGCATTCTGCATCGTTCCAATACGCTTGTGCAAGGCAGCTTGAAAGATATTAAAGCAACGTTTCCTAAAGAGAGAATCATACTCGAGACCGAGAATCCGATTGAAGGTTTGGAGAAGCTCCAAGGCGTTACTGGGGTAGAAAAGCATCTGACCGGGTATGAGATACGCATTAATGATGCTGCGGCGTCGCAGCATATTCTCAGACATGCCATGGGGCAGTCAAACGTATATCGGTTTCAGTTGATGGAGCCAACGTTAAATGAAATCTTTATTCAGAAGGTGGGGAGCGCACATGAATAGGATCATGACCGTTATTCAATTCACTTTCATGACCCGTTTTCGATCCAAATCGTTTCGTGTGATGAGTGTGATTCTGATTCTGCTATTATCCATTATGATTCATTTACCTGCACTCATTGAAAAACTTTCCTCCCATGAAGCGACGAAGATTGGTGTCTTTGGAGGCAAACAAACGGAGCTTGCTGGTAAGCTAGCGGCATTTTATAATAATCAACCGAATCCGGATATTGTCATTATTCCACTTCCGGATGCGGGAAGTACTGCAGCGAATGAAGCTTTAGGTAAGCAGCAGATCGCTGATAAGAAGATCAAGGGATATTTGGAATTTACAGATGCCGTTGCAGCCGGTTTTCCGAAAATGGTGTATAAATCCGAAGGCACGATGGAATTTTCGTTAAAGGGCAAGCTTCAGACAGCTCTTCAGCTTATTAAAACTGACACGGCCTTACAAGGAGCAGGTCTCGCGGCTGAACAAAAGGCTAATATTCAAGCGCCAGTTTCCTTAGAGACTGTGCAAATCTCAACTAATGACAAGGCTGCGTCTGGCAAAACGGAATCGCAAATGGTGATGTCCTACGCGCTTGTATACGTGATGCTGTTCATGCTTTACATGGGTGTTATCGGCTTTGGGAACATGGTCGCGATGGAAATCACAGCAGAGAAGAGCTCCCGAGTAATGGAGCTTCTTATCACCAGTGTGTCCCCGCTTAAGCAGATGTTTGGCAAAATCATCGGAATTTGTCTACTCGCTTTATCACAAATAGCGCTGACGATTGTGGTGGGTGCAATCAATTTAAGCTTTTCTGGCAGCAGCAAACTAATTTCGGAGCTGCACCTTAACTGGTCCGATTTACAAATATCACTTATCGTATATTTCTTAATCTTCTACCTGTTAGGGTTCTTCATCTATGCAACGGTTTTTGCGGCTGTAGGTTCACTTGTGAGCCGTACAGAGGAGGTGGGGCAGGCGATCATGCCGGTAACCCTGCTCATCGTGGCAGCCTTCATGATTGCCATGTTTGGACTGAATAACCCGAATGCCGGATTCGTTGTTACGATGTCATTCATACCGTTCTTTTCGCCGCTTATCATGTTCCTGCGCATAGGAATGAGTAGTCCGCCTATTTGGCAAATATGGCTCTCCATCGCCATTCAATTGGCATCTATCGGTGCTATGGCTTGGCTTGCTGCTAAGATCTATCGCACAGGGGTGTTGATGTACGGCAAACGTCCTTCGTGGCGAGAGCTGCGGAAGGCGATGCGGGCTTATAAGGTGTAGGGGGATATCGTCTGCAGTCCCCCAGTATGAAATGAGATCAACCAGAATGATCTAGTTGATCTCATCATACGACGCTTTAATGCGTAATAGGAAGACTTATCTCTATCGTTGTCCCTTTATTTTCCTCACTGAACACGGCGATTTCTCCATTGTGATTTTCTATAATCCTTTTACTGACCATGAAGCCTAGTCCGGTTCCCTTTTCTTTTGTTGTGTAGAAGGGTTCTCCTAACTTAGAAAGAATGTGTTCGGGAATTCCACACCCTTGATCAATAAAGCGAAGCAAGATATGATTTGGATTTTCATTTTTACTTATTACTTGAATAACGATATTTCCGCCTTTCGGCATAGCTTCGATAGCATTCTTAATAAAGTTAATACACACTTGCTTCAGTTGATTTTCATCACACAGAATAAGGGGAATGTCCGGATCAAACTCTGTGATGATTTGAACATTGTTGATAATAGCTTGCGTATCTAGTAAGGTAGTCACTTGTGCTAGGAGCATCCGAATATCTCTACGTTCCGTTTGAATGATTTGAGGCTTTGCAAGAATTAATAGTTCACTTAGAATCATTTCAATTCGTTCGATTTCGGAGGCCATGATGTCCAAATACATTTTTTTCTCGACGATGCCAGATTTCATGAGTTGAACGAATCCTTTAATTGCCGTGATCGGATTGCGAATTTCATGAGCAATTCCGGCCGCTAATTGCCCTGCAATGGACAATTTTTCTGACCTAATCAATAGCTCTTCCGCTTGCTTTTTGTCAGTGATATCCCTTAGGATCACAGCCCAACCAGTAATATGCCCATTCTCTCTGCGCATTGTGAAAGTTGAAATCATAACCGTAAGATTAACGCCATCTTTTCTTTTTCTAATGGTTTCATATCCCTCGACGGTCTCAATGGATTTAATCCTAGCCAGATTATGAGCGACATCCGGTTTGAGTTCAAGAGGAATGTTGGGTAAATCCAATACATGGAGTCCAATAATTTCGGGCTCTGTCCATCCATACGTTTTTTCAAAAGCCTGATTGATTCTTACTGCTGTTCCTTCCAAATTAAGAATAAGAATCGGATCCACATTTCGATCAATAAAGGATTCAAGCTGGTCTTTCGCTGCTTTCAGTTCTTGCTCCGCACGTTTTCTTTCACTAATATCTCTTCCCACAGCTAATACTTTAACAATTTCCCTGTCTTCATTACGAATGATTTTTGCCGTTGTTTCAAACCAGATATAGTGTCCTTGTTTATGACGAACTCGGGAAGTAAAAGTATCTACATCTGATTTTTGCAGAATATTTTCATCGATAAATGAAGCAACATCATCCGGGTGCCAGAAGTCTATTGCGACTTTGCCCACATATTCATCAGGCTCATATCCAAGTAAAGTCTTAATGGCAGGGGAAACATAACGAACTACGCCATCAGGCGTTGCAAACGTAATAATATCCTGCGCATTCTCTGAAATGAGTTGGTATAGATTTTGACTTTCTTCTAATCTTTTCCACAATTCTTTTCGGTATGTGATATCACTAGCAAGTCCGTAGACACCAATGACTTGCTGATTGACTAAGATCGGGACATTGGTCACATCGAAAGTTGTATATCTCCCTTTCTTATTTATACCTGATGCCTCGTATCGTTGTGCAAAACCTTTTGCCGCTTGATTGAAATGATTCTCTACCAGTTCTAAATCTGTAGGAGCTGCGACCGAACGAAAGTTTATCAGATTCTCTATCATTTCCTGTTTCGTATAACCCATCAGTTCTTCAAAAGATTGATTAATAGAGGTGTAGTTACCCTCCAAATCCATCGAATAAATTAAATCCGGATGATAGTCGAAAAGGGATTTATACCGCTGTTCGTTGTCCTGTAAGTTACGCTCTTTTTTGATTCGTTCGGTAATATCTCTGGAAACGACGATAATTTCTTTCGTCTCACCAGTTTCTGAATCGAGAAGGGAGCTGCTAGTTGACTCGGTCCATATATAACTCCCGTCCTTTTTTCGTATTCGAACGATCCTGTTAGATTGCTTGTCTGTTTGAAGGATATCTATATGATCCTGAATGGCTATTTGGACATCCTCAGGATGAAGGAATTCATAACCTGCTTTCCCGATCATTTCTTCAGGCACATATCCAAGAACTTCATAACAAGAAGGAGATGCGTAAAGATAGGTTCCGTCAGGGTTGTGCATGGTAATGAAATCAAATGCATGTTCCACAACGGATCGATAGCGCTGCTCTCTTTCTATTAAAAGGCGCTTTTTCTCCTGGATTTCGTTATAAGCGATCCTTTGATCGGTGATATTGATAACCTGAGATATGAAAAATAGGGGTTCTCCAGCTTTATTTTTCACTAAGGAGACCGTTATTTGTACCCATACAATCTCGCCCTCTTGCTTAATCAGGCGTTTTTCCATTTGGTATGATTCTCTCATACCTTCTATTAATTGGTTCCTAAATGCAAGATCAAGGTCTAAATCATTGGGATGTGTCACTTCTTGAACGGTCTTACGGAGTAATTCTTCCTCAGATATTCCTAAGATCGAGCAGACAGTTGAATTTGCTTTGAGTACGCTCCCATTAATTGCTACGAGAACCATACCAATCGGAGCATATTGAAAGGCCTGGAAAAATAAGGTTTGATTCTCTAGCTGGTGCTCAATTAGCATGGGGTAACCCTCCTGTTATAACTCGATGTATGAATTCTTCTATGGAATTGATCTTTTCTCCTTCTAGCTTTAAAAACAAATATGCAGTTGCTCTTTTTTCGGATTCGATGATACACTAAGACGCGAAATCAGATTGAGCGGGGGAGCGACTCATGCCCAGAATAGGCACCTTCTATCAGAACCATTTGAAGCGGAAAATGTTTAATAAAATATTGTTTCTCTATACCATTGCACTGATTATCCTGTTTGTCACCGTGGCCTTCTTAGCCTATCGGTACTACGAACAGCGCGTTATTCAGGAAAAAATGGATAAAAATTTGCAAACGATCGATATTGTTAGCGTTTACATAAATCAGCAGGTAGAGAGAATGCAGTCCAATATTCAAGAGCTGTATACAGATGCGGCCGTCAGCGAAGATTTGAATTATTTTCTGATGCATGACTATTCTGCCTACTTGGAACATCGACTAAATCGCTATTATATGAATGAAAATTACCAAGGAAAAGGGATAGACACTTATCTCAAATCGATCGTAAACGAAGAGGCAGGAATCGAGAACCTCATTCTATACAGTTATGAGAAAAAGTTTTTTTACATCCTAAATCAAAGCTACCAAGACCGCATTACTTCGCCGATTAGCGAATCTGAGGAAACCAAGTGGCTCATGGAGATGAAAAATCAAAGCTGGAGGAGTTTGGATGAGGGTGCTTTGCTGGAGCGGAGGGTGGAAGGGAAGTCCTTGTTTATGTATGCGAGGATGCTTCAGGATCCGATAACGCTCAAGACGAACGGCCTTATGATTTTTGATTTTAATACGGATCAAATTATTAAATCCATTCACAGCAAGACAGAAGACAGACGAGGGAACTTTGTTATCGCGACGCCAACTGGCGAAGTCATTTACGATTCCGAAAACAAATATTACGGCAAGAAATATCCGTATTGGAACGAATTGCAAAGCCAGAAAGAATGGTATGCACTGGATGAGTCATCGAAGGTGAATCTCATCAATATCGGAAACACAGGGCTCGTGATCGCCGGTATTATGCCGCTGTCGACGATTCAGAAGAGTGTAAATACGGTGCGCAACAGCTTAATCGGCGTCACGCTGCTTGGCATCGCACTCAGTTTTGCCTTTACATTTTCGGTGATCGGTCGATTTTCGAAGAAAATTAGGAAGATTATGCTGCATACCAGTCGGCTGCAAGGCGGAGATTTGTCAGCGCGAATTCGCATGGAAGGGGAAGACGAGCTTCAGCAAATATCCGAAAGCTTTAATTATATGTGCGATCGTCTGGAATCCTACATCGAGAAGATGTATGTGTCGGAAATTAGGCAGAAGAGTGCCGAATTGTCTGCTTTGCAGGCGCAAATTAACCCCCATTTTCTCTACAATACGCTGGAAAGCATTCGGATGAAAGCTTTTGCCTCCGGAAACAGAGATGTGGGACAAATGATTTACTTGCTTGCGGGCATTTTCCGCAATATGATTCGCAATCAGACGAGCATCAAACTGGCGGAAGAAATCAATATGTGCAGCACCTATCTGGAATTGTTTCGATTCCGATATGAAGATAAGCTGATGGTTGATATCCGACTGGACGGTTCGATCGCGGGCTGTAAAGTGATAAAGCTGCTCATCCAGCCTATTGTAGAGAACTATGTCGTTCATGGATTTCGACCGGATTCGGGTGAGAATCGAATTTCCATTACGGCCGACCAGGTGGAAGGTCGTATTGTTATCATGGTGGCAGACAACGGGAAGGGGATTTCACAGGTAAGATTGGATGAAATTGAAAAAAGGCTGAAGCCAGTCTATGCAGGTGCATCCGAAACTAGTGATTCACTTGGCTTGTTTAACGTGAATGAACGCATTCGTTTGACGTATGGGAATGATTATGGACTTCGTATCCGAAGCGAAGAAAATAGGGGTACAGAAGTTATTTTGGAGCTCCCGGCGCTGAAGGAGGAGGCAATCGCATGAGAAAAGTTTTTTTCGCGGATGATGAGCCATTAATCGCTAAAGGAATGCCTTCTGTTCTTGATTGGCAGCAATTTGGTTTGTCCGTCACAGGAACGGCGATGGATGGTGCAGAAGCGTTTGCGAAGCTGCAAGAAGAGCCGGTGGACTTGTTGATTACAGATATTATGATGCCAGAGATGAACGGATTGGATTTGATTCGCAAGGTCAAAACGATCCATCCCCGAACGAAGTTCATTGTGATGAGCGGTTACGAAGAATTTCAATACGTGAAGGAAGGCATTACGTTAGGCATTGAAAATTATATTCTGAAACCGATCAATATCGATGAGCTGGAATCGACAATTAAGCACATTATTAGGGACTGGGAGCGAGAAGAGTTCAGCTTGTTCCGTACCGATGAGGATTGGAAAATACTCCGCAACAACATTTTACAGCGCTGGTCGAGCGGAGAAATTGAAGGTCAGGAACTAAGAGATCGGGCTGCACTCTTGGGAATTCCCATGTTTCATGCTTATTATCAAGTCGCTACATTGAAAATTGTGTATGAAAGCGATCCGTCCTCCCGGCTTCACAAGTTGGACGTGCTGGCTGAACAATGCGAGAGAATGGCGAAGGAAAGGCTGCCTAAGGGCAGTGAGGTTGTCTCATTTTCCGATGGCGATGAAAACATTGTTGTCATTTTCGCTTTGACCAGCTCAGATCACCAAGACGTATCCTATCTCGCTATTGAAGATATGATCAGTTGGCTTACACAGGCTACAGGCTATCCGGTTTGGGGAGTGTCAGACGGGGCCCAAGAAGACGGTCAAAGCGTAGCCAAGAGTTATGGTTCCGTGAAACAATGGTTTCACGAACACTTGCTGCAAAGCGCAGATCAGGTGAACCTTCATAAGCTAGCTGAAAGTGTGGAGACTGTGCCAGCTGTCTCGAAGCAAGAAGTTGATATCCATGCCTTTGTTCAGATTTTGGCGGGAGATCAGCTAGAGCAGATCCAGCCTTTCGTTGAGACAGCTCTCTCCGTAGAGCTAGAGGACACTCCAACTCAGCCGAGCAGACACCCTTACTTTAATTCAGCGATCCAGTTGATGCTTGCCGCTAAAGATCGGGAGAAAGGCCAGGATTACGCAGAAATTTTTGCACCATTAGCTCATATTCATACGCTCGCCGGATTGAAAAAGCATGTCATCAAGATCATTGAAGGGACGATAGAACGCACTGCCAATGCTTCTCTTCAAACGTATAGTCCTCATGTCGGGGCGCTGCTGGACCATGTGCATGCACATTATCGTGAGGAGCTATCGTTAAAGACTTGGGGGCATAAAGTTGAGCTGCATCCGAATTATCTGGGACAATTGTTTCAAACAGAGGTCGGAACCAGCTTCTCCGATTATTTGAATCAGTTCCGAATTGAGAAAGCGACCCATCTGCTGCTTTACACTGATCGTAAAACAGCGGATATCGCCCAAGACGTGGGCTATTGGGACACATCCTACTTCTATCGGCAATTTAAGAAATATGCCGGCGTATCTCCCACCGAACTAAGATCGATGTACGCCAAAAAGTAAAAGCAAGCGACAAGTTAACGAACACATCCGATCTATTGATCGCATGTGTTTTGTTTTTTTCTAAAACTTATCTTTAATTTATCCATCTATATGTAGTATTTCTCTACTTTCTAGGCTTCATCATCTACTGGCATAATAAGGTAGACGTTAGAGAGAGGGGGAGAAGCCATGCCGCGTGGAGTCAAGAACATTTTGAAGAACCAAGCTTTTCTCTTCATGGTACTACCGGGAGCGCTGTACTTTATCGTATTCGCCTATTTACCTATGTTCGGTTCCGTTTTGGCTTTCAAGGATTTTCATATTAGCTCCAATGGTTTTTTTGCAAGCGTTTTTAACAGTAAGTGGGTCGGGTTGAAAAACTTCGAATTTCTGTTCTCCACGGACGATGCGTATCTGATTACTAGAAATACGGTTCTTTACAATCTGGCTTTAATCTTCATTGGCCTTGTTTGTGCGGTCGCTTTCGCCATTATCTTGAATGAATTATTAAGCAAAAAGCTAGCAAAGTTGTATCAGACGGCGATGTTCATGCCTTACTTTTTATCTTGGGTCATTATCAGTTACTTTACTTTCACCTTTCTTAGTGTGGATAAAGGGGTCATGAACAGGCTAATCCTCTTCTTCGGAGGTGAAAAAGTCAGCTGGTATGCAGATACCACCTACTGGCCTTACATTCTGATTATTATGGGCATCTGGAAATCCGTTGGCTATGGCAGTGTCGTTTATCTCGCAGCGATTGCGGGCATTGACCGTTCCTACTATGAAGCCGCCATGATCGATGGAGCGACCAAGCTGCAGCAAATTCGGTTTATCACACTTCCACTGCTGAAGCCGCTAATGATTATTTTGACGATTCTTTCCTTGGGCGGCATTTTCCGGTCTGATTTCGGGCTATTCTTTCAAATTCCGAAAGATTCAGGCGCATTATACGCAGTTACCAATGTTATCGATACCTTCGTCTATAACAGTTTAATTAACACAGGAGACATCGGCATGAGTACGGCGGCTGGCTTGTACCAGTCTGTGGTAGGACTTATTTTAGTGCTACTGGCTAACTATACCGTTCGGAAAATGGAGAAAGACTATGCGGTCTTTTAGCAGCAGGGGAGGTGAAGAGAATGTCGCGTATTAACAAAGCTAAGGATTTGAACAGGATCAGTTATTTCTGGAATACGATTTTTAGCCTTCTGATCGGTCTGTTTGCCGTATCCTGTGTATTTCCTTTTTTATTCGTTATTCTCATCTCGTTTACGGATGAACACACGCTTGCTGTCGAAGGGTTCAAAGTGATACCCAGCAAGTGGAGCGGTGAAGCGTACAAGTTCGTTTTCGAGTCAGGACACCAGTTGTTCCGCTCCTTTGGAGTCACCATAACGGTGACGATCATCGGGACGCTGCTAACGTTGTTTTGCGTTTCTACTTACGCTTATGCGATTTCAAGAAAGAATTTTACATATCGCAGATTTTTCAGCTTTCTGGCTTTTTTCACGATGCTCTTCTCTGGCGGATTAGTGCCATCCTACATCATCATGACGCAATTTCTTCATTTGCAAAATACGATCTGGAGCCTCATCCTGCCATCAATCGTCAATGCGTTCTACATTATCGTCATGCGCACGTTTTTTATAACCACGGTTCCAGATGCTCTCATTGAATCAGCTAAAATCGATGGCGCAACGGAGTTCGGTATTTATCTGAAAATCGTGTTACCGATTTCACTTCCAGGCATTGCAACGATAGGTTTATTCAGCACCTTAGGCTTCTGGAATGACTGGTTTAACGCGCTGCTGTATATTGACGATCCGAATTTGGTCCCTCTTCAGTCCATGCTGATGCGTATTGAGGGCAATATGGATTTCATGGTTCAGAACAGTAAGAATCTCATTTCCTATGAAGTGATCAGCACACTGCCTACTGAAACGGTTCGGATGGCGATGGTCGTTCTGGCCACGCTGCCAATTGCACTAGCATATCCGTTCTTCCAAAAGTATTTCGTAGCGGGCTTAACGATTGGTTCAGTGAAAGAGTAACCGGGATTGTCCCCGCATTAGCGGTGTCAATAGATATGATCGATCATAAGGGGGAAAAGAATCAATATGGTGAAAAACAAACTATTTCCACTGACGATGGCTACGATGCTGCTCAGTACTGTGGCACTAACCGCATGTGGAACAGATAACAACAAAACGAGCACACCAGCACCGACAGCGGCCGGAACAGCCACGAAAGCGCCAAGCAAAGACAAGGATAAGCTAGATCCTGTTAAGCTGAAAATGTATTTGATCGGCGGACCGCAAGGGGATATGAAAACGGTTCAAGAAGAAATGAACAAGTATGTGAAGGAAAAAATCAACGCCGAGTTGGACATCACGCAAATCGACTGGGGCGATTATACGAAAAGGATGCAAGTCATAACAGCGTCTGGCGAGAGTTTCGATATCGCTTTCACTAGTTCTTGGGCATTCGATTATCGCCAGAATGTGGCAAAGGGTGTGTTCTTGCCGCTGAATGATTTGCTGGATAAATACGGCCAAGGCATTAAAGATACGCTGGACCCGCGTTTTCTGGCAGGGACCAAAGTTAGCGGCAAGAATTATGCTATTCCTGTAAACAAAGAGCTAGCTCAGCAATTCGTATGGCGCTTTAACAAGAAATATGTTGATAAGTACAATCTGGATATCACCAAAGTGCGCACGCTGGAGGACCTGGAGCCGCTGCTCAAGAAGGTGAAAGAAGGCGAATCGAAAGATATTATTCCACTTGCCGTGCCGAAAGGATTCAAAGCATACCTGCCTTTCGACTACCTATTTGACGACAATATTCCAATCGGAATGCCGATGGATACGAAGGACTTCAAATTCGTTAACATGCTCGATACGCCTGATATGAAAAACTCCTTGAAGACGATGCGCAAATATTACCAAGCTGGATACCTGCGTGAAGATGTAGCGACGCTGGAAGGTATCGACAATATGAAGACAGGCAAATGGCTGGTGGATAAGGAAATTACACAGCCTTATGCGGACAAAGGTTGGTCCCGCAGCGCCGGCTATGAGATCGTATCAGCGCCTATGCAGGATCCTATTATTTACACAGGTTCCGCTGCTGGATCGATGCACGCCATCTCCGCTAACTCCAAAAATCCGGAGCGCGCGATGATGTTCCTGAATTTGCTCAACTCGGATAAAAAGCTGCGCAACATGATTCAGTACGGTATTGAAGGCGTGCATTATAAGAAGGTTTCTGAGAATGTCATCGAAGATCTTCCTGCTATGAAAGAAAGATATGCGATGCCTGGATTCGCGCTTGGCAATATGTTCTTAACGTATCTGCATGCTGATGAGCCAGCGGATAAGTGGGACGCTTTCGGCAAATTCAATAAGTCTGCCACCGTTGCTCCTACATTTGGATTTAACTTCGATCCAACTCCGGTAAAAACGGAAGTAGCGAACATCACGAATGTGGCCAAAGAATTTATGCCAGCAATTTATACGGGATCTGTTGATCCTGATGCTTATGTAGTCAAAGCTATGGAGAAGTTTAAATCGGCTGGTATGGATAAAGTTATCCAAGAAGCTCAGAAACAGTATGATGAATGGAAGAAAACGAATAAATAAGGCTTGAGCAAAGCAGCACCAGGCAGAGGGAATCGGATGTACAGCATCATACATCATACCGTTTCCCTTATTTTTTACGCACTAAATCATATTGTTCTAGGAGTGAGAGTTTACATAGTCTTGATTGAATGAATTGGAGGTTATTTGATGAAAAAACATGGGTTAAGTCTAATGTTCTTAGTATTGATTTGTCTTGTCTTGCCATTAACAGTTTCGGCTAAACAACCCCAATCCTCGTATTGGTTTCCGGAGCAATTGCTCCAGTGGAGTCCGGAAAGCGATCAGGATGCGGAGTTTAACCGGAGCATAATCCAACTGGAGGATCGTTTCGCTGGGAATAAAGTGAATCCCAATGCTTCCAAGGATACCAAAATTGCGGCGCTCTCGGCCATGAATCGGCAGACCAGCGGTGTGCCGTCGCAGGGCTCGCGAAAGTTTGAATCGAACACATTCTCTTACTGGCAATATGTAGACAAGCTTGTATACTGGGGTGGCTCTTCCGGCGAAGGCATCATCGTGCCGCCAAGCGCGGATGTGACGGACTCGGCGCATAAGAATGGCGTTCCTGTGCTTGGAACGGTGTTCTTTCCTCCGAGTGCTTACGGGGGCAAATATGAATGGGTGCAGCAATTTCTGAAGCAAAACCAAGATGGCTCATTCCCGATGGCTGACAAGTTGATCGAAGTCGCGAAACATTACGGTTTCGATGGCTGGTTCATTAATCAGGAGACCCAAGGGGGGACGGCTGAAGATTCGAAAAAGATGCAGGAGTTTCTGACGTATATTCAGGCACATAAGTCCGCGGGCATGCAGGTCATGTGGTATGATTCCATGACGTCGGATGGAAGAATCAACTGGCAGAATGCGCTGAACGATAAGAACAGCATGTTCCTGCAGATGAACAAGCAACAAGTATCGGACAGCATGTTCCTCAACTTCTGGTGGAGGGAGCTGGATTCTTCGGCTTTGAAGGCGAAGAGCTTGGAAAGAAGTCCTTCTGATCTGTTTGCAGGCATTGATGTAGAAGCAAACGGGTATAACACCAATGTTAGATGGAATGCTTGGTTCCCAGAGGGTAAAGCGCCAGGGACCTCCCTTGGCATTTATCGCCCTGACTGGGCGTTCAACAGTGCAGGCAGCATGGAGGATTTCTTTGCTAGAGAAAACCGTTTCTGGGTTGGCGAGAAAGGTGATCCGAGCCACACGCAGACCACATCATCTTGGAAGGGAATGGCTCACTATGCCGTTGAACAATCTCCCGTAAATGAATTGCCGTTCACAACGAATTTTAACACAGGCAGCGGCAAGCAATTTTATGTAGCCGGTAAAATAAGCAGTGAGAAGGCTTGGAACAACCGCAGCTTGCAAGATGTGCTGCCGACGTGGCGCTGGCTGGCGGAAAGCAAGGGTCAAGCGCTGAAGGCGAGTCTCGATTGGTCGACAGCCTATAATGGAGGAAGCTCCTTGAAAGTTGAAGGAAAGCTGAGTCCGGACAATGCAACCCACTTGAAGCTTTATAAGACGGATCTTCTAGTGGAGGAGAGTACTAAATTGTCCATCACCTACTTGACGCAGCTTGCTCCCGAGATGAAAGTAGGGCTCGCTTTCTCGGACAGTCCGGATCAATACCTATTCTTGGACGTGAAGGGCGGCACGAATATGGATTGGACGACAGAATCGTTTAACCTTACCAAATATAAAGGAAAACGAATTACGGCGGTCTCTTTACATTTTGATTCGAAAAAGACCATCGACCATTATTCGATCCAAATCGGCCAATTATCCATAAGCAATGCGAATGACAAAGGTGGACCACTTCCGGCTGTCAAGGATTTGAAAGTGCTTGGCGCGGACTTCAGAGATGGCATTTATGGTGACGCAAGACTTGGGTGGAAGGCTATTGGTAAAGATGTGAAGCATTATGAAGTCTACAGAGTGTATCCGGATGGCAAAGAGGAATGGGTCGGTGCGACGCCGAACCGAGTTTACTACGTGCCGGAAATGCGAAGAGCCGGGAAAGAAAGCCAAACAACGCTGAAGGTTGTAGCTGTGGATACGGCAAATCGCCAAGGCAAATCAGCGGAAATCGTTTACACCTGGCCGACGTATCCGAAGCCAGTCGCCGGGTTTAAGGCGGACCATACATTGATCGCGCCAGGGGATAAAGTGAACTTTACCGACTTATCTTCGGAGGTTACCGAAAGTTGGGCGTGGTCCTTTGAAGGAGGTACGCCTGCGACAAGTACCGATAAGAATCCTGTTGTAACGTATTCACAAGAAGGAACATTCTCTGTGACGCTGACAGCAAAGAACAGTGTAGGGGATCAAAGTATCACGAAACAAGGATTGATTACCGTTACGAAGCTCGCTTCGGGCGGAGTAAAGAACCTGGCGTTGAATAAAACGGCAACGGCGGATGGAGCTTGCGGTCCGAATGAGGGGCCTTCTGGAGCGCTCGATGGTAAAGTGACCGATAACAGCAAGTGGTGCGCCCTCGGCAGCGGGCCGCATTGGTTAGCGGTTGATCTCGGAGGGGAACACTTGATTAGCGAGTTTGTCATTAAGCACGCTGAGACTGGCGGCGAAGCGGCTGCTTACAATACAAGAGAGTATCAAATTCAAGTCAGCAACGATGGCAGCACGTGGACGGATATGGTATCCGTAACGGGCAACACGATGGGTGAGACGAAGGATGCCATTTCGCTGACTAAAGCGAGATATGTGAAGCTTACCATTGTGAAGGCGACGCAAGGCGGCGATACGGCGGCTCGTATTTACGAATTCGAGGTAAATGGGCTGGAGTAGGCACGTAGGGACAGGTTCAGGTCCTTCACCGGGAGCGGTGGAGGACCTTTTTTGTTTTTATACAGCATGATTACATTTTCCCTAGCTTCAATGAGTGGGAAGGTGGATGCCCGACGATTTTCTTGTACATGTAGTTGAAATAGGTCTGGTCGCAGTAGCCGAGCGAATCCGATATTTCCCCGATCGTCATATTCGTCGTCAGAAGCAGCTCCCTTGCGGAGGCCACACGTATTTCATGCATATATTCTATCGGCGTTCGTCCGATTACTTCCTTGAACACATTCGAAACATAATTCGGGCTTCGGTCGACATGCTGGGCGAGATCTTGTATCCGCAGAGGTTCCCGATAATGCTGAACGATATATTGCTGAATCCGCAGCGCGAGACTTCGACGCGAGGATGAGAACGCTTCGTTCGTTAATTCACGCTGTACAAGTCCAAGTATCTCCGTTAATATGCCTTCGGATATCATCTCATAGAATGGCATCTTGCCGATCCACGATTCATTGAGAACGGAGAAGCGCTGCTTGATGTAGTCAAAACCGGTCGGACGGTATTGCAAATAGGGCTCGCTGCTGAATCCAGTGAGTTTATCGAGAGGTAAATCACTAAAGTGTGCAGAGTACATATGGTGTGGCTCGCTCTCATCGGCTTCTGCAGCCCGCCAAGTGCCTTGGGTTAGGAACAGTCCTTCCCCCTTCGAAATGCATAATGTCCGATCACCAATTGCGTAGCGTACTTTTCCTTTTACGACGAGCAGCAGAATATGATGCCGAGTAGGGCCCAGGTCCACATGCCAATTCGATCCGGCCGGTTGTTGGTCGAATATAATATGTTCGATCTTCATCAGAAACGTCTCCCCTCGGTCCTTTGAAAATCGTAGAATCCTTAAAAAAACTGTATGATTACCAATCGTAACCTCTATCAAAAGAAATTACAATAAGGACAGACGAAGGAAAGGGGTTTGATGTATGAACAAGGAAATGAAATGCATTGATGTCGATGTCCATAACGACCTGAAGAGTCCACAAGAATTGCTGCCGTATTTGCCAGAGCCGTGGAGATCTAGAGTAGCGAGCTCGGGGCTCGGCTTTCCTGGGCATGGATATTGGTCTCCGGTCGGGGTCGTCCGCAAGGATTGCATTCCGCCTTCCGGAGGACCGTCTGCTTCCGATCCGGATTATCTCGTTAAGGATCTTGTCGAGCAGTTCAACATGGATAAAGTGATCCTAACGGGCAACTTGACGAACTCCTCGACGATCCATGATCCGGATTACGCAGCAGTGCTCGTTTCGGCCTACAACGATCATATTGTCGCCGACTGGCTGCCGAAGCACGAATCATTCCGGGGGTCGATCACCGTCGCTCCGCAGGATCCGTCCCTCGCTGTGAGGGAGATCGATCGGCTGGCCGATCATCCGGCTATGGTACAGGTTCTCATGGGCAGCGCGCAGCGTGCAGGGCTCGGACAGCGCCAGTTCCATCCGATTTACGAAGCAGCCGAGCGGCATGGTCTGCCCATTGCCATTCATCCGGGGGGCGAAGGCGCAGCAGGGATGCCGGCCCCGACGCCAGCCGGTTATCCAACCCGTTACCTGGAGTGGCATACCTGCCTTTCGCAAAATTATATGGCACATCTGACCAGTCTCGTCTGCGAAGGCGTATTCGAGAAATTTCCGAAGCTGAAGTTCGTGATGCTGGAGGGCGGCATTGCTTGGCTTCCGCATCTCATGTGGCGGCTGGATAAAAACTACAAGGCATTGCGTTCCTCGGTGCCATGGCTGAAGCGGCTGCCGAGCGAGTATATCCGGGAACATTGCATGTTCTCTACACAGCCGATCGAGGAACCAGATGACCCTAAGCAGCTGATCTCGATCTTCGATATGATCGATGCCGAGAATATATTGATGTTCTCCAGCGACTATCCACATTGGGACAACGATATGCCGACGGAGATTTTGAAGCGGCTTAGCTACGAAGCGCGGCAAAAAATATTTTACGATAACGCCAAAGCGTTGTATCGCATATAGGAGGGGGGATGAACAATGGCAATCCATTATGTAGCTGAAGCGGATGATATTCGGGAAGGCCAGAGCAAGATCGTGGATGTCGAGGGTCGGTCTATCGGAATCTACTGCGTAGGAGGCGAATATTACGCGCTGCATAACAGGTGTCCGCATGAAGGCGCTCCGTTGTGCAAAGGTCCGGTTTGCGGAACAACGCTGCCGTCCAAGGTATACGAATACGAATTCGGCCGCAATGGCGAGCTGGTGCGTTGTCCTTGGCATGGCTGGGAATTCGAGATCAAGACGGGGAAATCGATCTTTGACGAGAAAGTTCGAACGAGAAGCTATAAGGTTCAGGTCGATAACGGCAAAATCGGGATCATCATTTAGACATTAATGCCGAATTGACTAGTTTCCTGTATGATGAGGAAACAGCATGTTTATCGGAAAGGGCATTCCTTGCTGTCATAAGGCGGGGAATGTCGTTTCGTTTTTAATTGCTATCGTCGATACAGAAAGGGGAAGGTCGACTATGCCGTTTTTTTTCAAAACGAGATCGTTTCGGATCACTCTGTTCTGGCAGTTTTTCGCGAAATATTTCTTGCTTATCGTGGTACCTGCCATTCTCGCTACCATATTCATTAATGTGTTCGTCGTTCGTTTAATCGAGAACGAAGCTGAAAAATCGAGTTTAGGCATTATGCGCAATTACGCGAGACAGATGGATGCTCATTTCCAATCCTTGCAAGCTAGCATGATTCAATTGCTCGGCTCGCCCAACATGAAAAGCTTGTTGAAGGATATCGGCAAGCAGCCGCCGACCCCCGAACAGATCGAGCTCTTCTATGCGACGATGGAAGAGATGAATACGATCCGGACGGAACCAATCGTATCCGGGGCCTTTCTTTACTTTGCCAATGCCGATCTTGTGATCGATCATCATATTCATACAAGCAAGTCTTATTATTTCAGGAATCAGTTTTCACTGGAGCCACCGGACGCCGAGCGTCTATGGTCGCAATTCACCGGCAAAAAAATGATGCACTTCACCGATCCGTACTATGCTTACATGACGGATTACGGGGCGAGAGCTTCTTTCACGTCCGTCGTCATGGGGTTTCCGTTCAATTCCGATATGCCGGGCGTATTCCTCTCTGTTCAGATTGAGAAGGAAAAGCTGCAGCGCTTGATTCAGACGCAGGAGAGTTGGATCTCCCGCACGGCGATTCTGGATGCGGACCGCAGTGTGGTCAGCCAGTCGGATGAAGAAAAGCTGGATAAAGAACAATGGCTGAAGGTGATTCATTCGGGGTCCGAAGGAGCCTTGGCCAAATATGATCGCAGACTGGCCGCATCTTACGTCCGGTCGGAATTCGATTCATCGTGGTACTACGTCAGCTGGGTCGATCTGCAGACGCTGATGCAGCCTGCGCGCACGCTTAGAATGTTAAGCATCGCGTTTCTCTGTTTTTTTCTGCTGCTAGGCGCTTTCGTATCGTATTACTTGAGCCGCCGCCTGTACAATCCGATCTCGGAGATCCGGAACAGGCTGCAGTCGCATCCTCCGCATCGTCTATCGGAGCATGCGGTGCCGCAGGATAACGATTTCGATATCATCCAACGATTTACTAAGTTGCTGATGAATGAGCATAAAGAGCTGTCTCAATTGGTAAAGGGAATTCTTCCTGTCGTCCAAGAAGATTTTATCTCGCGAATATTGCTCGGGGAATATCGGGATGACTTGTCGATCGCGTATTATTCCAAAGAAATCGCGTTTGCCTGTGAGCTTGAGGGTGCGCGCGCCGTGCTTGTGGTCGAGTATCAATATTACGACTCCGTACTTGAGCAGCTGTCGGAAACGTCCAAGTCATTTCTGCTCGCGGAGGTGAAGGAGATGATCGGCAAGCAGGCGCAGGGCACGATCTGGCTTTGCCAGACCCGGGCGGACATACTGGCCTGTGTCGTTCACTGGGATCACGACCAGCAAGGGGAGTTGGCGGAGGTCGCCGCACAAATCAAATTGGTGCTGGAGCCGTACGCAATCTATTTTAAAGCGACGATCGGATTAGGCAAGATCGTCCAAACGATGGGCGAGCTGAGTGTATCCTATCAATACGGATTAGCGCTGCTAAAGCAAAAAAGCTTGAATGCCCAAGTGGAAATATTCAGTGATGACGACAGCTGGGACGACCGGGAGCCGCTGGACAGTTTTCTCTCCGCGGAGGAAGTCAATCGGATCGGAAATGTGTATCGAGCGGGCGATTACCCTCGTTTGCTTCAGTCTGCGAGAGAGTTTCTCGAAATGGGCAAAAGGAAGCAAGCGAACGCCTCCCAGATGAAAAGCTTGTTCTCCGATGTGCTCAATACATGGATACGCGCCGTAGAGACCGACAGAAGAGATTTGGAGATCTCGATGTATTCCGGTTTGTTTGATTCCTTGAACCGCAGCCAGACTTGGGACGAGATGGAGCAGTGTCTCGAACGCATCCACGCCATGCTGTTCCTGTCGCTGCCGTCTATGAGCCGCAGCGACCAGTTCGAAGATGTCGTGAGGTATATCCGCGAACATTATGACGAGGATCTGTCGATCGAGCGGTTTACGGAACAGATGAATATGTCGGTCAGTCATTTCAGCCGCACGTTCAAAGAGGTAGTTGGCGAGAAATATGTGGAATTCATTACGAGTGTCCGTCTGTCGGCGGCCAAACAACTGCTGCGCGAGACAGACATGAAGATCGAAGAAATTGCGGAGCGGGTAGGTTATTTGGGCAGCAATGCGTTTATTCGCAGCTTTCGTAAGTACGAAGGGGTTACGCCTGGGAAATACCGCAGCATCAAGTAAATGGGCTTTTTTTGCGCGGTGTGCCTTTTTTGTTTAAAGCGCGTGAGAGAGAGGATGCCACAGCATCATGTAGAACCGAGAAGTCGGCCAATTGGCCGGCTTCTTTTGCTATTCTCGCATTCTTCGCAAAACAAGCCAATCGCGAAAAAATGCACGATATACAAGGGAGGGGTCATATCCCTATGCTATGACTAAGCGTTCCCGGCTTGCCTCAGGCCAGCCAAATCGCTGGGGCGATACAGAAACGACTATACAGATGAACGATTTGGGAGTGTGATTCATGAATGGTTGCAAGCAATTGGAAAGCGGGCTGGAGGGTCGCTCGGAAGAACAAGATCCTATATTTGTTGATGCTGCCGGGCATTCTGTACTATATCATTTTTAAATATGTTCCGATGTACGGGATCCTTATCGCGTTTCAGGATTATTCAATGGGACTTGGCATCTGGGGGAGCAAGTTTGTAGGATTCAAGCATTTCACCGAGTTTTTCGTGAATACGCCCGATTCATGGAAGCTCATACGCAATACGCTGATGCTGAACTTGTACGATTTATTGTTCCATTTTCCGACGCCGATCGTGTTAGCGCTTCTATTTCACGAGCTGAGTAACAAGTATTTTAAACGGATGGTCCAGACGATCAGCTATATGCCGCATTTCTTGTCCACCGTGGTGATCGCGGGCATTCTCGTCATCTTCCTGTCGCCCACGACTGGGATAGCTAATGTCATCATGAAGTGGTTCGGTGCTGAACCCGTCATGTTCCTTGGGCTCCCGGAATGGTTTCGAACGATCTTCATCGGATCCGAAATCTGGCAAAAAGCGGGCTGGGGCACAATCCTTTATCTAGCGGCAATTGCGGGTATCGACCCGTCCTTATACGAAGCGGCTGAGATGGACGGTGCAAACCGATTCCAAAAGATGCGACATATTACGCTTGTCGGCATGGTCCCGGTCATGATTATTTTGTTCGTGCTTAATTTGGGCCACATTATGGAGATCGGCTACCAGAAGATCATTCTGCTGTATAACCCTATGAACTATGAAACCTCGGACGTGATTAATACTTACGTGTACCGGAGAGGGATTCTCGATGCAGACTTCAGCTTCGCATCGGCCGTCGGCCTGTTCCAATCGGTTATCGGTCTCGTGCTGGTCGTGTTCGCAAACCGGATCGCCCGCAAACATTCCGAGACCAGTTTATGGTAGAAGGAGGTACACATGCATACCAAGCAAAGTTTTTCATCGAAGTTGTTCGACTTCTTCAACGTACTTATCATGCTGTTATTGATAATCGTTATGCTTTATCCGATGGTTTTTGTGTTCTCAGCTTCTATTAGTAACAACGCCATGGTAGCGGCAGGAAAGATCGTGCTATGGCCTAAAGGGATCACTCTGATTGCTTACGAACGGCTAGTTTCTGATAAACAACTATGGCTCAGCTACTGGAACACGCTCCGCTACACGTTCTTCCATACGCTGCTGACCGTATTTGCGACGGCTGCGATGGCTTATCCACTGGCCAAGAGATGGCTGCCCGGCAGACGGGCGATCCTGATGCTCGCAGCCTTTACGATGCTGTTCAGCGGTGGACTTATTCCGACCTTCATGGTCGTGAAGCAACTGAATATGCTAAACACGATCTGGGCGATTGTCCTTCCTTCATTGATCAGCACCTGGCACCTCTTTATTATGCGGACTTTTTTTGAAGCGCTCCCACAGGAGATTGAAGATGCCGCGACGATAGACGGCTGTGGGCCGGTGCAAGTGCTGCTGCACACTGTGATTCCGCTCTCCATGCCGGTTATCATGACGATTAGCCTGTTTACAGCCGTCGGACAGTGGAATGCCTTTTTCGATGCGCTCCTTTACTTGAACGAAAAGCACATGTATCCTCTGCAGATCATGCTGCGCAGCTATCTGATCGAAGGTTTGAATCCTCCGCAGGGCGAAGGTGATCTCAATTCGATGGAAACGGTGAAGTATGCGCTGATTATGATTGCAACGCTGCCTATTCTGTGCGTGTACCCGTTTGTTCAGAAACATTTCGTTCAAGGCAGCATGATTGGTGGAGTGAAAGGATAGAGTCGGATTCACATCGAATCTGTTTTCTATAGATAAAACTAGATAATGGGAGGTTTGCAATATGAAAAAGAAGAAGATAGCGGCGATGCTTGTCCCGGTCCTGCTTGCCGGGATTGCAACGGCTTGCAGCAGCGGAGGGAAAGCCGGCCAATCGCCGGATCCTGTAACAAGTGATTCAGGAGCGGCTAAGCCGAAATCGTCTGTGTTCACGTGGCTTGTTGCCGATCGCGTCGAAGGGCCTGTGCGTCAAGACTGGGAAGTGTTCAAGGAGCTTGAAAAGAAAACGGGTGCTAAGATTGAATTCCAGGCGGTTCCAGCCGCGTCCTTTGCCGAGAAGCAAAAGATTCTGATTGCGACCAATTCGGTTACCGACTTGATGTTGGTGACCAATCAGGAGGGCCGGGAGTATGGTCAAGAGAAGATATTTCTGAATCTGAAGGATTACTTGGATCAGGCCCCCAATATCAAGAAGTTTTTCGATTCGAATCCGGAAGCGAAGGCACAGGCCACCGCAGCGGATGGAGGCTTGTACACGATTCCTCAACTGGACAGCTATATCGGGGGAAAAGGATTCAACCAGGCCTGGTATGTGCGACAAGATCTGATGGATAAATACGGTTTGAAAGCGCCGAAAACCCTCGATGAGCTCTACCAGCTCCTCAAAGCGTTCAAGCAGCAGAATCCTGATTCCTACCCGCTTACGTTGACCCCGCCTGAGTCAGGCGAGATGGGGGTGTATGGCGTATTTATGAAAGCATTTACCGGTATACAAGGTTATATCAATCTGAATCCCGAGAACGATCAATTTGCATTTACTGGGAATCAGAAAGGATTCAAGGAAGCTCTCCAATTCATGAATAAATTGTACAGTGAGAAACTGCTAGACCCCGAATATTCGCTGCTGACACGGGCGCAATATGACGAGCGGCTGATCTCGAGCAAATCGTTCGTCACCTACTATTGGAAGGCGGATGTCGAACTTCTCCAGAGCAAAGCGCGCACAGCAAGCGGCAATCAGCAATTCAATTTGGACGGATTTCTACCTGTTACTGCTCCAGGTGTGAAAAATTATTTGTTCTCCCGTCCGGTTGTTGGAAGTCTGGGCATGGCGGTATCTGCCAAAGTCAAAGACAAGCAAGCGGCAGTCAAACTTATCGATTATTTAGTTGGCGACGAAGGCAAGAAACTGCTTAATCTTGGTATCGAGGGTAAGACGTATAAAATGGTGGACGGAAAGCCTCGTTTTATGGAGGAGTTCGGAACGGCCCCATACAACACGCTTCGTCGCGATTACGGCGTCTGGTATCCAATGATCGGCTTTGACTTCGCTCTCCCGCGCTTGGCTTGGGAAAGCGCATTGGACGAGAAGACGAAGAAGATCAATGCGGCTTACGAACCGCTTGTCATCTCGGCTCCGCGATCCTATGTGAAGACGAAAGAAGAGCAGGAGATGGAGAAGTCGAAGCTGAACAATCTCACGAAATATCTAGATCAGAGGATGGCTGAATTCGTGATGGGGAAAACGCCGATCAACGATGAGAAAATCAATGACTTAATCGAGCAGTCGAAAAAGCTCGGCCTGGACGACATTGTGAATATGTACAACACGGCCTATAAGCGGACTTACGGTTCGAAGTAATGACTCTCCTGAGACCCGAAAATAGATTTGGAAAGACGAATGCAAACCTAGAGTTTGCATTCGTTTTGATCAAAATAGAAAGCGTTTTCTTTTGTTTTTTTGGCCTTTACGGTGAGATTGGAGGTCCATTAATTCAAACTCCATTAATGAAAATGAAGAAAGGGTGGATGCATAATGTATAAAAAGATAATGTCGGGGCTCATTTTATGTACTCTTCTAGTTTCGTTGTTACTCCCGCTACCTAAAGGATTTGCCGCCGGAAGTACAGGCGTCCTTCAATTCCAGGATGATTTCAGTACAGGGATGTCACTGTGGAATGGAATTAACGGGTCATGGGTCGTTGATAATGGCGCACTTCGCGTTACAACGTCCAGCTCGAACAATATTGAGATGAAAGGGACGAATTCGGTTTGGCAGGATCAAATCGTTGATTTCAGGCTGAAAATCTTGGAAACGCCAGGAGGTGGATTTACAAGAGTATATACGAGGTATAGTAGCAATACCAGCAATTTGAGCTTGATGATCCGGCCAATCGGGTTAAGTTATACCATTAATGGGTCTAGCGAGGTGTCCCTTTCCGGCTATAAATTTACCGTTGGCAGTAACTACGACATCAAGATGAATATATCGGGAAGCACGGCAACCGTATATGCAAAAACTGAATCGGAAACCAATTATACGAGTGTAGGAACGATTACGGGTGTACCCGTTCAAAGCGGGAAGGTCAGATTTTCAACCTTCAACGATAAAGTGCAGCTCGATAATGTAGGCGTTGCCAATTTGCGCGATTCGGCTTTTATGGCTAACGGAAACATATTGTCTTCTTTGAACGTGGGAAGTCAATCCAATATGCAATTAATAAATGCGACTGGAAATTCGGTTATATGGACTTCTGGCGATGCGGCGAAGGCAACTGTTGATGGAAACGGTGTGGTTACCGGATTAAGCAGAGGACTAGTTACTATTACTGCCGCTACGGCAGACAATTTGTCGCAAGTGAAATTCGATATCTATGTGAAAGATCCGGTCGATTCCATAGGGGTATTGCAGTTCCAGGACGATTTCAGCAATGGCATGAATCTATGGAATCCTGTACAGGGGACTTGGATGGTTGATAATTCCCGCTTATCTTCGACAACAACCGCTTCCTCTCTGATTGAACTCAAAGGGGCGAATGCACAATGGAGAAATCAGACGATTTCGATGCGGTTTAATCGTGGAGACAACTTGGCCGGCAACTTCATTTCCATTAAGCTTAGATATGTGAGCGATTCCGATTACACACGGCTGCTGATCAGAGGGACCGGGTTAAGCTATATTAAAGCAGGCGGTACGGAGCAGTCTTTTTATTCCGCAGCATTTAATCAAGGGATAGATTACGATATCAAACTGGCTGCTTTGGACGATTCGGTTCAAGTATATGTAAAAAGCGCAGCGGATGCTGATTATACGTTTGCGGGAGCCATTTCCAACGTTGCGTATTCATTTGGCAAGGTGCAGTTGACTACTTACAATCTAAAGGCGACTATTGATGATATTAAAATTTGGAACCATGAAAGCTCGAAGTTAGTCATGGGCACCAAGCTGGCCGCTTACGCCAGAGGAAATAGCGCGCCTATTCCGATCACCAATAACACCGGAAAAAATGTCATATTGAGCTCAAGCAACCATGCTGTAGCAACAGTCGATCAAGCTGGTGTTGTTACAGCCGTCGCAAAGGGGCGGGCTACTATTACCGCTGCAACGTATGACGGTTCTTATCAAGATAAGAGTGACGTTGTCGTCTATGTCCGGCCAACAGGCGTTTCCCTAAATAAGGCCAGTACTTCGCTATATGTAGGGGAATCCGAGGAACTTACAGCGACGATCGCTCCAACTGATGCTGATAACTTGTTCACCGTATGGTCAATCAGCGACCCATCCGTGGCAAGCTTGGTCGGCGGAGCAAGCAAGTCCAGAGCCATCAAAGCGTTGTCCGCCGGGACGACGACGGTTACTGTTACTACGGTAGACGGCGGATTTTCGGCCACAACCCAGGTTACGGTGAATCCTATACCGGGTCCAACCGTTTCATCTGCGGAATTCCAGATCGATACGACTCCGTACGCTTTGTCGCCCTATCTATTAGGGGTGCATAACGAACAAGTTTTAAAAATCGGCAGGGTGACCGACTTTCAACCTGTAAGTCATGATAATCTCGGCATGGAGCTTAAGCTACAAAACGTACGTGGTCCGGATGGAACAGGTGCCGATTTCTACATGTACAACGAAGGTACCCTTATTAATTCGAAGGATCCGCGTTATCAGCAATTTTACGGAAATAAAACGATCGGGGCTATTGAAAATGTAAGCTTAAAGCCGGGCTATCCGGGGCTATCCCTTGCGAATTCGTACCATCTGGCTAATACTTTGGGTGTGCCGTACGTATATGACTTGAACGTCATCTCACAGTCGGTAGAAGAAATTATGACTCAAATTCGGCAGATGAAGCAGCTGACAACCCAGCCAATTTATGTGGAAATGGGGAATGAGCTATATTCCATTTTCTTTGATAAAGCGTTCCCATCGGTAAACGAGTACATTGCAAAATGCAAATTGATTTATCAGGGCATCAAAAACATCGACCCAACCATAAAAGTTGGTATTGTTGCGGTCGCGAAAGACCTTGAAGACAGGATCGCGGCTGACCCCAATAATCAGCCAGATCCTAACGTCGACTGGGGAGCGACGCAAGGGGGGCGAGTTGCTGCCTGGAACCAGAGCCTAGCGCAAGACACCAGTTTCTACGATGCGATCATCGTCCATGTGTATTCCCCTATTCCATATCTGAACGATTTGACGAACAGCAAGATGATGGATTATTTGTATACGTATAACCAAAGCGCATTGGAAGGGCTCATCATTCAAAAAAATCAATTCCCGGGCAAGGAAATGTGGGTAACGGAATGGTCCTCGCTTCCGACGGTCCTTTTCGGAGAGACGGACTTGAACGAGAAGGCGCGCAAACAGTTCATGAAGACACCAGGATTTGCGATCCACAATATGGAGCGGGTGCTGCAAATGATTGAGTCAGGCGCAGTGACGATTACCGACGTGCACGCGATGGTGGATACTCAGGGGTTTGGAATCGTGCAGCAGGCATCGAATGGCGATCTCGTCAAATTACCGAATTTTCATGTATTTAAAGCATTAGGCGATTTGCTTGACGCAAACAGCAGTTACTACAAGATCAATCTCGCACAGGGCAACGTTCAAAATGAAAAACTTCGCTTTATAGCAACGAATGTATATTATAATATCGCGGATGTTGGCGCATGGGGATTCGGCGATGCAAGCGGCATTAAGAAGGTCGTATTTGCCAACCGCACGATGAACCCGGTTAACGTATCCGTACCAGGAGCGGCGCTCAAGACGAATTGGATATACGGGGGAGAAAATCCTTTGCCGGATTACCTGACCAACCCGAATGCGAGCTGGCTGGACGCTCCTCAGGTCAATCCGTTGCCAGAGGCACCTGTCTCAAGTTTTGCCGGACAGATCCAATTGAAGCCTTATTCGATGACGATCGTGGACATTACAGACACGACAGTGCCGACTGCATCGGTCGCATATAGTAGCACAACACCGACCAATGACATTGTAGTAGCGTCCATTATACCAAGTGAGCATGTAACGATCACGAACAACGGGGGATCAAACAGCTACTCGTTCATCATGAACGGCAGCTTTACTTTTGAATTTGTTGATGATGCAGGCAATCAAGGTACTGCGACCGCAACCGTAAACAACATGATTACGAAAAGCAAAGGAGTGCCGGGAAAACCCGATCTGTCTAATGACAATGGGTATGATACTGGCATTCAAGACGGCAATTATAGGGTGAAAATGGATATGTGGTGGGGAGAAAACGGTAGAATCTATAAGCTGTATGAAAATGATGTGCTCATCGAGACCCAAATTCTTGCGGATAATTCACCGAGTGCCCAATCTACCGTAACGTCAGTTACCTACAAGATGAATGGGACCTACCGCTACTACGCTGAACTCACCAATACTTTTGGCACAACGAGAAGTGACATTATGACCGTTATCGTTACTCAGGCAACACCGGCTAAACCGGTCCTTTCCAATGACAACTGGGATGGCGACGGGAATTTCAAAGCCACCATGAACATGTGGTGGGGCACGAATGGAACAACTTATCATTTATATGAAAACGGCGTTCTTATCGATACGCAAACACTTTTGGATAAAACACCCAATGCTCAATCAGCAGTAACGACCGTAGCAAATAGAGCAATAGGCACCTATGAGTATCACGCTGAGCTCGTCAACCATGCAGGAGCTGTATCCAGCGATAAGATGTTTGTAAAAGTAACTAAGTAATACTCATCTACGAATGACTTTAGACACCAACCGTAAGTGAATGTTGGTAGAGTCAGCTCTCTGTCTCAGACAGCTCTTGGCTAAACGAGATAAACTCACGCATAGCGTAAGAGACGTAATGATCCTTAGGCCAAATAATGACTAAATTCCAGGGAATAGAAGGCTCTGTTAAAGGTAATGTAAGTACCTCCGGACAAGTGATTTTACTGCAAATCGTCTCGGGTATGATGGAAATGCCTGCATTCGAAGCAACCATTTCAGCCAAAAGGTCCCATTGCGAGCTTTCGTAGACAACGGAAGGATCGAATCCAACGGATCGACAGGCATGAATGACATGGTTTCGAACGGCATAGCCGCTAGGAAACAGGATAAAGGGTTCATTTCTAAGCTCCAGCAGAGATACACTAGGTTGATCAGCTAGCGGATGAGAACGATGGATGATGAGCGCTAATTTTTGAAAGAGAAAAGGCAAGGTTTCAAAGTTAGACGTATCTACTGGCCCAACCACCACACCAAGATCAAGCTTTCGATTTTGCACAAGGCTTTCTACATTCTTAGCGCCTTCTTCGACAAGTTGGAAGTGGATATTTGGATGTTTAATTTGGAACTTTGCGATAACTCGTGTAAAGAAAACGGAACCAACTACTGGGGGCAACCCTATGGTAATGGTTCCTTTTTTTAGGTTGGAGACATCATCTAATAGGTGATGAAGATCTTGGACAGCCTGCACGATGACTTGAATCTGTTGAACGGCGATCTCTCCCGAGTCCGTCAATTGAACATATTTACCTGAACGATCAAATAAAGTAGCGCCCAGTTCTTCCTCTATATTTTTCACCATTTTACTCAGTGTTGGTTGTGTGAGGTGAAGGGCTTCGGCCGCTTTAGTAAAATTCATATGTTTAGCAATTTCAAGCAGATAAGTTAATTGGCGTAAATCCAAAGGATCATCCCTCCCCGACCTATAGCATTTTTTCATGATGGTCATTCCAAATATGAATTTTACCTCTTGGGAATCTGCGTGTAAACTGAAATTAATCCAAATGTAATTTAAACAGCTTATTCATACCAGACAAGTTGGAAGCGCTTTACAAATGACTATAAAGGAGAACAAAACATGTTTATTGAGATTTTAGCGATTGTGTTATCCTTAGGCCTGCTGATGTTTTTTGCTTACAGAGGCTACCCAGTCATCGTTTTCGCACCTATTTTCACCTTGCTGGCCGTATTGATTTCGGGAATTGCTTTAATGCCGAGCTATACAGAAGTGTATATGGTGAACGCAGCGAATTATGTGAAAAACTTTTTCCCGATTTTTCTATTGGGAGCTGTGTTCGGTAAAGTAATGGAACTGAACGGTGCGGCGTCCTCCATTGCGCAATCGTTAGTGAAGGCATTGGGATCCAAAAGAGCGATGCTTTCCGTAGTTCTTGCGTGTGGTATCTTAACGTACGGCGGCGTTTCATTATTTGTGGTAGCGTTTGCAGTGTACCCTTTCGCTGTTTCGATCTTCCGAGAAGCGAATATTCCAAAGAGATTGATTCCCGGCACGATTGCTTTGGGAGCGTTTACTTTTACGATGGATGCGCTGCCAGGAACACCGCAAATTCAGAATATTATTCCTACAACTTATTTCGGAACGGATTCGTATGCGGCTCCAATCCTTGGTATTATCGGCGGTCTTATTGTATTTGGCTTAGGGCTGTTCTGGTTGGAACGCAGACGCAAACAAGCAGAAGCAGCGGGTGAAGGCTATGGTCAAGGACATAAGAATGAGCCTGAAGGGTTAGACAATCAGAAATATCCGAATCTTTGGGTGTCCATCATCCCGTTAGTGCTGGTCTTGTTATTTAACTATTTGCTGAGCAGAGGTTTCTTAACGGTAAACAACTGGTATTCAGCAGATCTTTTGAAAACGTTTAACATTGCCAACGTAAAAACGGTATCGTCTTCCTGGGCATTGATCGTAGCCTTGTGCATAGGTATTCTTTCTGCAATCTGCATTAATGCACGCGTTGTTCAAAGCAAATTGGCAGCGGGCTTGACGGCTGCAGCAATGGGAGCGCTGCTTGCTATTTTCAACACAGCATCTGAGGTAGGCTTCGGTAATGTTGTAAAAACCCTACCAGGATTCAAAGCTATTCAAGGTTGGATTCTAGGCTTAAGTTCTCATCCGCTTATTTCGGAAGCCATTTCTGTCAATATATTGGCCGGCGTAACGGGCTCCGCATCAGGAGGGCTGTCCATCGCCTTGGAAGTCATGGGTAAGCAATATTTGGCCGCAGCAAACAATGCAGGGATTAGCCCGGAACTGTTACACCGAATTGCTTCGATGGCATCAGGTGGTATGGATACGCTTCCTCATAATGGTGCAGTCATCACACTCCTTGCCATTACAGGACTCACACATCGACAATCGTACAAGGATATTTTCGCAATTACGGTTATCAAAACAGTAACTGTTCTAGTGCTCGCGATCATTTTATCGATTTTTTAACCACATAAGAAAGTATAAGTTTTCGGTTTTCGAAAACAGCTTTCTTATTGGCGATAAAACCTACTACTAAACGTGGTCGCACATCCCTGAATGGCCTCGATAGAGGTTTTCTCATAGTTAAAGATGGAGGTATGCGCAATGGCTAGGTTCTTGGAAAATAGAGTCGCTTTGATAACAGGGGCAGCAAGCGGTATTGGTCTTGAAATCGCACGCACTTATGCACGGGAAGGAGCCAAGGTGGTCATTTCCGACATCAATGGTGAACAAGCGAATCTGGCTGCGCATAAGTTGCAGCAAGAAGGTTTTGAAGCCATAGGGGTCAAGTGTGATGTAACGCAGGAGCCGCAATTCATAGAAGCGATCGAAACTGTGGTTCAAACCTATAAGAGACTTGACATCCTCGTCAATAATGCAGGATTACAGCATGTTGCATCCATTGAGGAATTCCCTGTAGAAAAGTTTGAATTCTTGATAAAGGTTATGTTAACAGGCGCATTTATCGGCATCAAGCATGCGTTCCCTATCATGAAGGAACAAGGCTTTGGCCGGATCATTAATATGGCTTCGATCAACGGAGTCATTGGATTTGCAGGCAAAGCTGCCTATAACAGCGCAAAGCACGGGTTGATTGGCTTGACGAAGGTAGCGGCACTGGAAGGTGCGGCTCACGGCATTACGGTGAACGCGCTGTGTCCGGGATATGTAGATACACCTCTTGTTAGAGGACAGCTGCAGGACTTGGCAAAAACGCGCAATGTTCCTTTAGAAAGTGTCCTTGAAGAAGTTATTTACCCTTTGGTTCCACAAAGACGGCTCTTAGCTGTAGAGGAAATTGCTGACTATGCGATGTTAATTGCAAGCGATAAATTACGAGGGGTTACGGGAGCTTCACTATTAATCGACGGCGGTTACACGGCACAGTAGAGATAGAACAACCTAGGGATAGGAATAGGAGATGGATTATCATGAATAAAATATGTTCTTCCATAGAGGAAGCTGTAGCGGATATTCGTGACGGAGCCACGTTAATTGTTGGCGGTTTCGGGCTTTGCGGGATTCCGGAGAATTTGATTGCGGCGCTTAAAGCGCAAGGAACCAAAGATTTATGCGTAGTTAGCAACAACTGCGGGGTTGATGATTGCGGCCTTGGTCAACTGCTGGCTAACAAACAAATCAAGAAAATGATTTCCTCCTATGTGGGAGAAAACAAAACGTTTGAGCAGCAGTTCTTAAGCGGGGAGCTCGAGGTGGAGCTGGTTCCTCAAGGAACACTTGCCGAAAGAATTCGCGCCGGAGGAGCCGGCATTCCGGGGTTTTATACAGCTTCAGGCGTAGGCACTTTAGTCGCAGAAGGCAAAGAGCACAAAACATTTGAAGGACGCACCTATTTGTTGGAAAAAGGGATTGTTGGTGATTTTGCCTTGGTCAAAGCTTGGAAGGCTGATCCGCTGGGCAATCTAGTTTTCCGCAAAACATCGCGCAACTTTAATCCGTTGGCAGCAGCAGCAGGGAAAGTGACGATCGTTGAGGTTGAAGAAATTGTGCAGGTAGGCGAGTTGAGCCCGGACGATATTCATACGCCAGGTATTTATGTGCAGCGGATTGTAAAGGGTGCGTCCTACGAAAAACGGATTGAGCGTCTCACCGTTCGAAGTAAGGAGGTATCGGCATGAAAAATGACCGTTTAACGATTATTAAGTGCGCCGTTGAGGAAATTAAAGAGGGCATGTATGTCAATTTAGGCATTGGCCTGCCTACGCTAGTCGCCAATTATATACCGCCAGAAATGACGGTTATGCTGCAATCGGAAAATGGGCTTCTGGGCATCGGTGCCTACCCTTACGTAGGAGAAGAAGATCCGGATTTGATTAATGCAGGCAAAGAAACGGTAACCGCTGTGGCGGGCGCTTCTTTTTTTGACAGCGCAGAATCGTTCGCTATGATCCGGGGCGGCCATATTGACTTGGCCATTCTTGGGGGTATGGAAGTAGCGGAGAACGGTGACCTTGCCAACTGGATGATTCCCGGAAAAATGGTGAAAGGGATGGGCGGCGCTATGGATTTGGTCAACGGCGCCAAACGGATCATTGTCATCATGGAACATGTGAATAAAGCAGGGGAGTCTAAGGTTAAAAAGGCATGCACCCTGCCACTGACAGGCAAAGGTGTAGTGAATCGTCTGATCACGGATTTAGCCGTTTTTGATTTTACAGATGAGGGCATGGTGTTATCGGGCATACACCCAGGCGTAACGTTGGAAGAGGTTCTCGCCAACACAGAAGCGCATTTTACAATTAGTCCTCTTCTTCAAAATGAACCCCAGATGAGCAAAGGAGATCGTTATGAGTAGAGAAGTCGTCATCGTTAGCGCAGTTCGAACAGCCGTTGGCAGCTTTCAGGGAGCATTGGCAGACATATCTGCTCCGCAGCTGGGCAGTACAGTTATCCAAGAGGCTTTGAAGAGAGCTAATCTGGTTGACAGCCAAGTAGACGAGGTCATCATGGGTAACGTGCTTCAGGCTGGACTTGGGCAAAACCCAGCCCGGCAAGCTTGGCTGAAGGCGGGGTATTCGCAATTCGTTCCAGCGATGACGATTAACAAGGTGTGTGGTTCGGGACTGAAGTCCGTCATGCTGGCGGCACAGTCTGTGAGCCTCGGAGATACGGATATCGTGGTGGCAGGCGGTATGGAAAATATGACGCAGGCGCCTTTTCTGCTGCCCGGGGCTCGATCGGGCTTGCGGCTCGGTGACAGCACCATGGTCGATTCGATGATTCGGGATGGATTATGGTGCGCGATGTGCGACATCCATATGGGTATCACGGCTGAGAATATAGCAGAGCATCATAGCGTTACACGTGCAGAGCAGGATGAGTTTGCTGCTTGGAGCCAGCTGAAAGCGGAGCAGGCGATTGCATCCGGCAGATTCAAGGATGAGATAGTGCCTGTAGCTATCCCGCAAAGAAAAGGTGATCCGGTGCTATTCGCGCAGGATGAGTTTCCTCGGGCGGGTACGACGGCTGAGATCCTTGGCAAGCTTCGTCCGGCATTCAAGAAAGAGGGAACGGTTACGGCTGGCAACGCTTCTGGCATTAATGACGGAGCCGCTGCGCTGGTTGTTATGTCCGCGGATAAGGCTAAGGAGCTTGGGCTTAAGCCCTTAGCTCGGATCAAAGGCTATGCGAACGCTGCCTTAGATCCATCCATGATGGGAATGGGACCCGTAGATGCTGTTCATAAGCTTCTTAGCAAATCAGGCGTTTCCTTAGATAGAGTTGATTTATTTGAGCTGAATGAAGCCTTTGCTTCGCAGTCTTTAGCCGTTGGCCGTGAGCTGGGCATCCCGCGGGAGAAATTAAATGTCAATGGAGGATCGATTGCTATTGGACACCCGATTGGTGCAAGCGGAGCCCGCATTCTGGTTACGCTGCTGCATGAGCTGGAGAAGAGAGATGGCAAGCTGGGGATAGCTGCTTTATGTATTGGCGGCGGACAAGGCGTTGCCATGTTGGTGGAGCGGGGATAAATGGAAAGAAGCAAAAGAGCAAGCTGCTGATCCTGCGGCTTGCTCTTTTGCTGTATAGTGGAGCTTTTGGATTCCGTTTTAAACGCGAAAGCTAGTTACTCGCTACACAAGCGATTAGTCAAGCTGCCTAATTTCTCGATAGAAATCGTGACGACATCACCGTCTTTTAAGTATACGCGCTTATCAACTGGATCGCCGAGCACAACACCTTCTGGTGTACCTGTTAGAATGATGTCTCCCGGATACAGCGTCATATGCTGAGAAATATAGCTGACAATTTCGTCACAGTGGAAAATCATATCCGCCGTGTTCGAGTTTTGACGTACTTTGCCGTTGACTGTGGTGCTAATCTGAAGGTCATTCGGGTTGCCAACTTCATCCGCAGTCACTAGATAAGGACCGAGTGGACTGAAGTCATCGCACGATTTGCCAAGCAGCCATTGCTGGGTCCGCATCTGTAAATCACGCGCAGAAAGGTCATTCACACAGCAATAACCGTATACGTGTTCTAAGGCTTGTTCTTTGGAGATATACTTGGCCTGCTTACCAATTACGATAACTAGCTCGGCTTCGTAATCGACTTCTTTGGTTACACGAGGTAGTGCAATGTCATGCCCGTGTCCGGTAAGCGTATTATTAAATTTGTTGAAAAGAATCGGGTATTGCGGGATTGGGGCATTCGTTTCTTCGGCATGCTTGCGATAGTTCAGGCCTACGCAAATGATTTTGTTAGGATGCGTAACGCAGGGGCCGTAAATCATTGTCTCTTCGCTGAGCAGCAAGGAAGCACGGTCTTCGCGCTCTAGGACAAGATTAACAAGGTTAAGTAATGCATCGGTAGCGGCTGCCCCGCCATTAATGGCTTCGTGAACAGTGGCAGGGACTGTGAATGCTGGCGACAGCTGCTTGACAGCTTGAATGACATCCAGCACGCCAAACTCGGTTTGGACGCCTAGAGTGAATGTATCATTATTCTTAAAAGTAAGCAGTTTCATTAGAAAAACCTCCTGAATGAATGTAGTAGTGAATGAATAAATGAATAAATGCAGGATGCAGGCCGTCTTCTTAAGCGTTCTTGCCGAAAGTCACGCCTCCGTCAATATATAACGGTGAACCCATCATGAATTTGGAATCGTCTGAAGCGAGGAACAATGCCGCTAGCGCGACGTCTTCCGGACGGCCCATTTCGTTGCTTAACTGCCTGGATTTCAAAGAGGCGATGGCTGCTTCAGGATCGTCGTAGGAAGTGCGGAGATAGTTTTCTACGAACGGTGTTAAAATGGTCCCCGGCAGCAGCGCATTCACCCGAATGCCATAGGCGGCATAATCCACCTGCATGGATTTCGTTAATGCGAGAACAGCGCCTTTTGTTGCTGCGTAAGATGCCCGGCGGGCCAGACCGATTTCAGCGATACAGGAAGACATGTTAATAATAGAACCGGATTTGCGCTCCATCATATGCGGCACGACATACTTAGAAGGTAAGAATACACCTTTGACATTAACGCTCATGATGCGGTCCCAGGCGTCAGGTTCTAGCTCATGAAGCGCGCCTACACCGCTAATTCCGGCATTGTTGAAAAGCACGTCTATACGGCCATGTGCCTGTATGATTTGCTCTACCATCTGACTAACGGAGTCTGCTTGGGTAACGTCCGCTTGTATATACGTAGCAGCTCCGCCAGCCCCGATTATTTCATCCGCTGTCTCCTGCCCTTTGACGACGTCAAGATCGTTCACGATGACTTGCGCACCTTCTTGTCCAAATAAGAGAGCGGTACTTTTGCCAATTCCTGATCCTGCACCTGTGATGAGAATGACTTTGTCTTGTAATCGCATGTGAATTCTCCTTTTTATTCGGATAGTTTATGAGCGAGCTTGCAAATTTCTTCTATACAGGACTGCTTCTTTTGCTCCCATTGAGGCAGCATCATGGAGCAGCTGACAGCGGCAATGACTTGGCCTTGGGCATTACGGATCGGAGCCGCTGCGCAGCTAAAACCAAGCACGGCTTCCTCCAAATCCAGCGCATAGCCTTGTTGTCGGATTTGCTCTAAACTTTGCTTTAATGCTTGTAAAGAGGTAATGGAATGAACCGTTAAATGTGGAAATGGTTCTTGGTCAGAACGATAAAGCATATCAATTTCCTCATCGCTCAGATCAGCCAGCATGACCTTACCGAGTGCTGTGGCATGTGCAGGCAACCGCATTCCTGGTTCAGAAGCGAGCCTAACAGGCGTAAGCGCTTCCTCTTTGGCGATATAAAGAACTTCCTTGCCATCTAATTTGGCGAGTTGGAAAGATTCACCCAGCTTCAGCTTGGATATGGCTGCTTCCTTATGGAAGGACTCATTCAAGTCACCCTGCTGTATGGCGGCATGGCCGAAACGAGACAATTCTCTTCCTAACCGGTAGGTTTCTCCGGTCTCCTTTTCGATCCACCCCAAGTTCTCCATGGTTAATAACAATGAGTACATCGAGCTTTTGTTAATGGCGAGCGTTCGTGATAAGTCGATGAGTTTCAACTCACCGGGATGCTGAGAGATTTCTTTGAGAATCAGGTGTGCACGTTCGATGGCCGGAACGCGGTATTTATCATCCAAGTAAGGGCCTCCTTGATCGTAAAGCGATCGTTCAAATCATGTCGATTTTGTTGTGTGGTTTTGTATATAAAACCAAGTTTATATGATAGAACCATTTTATCATAATATCATCAAAAAAACGAGAACCCCCCGTGAGGAATTCTCGTTTTTTTTCAAGATAGATTAGGATTCTTACACTGCATGTTGTATAACGTACAACAATTTCCTTAGTCTCATCCCTCAAAGCTGGAGATGATGTATCTTGTACAACAATTTTGCGGGATTTCGTGCTAAATGGTTACTTTGAGGCGGAATTGTTGTATGATCTGCAACATTTAGACGAGCTAGCACGGATTTGCTTGAGTAAAGTTGTAGAAAATACAACTTTCTGAGTGAGGATGCGCTGAATGAAATCAGGGATTCCAAATACGAAGTTACTCCACTTCGATTTAGCTCTCAGGCCACCCAGCTTACAAGACAACTACTACTTATCTGCCACCTGGAATGAACTGTTTAATCCACCCGCCGAAACCCTGCGGATTCCTCGTTTGAATAAGCACGACACCTTCGCCGCGGAATCGGCAGACCACGCCTTCGCCGCTCGTCAAACTGGATAACCAGCCTTTGGCTGCTTTTTCAATCGTATACTGCGTATAATCCGGCCAAGCGACAAGATGTCCATTATCGATGATTACTTCTTGCCCTGGAGCTAGATTAATGGCATGAATAGCGCCGTAGGAGGAAAGGAAGACGGTGCCTTTTCCGCTAATTTCAACGATGAAAAAGCCCTCGCCTGACATAAACCCACTCATCAGGTTTTGCATTTTCGTATTCACCTGAATGCCGGATGTTCCAGCAAGAAAGCCATCTTTTTGCACATACAGCTTGTAGGATCCGTCTAGTTCTACGGCCTCAATATCGCCAATGACAGTAGGTGCCAGTAAAACCTCGCCCGATCCTCTGGTTGGTGTTAGTTCTTGGAAGAAGAATTTCTCGCCGCTCAGCATTCGGCCTAAACCGCGCATGAGACCGCCCTCTACGGTTCCCTTAAGTTCGATATTGGGGGACATAGAGACCATGGCTCCAGCTTCCGCCTTGATATTCTCGCCTGCTTCAAGCTCTACCTTCAACATAGGAAATGCGCCTTTATATAAAATTTCGTGTTTCATAGTCATCCTCCAATTTTAAATGAAATGGTTGTGTTAAGCCGTTTTTGAATGGTAATGACTGTCTAAACTGCGATTCGTATAGACGAATCCAGCACAGAGCAGTAAAATGCCCATCGTGACATAGAAGACGGATGTGAAACCGTACGCTGCTGCAAGATGGCTGCCAATTAAGGGGCCAATCAGATTGCCTAGGAACAGCGATGAGGTATTAAAGCCGTAAGCGGTCCCTTGAATCTGAGTAGGTGCCAGCTTCATGACCAGCGCGTTCAGAGAGGGAATCATGCCGCCGATGAACAGCCCGAGCAGGAACCTGCCGACTAGGAGCATAGTGATGCTAGTGGCAAAAGCCTGCGGGATGAAGGCAAGTGCCGCCATCGATAAGGCGATTACAAGCGTTTTGCGCTGACCGATACGGTCGCCGAGTCTCCCTAAGGTTGGAGCACCGAATAAGTTCGCGATGCCGGTAATCGCAACGATTAGACCAGCGAACAGCTCTAAGTGGCTGCCGGTATATAAGGTCTTCGCGTACACCGTCACAATCGGCTCGATGCTCATCATTCCGATCTGTGTGATCAGGGAAGCAGCGAAGACCGGGAACAAAGGCCGAAACAGCCGCCAATCTGTGCGCTGTCGTTCTTTTTTCTTAGAGGGAGGCTTACGCTCCTCTTTAATGAAAATCATGACGATGATGCTCGCGCAGAGCATGAGCCCTCCAGTGAAGAAGAACACATGGCTGTAACCGAAGAAACCTGCTAGCAAGCCTCCAAGTAAAGGGCCGATGAGCGATCCGGCGATCGCTCCTGTTTGTAAGGTGCCGAGCGATTTGCCCGAATGCTCCGGCGGTGTAACAGAAGCTTGAAGAGACACCGCCATGGAAATGAAGCCGGAGAAGATACCGTTGAGCAGCCGCAGAGACAGCAGCTGCCAAGGTGACGTGACGATGCCCATGAGTGCTGTCACAATCGCCATCCCGAACCCGGCGCGAAGCAGCATGATTTTACGTCCGCGTCGATCCGCAATTGCTCCCCAGAGCGGCTGAGTGAGAAACGATGTGATGAACTGTGCTGCGACAATCCAGCCTGTCCAACGTACAATTTCGCCAAGATCTTGAACCCCGAGTTCTCCGATGTAGAGCGGTAGAAACGGAAGAACGAGATTCATGCCGCACATAACGGAGAAATTAGCACCCCATAGAATCCATAGTGACTTTTTCCAATGTAAGGGGGATGGCATGTTTGTGGACTCCTTATCATTTTTTTCCAGTATAACATAAAAAGAGCTATCCCCAAGCGGTTACGGCCGCATGGAGGATAGCTGTGCAGGAGAAGGTTTTATTGATTCATATTCGACATCATTGCGCCGAAGAAGAGAACAAAGAAAATAAAATAGAGACCGATTCCGATGAGAGCCCAGATTAAGCTTGCTTTGGCATAATTAGATTTTGTAGGGTTTTCTCCTTTACTGAATGCCCACACGAATAACATCACAATATTTACAAGTGGAATCGCAAGGAGCAGGATTGTAATCATCCAATCTTTTACACTTAGGACAGGCGCATTTTGTTGTTCTTCCAAATCAAGTCAACTCCCTCTAAGTTATATAAGTTAACTGTATTTTGAAGTTAACCTATATATGCCTTCGAGTTGTTGGTTAATTACCCCCGCGAGAACCGCTGCCTGTACTTGCGAGGAGAGATACCTTCCATTTTGGTGAAGCAGGTGGCAAAATAGGCAGGCTGCTCAAAACCAACTTCTTCCGCGATGTGCGCGACGGGAAGATCGGTTTGAAGCAGCAGCAGCTTAGCCTGCTGGATCCTTAACCTGAGCAGGTATTCCGTTGGGGAGCAGCCATATTCCTTTTGCATGCAGCGTGCAATGTAAACAGGGTGGAAGTTGACATGATCGCCGATCTCTTTGGCTGAAACAGACGATTTGTAATGCTGCCTTAAATAAGAGGCCGCTTTTTCCGCACAGGCCGTGGACGGTGATGGATGATCGCTGTCCGTGGTAGCGGAAAGCTGGCGCAATAATTCATGAAAAAGCTGCTGCTGCGCAAAACGGATACTGCTCATATGAGCACTTGGTTGCAGCTGCCCAAGCTGTTCGAACAGGTCATAGGTTTTTTCTGGCTGCAGAAGTGTTGTATATTGAGGGATCCGTATCGTAAAGGGCTCTACAGCAAATGGCTCAATTGGGGTTTGTGTTAGATCTTCCAGAGGTATAGGTTGGACCGTATGGTCTACCATAGCCCATGGTCCACCCGCGTGGAAATGCATCCAATAAGTACCCGTCAGCTCGGAACAGACTTCTGTAGCGAAATGATAGCTGTCCGGCCTTAGAATAACGGCTTGTCCTGCTGCTACCTCGAACCTAGCATCCTCCTCGCCTATATAGAAGCAGCCCGATGTGGTGATTAGTAAGTCAAATACTTGGATATTGCGTCTGCTCGGATGTTTGCTGCCTTTGGATATCGTGCTGAAACCGCTTGTAATGTAGTGCGGCAGCGGAGGGACAGTCATTTCGATAAAAGCCATCGGTGTCACCTTTTCATCTCTTGAATGGAGGTTGGAATTTTGAAACTTTAAGTTGCAATACTCATACTTGGAGTCAACTATAGCATCTATAATTTGAGCAGACAACAAAGTTTCATTTATACAAAAAGAGAGATGATAATCGGATGGTGAAAAACATGGTCAAAGAGAAAAATAAGTTTACACTATGGCTTCTAGCTTGGCCTATTTTCGTCGAATTGCTTCTGCAATTGCTTTTAGGAGCCGTCGATACCTTAATGGTGAGCCGCGTATCGGATGATGCAGTGGCGGTGGTTGGTTTATCGAACCAATTGTTCCAAGCGATGATGATCTTATTTATGACGGTTGCGAGTGGCGCCGGGATTTTGATTGCTCAGAAAATAGGAGCCAAGCAGAATGAATCTGCGCGTACCGTCGCCATTATGGCCGTAACCGTCAGTGCAGTGATAGGCAGTGTGCTGAGTGTGATTCTTTATATGGAGGCTCGCCCTCTAGCCAATCTGTTCCACTTGGAGGAGCGGCTGCTTCCTCTGGCTGAAACCTATATATCGATTGTGGGGAGCGGGATGGTTTTAACGGCTTTGACGGCGGCGCTTAGCACCGTAATTCGGAATACGGGGAACACCAAAGGGCCAATGATTACGGCTATTGGTATGAATGTTATACACATCGTGTTCAACTACGGATTTATATATGGCGAGCTCGGATTTCCTCAACTGGGTTTAACAGGTGTTGCCATTTCTACCCTCGTGAGCCGGTTGTTGGCGACGTGTTTGCTGCTGTTTATGTTCGTTTCCGCGTTCGAGCGGAGGATGGAGTGGCGGGATCTTATCGTATTCAATCGAAAGCTGTTTGGTGATATTTTGAAAATAGGTTGGCCGCTCGGCGTGAACATGTCTTCCTGGGTATTGACGCAGTTGACGATCTACACGTTCCTAGCCACGATGGGAGCTAAGGAATTGGCAGCGAGAACGTATATGAACACGCTCGAGTCGATTTGTTTTATGTTAGGCTACTCAATTGCCTTAGCGGTTCAAATTCAGATAGCCCATCTGTATGGAGCCGGAAATATCAAAGAAGCTTATAAGAGCGGATATCGAGGTACATGGATTGGACTCGGTCTTGTTGGGTTCAACAGCATCATTCTCTTTCTCATCGGTAAAAGCTTTCTCGGCTTCTTCACCTCAGACGCGGATATTATCAAGCTGGGACTCTCCTGTTTGGTGTTGACACTTATCCTGCAGCCAGGGAGAATGCTCAATATGGGCTTCGGTAATGCACTGAGCGCGGTAGGCGATACCCGTTACAATATGATTATCTCGCTGTTCTCGATGTGGGGAGTGGCCGCGGGCCTTTCTTATGTCTTGGGCTTGCACATGGGCTGGGGACTGGCGGGTATTTATGTCGCTATGATCTGCGACGAATATTTGCGCGGTATCCTCGTCGTCATCCGTTGGCGCCAGCAGAAGTATTTGCGCCGGGCGGAGGCGCGGGATAAGAGCGCTGCTTCAGGGAGCGGTGAGGCTGCTGGTATGGGTATAAATGCGTAGCGTGAGTATGACGAGGTTGGTTAGACAAACAACACCATTTGTTTCTGAAAGGCACGGGATTTCTCTTCCGTGTCTTTTTTGTTTCGAGAATGGAATGAATAGGCAGAATACACCAAACTTGACATGCAGACAAATGGTTGCATATAATGATGGCATGGATAAAGTATTTAAAGCTCTTGCTGATTCAAGCCGAAGACAACTCCTTGATGAGCTCTTCAAGAAAAATGGCCAGACATTAAATGAACTATGTGATCATCTTGAAATGACGCGTCAATCAGTAACGAAACACCTGCTTATTTTGGAGGAAGCGAATCTGATTCATATTGATTGGCAAGGCCGAAATAAAATTCATTATCTAAATGTTGAACCCATTGGAGAGATTTATGACCGCTGGATCAACAAATATGATCGTGATCGCATCGAAGCATTGCATGAACTTAAAAAGCAGCTTGAAGCAGAGTGACTTTGAGCAAGCTCAAATATCCCTAAGCGGAGAGACTTTGAACAAGCTCAAAGATCCCTATATATGGAGGAAAATAATGACTGATGCAGCATTTGTTTATGTAACTTACATCAAGACGACGCCTGAAAAGCTTTGGGAAGCTTTGACAAGCAGCGATTTTACCGAAAAATACTTCTTCGGAAGCAAAATCCAATCTGATTGGCAGGAAGGCTCTAACGTTACCTATTCGCGGAATGGACAAGTCACCGATCACGGAATCATACTAAAATGCGAGCCGCATCGTTTACTTTCTTTTACATGGAACATGGTAGGAGATGAAACTTCTCGTAAGCAGCCGTCACAGGTCACCTTTGAGTTGAAACCGCTGGATTCGACTGTCAAACTAATACTTAAGCACGAAAATTTAGAACCTGCTGATATCGTGGATAGAGAAGATACGTTTGAGGGATTAAATAATGGATGGCCAGCCATTCTGAGCAACTTGAAGAGTTTACTCGAAACTGGGAACACTTTGCCGCCCATTTCCATTTAACCAATCACAACTATATCGAAAGAGAGTTGATTTAGGATGAACAACCTTACGAAATTTAAAATAGTTAAGCCCGTTAATGAAGTATTTGAAGCTCTTATAGACCCTGCAAAAATGTCCAATTATTGGTTTTCTTCGGGTTCTGGAAGATTGGAGCAAGGCGAGACGATTACATGGAGATATGATGAATATGATGCACAAGTGGATATAAAAGTATTGGAAATCGAGGTAAATAAGACAATCGTTTTCCAGTGGGGTGCAACGGATGAAGGTAATGTTGTTACGATTACGCTGAAAGAGTTGGATAATTCGAGTACCGTTATTGAAGTTAACGAAGAAGGTTTTAATGAAAATGATGGGGACCTAATCAGTCAATTGATAGATAATAAAGAAGGTTGGGTTTATATGTTGACCTGTTTAAAGGGGTATTTGGAATTTGGTGTTAATGGATTACGAGCAGCCATTGTGAGATGAGTGTTAAAAGAAGTTCAAAAGAGCCCATGGGGCTCTTTTTTACATAGCGCACCTAGCCATGCTAAGCACAACTAATAGTGGCGAGCTGCGGGAGGGAAGCCTGCGGGGGTTTTAACACCGATGAAATGAGGACAACAAAAGCTCAGGGGGGAGGAACCCCTACTTTGTTCAAGCATGTGGAGGAGGAACGAGTGAGTGCAGTCAAACCTGCTAGCTACGCCAAAGTAAAGGCTCCAGAACTTCTGCCGAGAAGTCGATTTCCATCTTCTCGGACTCAGTGGGCGAGCTTCGGCTCGCATAGTTCTCGCTGTAAGCGCGTATTTTGCGCTTATTTGTTCGGGCGCTCCAGATTAAGCGCGTTTTCCGAGCTTAATCTGCTTGGACGCACGGGAAAGGTCTGCCGAGAAGTCGATTTCCGTCTTCTCGGACTCAGTTGGCGAGCTTCGGCTCGCATAGTTCTCGCTGTAAGCGCGTATTTCGCGCTTATTTGTTCGAGCGCTCCAGAATAAGCGCGAAATACGCGCTTATTCTGCATGGACGCGCGGGAAAGTCTGCCGAGAAGTCGATTTCCGGCTTCTCGGACTCAGTGGGCGAGCTTCGGCTCGCAGAGGTCTCACTGTAAGCGCGTATTTCGCGCTTATTTGTTCGAGCGCTACAGAATAAGCGCGTTTTCCGAGCTTATTCTGCATGGACGCGCGGGAAAGGTCTGCCGAGAAGTCGATTTCCGGCTTCTCGGACTCAGTGGGCGATATGACTTGGGACAGCCCCCTATTCATACGTGTACACAAGACGCCCCCTACCTACGGTAGGTGCGAAACAGAATGTCACGGTTGTAGTTGCCAAACCCCTCACCGTACAAGGTCAAACCGCCGACATGCGCCGCATGGTTCGGCACTTCGAGCCGCAGTGTCCACTCGTTGCGGGACATGGGGATATCCTTGATCGAGACAGCCGATAGCCGTTGTCCATCAAGGAACGTTCCCTGCTCCGTGACCCGGATGATCTTCAACCAACCATATTGGTTGATTGAATCCGGCCACCAGGCAGGAGTGAGTTGGCCGCGGCCTTGTCCCGAATCACCGGGACTCGTCCAATAGCCGAGCAGCGTATCATTGACGTAAAAATGAATGTCGGACGGCCAATTCGCTTCAATACCTGGAGCTTCGGAGCCTATTTCTAGCGAAATCTCGATTTCTTCAAGTGTCTGACCGGGCAGTACATAGTTCGGAATGCGATACTCCACGAAGCCGCTACCGAACCAAAGAATCTTCGCATGCATCCGCTCCGGCTCGAAGAAGAAGCGCGGATCATCATACTGACCAATCACATGATCAGCCGTAGCCAAACCGCAGGTTGGATGCACATCGAAGCGTGTGTAGTGGCCAACCGGAATCGCAACTTCATCGAACGCTCGCTGCTGCTCAATTGGCTGCGGGAGCCGCATTTCGATGCGGGAGAGGGCCAACTTGCACATTTTGTGCGTGCCGCCTTGCTTACGAACTAAATCTGTCTGAATAAGCCCTCCAGCCTCGAGCTTTTTTACATGCATAGTTACGATGGCGCTGCTTAATCCGAGCATATGGGCTAATTCCTTGACATTCATCTCTTTCTCAGCGAGCAACTCCAGTATCTTAAGCCGCACATCGCTTGCCAGCGCTTCATACAGCGGCAGCCATTTGCGGTCTGTTGTCGTTTGGATCATTGGACAATCTCCTCATAAGTAGACTAATTAATGAAAATGTGAATTCAACAGAAGGCAGATAAAAAGCTTGAAATCATCTTCTGATTATTGTTTAATATAGTCAATAGCATTATAAATATATTAACTGATTCATATTTTTATTAATTATACTACGAGGTGAATGCAATGTCTATGAAAGCGAGTATGATTATCGACAAAGATTTTAAAATCGGAGAAGTAGATTCTCGTATTTATGGCTCATTTATTGAGCATTTGGGACGCGCGGTCTATGGCGGAATTTACGAACCTGGACATCCGCAAGCGGATGAGCAAGGCTTTCGAGCAGACGTACTGGAGCTGGTAAAAGGTTTGGATGTTCCAATCGTTCGTTATCCAGGAGGTAACTTTGTATCCGGTTATAACTGGGAGGATGGCATTGGGCCATTAGAAGGACGTAAGAAGAGACTTGATCTGGCTTGGCGCACCATTGAACCTAACTTGGTTGGTCTGAACGAATTCATGGATTGGTGCCGCAAAGCAAATACAGAAGCAATGATGGCCGTTAATCTGGGGACCCGCGGTCCGGATGAGGCAAGAGATATCATTGAATATTCCAATATCAAAGGCGGTACCTACTGGAGTGATTTACGGATTAGTCATGGGTACAAGGCGCCTCATAATATCAAAACCTGGTGTCTAGGCAATGAAATGGATGGGCCTTGGCAAATAGGCAGCAAAACAGCCGCGGAATATGGACGTGCAGCCTGTGAAACTGCCAAAGTAATGAAGTGGGTAGACCCTTCTATCGAACTTGTTGCTTGTGGCAGCTCCAGTCTAACTATGCCGACTTTCCCTGAATGGGAAGCGACTGTACTTGAGCATACGTATGATCACGTTGATTATATTTCCCTGCACCAATATTATGGCAATCGTGATAAAGATTCTGCCAATTTCCTCGCACAATCTATGGGCATGGATCGGTTCATCAATACAGTGATCTCGACGGCTGATTACATTCAGGCCAAAAAGCGCGGAAAGAAGAAAATCAACTTATCTTTTGACGAATGGAATGTTTGGTATCACTCCAACGAGGCGGACCGACGAATTGAGCCTTGGTCCATCGCGCCGCCGCAGCTTGAAGACATCTACAACCACGAGGATGCCTTGTTAGTTGGTTGTATGCTTATCTCCATGCTGAAGCGTGCGGATCGTGTGAAGATGGCTTGTTTGGCACAACTCGTTAACGTCATCGCACCGATCATGACCGCGAATGGGGGAGCAGCCTGGAAACAAACGATCTACTATCCATACATGCATACAAGTGTGTTTGGACGAGGGACTGTTCTTGTGCCGCTGATCAAATCACCGAAATACGACGCGAAGGATTATACGGATGTGCCTTACTTAGAAGCTGTTGCCGTTCATAATGAAGACAAGTCCGAAGTGACGATCTTCGCAGTTAACCGTCATCTGGAGGAAGCACTTCCGCTGGAGCTGGATCTTCGCAGTTTTGGTGAATGCCGAGTTATTGAGCATATCGTTCTGGAGAACGATGATCTGAAAGCTTCGAATACCATTGATGCCCAGGATCGGGTGAAGCCTCACACAGGAGGTAATGCGGCCATATCGTCAAACAGCCAGATTCAGGCGGTACTTGGCAAAGCATCGTGGAATGTCATTCGGTTGAAATTAGCTTAAAAATTAAGACATGGCCCGGGTTATTGCCCTTGCCATGTCTTTTTATTATCCAGCCATTTGCTTGATACAACAGCCGTTGGAAATCATCTGACTAAAAAATAAGGAAATAATTAATATTTATAAGCAACTACCTTCATAAGTCTTTGTCGCGTGAGCGGCATGGCTGGCTGGCGGGAAACACAACCTCGAATATTAAACTCCCTTGTTCCTGACGGAACAAGGGAGTTTTTAACTATATTACGATTTATTGCAGAGACGCAGCCAAACGGATCAAGACGTCGGCCTGGTGAGTCGTCAGTCTTTTGCCGGTTTGTGCCTGCACTTCATTGATAAAAGCATCGTAATTACCGTTCTCAAGCTTTTTCACAAGCGAGTTCGTAACCCCGTCTGCTCCCGGTCCTGTCACAAATGTACGGGTTACGTTTGAAATGGAACTAAGGGTCGCCTGCACCGTGTACGTAATCGATGCGGAGGCTGTGTTGCCTGCGGCATCCTGAACGTCGACGGTCACGACGTGCGTGCCGAGACCAATCTCATAGGCCGGAGCATCGACAAGGAGCGCGGAGCACGGATTATAGACGAGGCCCGAAACCGTATCGGAAGCGGTACATTTTATTTGAACGGTTTGATCTACGGAGTAAGTGGCCCCGCCGCCCATTTGAATCAATGGGGCGGACCGGTCGATGCGAATTTCCATGCTTTTCGCTTGTTCCACGTTGCCGGCAGCATCCTCGGACCGGTAAAGAAGGGTGGTCCCGCCGTCGGCCTCAACGGTAACAGGCCCACCGTACGGCTGCCAGCTTGCGCCGTTGTCGGTGCTGTAATACGTGGAGCTGACGCCGGTAAGGTCGTCCGTCGCCGTAAGCATCACGGTCGCCACCGAAACGTACCAGCCGTTATGCATCGTTCCTTCCACGCTCACAGTCGTCACAGGTGCTGTCACATCAAGTATGTTCGTTATCGCAATCGCATTGCTGGCCGCACTTTCGTTGTGGAGGCGGTCCACAGCGGTAATGACATAAGTATACCGCGCGCCGTCAGCGGCAGTCCGGTCGACGAACGATCCCTTCGCGCTCTCCTGCTTGCGGAGGGTTGCGACGATCTTCGACGCATCCTGTAAGCTTCCTGCCGTATCGCCCTCGAAACGGTAAACGACATAGTAGGCTGCGTCTGCTGTACCATTCGCCCAAGTAAGCTCCACGCCGGATGGTTTGCGGATGGCGGAAGCGAGAACAGGGGTGTTTGGCGCTTGATTGTCAAGCCAAGGCATCGCAGGGACAAGGGCCGAGTAGCGGTAGAGATCGGTTTTTAACCGGTCCGTAAAGCCCAGCGGATTCGCCGGCAGCCATTTGGCGCTGAAGAAGATGCTTCCCTTGACGTTGCCGAAATTACGATTATAGCTTACTTGGTCTGGCATTTCGTTCGGGTTCAGCCAACTCGGATCGTTCGAGCCGATGCGGTAGGTGGCCTGGCCACTGTAGAGGTGAACGTTTTTGTTGGTAGTAACGCCGTTCCACCATTCGATCAACTTGTCGTAGGCGGCAGGCGAATAGCCCATGTACCAATAGATTTGCGGTGTGATGTAATCGATCCATTGCTGGTCGATCCATTTTTTCGAGTCCGCATAAATAGCGTCGTAGCTGCTGAGACCGTTCGTATCGGAGCCTGCAGGATCTTCCCCTTTGTTCCTCCAGATGCCGAACGGACTGATACCGAATTTGACGTAGCTTTTCTCCTGCTTGATTCTGGTGCCTATCTCCTGTACGAACGAATTGACGTTGTTACGTCTCCAGTCCGCTTTGCTTGCAAAGCCCGCACCGTATTTCTGGAAAGCATCTTGGTCGGGGAAGTCGACACCGCTGACCGGGTACGGATAGAAATAATCGTCAAAATGAACCGCGTCGACATCGTAATTATTCACGACTTCCATAATGCCGTCCATGATGAACTGCTTCGCTTCCGGAATTCCTGGGTTGAAATACAACTTCCCGCCGTACGAAACGACCCAGTCCGGATGCTGGCGCGCCGGGTGATCCGATACCAGCTTGTCGAGACGATCCTCTAAGCTGATCCGGTATGGGTTGAACCAAGCGTGGAACTCCATATTGCGCTTATGCACTTCCTCCAGCATGAACGCAAGCGGGTTATAGCCGGGATCCTTGCCCTGCACGCCCGTCAGCCATTCCGACCAAGGACCGAATTGGGACGGGTAAAAGGAATCCGCCGTCGGCTTTACCTGCACGATGACCGCGTTGATCCCCGTAGCTTGCAGCTGGTCAAGCAGCTTTGTGAAATCGCGTTTTTGCTGCTCAGGGTCCGTTACACCTTTGTCCGGCCAATCGATATTGTCGACCGTTGCGATCCAAGCCGCTCTGAGCTCGGACTTCGGAATGGCTGCCATTTTGTTCACCACCAAGTAGAAATCGCTCGTTTTTCCGCCATACATCGCAGTAATCCGTGAGGTGCCGAATTTCAGTGCCGTAACGAAACCGCTTGCGCTCACCGCGGCGACCGCCGGGTTGCTGCTCGTATACGTAACACCGTTAATCAATTGAACGGGCTCCGGAAGCCATGTGTAGGTGCCGTGAGTCTTCGCTTGCAAGGTATCGCCAACTGTCATTGTGTGGAGCTCGGTCAGCTTGATGCTCTGCAATATGGGTACAGGGGCGTTTACATTCAGCGTGTAAGCTGATGAGATGCCCTTATAGGATATTGTGATCGTTGTCGTTCCGGGTTTTATGGCCTTCACTACGCCATCGACATCGACGGTTGCAACATCAGGAGTGCTGCTTTCAAACGTTGCTCCGCTCCGCACGGTAACGGGTTCAGTCATTTCAGGGTACACGGCGTAGAGGCGAATTTTGTTCGTGGAGCCGGATTCCAACTTCTCCAAGGAAGATTGCTCTAATTTCGACGGCACGGCTGCACTTGTTGATACTTTCAGCACGTAGGATGCTTCTGGTGCCGTCCCATAGGAGGCATAGATCGTAGCTGTGCCTGACTGCAGCGCCCGAACTGTGCCGTCTGCGTCGACGGTTGCGACCTGCTCGTTGCTGCTGCGGAAGGATAGCCCGCTTGTAACGGGGACCGGCTCCACCGCGTTTTGGTAAGTCGCGAATACTTGCGCCTTCTTCGATTCCCCAACCTGAAGCGGAGGCAGATCCACTAAATCGAGCCCGTTAACGGTCGAATCCGTGTAAAACGCCGTCAACTGGTCAAAATAAAGCGTACCTTTGTTTTTGTTGTAGTCTTTGGTCTCCGCGACATAGATTTGATTGAGCTTGATCGGAGCTCTCAGCGAGCTCGGAACGGATACCGTGATGTACTTCCAGCCGGTCCAGTTCAGCCCAGTGCTGGATGTGAAATCAAGCGTCGTGACGGTTCCCGCTGAGTCTTTGACTTGGGTGCGCAGCCAGTGGTTGTTGCCGTCACCGTACACCCAGAGGCCGAGTCTCTTCGGAAGTCCCTGCAGTGTTCTGCCCGTTGTGCCGTCCGGATCCTTGAAGTTGACGTAAGCTGCCGACGTTCCGGTAGTGCCGGTAAAATCGTAGGACAAATTAACAGCATGATAGCCGTAATAAATGGTTTCCGGTCGGCTGATAAGTCCGATGCTTGCCGTCGCTCTCGCCGAGGACGAGAAGAGATTAGCGGTTTGTTCAAAGCCATCCACACCAGCCGCAGCCTGGACGCCGGCTAACGCCTGCGCATCTGAGATTAAAGCAGCCTCCGTGCCCGCGCTAGCAACGGGTACACCGAACATGATCGTGCTCAAGAATATAAATAAGGCCATGGTAAAATGGATGGATGCCGTGCGACTTTGAGCTGTTTTCTTCAAATGGAATTCACTTCCTTCTCGTTATGTATCCGCTTACATTAAAGCCGAATAAATGGTTTTCCTCCTTTCTTCCTTTCTCTTGGCAAATGTTATAAATAATTTCGGCTGTCTTAAGCATACAAAATATTATTTCAACAATCAATAATATATGTGAAATTTTATTTTAAATGAATAAAGATTTTCCCGATGAGTTTAATCCGGCTTTGTTGTATTGTTGCATGCACTTGGGCGGACTCCTTTATTTTACAATCTATGCTCTGGTATGATGAGAGAAATACAACAGATTGAAGGAGTTTCGTGCGTATGAAATTAAAGCTATTTAGTGTAATTGTTCTGGCTCTCGTCTTATCTGCCTGTGGAAATAAACAAAATGAATCGCAGCCGGCGGCGGTCAAAGTGGATGTTCCTAAGCTTTATCAAAATTTCTGCATCTCGTGTCATGGTAATCAATTACAAGGTGGACAAGGCCCTAATATCCAAAAAGTGGGAGAACGTTTAGATGAAGCGGAGATCATAAAGCGTATTCAAAAGGGTGGTGGCGGGATGCCGCCGTTCCAAGTGACAATGAAGGAGGAAGAATTGAAGGCATTGGCGTCATGGCTGGCAGGGCTTAAATAATGGGATTTTTATGGTAAAACTAAGCTTCCTTTAAGGTTACCTACATAATTTCTTCACAATTGGTGTTTATAATAGGGGCAAGAGGAGAGTGATGCAATATGCACTTGAATTTGAAGCCCCGGAACCATCTTCCTAAGAAGATGAGACCAAACCGTCTGGGAGCGACGATTTCGCTTTTATTATTTATGATATGCTTACCTATACTTTCTGTAGCGGGAATGGAACTTCTCGAACGTGGTACTTTGCATGAAACGGTCCAATGGATAACATCTAACCGATCACTTTTTCTATTAAATGTAGCCATATCCTTCTGTTTATTAGCTTTCCTTTATGCTGTTGTAGGATCATTAGCTATTTCCGGATCCATCGCAACCTTATTGCTTGGCCTTATGGCACTGATCTCTTATATGAAGGTGAAAATGATCGGGGAGCCCTTCTTCCCGTGGGATATTTTGCTGAATAAAGAAAGTATGGATATAGCTTCGCTCGTTACAGGGAAAGCCGCACTTCTCCGGATCGGAGCTGTGGTCATCGCGGTCATCCTTGTATTGTTATTAAAATGGGTACTCCCACGTATATCTCTATCTATCGTCAGTCGAATTGGTTTAGGGCTGTTCTCGCTCTATGCCTTGTATGCATTTGCAATCAAAACACCGTTAGCTGGCAAAATTCTTGACCATATAGGTGTAAACGAAATTGTATGGAATCAGAAAGAGAACTATGCGAATAATGGGCTAGCGCTCGCTTTCACCCTCAATGTCAAAAATTCGATCGTTCAAAAGCCAGAAACGTATAGTGATCAGAGCATTGCAACCGTTGCAGCTAATCTCCAAGAGGTAGGCATGCAAAAGGCAGGACAGAAGAAATCCGTAGATGCTGATTCTCTAAAAGGGAAGAAGCCGAACGTGATTTTTATTATGAGTGAAGCGTTCTGGGATCCGACTTTGTTAACGAATGTGAAGTTCAGTGAAGATCCGGTACCCACCCTCCACCGCTTGCAGAAGGAGTCAACATCCGGATACCTGTTGTCTCCCCAATTCGGTGGCGGTACAAGCAATGTGGAATTCGAAGTGTTGACGGGGAACTCGATGAGCTTCCTGCCGGGAGGGTCCATTCCGTATCAACAATATATAACCAAACCTGTACCGAGCTTGGCGAGTTATTTTGCCGATCAGGGCTACAAAAGTATGGGGATTCACTCCTATGAAGGCTGGTTCTGGAACCGTAATTCGGTGTATAAGGAGTTAGGCTTCCAAAGCTTTAAGAGCAGTGAACATTTCGTGAATCCGGAAATGAAGGGTTACTTTATCTCGGACGCCGAAGTGTCTAGGAGCATTATAGACGAAGTAGATAAAACCGAAGATCCTATGTTTATGTACACGGTAACCATGCAAAATCATGGACCCTATGATGAACCGCGGTACGGAGAAAATCATTTCAAAGCGCAAGGTGACTTGACGCCTGAAGCAAAAACGATTCTTGAGACATACGCGCAGGGCGCGCACGATGCAGATCAAAGCTTACAAATGCTGATCGATCACTTCCAGGAATCGGATGAACCGACGATGATCGTCTTCTACGGAGACCATTTGCCGATGCTGGGATTAGATTATCAAGTATATAAAGAAGCAGGTTTCATCCAAACGAGCAACGCGAATAATTGGTCGCTGGAAGAAGTGAAGAAGATGCACAGCATCCCGCTTGTTACTTGGTCGAACTTCGATATGCCGAAGCAGGACATTCCACTGCTCAGTGATTCCTTCCTTGGTGCCCACGTGCTGGATATGCTGCATATGGAGAAACCAGCTAATTTCAAGTTGAATGCCGAATTGGCGGCGCAAGTGCCAGGACTTCTGAGTAATCTTGTCGTTGATGCGAACCAAGAACTCCATGCTGAAGTCCCCGAATCGGTGCAAGCACTCCGTGATGACTATAGGAATGTGCAGTACGATTTACTATTCGGTAAGCAGTACTTGGCTGAACACATCGATCATGAATATTTGACGAAAACCAGTCAGGATAACTATAACGCTGAGTTTAGTGAAGGAAATGTTCCTCCGCAAGCTGCGGGAGTGAACAGCAATTCCCCGCCGGCTAAGCCGGTGAGCGCGCAGTAAATAGAAGTCCCTATTTTGTTGCTTTGAGCGACGAGATGGGGACTTTTTCATTTTTGAAGATGTGTTATCTGAAACTTAAAATAATCATTGCTATAGTTAGGGGGATTTTGGTAATATAGACTTCCGTCTCTACGCGGCGGCTGCAAAAAAAGGCTAGTTGATAAGGATCAAAACAGCTCAGGAGGTGTTTTATGCTTTTCGCGGTTTTGGCGCGCAAGGCGTATGCGAGGAATTTGCAGTATCGCGGTTCGCATCTGCTGCACAATGCAGTGAGTGCGGTGTTTGGCTTCATTTATGCTAGCATCTGGACCGGTTTGGGGAGCGACTCGTCACTCGGCGAATACGGTGCGAAAGGGATTGTAGGTTATATTGCTTTTAACCAAGCGATCCTTTGGATTACGCAGTTCACGACGAATGGACTCGGGCTCGAGCAATCGGTGCGCACCGGGCAAATTGCGGTTGATCTCATGCGGCCGGTACACTTATTCTATCAGGCGATGAGCCGGGAATGGGGCCAGGTATATTATCAGTTTCTTTATAAATTTATCCCGATTTATGCCCTCTACTACTTCATTTTCTCCTTACAGATTCCACATCACGCTTCGGTTTATGGCTGGACAGCGATTGCGCTCGTCTTAGCGGCATATATCTCCATTTGCACAAATTACTTGATAGGTGTTGCAGCCTTGTGGACCACGGAATCTCGTTGGTTTTACTGGGTTAATTATTCCTTTAGTACACTGCTCTCTGGTTTTTTCATTCCTCTAGAATGGTTGCCAGGTTGGCTCCGCACGATTAGCTTTTACACTCCATATCCTTATTTACTCTATTACCCAACTCGTATCTACATGCAGCTTGAACAAGGAACTGTTGTGCTCGGCGCTCTTGCTTGGGGCATCGGGTTAACTTGTGTCTGTCTGGCGGTTACGCAGGGGGTACGCAGAAAGCTGGAGGTGCAGGGCGGATGATGTCAGTGAGGCTCTATATGCTGCTGATCAAGGCGAGCTTACGAAGCCGAATGCAGTATAAGTTTAATTTCTTTTTTTCGACGGTGATGGCTTCCTTTGTACATACCTCAGAATTTCTGATGGTGGCGTTGGTGATGATGCGTTTTGGTAATATCAAAGGTTGGACGCTGTATGAGGTTTGCTATCTCTACGGGGTTATGATGGTATCCAAGGCGATTTATCGCACATTGGCTTCCGATGTGCATCATTTAGAGAAATATCTCGTTTCAGGTGACTTAGATGCACTTCTCACAAGACCTGTTCCGGTGCTGCTTGCGCTGATGACACAAAACTCACGCCTCTTATTTGCCGAAGTAGGGCAAGGTATCATTTTACTTTTCATTGCTATGAATGCCTTAATGGCTACTGGACAAATTGGATGGTCCGCCATACCTTTAACGGTGTTAATTATCATAACGGGTGCCATTATTTTATTCGCCATCGGTCTCGCAACTGCGGCTGCCGGCTTCTGGCTGACCCGGATCGAATCCTTGCAAAATATGACCGAAGATGCTTCTCAAACCGCGGCGCGCTATCCGCTTTCTTTGTATCCAAAGTGGCTGCAGGGTGCTCTGTTGGTACTCGTTCCGGTAGGCTTCGTCAATTACATACCTACCTTATATTTGCTAAGACATCAAGGCGGCATAGGTATGCTGCTAGGAACCATAGCTGTTTCAATTGCTGCGCTCTGGCTAGCTATGCGTTTCTGGAAGCTAGGCTTATCTCGCTATCAAAGCACGGGAAGTTAATTGGATGGCCTTATACAAGGAGGGATCACATAAACATGATAACCGTAACGAATTTACGCAAAACTTTTCAAACTCCGATAGTCAAAGATGGCAAGTTCTCAGGTATTCGAACGTTGTTCTCACGAGCCTATAAAGAGAAGGAAGCGGTACGCGATGTAAGCTTCGAGATTGAATCTGGCGAGTTCGTCGGGTATATTGGACCTAATGGAGCAGGAAAATCTACGACGATCAAAATGCTCACCGGCATTCTACACCCAACCTCCGGCGAAGTGCTGATTCACGGCTATAGTCCTCAGAAGCATCGAAGACGAGTCGTAAAGCAGCTTGGCGTTGTATTCGGACAGCGCAGTCAGCTGTGGTGGGATCTGCCGGTTAAGGATTCCTATGAAATTCTAACGGCGATGTATCGGGTGGAGGAAAGCACCGCTCGCCGCAGATTAGGCGAACTGACTGAGCTTCTTGAACTGAAGGAGCTGATGGACACGCCTGTCCGGAAGTTGTCCCTTGGGCAGCGGATGAGGGCCGATTTGGCGGCTTCGATGCTGCATGATCCGGATATTTTGTTTCTGGATGAGCCGACCATCGGGTTGGATGTTGTCGCCAAGCGGAACATTCGCGGCTTTCTTCAGACTTTAAATCGAGATTTCGGTAAGACGATTCTGCTGACAACGCATGATATGGATGATATCGAGCAATTGTGTAAACGAGTGATCGTCATTAATCATGGGCAAATTGGCTATGACGGGTCGATCGATGAGCTGCGGGATCGCATTGGCTTACCGACGATGATGAAGGTCACTTATCGAGGTGATATTCAAGTCCCAACTAGCTGGGAGCTTCCATTTCGCGTGGTGGAGCAAGAAGCGAATAGTCTCACGATCGCTTGCAACCGCCAGGAGCTGAAAGCGATGGAAGTGCTGCGTATCGTCAGCAGCTGGGGCGATATGGACGATGTACATATGGAAGAGCCTGAGTTTGAAGAGGTGATCCACGGGGTATATAAATAGATAGAAGTGGAGTGAGACCGTATGCCTATAGAGAACGAAGAACGGGAGAGGGAAACGCAGCGCGTTGCCTCTGTACGTTCCAATATACAGCAGCGAATTGAAGAGCTGCGCCAAACGGTGGATGAGCGCCGATCTGAAGCGACAGCGATTGGCCGCAGCTTCTGGGATGATATCTCGGTGAATGCGGATAATGCTGATGATTTGATTGAGACGGCAGCGAGTATGGCCCAGCAGGAGCATGTACTGCAGGGCCAAGAACGCAGCTATCGTTTGGCGCAGGATGCGCTGCGTAAGCTGCAGCGTGTCGTCGATGCGCCGTATTTCAGCCGCATTGATTTCAAGGAGCGCGGGGAGCAGGAGCGTGAGAAGATTTACATCGGATTGACATCTTTTATAGATGCCAAGACGGATGAAATTCTTATCTACGACTGGCGTGCACCCATAGCCAGCCTGTTCTATGACTATCCGCCGGGTCCTGCGACATATCGGACACCGGAGATGGATGTCAGCGGTGAGCTGATGCTCAAGCGCCAGTACATCATCAAAGCCGGCGTGCTGCAGGATGTGTTCGATACGGGGATCTCCATCGGTGACGAGATGCTTCAGCAGATGCTGAGCCGCAGCGCCGACGAGAAGATGCACAGTATCGTCACGACGATCCAGCGCGAGCAGAACAAGATCATCCGCGATGATCGGCACAAGGTGCTCGTCGTGCAGGGGGCGGCAGGCAGCGGCAAAACCTCCGTCGCGCTGCAGCGCATCGCGTATTTGCTCTACAAATATCGGACGACGCTGAGCGCCGACAATATGATTTTGTTCTCGCCGAACTCACTGTTCAGCGACTACGTCTCTCACGTACTGCCGGAGCTAGGCGAAGCTACCATGCAGCAGACAACATTCCAAGATTATTTAACACATAAATTAAGCGACACGGGTCTTACGCTGGAGGATCCCTACGATCAATTGGAGTTCATCCTTACGGGGACGGATCAAGATCCCGCCTACGCAGCGCGGCTGCAAAGCATTCATTACAAAACGTCTGCTGCTTTTCTCAGCGTCATTGAGGCCTACGGAGAGAAACTGAAAAATGGCGGAATTCGTTTTCTCGATTTATCCGTAGGTAAGAAAGTATTGATTACTGCGGATGAGCTTAGCGAGCGATTTTACAGCAAGTCCTCCATTCTTGCGCTAGGTGAACGGATGGAACAATTATCGGAGTGGATGCTGGAGAAGTTGGATGAGTTTCAAGCGGATGTACAGATGAGGTTTTATCGTAAAATGGTGCGGGAGCCGAAATATTTGGGCACCGAGCCAGAGATGAAAAAGATGAGCAAGGTCAAAGCGCATAAAGCGATTGCTCCTCTTAAAGAGAAGGCGCGAAAGCTCGCTTATGTGGACGTGCTCGGAATGTACCAAGATCTTTATACGAATAGTGAACTACATCAAGAGCTTATGCACCATTCGGAACAGCGTCTACCCGCAGCTTGGGAAACAATCAGCTCGTTCACGGCTGATGCGCTCTCTGGTGGAATGCTGCATTACGAAGATGCGACACCTCTTGTATATTTGAAGGGCCTTGTTGAGGGTCAACTGCGCGTAGGTACCATCCGTTATTGTCTTGTGGATGAGGCGCAGGATTACTCGCCGTTTCACTATGCGTACTTGAAGAAGCTGTTCCCACGTGCTCGGTTCACCCTGCTTGGGGACTGGAATCAAGGGATCTTCACGCACGCGAACGCGAGCAGCAGTACGGATGGCGAGGGGCAAACGAGCGAGTACAGCTCCATAAGCGAGCTGATGAAGGAAGACGAGACGGAGACAATCCGCCTCGTCAAGAGCTACCGCTCGACGCGCGAAATCGTCGATTTCGCTAGTCGCGTGCTGCCGGGCGGCGAGCCGATCGAGCCGTTCAGCCGCAGCGGCGAGGCGCCGCGTGTTCTGCGCGCGGCGGACGAGACCGAACTCAGCCGCCTCGTGGCTGAGGCGGCCAAGGCCAGACGCGACGGCGGCGCAAGCTCCGTCGCGATCATTTGCAAGACCGAGCGCGAGACGCGGGGCGCGCACGCCAGCCTGAAGCCGCTGCTGCCGGGACTCGCGCGGATCACCAAAGAGACGCTGCACTATGAGGCAGGCGTCATGATCCTGCCGGCGTACCTCGCCAAAGGGCTCGAGTTCGACGCCGTTATTCTCTACGATGCCGGGGCGGCTGTCTACGCGGAAGCGAAGGAACGCAAGCTGTTTTACACTGCTTGTACCCGTGCGCTTCATCACCTAGACGTATTCTATCTAGGTGAATTGACACCTTTTCTCCTGAATAAATAGACATACGTCCATACCTATCTGCCCTGCCCGACATAGGATATATCGAGTAACAACAAAGAAAAGGTTCTTGCAGGCAGAAGGGAGGAACCACCATGTCAGGCGTTGGATATTCTAGCACAGCTGTCGTATTGGTACTGTACATTCTGTTGGTCATCATTCTTGCAACATTCTAATATACAAATAGGATGCACAAAGCCGCCCTCCGATTGATCGGAGGGCGGCTTTCTTGTTGTCAACTTTTTGAATTTCCCCAAGTCTCGCTGAATATCAAATTATTCAGGCTTCTGCGTTTTTCCCAATTGGCTGTCTCTAAAATGGGCTTCTCTGGATAATTTTCTGTGAACCCAATAGATAGCAATGCTACTGGATCAATATGAGGAGGTATCCCTAGGATATCTCGTACATCATTTTTCTTATAAAAGCTTACCCAGCCCATAGCTAATCCCTCTGCACATGCCGCTAACCACATGTTTTGAATCGCACAAGCAACGGACATGATATCTGTTTCTGGTATAGAATTTCTTCCTAGCACATGAGAACCGCCGCGTGTTGGGTCACAAGTTACGCAAATCGTGAGAGGGGCCTGCTTGATCCCTTCGATCTTGAGATTTAGAAATTCGTCTTGACGTGTATCTTCATAATGAATGGCCAAAGCCCGTCTCTCTTTATCTGCCGCCCAAGCCAAACGCTCTTTCACTTTATCTGTAGAAATTATTATAAAATTCCAGGGCTGCATAAATCCAACTGAAGGACCATGATGCGCTGCATTTAGCAATTTCATTATCGTTTCTTCCGGGATAGGATCCGATAAAAATGTTCGTACATCCCGTCTTGTATAAATGCTCTTGTACAAGCCTTCCTTTTCTTCTTCCGTAAACATTCCTTTCACCTCACCCCTTCATTAAGCTCCCATACAATGTAATTATTCATTAAATTTACACCCTCTCTTCTCTTTTTGCAATCGATTGAAGACCTAATTTCGACAGGCGTCTAAATCTAATTTGTCGCACCGTATAAATCCACATGAATAGGAAATCTTAACTTATAAAAAGTTTCCACCTAATACCAATGCGGGAGATTAGCTTATGTCTGGAACCAAGAAAATTACCGCGCTTCAATTATATTTTATCTTAATTCTATCCATTAGCATTACGAACCATGTCTTATTAATTCCGGTACTGCTGCATGTTGGTAAGCGTGATTCCTGGTTCGGCGCAGCGGTCTCCCTGATTCCTTTGCTTATATGGGTATGTCTGCTATATATCGTTGTTAAACGTACGAAACAGCAGTATATGATGGAGTGGATCAAACGGAAATTTGGGAAAGTGGCTGTTTTTCCATTCAAGATAGGTCTCATTGCCATTTGTTTTGTAAATGCAATAATAACTATAAAAGATATGGTGACATGGACACATGTGACCTATTTACCTCGGACACCGCCTTTCATGATCAGTCTTCTGTTTATAGTCTTTTGCTTCTTCGCAGCGAGATCCGGGTTGCGAGCGATTGCGATCACCGCAGGTATTCTACTGCCGGTTGTCGTTTTTCTTGGGTATTTTGTAATGGGAGCTAACTTCCAATATAAAGACTACAGCCTGCTTACACCTTTATTTACACACGGTTATGGACCTACACTTACATCCATCATGCTTACTTGCGGCGCCTCCTTCGAACTGCTAGTTATCGTATTCCTCCAGCATCATGCCGATACGCGCATCCGGCTGTCGGCTTTATTGATTCTTGCGGCATGTGTGATCGGACTTACCATAGGACCGTTAACGGGCTCCATTGCCATATTTGGCCCCTTTGAAGCCGCGGATTTAAGATATCCAGCTTTTGAACAGTGGCGTATGGTGACCTTGGGGAAATATATTTCCCATTTGGATTTCTTGTCTATTTTCCAATGGATATCAGGGGCTTGTGTCCGGACGTCGATGCTAATGTTTCTTAGTGTGGATCTAATTGGTATTCAAAAGAAGCGCACACGGACTCTAATGCTGATAGGGATCAGCCTGTTGTTCCTAGCGGCGAGCTTGTACCCAGTTACAGACAACCAGATGGTGTATCTGATTCAAAATCGATATTATCCCATTATGTTTGGAATAGGCTTAAGCTTGCTTCTTGTCTTGCTTGTGATGTCTATCCTGCCGGGGAAACGAAAGGAGAAGAATGCCTAATGCATGAGCAGGATTTACGGGATTGGTTTGCGTTGTCTGATGATGTCATCGTGAAATCTTACCGATTATCGGAAGCTCATCCGAAGGGGCGAGTGTTACTCATGTACTGTGAGGGTATGACCAATATGGATCATATCGAGAATCTCGTACTGCCTAAGCTTGAAGGTTTATTCAAAAATGAACTTGATGTTAGCGGGTCTAAGCTAGATGTGAATACAATGCTTCAATTGATTGAAATTACGGGTCCTAATGCCATGGAGTCAATGACAGTTTCATTGTATGCAGGATCGCTGATCTTATTTTTCGAAGAGACGCAATTGCTGTATGCACTGGATATTTCTGCGCCTCCCAATCGCTCACCAGAGGAATCAAGTACAGAGACTTCCATCAAAGGTCCAAGAGATGCCTTTACAGAAAGCATCGTTACGAATATCGCGCTCGTTCGCAAACGCTTGCTGACGCGCAGTTTTTGTGTTGAAAAAATGCAAATTGGAACGAGAAGTAACACCTCGGTAGCTCTCCTCTATATAGACGATGTAATAAATGCTAATATCCTCCAGGAAGCAAAGCAGCGGCTTCAAGCTATTAACGTTGATGCCCTGATTAGCAGCTCGCAATTAGAAGGTGAGATGTCTGGGCGCAAATACCCATTCTTTCCTCTATTGGATTATGCGGGAAGACCCGATTATATAGCGGATTGCTTGCTGCGCGGACGATTCGCGGTCATCGTGGACGGTTCCCCCATGGTTGTTATTGCGCCGGCGAATTTGATGTATATATTGAAATCCCCTGAAGATGTGCATGCCCCCTACTATTATGTCGCGTTCGAACGTATTTTGCGTATAGGCGGGTTGATCGTTTCAGCCTTATTGCCTGGTTTTTGGATTTCACTATCCGCCTTTAATCTGGACCAAATCCCGTATCCGTTAGTAGCTACTATCGCTACATCCAGGTTGGGTTTACCCTTGTCAGGTCCGATGGATTTTATTATCATGCTGCTGCTGTTCGAAATGTTTCGTGAAGCGGGAGCGCGGCTGCCCAAGGTGGTAGGTCAAACGGTCACTGTCGTTGGCGGGCTTATTGTTGGGGACGCCGCGATACGTTCGGGAATTACGAGCCCTACAACATTAGTGGTGACCTCCATTTCGACGATATCGATGTACACCCTAGTGAATCAATCGCTAGCGGGAACGATTACCGTGCTGCGGATCATAATTTTAATCATATCCACAATTTTCGGTATTTACGGGTTTATGGTATCCCTCATGGGGCTCGTTTTATATTTGTCAACATTAGAATCATTCGGAGTGCCTTACTTATCGCCCTTGTCGCCACCTCAGTTCAGGGATATTATCTCTTCCGTATTGGCCAAGCCGTGGAACAAAATGAAGCGAAGACCGAAGGCATTACATACGAAGGATGACACACGCCAAGGCGGGGAGTCCTCATGATAACGAAAGGGTTAGGACGACTGGTCTTCGGAATGCTGCTTCTGGTAAGTCAGACAGGCTGTTGGGATATAAAGACGATCCAAGATACGAATTACATTACTGCGATAGGCTTCGATTATCAAAAAGGGCGCTATGTCGTATACTGCCAAATGTTAGACTTCTCTAGCGTGGCTAAACAGGAGGGCGGTAAAGGAGGGGCTTCCATGATTTGGGTTGGACAAGAGGAAGGGGACACGGTTGATGATGCTTACACCCGTTTGTACAAAACAACACAGCAGCGAGTCTTTTGGGGGCATGTAGGAGCTTATGTTTTTACAAGAGAGGCACTTAAGCAAGGTGTAGGTAATTTTACTGATAGTTCCGTACGTTATGGTGAAACGAGGTATACCCAATGGGTTTATAGTACGGATGAGCCTATAGAGACGATTTTTTCGGTCATCCCTTTTTTTAATGTCTCCCCTCTGTCTTCTATTCTTATGCAGCCTGTAGAAAATTACCTTCAACGTTCTTATATTCGACCGCTCAAATTGTATAGGGTTGCTGCCCTAACCAGAGAGCCTGGGAACACGGTGATGATGCCCACCTTGGCCATTCGTAAGGACGTGTGGGTGAAAAATGAAAAACCAGATCCTAAATTAGAAGTAAGCGGTGTTTATGCAATTGCTAAAAAAAATCATGTGGAATGGCTGTCAGAGGATGAATTCAAAGGTGCGCGTTGGTTAGAAAAAAGCACCGTCCGTACACCTTTAGTCGTTTATATAAATGGGAAAGCTGGACTATCTGTTTCTATTCAGAAGCCTGAAGCCCGCATTACATCTCGAATGGAAGGAGATCAACCTTTATTCGATATTCATATCGAAGCCAAGGCAATCGTTGCCGAATTGCTGGAGAACGTTGATGAAGATACGCTGAAAAAACAGGTTGTCAAACAAATCGCAGAGGAAATCGAACAAACGTTTAAGCAGGGAAGAAGCCGTGATACGGATGTCTATCAGCTAGAACATGTATTATATAAACAAGCTTTTCCTGAGTGGTCTAAGCTTACAACTAACGGAGAGAAACCGCTGGAAAATTATCAATTAGGCGATATAAAAGTAGATATCCAGCTAACCCACTCCGGGATGCTTATGATGAGAGAAAAAGAGCAGCAATACTAGTTATTGACCCATATTTGAAGCCTTCATCTCCGCAGATATTGCGGTTTTGCAGGCTTTTTTTAATAAAGTTTTAAGAATTGTTTTAGGCACGGTTAATAGGTGATTTAGAGGCAGTTAATGCAGAGGGGATAAGATGAATACATGGAAGCGAGGAACGCATCCAAATTAGATAAAGCGTATAAATACGCGGAGGAAATAAGATATGAATAAGAAGTTAGCGATGATGGGATTAGGCGTTGCGGTAGGCAGCATGATGCTAGTGACCTCGGTATATGCAGGTGTGGGAGACGCTCCCGGGTATGAGACATTCAAATCAGCATTCAAAAAGACAGCAGCAGTGGAGAATGTGACTCGTCAGGTGAATGTGTCCCTACAGGACAATGGAGCTTCATTACTCAATGTGAAATCAACGATTAAGAGCACAGGTGTCGATCACGCCGGCAGCGCTGTAGTTACAGTGAAAAGTGGAACGGATGAGCAAACCATTCACATCTACAGCCAAGATGGGAAGCGGATTGTAAAAACCGAGGATTCCGAGGTGTATAAAGTGCTGGAAGGTGAAGGCATGCCGGCCAAGTTCAAAGGACATGATCAAGCAAACCATACACCTGGCCCACAAGTGATTAGCGAAGTGGAAAATGTGGTCGATGCATTGGTTGGTAACCTGAAGAACTATGTAACCATGAGTGAAGCACCTGGTAACGTGAAGGACATTCATTTCAAACTGTCCGGTAGTCAGATTTCACCTGTTGTGAACACAATTGGCTCTCTGGTTATTAAACACGGCACTGTTGAGAACAGTCACCGTCCTCTACCGGCTAAAGCGGATACCCTTGGTGTAGATGTAACAACACTCAAAAACAGTCTGCCTCAGCTTGTAACAGACATCAAAATGGATGAAGTCGAAGTGAATGCTAGCGTGGATGCGGATAACCACATTACGAATCAAACGGCACAAATTCATATTTCCGGTAAGGACGCTCAGGGTGCAGCGCATGATGTGGTCTTGAGTGTTGATGTGACACTATCTAGCCTGAACTCGACAACGTCGGATACGATTGATTTGAACGGAAAACAAGTAGAAAATGTGAAGTTTGATGAGAATTCCCACAAAAACTGGGGAGAGAAGCATTAATAGAAAGACGAGAGGAGGATTCAACGATCGTTGACCTCCTCATTCATCCTGAAAGGCGGCCCGTTCATGAAGCCAGTAGTAGAAATTAAGAACCTCACGAAAACTTACAAAAATTTGCGCGGCATCCATCAAGTGAATATGACCGTGCAGCAAGGCGATATCTATGGTTTCTTCGGACCCAATGGCGCTGGTAAAACATCGGTCATGAAGATCATGACTGGTTTAACCAGAGCGCAGCAAGGCGAAGTAAAGCTGTTCGGCCATGATGTGTCTACGCATTATGAGCAGGCAATGGCGAAGGTTGGCGTGCTGATTGAAACTGCTGAAGCTTATACCTATATGAGCGGGAAGCGGAATCTGGAGCTAGCGGCGCGCTTTTATCCTGGGATCGGCAAGCAGCGAGTGGATGAAGTACTAGAGATCGTTGGACTCACCCCTTTTCAGCACGAAAAGGTTGCGGGCTACTCACTAGGCATGAAGCAGCGGCTCGGACTAGCGGCAGCCATGCTGTCGAAGCCTGAATTGCTTATTCTCGATGAGCCTACCAATGGGCTCGATATTGAAGGGATGGTTCATATTCGGGAAATCATCATGCACTTAGCGCGTGAAGAGCGAATTACCTTCCTCATCTCCAGCCATCTCATTCATGAAATGGAGCTGATGTGCAATCGCATGGGCATCATTCATCAAGGACGGCTTGTTCGCGAGGGACTCGTATCCGAATTATCCAAAGGCAGCGCGACGCTGGAAGAAGCGTACTTGCGCGAAATCAATGAAGTCAGGAGGCTCGCTGCCCATGCATAGCTTAACAGCCAACGTCTGGAACGAAACAATCAAACTCGCATCGAAGAAGAAAACCATTTTCTTCCTAGCTGTTACGCTGCTTCTTCCGGTTATTGCAGGCTTATTGCTTGCACGCTTTCAAAGCGGCATCGGCATCGGAACCATTGCATCGGGTGATTTCCCTATCGTCATGCTCGGTTTGTTTACGAGTATATTCTTGCCTTTGTTCGTGTTCATGGGAGCCGCGGATGTATTCGCTGGTGAGATGGGTGAACGCACGCTGAAGAATACGCTCACTCGGCCCATCACTCGGTTTAAGGTCTTTGCATCCAAGCAAATTGCGCTGGGCGTGTATATTGCACTTTATTTAATTGCAGGTTTGCTGGCTTCGATCGTGTCTGCCTTATTTTTTCAAGACTTTGGAGGCGTAAGTACAGTACTTACTTGGTTCCTCGCCTATGGTTCGGCATTCATTCCTCTGCTTGTGCTTAGTATTGCAGCCGTACTTCTCGCGCAGTTCTTCTCCAGCAGCAGCTCCGCATTGACCGTTAGCATTCTTCTTTATTTGGCATTTAAAGTAGCTGCATTTTTCATTCCGCAAATTGCAACCTACTCGCCAACAGCTTACACAGATTGGCATATGCTCTGGATTGGCAGCTCGATGGCCATCGGTAAGATGAGCAGCATCTTTATGTTTTTGATGGCGTGTAGTATATTGTTTTTTACAGCAGGATTTTATTTGTTTGATAAAAAGGAGATTTGATCCGGATGTCGATTCGTTTACGGCTGGTACTTTCCTATATAGCCATGCTGCTTGTACCACTAGTGCTCTCCGTACTAGCCGTGATCTTAATCAGCGTCGCAACGTTTGGGAATCTGAAGTCCGTCTTTCAGGTTGATTTCTCCCAAGGCAATCCGATCAAGCGTGTTGTTGATCAAGAGCTTGAAAATGTCGCTTATATGAAAGCGAAGACGGATACGGAACCGGATGCTTTTCTGGATCCCGCATTCGTGAAGGATCTAGAGGCCAAATTCCATAAAATTAATATGGGCATCATCATCCGGAAGGATAAAGAGATTACGTACGTTTCACCGTATATTAAACAGGGTGAGGCTGAGGATACCTCCAAGCTGCCTTCATTTGGCACATCCTCCGGTCAATTTCAGCGTAATCAAGGTTCACTGTGGATAACTAGGCAGCAGGATTTTTTATTTTCGGATAATAGTAAAGGCTCTGTGTTCGTTTTTCTGGACGGTGGTCCCTTTCAAAAGTATCTTCACCAATTTTCCAAATCCGTCATTGTTACGTTTATTCTCATTCTCGTATTGACGAATGGTGTACTGACTTACTTCGTTTCTCGCAGTATTATTAGGCCTCTAAGAGCACTCAAACGTGCGGCGGAGGAGATCAAGGAAGGCAATCTCGACTTTGAGATTGTACCGCATTCCGATGATGAAATTGGTGAGCTTAGCACGGCATTTGAAGAAATGCGTCGTAAGCTCAAGAAGTCCGTGGAGGTTCAGCTTCAATATGAAGAGAACCGTAAGGAGCTTATTTCGAATATTTCCCACGATCTCAAGACGCCGGTTACGGCAATTAAAGGATATGTTGAGGGGATTATGGACGGTGTATCGAACTCCCCAGACAAGCTGGATCGGTACATTCGAACAATCTATAACAAAGCAGCTGATATGGATCGGCTCATTGATGAATTATTTCTGTTCTCCAAGCTGGATTTGGGCAAAGTGCCATTTCAATTCGAGAAGGTTGATCTCGGTCAATACGTGTTGGATTGCGCGCAGGAATTACAGTTCGATATGGAGAAAAAAGGGGTTCAGTTCGCGCTCACCGAGCTGCCGAAATCACCGCTGTATGTGACAGCAGACCGTGACAAGCTCAGACGTGTCCTGCTCAATATTATCGAAAATGCGATAAAATATAGTGAAGAGGGCCAATGTCACATTACCTTAACGTTGAGAGAGATAGACGGCAATGCCGTCATTCAAATAAAAGATAGAGGTCAAGGCATATCGGAGGAATCGCTTCCTCATATTTTTGATCGGTTTTACCGGGCAGATCCTTCACGTAACACAGCTACCGGAGGAAGCGGGCTTGGACTGGCGATAGCCAAACAAATTATGGAAGAGCACGGCGGGAGAATCAGCGCATCGAGCATCATTGGACGGGGAACGACCGTCTACATGGCATTGCCGCTTAGTCAGCAGGGGGAGAGCGAAGGATGAGTCGAATCTTAATTATTGAAGACGAGCAAAGTATTGCGGAGCTGGAGCGGGATTATTTGGAGATCAGCGGCTATGAAGTCGATATCGAAAATAGCGGGGACAAGGGGCTCCAGCGAGCCCTTTCCACGGATTATGATCTCATCATTCTCGACCTGATGCTGCCGAAGGTGGATGGCTTCGAAATCTGCCGGCGGATTCGCAGTGAGAAGGACATTCCCATCGTGATGGTTTCCGCTAAAAAGGAAGACATCGATAAAATTCGCGGTCTCGGCCTCGGCGCTGACGATTACATGATCAAGCCCTTCAGCCCCAGCGAGCTGGTGGCCAGAGTGAAAGCCCATTTAGCACGCTACGAACGGCTGATGGGACGGCGCGAAACGCGGAATGATGAAGTCCGCATCCGCGGTTTGATGATTGATAAAACAGCGCGCCGTGTTTTTGTAAACGAAAAAGAAGTCGTCTTCACGACGAAAGAATTCGATCTGCTCACCCATCTCGCGATGAACCCGAATCGGGTGTACAGCAAAGAGCAGCTTTTTGACCTCCTATGGGGGATGGACGCCATGGGGGAAATCGCGACAGTGACAGTACATATTCGCAAGCTGCGCGAGAAAATCGAGCAAGATCCGTCCAACCCGCAATACATCGAGACGATCTGGGGAGCGGGATATCGGTTTCGGATATGACGGGAAGGCCTGGGAAGAGTGTATGACTCTTCTTGGGCTTTTTGTTTTGTATGTGCTTCGCCGGCGAGGGCTCGGAAACGGACTTCTCAGGCTCTATATTCCGGCTAGGTCAAGGTGTCGCCTTGGTATAAGCGCGTTTTCGGAGCCTATTTCGGAGGATGCCAGCCGAAAGCGCGTTTTTAGAGCCAATATGATGATTTTGTAATTAACAAATGGTCATTTACTCCAATGAAATGTTAAGATATTGTAAAGGTAATTTACACAGAGGAGAAAACTTACAATGATGCTGTCCGTGGATGTAAACATTTTAATGAGATTAGGGATTTCCGCTATTTTCGGTTTAATTATTGGTCTGGAACGGGAAATCAGGAATAAACCGCTGGGTCTGAAAACTTCTTTAGTCATTTGCTTGAGCAGTTGTTTGTTGACGATAGTTTCAATCGAATCAGCAAATAAATATGCGGTTATGGGACTTCATGTCATGGATCCCATGCGGCTTGCTGCGCAAGTAGTCAGCGGGATTGGTTTCCTCGGGGCCGGGGTGATTCTTCGCAAGCATAATGATGTCATAGTCGGTTTAACGACGGCTGCAATGATCTGGGGAGCGGCTGGACTTGGTATCGCGGTAGGGGCAGGTTTCTTTGTAGAAGCCTTTTTTGGACTCGTATTAATCATGGTTAGCGTCGTTCTCTTGCCTTATTTTATTAAGAAAATGGGTCCAAGACCGCTTATTATGAAAGACCTGCGCGTGAGGCTCGTCGTCTCCCATGACGGCAACTTAACTACGATTATCAAAGCGATCATTGCCAAAGGTTACAAGATGAAAAGCGTACACATCAAAGAGCTGAACAAGGAGCAGCAAGAGCTTCATTTCATCGTGTATATTGATAGGAAATATGCTTCGGAAGTGTATGATGAGTTGAAAAGTATGGATTATATTGAGATTGCGGAAGTTGAGACTTTGTAGGGGACGAAAGAAGAATAGGATCGGATTGTGCTTTGACGCAATCCGGTCCTTTTTATAATAAGATCGTTGTACCTTATGAAGCTGCGAATCTTGCACCGAGTTAAGCTAATGTATTGGATAGGGAGCAGAAGTCTATACAACTTGAAGTGAAAAATCATGTTACAATATTGATCAAGAAATCATAACGGATAGATGAAAAGGGGCGCTGGCATGGAGGATGTTCATCTGCATTTAAAAAATCTCGGCTTCACGGACCTTGAAGCCAAGTGCCTGCATGTGCTCGCCGAAAGCGGCACGCGGACGGGCTACGAAATCGCCAAGCAGCTTGGCGTTTCGCGCTCGAATGTCTACTCCGCGCTGCAGAAGCTCGCGGAGAAGGGAGCCGTGCTCACTAGTCATGGTGAGCCCACGCATTACCAGAGCGTGCCGATCGAGGAGATCGGCGAGCGGATAGAAGCGGAGCTGCAAGCCTCGATCCGCTACGTGAAAGCGCATATGCCGAAGCAGGATGCGCACCGCTCTGAGTACTTTAGCTTGGAGGGAGACGCTAAGGTCATCGAACGTATACGAACTGAGCTGAAAAAGGCGAAGGAAGAGGCGCTCTGTGACCTATGGTCGGAGGAAGCGAAGCTGCTGAAGGATGAACTTCGGCTAGTGCCAACGCAAGGCGTGCGCTTGCTGGTTTCGACGATTGGCGAAGTGGAGCTGCCAAATGGGGTTCATCTGTTCCCACACGGACGCGAGGAGGGTGTGCAGGGACGCAATGGGCGGAAGTTTACGCTGCTGATTGACCGTAAGCTGGCGATTATTGGTACGCGAGGCGGTGTTGAGCCGACTTTGGCGATGTTGACAGAGCATCCGGCGATGGTGGAGCTGCTGCTGAACAATTTTTTCCGTGATGTGGTGATCCACGAGTTGCTGCAGGATATGGGCACGAAGCTGGAGGATAAATACGGCAAGAACTTCAAGAAAATTATCCAGAAGTACACAGAGGCCAAAGAGAAGGATATCATGCCAGCGGGTGTAGGAAAGTCCCTGGAGGGCAAGTTTAATGAAGGAAAGTCTCCCGAAGGAAAGAGGAAGAAGAAGAAATGATGCAGCGTGATGGGGAACACCTGAATACAGAAGAGCAAGAGAGCATTCTACTCGCGGCGGAAGCACTCGTTAAAGAGAAACTCGAGCGCGATAGCAGCGGCCACGACTGGTGGCACATCTATCGCGTCGTACAGACGACGAAGCGCATTGCCGCACAGGAGGGCGCCGACGGCTTCGTCTGCGAGCTTGCGGCGCTGCTTCACGACGTCGTCGATGAGAAGCTGAATGCCGATCCAGCCGCTGCGCAGCGCGAGCTGGAGGCGTGGCTCGCTACCAGCGGCACGCCAGCGGAGCAAGTGCAGCACGTGCTGGAGATCATCAGCACGATGTCATTCAAGGGCGGCGCGCGTCCACCTATGCGCACGCTGGAAGGCCAGGTCGTGCAGGATGCCGACCGGCTGGATGCGATAGGCGCGGTAGGCATCTCGCGCGTATTTGCATATTCGGGCTGGAAAGGCCGCCCGATTCACGATCCTACCGTCATGGCACGTGAGCATATGACGGAGGCAGAGTATCGCGCTGGGAAAGATACCGCGATTAATCACTTCTACGAGAAGCTCCTGAAATTGAAGGAGCTTATGAACACAGCCTACGCCCGGCAGATGGCAGAGGAGCGGCATCGCTTTATGGAGCAGTACCTCCAGCAGTTTTATGCGGAGTGGGAAGGCGAGCGATAGCAAATGAAAAAGAGCCAATGATGGCTCTTTTTTTGGTGAGATAGGCAGATCTATTCACTTCTGCAGCTAGAAATGTTGTAGAGCATACAACATTCTCTTGAAATTTAGGGTTCCAAATGAAAACTGTTGTACGCTGTACAACAATTTGTTCTAATTTGTTTCAAAAATGCCCGATTTGGAATTAAACTATTTAGTAGACACACCGTAATGGAAGACCTGTATACTGAAAATATAAATTAGGTCGAGGTGTGGCATGGGAGAAACGAGAGAAAAACGCAAACATTACACGCAAGAGTTCCGACGGAAAACAATCGAGCATTTGGAACAAACGCACAAGTCGTTGACCCAGTTATCTAGGGAACTGGATATCGGGGTGACGACCCTAAGTAACTGGAAACAAACGTATGGTGCTAATAACAAGGACAACAGCACTCAGCCATTGGTGGATTACGAGCGGATGAAAAAGCTCGAACAACAAAACCGTGAACTACAAGAGGAAAATGAAATTTTAAAAAAGGCGATGCACTTCTTCACCAAAGACCGGGACTAATTTATCCGTTTGTTTACAAACACCGCTCAAAGTACCGGATCGAGAAGTTGTGCAGCGTTATGGGTATATCACGCAGCGGTTATTACAAGTGGACTCACAAGAAACCAAGTAAAAGTGATAAGCGCATAATAAAACTTAAAGAGCGGATTCGTCACCACTTCTACGGATACAAGAAGCGGTATGGCAGTCCCAAGGTCGCAGCCAAGCTACGTGAAGACGGTTGGAAAGTGGCTACCAAAACCGTAGCACAGCTTATGAAAGAGCTGGGTCTGGTTTCGTGTACCGTTAAGAAATATAAAGCCACAACAAACTCCAAGCATAGCCTGCCGGTCTATGATAATGTGTTAAACCGCGGGTTCAAGGTAGACAAACCACACAAAGCGTGGGTGTCCGATATCACGTATATAGCTACATCAGAAGGTTGGGTGTACCTTGCAACGCAAATGGATTTATTCTCCCGCAAGATCGTGGGATGGGCCATGGGAGAACGGATTACAAAGGAACTTGTGCTAGCTGCACTTGACGATGCTCACAAGCGTGAGCAACCCTGTGGGGGCGTCATTCACCACTCCGACCGTGGCTCCCAGTATGCGTCGAATGAATATAGAGCACAGATCGATCATTACAAGATGGTGGGAAGCATGAGTCGTAAAGGTAACTGTTACGACAATGCTTGCATTGAATCGTTTCACAGCATTCTAAAAAAAGAACTTGTATATCAGACTAAATTTCGCACCCGAAAACAGGCCTATGAAGCCATCCATGGATATATTGAGATCGACTATAACCGGATTCGTATCCATTCTACATTAGGCTACAAATCCCCGTACAGGTTCGAAAAAAACTACTACGAGCAACTCAAGGTTTCATAAAGTTGTGTCTACTATCTTGACAGAAGTTCAATTTGAAGGGAATTGCTGCACTTTATACAACAATGGAGTGGATATCCTCGTCTTCAGGGGCAAATTGTTGTATAAAGTGCAACTTCGCTTCGCTTTCGGTTATTAAGGTTTGATTTGGCCATCACTCAAAAGAAGGCTTCGTCAACGGACAATTCGGCAGCCCCAGAATCTCCACATTATAAGCAGCCAGCTTACGCAGGAAATAGCAGGTTTCCGGCAAGTGATGCTCCAGAAACCGCAGTGTCAGCCGACTAAGCAGCTCGGTTTCTTGGTACTCCCGAATGACACCCTCGACAACGTGGTAGAAACCGATGACGGTTTCGGCCACCTGACGCGCAAATTTTTGCTGGATAGGGAAATTTGGCGCTGTAAAGCGAAGAAATCCGCGGATTTGCGTGTTTTTGACAATATGTGCGCTGAATTGTTGACCGTAGAGCTGTGCGGTTTTGGTTAGCTCCATCTCCGTTGGATCCAAATAATTGCCCAGAAGAAAGGCGTGACCGAGTTGATCCTCGAGCCACATTTCCATCAGGGTTACAAGCTGAAGGGGTTCATAGGGAACTCCATTCATCCAATAGTGTAAAATCCGTATATATTCACCATTCTCCAAAAGGGTCCCATTGAAATACGCGGGTATTAAGGAGATAACAATTTTATTTTCAATGCGCAGATGCTGCAAAAATCCCTCGAATTGATAATAGCCGTGAACAACGGGGTAAATATCTTTAGAGAGCTGAATCATCGTTGCCGAGGAGACCGGCAGTGCGGGGTCTGTTTTCAAGATACGGTTCCGCAGTTCTGTAAAAGCACCGATGTAACGCTTGGCTATCGCAATCCATTGCACCTCTTCATTTGCTAGCGCCTCATCCACAAAGATGGCATGATCCTGTAAAATTTCGACCCAGAATAAATGCTCCTGCCACGGTGTTATTGTCCCACTTAGGCTCATGGATAAGTTCCTCCTATACTTAAAGCTTCACGCCAAGCCCTGATTTATTACGCTTCAACGAAGTGTATTCAACTAAAAATGGTTCGAGAACGGTTTTCGTCGCATTTTGTGATAAAATAGAAAGAATGATTTATTAACTTCGAGCAGAAAGAGATGTTATGACAATGAAAAGAGAAGCAAAGTATATAGCGACGGTTTCCTTAGGGGTTATGGGAGCAGGTTTTCTGGCTACGCTGCCCACAGCGGTATCTTCAACCATATGGGGAACCTTTTTGCAGGGTGGTTTTGAGGCCGGAGTTGTAGGCGGCTTGGCTGACTGGTTTGCGGTTAGTGCACTGTTCCGTCACCCTCTTGGCATTCCGATTCCGCATACAGCCCTATTGCCAAAAAATCGTGAGAAGATTACGAAAGCGCTTGTCTCGACGGTTGAAAATGAACTGCTTTCCAAAGAAACCATTCGTGTCCGCTTACAGCAAATTCGTTTCTTAGAACGTGGACTTGAGCTGGCGGAGAGCCATCTGGACAATGTGGCGCTTCACAAAGGTCTTTCGACACTTGCCAAACAGGCTCTAAACGCGATTGATCTGGACAAATTGACGCCGCTTTTGGCGGAGGAAATTCATAAAGCACTCCAAGACGTGGATACGAGTCGACTCGTTAGTACGATTGTGGATAGCATTGTTGATGGCGGATATGACGGTAAAACGTTTGATTTTGTTATCGATAAAGTGGAAGCATGGGCCGTTAAGGCGGATACGCGCGATCAGTTGGGCGCTATGGCGCTCAAAGCGTTCGAGGGTTTGCAGTCGAATGGCTTCATGGCATTTGCCGTTAATGCGTTCATCGGTATGGTGAATGAAGAGAAGATCGGGGGCATTATCCAGAACTTCGTTCTTTCCTACATCGAGCAAATGCGAACGAAGAATCATCCGCGCAGGGAAGCGGTTCTTACTTTTATTCGGAATGAACTGAACAAGCTTGAGCGGAATCCAAAGCTTCTGGCTGAGCTTGAAGGTTTGAAAGCGAAGCTGCCGGGCCTATTTGATCTCGATGAGAAATTATCGGGGCTGTTAGAGCGGTTGAAGGCGAAGGCAGAGGATTTCGTGGATCAGCCCGATTTTGTGCCTCAGCATGTGGTTCCGGTGGTTCGTAAAATGCTGGTTTCAGTGAAAGAAAACGAGGATATGCTGCAGCGCGGCGAGAGCTGGATTCAAGAGCAAATCGCTGCTTATTTGGAGCAAAATCACAGCAAAATCGGTCTACTCGTCAAAGAAAATCTGGATAAGCTGACGAACGAAAAGCTAACCCAGTTGATGGAAGATAAGCTCGGCAATGATTTGCAGTGGATTCGTGTCAACGGTGCGATATGTGGATTTATTATCGGACTTGGCTTGGCAGGGTTAAAAATGTTGTTTTAGGTGAAAAAGACGGGACATGCCCGAGTGGAGGTAGGCATTTTGATCGAGATTAAGGGAGTCAGTAAGACGTTTGTTCAGCGATTAGGCGGCAGCTATCAGGCGCTGGATAATATCACTTTAACGATTGAAAAAGGGGAGTTCGTCTCTCTGCTGGGCCCGTCCGGATGCGGGAAATCGACCGTGCTGAATTTGGTCGCAGGCTTCGATACGCAGAGTGAAGGCCTTATTCAGGTGAATGGGAAAAAGGTGACCGGCGCTGGAGCGGACCGTGTTGTCGTGTTCCAGGAGCATGGTCTATTCCCATGGTTGACGGTGCTGGACAATGTGGCCTTCGGTCTCAAGCAGAAGGGTATAGGTAAAAAAGAGCGCTACGAGTTGGCGATGGAACAGATCAAAGCTGTGCATCTCAGCCGTTTTACGGATCGTTATCCGCATGAGCTTTCGGGCGGGATGAAGCAGCGGGCCGCAATCGCCCGGGCGCTTGCCATGGACCCAGAGATTTTGCTGATGGACGAGCCGTTCGCCGCTTTGGACGAGCAAACGCGCCTTATTTTGCATAAAGAACTGGAAGAAATCTGGATGCGTACGCGCAAAACGATCCTCTTCATTACCCATAACATTCGTGAAGCCGTGATCCTCTCGGATCGTGTATTCGTAATGTCCACGCGTCCCGGAACGATTAAGAAAGAGTTCGCCGTGAAAGCGGCGAGACCTCGGGATAGCGCAGACACCGTCCTCCATCATGTGGAGAATTCGATCATGGACGCGCTGGCAGACGAGCTGGAGAAAGTGGTAAGGGAGGAGACTGGCGATGAGTACAGCATCAAGAAGAACGATTTTTCTGGTACTGCTTCTGATAGCTTGGGAGGCGGGATTTAGAATATTCGGATGGGGATGGAAGTTCCCTTCGCCCACCCAAACCTTGCAAGCTTTCTATGATGGATTGGTGCATGGCGAACTGCTCCAAGCGACATTTGCGAGTATGGCGAGGTTGTTGATTTCCTTTGCTTTGTCTTTGCTAATAGGTACAACACTTGGTTTCTTATTCGCACGCTACAAAATGCTGGATGATACACTTGGATTTCTGGTGGTTTCTTTGCAGACCATTCCGAGTATTGCTTGGCTGCCTTTTGCTATTATTTGGTTCGGTCTTAACGAATCTTCGGTTATTTTCATTACGACACTTGGAGCAACCTGGACGATGGCATTGGCCAGCCGCACAGGGATCAAAAACATCCCCCCGATTTATTTGCGCGCCGCGCAGACGATGGGGACGGGCAATGGGTTTAATTTATTCGTACAAGTTATGATTCCTGCCGCTTTCCCGCATCTGATCAATGGTGTTCGTACGGCTTGGGCTTTCGCATGGCGCGCGCTTGTTGCCGGTGAGCTTATTGCCAAAGGGGCTGGGCTAGGCCAGCTATTGCAGGACGGAAGAAATCTGGGCGATACCTCACTAATGCTGTGTATTGTCATTATTATCGCGGTACTGGGCACGGTATCTGATCACTTCTGCTTCAAGAAACTCGAAGATAAAGTGCTAGAGCGATACGGCCTCGCTGGCTCGAAGTCTTGAGTAGGGGGCGGATCAGATGAGAAAACATGCATGGGTGCTGATGCTGCTTCTGGTCGTGGTTGCGATGGTGAGTGCTTGTGGTGAGAAGTTGACTCCTACAGGCAAAGCTCAAGTAGTACGAGTCGGCGTATTCAAAAATGTCACACATGCTGCAGCCTACATCGCGCTGGAAAATGGCTATTTCGCCCGGGAATGGGGCAGCGAAGTGAAGATCGAAGTCACAGCCTTCGATAACGGCTCTGACCTATCTATCGCTATGGCGACAGGGGATATCGATATCGGATTCGTTGGTCCTGGACCTGCGACAACCTTCTTTTTGAAAAGTGGGAATTACCGTGTCGTCTCCGGTTCGAATAATGGTGGCGCTGTGCTTGTTGCCCGGAATGGCTCAGGAATTAATAGTGTTAAAGATTTAGTAGATAAAACGGTCGCGATCCCGTCCAAAGGAAACACGAACGAAATCTCGTTGCGCATGCTTCTGCAGCAAGAAGGTGTAAGCTTGGGCAGAAGTGCTGAGAGTGCGCACCTCATCGTACGCTCCCCGTCGGATGCGCTGATCTCCTTCCGCCAGAAGGAGATCGATGCTGCGCTCGTCCCCGAGCCATGGGGCACACAGATTGAAAAGGCCGGACTTGGCAAAGTCGTCGTAGACTGGAAGGCGATCCCGCCGAACAACGGCGATTATCCGACGGTCATCATGGTCGCGAGCGACAAGTTCATTGCGCGGCACCGCGACATGGTGAAGGGCGCAATCAAGGCGAATAGGGATGGCATCGCGTTCATCCAGAACAGTCCGGAGCAAGCCTATGATCTCATCAACAACCAGCTGAAACAATACAGCGGGAAAGGGATGGACAAAGGCTTGATCAAAGCCTCGCTGAGCCGTTTGAAACTCACCACCGACGTTGACGTCAAGGTGATGGAGGAGATGGCGAAGGTGTCCATCGATGCTCGCTATATTAAGGGCATTAACAAAGAGGAGCTCGACCTTAGTAAATTCGTTGATCTGTCGATGCTCGAAGAAGTAAAGAACGGGAAGTAAGGGAAGTGAAGAAGAGAGCTTGTTAGCGTTCTTATTGGATGCAAGCTGGCTTTCTTCACTGCTTTGCAATTGCATTCATGAAAGCGCTTATAAAAATATTGTAAAGGATATTGTCAAATGGAAAAGTTGGCCTTATACTAAAAACCAGAACCACAAAACGATTATGTGGAAGCGTTACCAGAAAGGCTATTTATACTTGCAGTAAAATGGGATAGGAAGAAATTCGCAATATGGAACCGATACCAGAAAGTGCGAATGAAAATTGGAAAGGTGGTTAAACCATGCAAACGAATCTCCCCGCAGCTAAGGTTGGCGGTGCGACGAAGAAAAGAAATACGGAATTGTGGAAAAGAATTATACAGCATAAGTATATGTATCTGATGCTGCTTCCCTGTATTTTGTTCTTTATCATTTTTTCGTACATTCCAATGGGTGGCTTGCTGCTGGCTTTCAAGGAATATCAGTTCAATAAAGGGATTCTATTTAGCCCATGGGTCGGACTGAGATACTTCAAGACATTCTTCGCCAGCTATGAGAGCGGAAAGTTGATCGCTAACACACTGATTATTAGCTCCATGAAGTTATTTCTCGGACTGCCGTTCCCGATCATACTCGCGCTGATATTTAACGAGGTTAAAAGTAAGCGCTTTCGGGGTGTGACCCAAAGCATTGCTTATTTGCCCCATTTCTTGTCCTGGGTTATCGTCGTCGGAGTTATCCAAAGAGTGCTGGCTCCGGACACAGGCTTGCTAAACGAGGTCATTAAAGCGTTTGGCGGTGGAGGCGATACGTTTTTCTTGATGGAGCAAAGCTATTTCTACCCGATCATGTTTGGCAGCCATATTTGGAAGACGATCGGTTGGGACTCGATCATCTACTTAGCGGCAATCGCGGGCATCAATCCCGAATTGTACGAGGCCGGGAGAATTGACGGTGCAAGTAAATGGCGTGAAATTTGGAACATAACACTGCCAGGCATCAGGCCTACCATCATGATTTTGTTTATTTTATCGCTTGGCAGCATCTTATCTGCCGGATACGATCAGCTGTATTTGCTTAGAACACCAGGCAACATGGACCTTTCAGAAATTCTGGACACCTACGTGATTAGCGTGGGCTTGCAGAGCGGACAGTATGGTTACGCAACGGCTGTCGGTATGCTGCAGGGTGTGATTGGACTTATCTTGGTTGTTGCTGCTAATCGCATTGCCCGCCGTTTATCCGAAACATCTGTATGGTAGCGCTACCAGTAATGAAATAATCTCGTTGAAAGGCGCCTACTTCGGCGATTTTCATATAAAAATGATGTGAAATGGGGAGTGCACATGAGCAAGAAATGGATGAAATGGTCTGTATTTTCGTTAGCCTCAGTCATGCTGCTCGTCGGCTGTCAAAACAATGGTGATCAGGCAGCTCCGAAGGAAAGTGAGCAAACAAACGCTCCAAATACGGCCGGAAAGCCGGCGACATGGATCGCCGATCGTACGATTAAGGGCCGACTGTTCATCGACAGCGACGACGTTTCTAAGGACATCAATCCCGAAATCGCCAAAAAGCTAAAGGAAATGACAGGTATTACATTGGAGCTTGAAGGGGTCACAGCAGACCATGCGATTGATGCGTTAACTGCGGGACTTGCGTCTAACGATTTACCAGATTTTGTCGTCTATTACTTGAACAACAGCGGCCGGAAGGAAATGTCTGTCATCCTAAAGGGAGCACGTGAAGGCATGTTTACAGACCTAACTCCATTGATCAAAAACACAAAAATTTACAGTAAGTATTTGCAGGACAAATACTTGCCTTTAGATACGCAGTACGGCGTTATGTTCCGCCCGGAATTCAAAGGATCGACGTATTTCATGCATATGAACATCCCGAGAGAAGGCGGGTATCAGGAAACCAAGTATGTAGGCGGACCTTTTATCCGCAAAGACATCGTAGACGCGCTTGGTGTCGATCCGAAATCGATCAAAACGTCGGATCAGCTTTATGAGCTGGCTAAGAAAATTAAAGCGGGCAGCTTCAAGGACAAGAACGGCAAAGACGTATACCCGATCGGACCGCGATACTGGGGCGGGAAAGAAGTTGGCGGTCTTTACAATGATCTAGTCTGGGGAGCCGATGAGCAGCGGATCCATCAGACGAAAGACGGCAAAATTGTTCATGAAAGCCAAACGGAATATCCAATGAAACGTATCGCCTATGTGCAAAAGCTGTTAAGCGAAAAATTGATGGTTCCGGAGTTTTACACGATGGAGGAAAATCGCGCGACGGAGGGTATCTTAAACGGTTCCTATGCGATAATCGCCGACATGCATAACTACCTGGATTTCAATAAAGACGCGCACTATGTTCCACTCGGACCTATGAATACTGTGGATGGTCCATACCAAATGCAGCTCGATTACAAAACTGGCTATATGGCTTGGTCGATTCCGAAAACGACGAAGAATCCACAAGACATTGTTAAATTTTCCGACTTCCTTGCAAGCCGCGAAGGCAAGCTGCTGTGGCAGTATGGTATCGAAGGAAGAGACTACACGCTGGATGCCAAAGGCAATCCGATTGTGAAGAAAGAAGTGCTTGAACTCAGGGATAAAGATCCGAAAGCGGCTAAGGCACTAGGTTTTGATGGCGTTGGCAACTCTTGGGGCAGCTACCTTGGAAGCACTGACGTGAACCGCAACGCCGATTTTAATGAAATGCAGTATGGAGACGCCGCTTCGCCGGAAGCGAATGCAGGACCGCTCAAGATTCTCGAGATGTGGGGATATGATGAAAAACGCAAAAATGCCAAACTGAACGATGGCTATCAACCTCTTGCCTTCATGGGAGAATTCGAGCAAGAAACGCAGTTAAAAGATGCGCTCAAGAAATATGACGACAGCATGGTTCGCGCATTTTATGCCAAGAATCTGGATGATGCGAAGAAAATCATAGATTCAGCTACGGCGCAGCTTAAGGCAGCAGGGTTGGATAAATATGAAGAACTGTTGGCGAAGAAAAATGCGGATCCGAAAACCAAAGTTATTTTGAACTAGTGCAGCAAAGGGATCAGATGTTGATCCGCCGTATCGCCATTGTGGAACCGCTACCAATGTCGAAACAAGCTTGGTATATGAACTAAAAAGGGGAGTTAATGTGAATATGAAATGGATGAAATGGTCTGTGATTTCGTTGGCCTCCGTCATGCTGCTGGCTGGCTGTCAAACCAATACTGATCAAGCTGCTCCGAAGGAGAGTGGGCAGGCAAGCACCCCAAATAATGCCGGAAAGCCGGCGACATGGGTCGCCGATCGTACGATTAAAGGCCGACTATTCCTTAGTAGTGGCGACGTCTCCAAAGATATTAATCCCGAAATCGCCAAGAAGCTAAAGGACATGACGGGTATTACACTGGAGCTGGAAGGCGCCAATGCGCAAAAGTCGATTGACGGCTTGACTGCAGGTCTTGCTTCAGGAGATTTGCCGGACTTTATCGTTTACAACTTAAACAACAGCGGACGCCCAGAGATGACGCTTATTCTTAAGGCAGGGCGCGAAGGCATGTTCACCGACTTGTCTCCTTTGATCAAAAACACGAAAATTTACAGCAAATATTTGCAAGATAAATATTTGCCGATCGACACACAGTTTGGTGTTATGTTCCGCCCAGAATTCAAAGGATCGACGTATTCCATGCATATGAACATTCCGCGCGAAGGCGGGTATCAGGAAACTAAATACGTAGGTGGCCCATATATTCGCAAAGACATCGTCGACACGCTCGGTATTGATCCGAAATCGATCAAAACGTCGGATCAGCTTTATGAGTTGGCGAAGAAAATTAAAGCGGGCGGCTTCAAGGACAAGAACGGCAAAGAAGTGTACCCTATCGGCCCAAGATACTGGGGTGGCAGAGAGATGGGAGGGCTTTACAACGATCTGGTCTGGGGTGCGGATGAGCAGCGGATTCATCAGGGGACAGACGGCAAAATTCTTCATGAGAGCCAAACCGAGTATCCGATGAAGCGTATTGCCTTTGTGCAAAAGCTACTAGGGGAAAAGTTGATGGTTCCGGAGTATTACACAATGGAAGAAACCCGTGCAACGGAAGGGATCATTAACGATTCCTACGCCATTGTCGCCGAAATGCATAACTTCCTTGATTTTAACAAAGATGCGCACTATGTTCCGCTCGGGCCTCTGAATTCAGTGGACGGAGCCTACCAAATGCAGATTGACTACAAAACAGGCTACAGGGCTTGGTCAATTCCGAAAACGACGAAGAATCCCGAGGATATCGTTAAATTTGCCGATTTCCTTGCAAGCCGTGAAGGCAAGCTGCTGTGGCAGTACGGAATCGAAGGAAGAGATTACACGTTGGATGCCAAGGGCAATCCGATTGTGAAGAAAGAAGTACTCGATTTGAAAAAGAAAGATCCGAAAGCAGCTGCAGCACTTGGGTTTGATGGCGTTGGCAATTCTTGGGGCGGTTACCTCGGCAGTACTGACTTGAACCGTAAAGGCGATTTTAATGAAACGCAGTATGGCGACACCGCTTCACCGGAAACGAACGCTGGTCCTTACAAGATTCTCGATATGTGGGGATATGAGGAGAAACTCAAGAATGCGAAGCTGAACGACGGTTATCAGCCACTTGCATTCCTCGGCGAATTTGAGCAAGGCACACAGCTGAAGGAAGCTCTCAAGAAATATGATGACAGCATGATTCGCGCATTCTATGCAAAGAGTTCAGATGAAGCGAAGAAAATAATCGATGCCGCTTCGGCGCAACTTAAGGCGTCTGGCTTGGAAAAGTATGAAGAGCTGCTGGCGAAGAAAAACGCTGATCCGAAAACAAAGGTTATTTTGAACTAAAACTAGGATTGGATGATTCGGGCCACTTCCATCTTGCTTTCATGGAAGCGGCCTTCTTCTAAAAAACTTCTGCTTACGAGGAAAGTTTTCTTACGAAAACTCAAAGGAGGTTCGAGGATGGGTAACGAATTTTACAAGCTTACTGCTGGAGAGAAGCTGTTTAAGATTGGGATCTACTTGGTCATCATTGTGTTGTGTTTGTCGATCGTGATTCCGTTTCTTAATATATTTGCGCTCTCCTTTAATGCCGGTAAGGATGCGGAACGCGGAGGCATCTATTTTTGGCCGAGGATATGGACGCTTGAGAATTATAAGGAAGTATTCTCATCCTCTAACATTACTCGTGCGTTTCTCATTTCTGTATTCCGCACCGTAGTAGGAACGATATCCAGTGTTTATTTAACGGCAATGGCAGCGTACGCGCTAAAACGGACCACGATGCCGGGATCGCGTTTTTTTACACTTCTTATCGTATTTACAATGCTGTTCAGCGGGGGAATCGTTCCCTATTATATGCTGCTCAAGAGCCTTCATTTGACCAATACCATTTGGGTGTATGTTGTACCGGGCATGTACAGCGCATGGAATATTATTATCATTCGCACCTTTTTTCAACAGATTAGTGTTAGCTTGGAGGAGTCTGCGAAGCTCGATGGGTGTAATGATCTGGGTATTTTTCACCGCATCATGCTGCCGCTAAGCAAACCAGTGATCGCAGCAATATCACTTTTTACTGCCGTTGGGCATTGGAACGATTGGTTCACTGGAGCGTTTTTTGTGCAGAAAAATACGCTGCGTCCGCTGTCCACCTTGATGCAGGAAATGCTGACGAGGCAGGATGCGATCCGCGATGCGCTGCTGCAAACGGCAGGCTCGACGCAGTATCTCATGCTGGAAAAAATGCAATTGACCGGAAATTCATTGAAAATGGCCACAATTATGGTGGTCATCGCACCCATCATCTGTGCCTATCCTTTTGTGCAAAAATATTTTGCCCAAGGCGTGATGATCGGTTCAGTTAAAGAATAAAGGACCAGGGAGGGATCAAGGATGAAAATTGTTAATCCTTATGATAAACAAGGCATCTGGCTGCGAGGCAGCTTTCATAACCACACAACCAACAGTGATGGGCATCATCCGCTTTCAACGGTGTACCACATGTATCATGATTATGACTTTCTAGGCATATCCGATCATGATCTGATTACTGAGCATGAGGGTGAGCACACGATTGGGACCGTATTTGAAGCAATTGAGGTGAGCAGTTCGCAAACGCATATGCTGCTTGTCCACCCTCCGAGATCTCTCATGGATGGCTATTCCAATGAATTTTCGATTGACAATTATCAAAGGCTTTCCGATATATGTGTAGAGAACGGGGGCCTATCTATACTGGCTCATCCGAATCGATTTTTCTCCCATTATTGGCGGCATGAGGATATGCTCAGCATGCAGCGGTACAATGGCATTGAGGTTGTGAATGGGGATGGAAATCCGGAATACGACATCGCTTTCGATAAATGGGATTACCTATTGTCCGCAGGACGCAGGGTATGGGGCTTCGGAAATGATGACTCACATGTCTACGGACAGGAAAAACGAGCCTGGAATATGGTGCTTTCAGAAGAAAATACGAATGGAGCTATTCTTACCGCAATCCGCGAGGGCAGCTTTTATGTTTCTACAGGCTACGGCTTTGATGGAATTCGGGTAGAAGACGGTCAAATTATTTATGATCTTCGATCAAGCCCATTATATGATAAAATGTATAAATATGTGACATTGATCGGTAAAGAAGGCCGTATACTTCATGAGGAAACAGGAAGAATCAAACAGGTGAAGTATACGGTCAAAGGCGATGAAGGTTATATCCGCATCGCTGTCTACTTGGAAGGTGGATTCGGGGCGTTCGCTCAGCCGATATTTGTCGAATAACAGAGAAAATTGTTCATGCTGCTAGTAAGGAAGGATGATAATCATGGCGCCCAAAATTAAAGATGTAGCCAAGAAAGCGGGAGTATCCGTAACAACAGTTTCCAGAGTGTTAAACGGAGAAAAATACGTGAAGGACGATCTGAAGGCCAAAGTGAAACGCGTAATTGACGAGCTTGGTTATGCACCGAGCCACATCGCGAGGAGTTTGGTACGGAAGAAAACGAACCTGATTGGCGTCATTGTTCCCGATCTGACATCCAGCTTCTATTCCACTATTTTGAGCAGTATCGAGGAAACGGCGAGCTTGAATGATTACAACCTACTTGTCTGCAACATTATCGAGGATACGGATAAAGAGCTGAAATACTTGAATGTGTTTAAAGAGATGCGAGTAGACGGCATTATTATTATGCATGAGAAATTAAGCGATGACATTCGCAGTTTTATTAATAAATTGGATATCCCAGTCATCTTTTCAAGTGTAAGACCTTTAGATCATAAGTTCGTTTCTGTCATTATCGATGATTACGAGGCGGCTTATGATGCGACCCGTTATTTAATTGAGCTCGGACATGAGCGAATTGCCTTTATTGGCGGGGATATGAGAGACATCACATCAGGGCAGAACCGTTATGTAGGCTATCGCAATGCACTCAAAGATCAGCGGGTCAAGATTGTGAATGACTATATCCGGTTCGGCGATTATAAGACGCAGAGCGGATACAATCTGATGAAGGAACTGCTTGCCTGTGAGCCTCGTCCTACCGCTTTATTTGCGGTAAGTGATGATATGGCGGTTGGAGCTATGAACTGCATTCATGACCATCAGCTAAAGGTTCCTGATGATATATCCATCATCGGATTTGATGGAAGCCAACTGACGGAGCTCGTTCGTCCGCGCTTGTCCTCCATGGAGCAGCCTATTCAGGACATGGGAAAAATTACGGTGGATACGCTGATTGAATTAATTTCAGATCCTACATTCAGTCCGAGAGAAGATTTGATTTTGGGGCATAAGCTTGTTGTGCGCGACAGCTGCAGGGCTTATCAAACTGAAGGATAGACAGAGCGGAAGAGGGAGAGCAGAATGAACAAATTTGATGCGGTTGTCATCGGCGATGCCAATATTGATTTAGTAGTGGTGGGCTGTAATCAGATTCCTCTGCCTGGGCAGGAAATTTTTGTTGAAGATATGTTAATGCATGTAGGCGGAGGTGCAGCTTTATTCACGATCTCATTAGCCAAGCTAGGGCTGCATGTAGCCTTTAACGGTGTTCTTGGAGATGATGGCTACGGCCATTATATCCGGGAACAGTTTGGACAATATGGTATCGATACCAGTCTTATCCTGACTAGCCAAACGAGTCGTACAGGCATAACGATAGCGATTAATCCGGAGCAGGATCGTTCTTTCATTACCTATGCAGGATCAAACGCTGAGATGCAAGTAAGCGACCTGGATTTAGCTCAAGTAGCATTAGGCAGACATGCCCACGTGACCGGTTATAGAGGGCGACGCAACCATAATGAATTCGTCGCAATGGCGAAGAAGTTGAAAGAGATGGGAGTCACAATATCTTGCGATGTAGGTTGGGATGATACCGGAGAATGGTATTCCGGGGTGTTTGAATTGATGCGTTATGTAGATGTCTTTCTAATGAACGAAACCGAGGCGCACCACTATACGGGCTTCGAACACATAGATGACAGCTTAAGCTATATGTCGAGCTTCTGCAAGCATGTTGTAATCAAGCTCGGACCTCAAGGAGCCGTAGCGATGAAAGACGGTTTGCAAACGTCTTGCCCCGGATTCTCGGTCAAAGCCTTAGATACGACAGGAGCAGGAGATTCATTTAATGCGGGTTACATGTATGGGTTCTTAATAGGGTTAAATGTCGAGACTTGCCTGTTATATGGCAACGTTTGTGGAGCCATGTCCGTCGGAGCTTATGGCGGCAGCACCGGTACCCCGGATCGGGAAGGGCTGGAAGCTTTTATTAGGCAAAATAAAGAACAGGGATCTGACCATTCTGAGGTGGTATAACGACGACTTTTTACAACATCATTCTACCGAGTTTGCGAATACATTCTTAGTAGCTTATTCAGATATTTGAAACTGCGATTAGAAAGGGGCATGGATGAATGGCGGACGATCTGAGGTTCCGGGAGGACGGGACATTTACTATTGTACAGCTCACGGACTTGCATATAGGAGGCGACAAGGACAATGAAGAGGATTTGAGGACGCTCGCTTTAGTCAGTGCGGTGCTAGCGGCGGAGAAGCCGGATCTCATCGTGTATACGGGCGATCTGATTTCAAGCTATGGCGTATCTGACTCTTCAGCATCCTTTCGCAGAGCTATTGCTCCAGCTGTTGAGTCTGGCTTACCCTGGACGCACGTATTCGGTAATCACGATGCGGAGGAGAGTGTGACACGTGAGGAACTGATGGCGATCGCGCTGGAGCATAAGACTTGCTACTCGCAAGCAGGACCAGTAGATCTCAGCGGCGTTGGCAATTACATGCATACGATTCAAAGCGTGCAATCCGGGAATCCGGCCGCTGTTCTTTATTTTCTCGATTCCGGCGTGATGGCACCAGAATCAGTGGGCGGTTACGCTTGGATTGCCTCGGATCAGGTGCATTGGTATAAGCAGCAGTCGCTTGCTCTCCGCGAACGGAGCGGGGCTATATTGCCTGGGCTCGCGTTTTTCCATATCCCGCTTCCTGAATACAACGATGTATGGAATCTAGGGAAAGTGAGCGGTATCAAGCACGAAGAGGTATGTTGTCCCAAACTCAACAGCGGGTTGTTTGCTGCCATGGTGGAAATGGGCGATGTGATGGGAACCTTTGTCGGTCATGATCATGACAATGATTACTGTGGTACGCTGCATGATATTCGGTTATGTTTTGGCAGAGTGACAGGCTGCAGCACCTACGGAGACTTACCTCGGGGTGCTCGCGTTATTCGTCTGCAAGAAGGAAGGCATTCCTTTGAAACATGGCAGCGGCTAGAAGATGGAGGTATCTTAAGATGACGTTTACGGTTGGTGGAGAAAATGATGCCCAGACCCTCATTGTTCCCATCTGCTCGGACGACATCGAAGAGATGGGAGCGACACGCCTTCCTTCATGGCTGCAAGCCTATTCACTTCTGCTGCATATGGGAGAACGAGGAGCGCTGACTTGGCTGCATGGCCGTATTGGAGAGCGTGACGCGCTGCTGGTCGGTTGTGGAGAAGCCTCGTGCTTGGATACGGAACGAATCCGCGAGGCAGCGGGCAATGCAGGACGTGCGATTCATAAGCACAAGAAAGAGCTAGTAGGCATAAACTTAGGCGAGCTGCTGAAGCGCTTTGAGCATTTGGTTGCCATTAGCGAAGTGGAAGCAGTAATCGCTTGGGTGGAAGGCTGGAAGCTCGGCACTTATGCGTTTGAGGTATATCGAACGAAACAGACCAAGCATGTGGAAGTAAGCTTGCAGTTTCTCACCGAAGCGGAAGCAGAGGTAGTAAAGGTAGAGGAAGCAAGCGAGGCGTTGAACGAAGCGGTACGATGGGGACGCATTTATGCAGAGGGGGCGATTCTAGCCCGCAATCTCGCGAATGAGCCTCCCAATATGCTGCGTCCGAAGACTCTTATCGAGAAGACGGTGGAACATTTTGCCCGTACGAAAGTTGAGGCTGTCGTTTATGAAGGGGAGCGTCTGGAGCAGCAAGGTATGGTTGGCTTGATCGCCGTGGGGAAAGGCAGTAAGTACCCTCCAGCGCTTCTGGAGCTGCGCTATTGTACAGATGAGGCATTGCCGCTTACGGCTCTAATTGGCAAAGGCATTACTTTTGATACAGGTGGTATCAGTCTGAAAAAGGATTTCGATATCAGCGATATGCGCATGGATATGGCTGGGGCGGCAGCCGTGATAGGCGCTCTTGATATTCTTGCTGCTGGGGACGTGCAGGCTAACGTCGTTGTTCTGATTGCTGCTGCCGAAAATATACCAGACGGGGAGGCATTGCTGCCTGGCGAGCTGTTGCAATATCCGAACGGTGTATCGGTTCAAGTGGGCAATACGGATTCAGAAGGCCGCTTGGTGCTAGCTGACGCCTTGATTCATGCCCAGCGACTTGGGGCAGTGGAAGCCGTTGATATTGCGACCTTGACCTATTCTTGCGGAGCCGCTCTAGGTTCCAAGTATGCTGGAATCTGGGGGGAGGACGCTATGGTGGCGGAGATCGTGCAAGCGGGGAAGCAAGTGAGCGAAAAAGTGTGGCAGCTCCCGCTTGTCGATGAATATGAAGCTTACCTGCACAGTGATTATGCGGATATATGCAACATCAGCAGGGTAGGAGAAGCAGGGGCTACGACGGCAGCTTTATTTTTGCGTAAGTTCGTCCAGCCATCGCTGCGCTGGGCTCATATCGATATGGCGTCTTTAAAGGCTGCATCGTCTGCTCAAGGCTGGCATTCGGCAGGCGCAACCGGTTACGGGGCCCGTTTACTTGCGCAATTTGTACGGAATCGAACGTTGAGAGAGGAGTAGCAGGTGTGGAAGATGTCAGAAGAATTACAAGTACTTTTAGGGAAGTTTAAGGTTTAAAAGAAAAATATGGAGTAATAGAAGGGCTGTCCCAAAAATGATAAATACATTAGATGGACAGCTTCTTTATGGATGCATGCATCCATCTACCAACGGTAGGCTTCCTTTAAAGCATGCGTTAGAATAACATTGCTAACAGAGGGAGGGAACGTAGAGACCCTATTTACGTGGATTATGCTCTAATTCAAGTAAACGAGGAACGTATAGACCCTATTCCGTTGTTTTTAGCTTCGAATAGCACAAATTTCATCGAATAACGCCCTCTCGTTCCGCTAGTTGGTTATTTTCCTCAAAAAAACCCAAATAGCGACCTCTCGTTCCTCCAATTCAAATTTTCAGCTCATTTCATCCCCTTTAGCGGCTTGTCGTTCCATTAAGAACAACAATTCTACACCAAAAGGACCTCCCCTTATCGGTGGAAGTCCTCATGGATTCGTGTAACCATCTTCAATGTAGATACCCCTCAAGTCTATAGCCCTTTTGGGATAGCCCCTTACCCTTAGTATTACTTGTCTTCACCCGAAGGAGGAGTGGGTTCGCAAGATGCTTACCGGCATTTAGTTCCCGCCAGAAGCAGCCTGCTGCTCGCTCTTCTGCTGTTTATGTGCTTTGGCATCGATGACTTTGCCGTTGCCTCCGCCTTTGTCACTAACAGCGGCTAGGTTCATAGCGCTGCTTCCTTGAAAGATGCCGCCCTCCTGAATAATGAAGGAGCGGACATCGATATTGCCAACAAGCACGCCTGAGCTGGTCACGATGAGCTTGCCTTTGGTGTGAATATTACCTTTCACTTTGCCGGCAACGATGACATCGCGTGCTTGGATGTTGGACTGCACAACAGCGTTCTCGCCAATCGTGATGTCGCCTGCGCACTCAATGTCGCCGTTCATCTGACCTTCGATGCGAAGGCTGGCCTCGGACATGATTTTACCCTCACAAATGGTACTGCCCCCGATCAAAGTGTCGGTTGTTTTCGCATCAATTCGCTTCGTTTTTGAGCTTCCAAGCATTAGGGTTCATCCTTTCTATTGGAAATGAGATAAGGGGAGGGGTCAATCTGGACGCCGTTCTTATGAACTTCATAATGCAGATGGGAGCCCGTGCTTCGTCCTGTGGAGCCGAGTAGGCCGATCTTTTGACCTTTCGTTACAGATTCTCCGCGTTTGACGAGCATTTTATTCAGATGCATGTACTCCGTTTGTATCCCTCGGGAATGATCGATAATAATATGATTGCCATGTTCGTTGTCAAAGCTCGCTTCTACGACTTTACCTGCAGCAGTGGCATATACGGGGTCATTCATCTCACCATCGAGGTCAAGCCCGGCATGCATGGTCGGTTTAAGCGTAAAAGGATCTCTTCGTATGCCGAAACCTGATGTAATAAGGTGGGTCATCGTTGGCCAAAGTGTCGGTGTAATGCTGCGTAGACGCTCGGCTTCTGCCAGCCTGGCTTCGGATTCGCTCAAATTCACAAGAAGAGCATTAATATCCCCAACTAACGAAAAAAGTCCTTGTTTGGTGCTGCTGACCAAAGAAGATACTTCTTGCGAAGTAACAGGGACTTCGCTGCCACCGATGTCAGAGAGTACTCCACTCGGAGTCTCTGTACTCTCCATAGAAATCTTTTTGCTTGTCCGGTTTGTTCCTTCTGTCTGGCTCATTAACTGAATGACATGATCAAGTTTCTTAATTTCTTCTAACTTCACCTTAAATTCATTCGCTTGCTGGGATAAGTCAATCAAATTGGTTTGAAGCTGTTCCAGTTCGCTATTTTTAAGTGTAATTTGATTAACCAGTTGGCGCTCTTGTCCATCGAACGTTTGCTGCATGCTGGTTTTCGTTTGATGAGAGTAGATATTCATTAAGTAAATCGTGACAAAAAATCCAATCAACACGAGCAGGATCAAGCTTGGCACAATATACAGGCTACTGTGCGGAAGTTTGAATCTTACGGTTCGGTGGTTGGCGCCCGGAATGATCATTAAGGTGAGTTCTTTTTTACCCCAGATGAATTTCAACCGATCCTCTTCCTTTCCGTAACAATGTCCCCCTCCTTGATTCGATTGTATTCGTCAATGGGATGAGTCATGCCTAATTTATTATTTTGCTAAAAAGGGGATGTAGGTCATTCTTGCTCCCATCATAAGCACAATACGCTATGGGACATACTAAATCTGCCAAAAAACTATGTGTCTACGGGCTCAACTTTTCTCAGGAAAGTTACGTCTATAAGGTAGATCGATGAACGATTAGAAGTGAAGGGAGTTATCATCATGTTGAGAAAAACATTTACGCTTTTGGCAATTACGCTATTCGCACTTACAGGGTGTGAATCATCCGGAACAACAAGCGGGACAGTGAATGCTTCAAATTCACCGACACCTAGTGCAACGATCACGCCACAACCGACAGCTGCGGCTGAGACGCCAGCTCCAGGTTCGACAGCTGTTCCCAATAAAGGTAATGAAACACCATCGAAGGTATCGATGAACGGGGTAACAGCAGTAAGGCTGGCTGATGCCAAATCTGGCTGGATCGGCGGCAAAGGTTGGATCGCACGGACAGATGATGGCGGTGTAAAATGGAAGGTTCAATACGAGGGGACAGGCGACATTAAGCAGTTGTTTGCACTGAATAATCAAGATGCTTGGGCCGTTGCCTCGGATGAAGGTAAACTGTTAAATACGAAGGATGGAGGCCAGCACTGGACATCCGTTGGTAAAGTACCGAATCAGGCATTCCTTCATTTTGTAACGAAGACGGAAGCATTTAGCGGGAATGCACACACTGTGGATGGAGGCGTGAAGTGGACTTCTTTGCCAGTACCTGAGGGGACGAAGGGGGACGCCTATTTCCATGATAAAAATAATGGATGGGCTGTTAGACAAGTCAAGGATACTATTGAAGTCCAGCGAACACAGGATGGCGGCAAGACATGGAATAAGGTTATGTCGCGTAAAACAGAAGCTTCACTAACCGGTGTCGTTATTCGTTCTGCGGGTGTAAACGATGCGTGGGTTGAGCTAGTTGGAGAATCGGGGATGACCCAAACCTCGTATTCGTTGTTTCACACGAAAGACGGCGGGAAGAACTGGCTGACGGTTTTGGCAAACAGCACCGCCGGTGGCGGACCAGCCCCTGGTTTCCCTGCGGGCGAGAACACGGGACCGAAGAACACGGGCTCCAAGCCCGGACCTCTCTATGTCGTGAGTCCAGACGTAGCTTATATGGGCGGGCAGTGCCCGAGCTGTGACAAGCCGAACTCCGTCGGTTGGACCAAGGACGGCGGCAAGACATGGGTGAATGGCAAGGAGTTGTTCACAGGCTTTGGTGAGCTGCTGTTGGCTATGGCAGACATAAATCAAGGCTGGCTCATCACGAATGGTAATGAGCAGCCTAGCGTGATGTACACCACTGCTAGCGGTGGTGTCAGTTGGAACAAGGTGCATACGTTTGATGCACTGAAATGACGAAGAAGCCTTTCTGGAAGCAGTGCACTGCTGACGGAAAGGCTTCTTTGCTGTTAATCACCCATGAAATCCCATCCTCTATACCCCCTGACCTTGTCATCGGCCGTAGAATGGTATAGGTAAACTTGCTTATCTAGAGGAGGCCACACATGCTTGCCAAAAAATATGCGATAGCCGCTCTAGTCATTGCTTTTCTGGTGTTAATCGGTTTTACCATGAAAAATCCTGAAAACATGGAATTATCGGCTGCATTCTCGAATGCTTACGCCAATAGATGGGTAGCAGCTGCTCCTATTCAGTTATCAGGACAGGATGCCACTACCGATAAAGAACCTTCAGTGAAACCAATGACAACTCCTGATAGCAGCGAGCCTTCCGTGAAGGAGAATGAGAGCGCTCTCACACAAGATCAGACTCAAGATGGAGATGATCCAGTCCCTAATACGAAGAATGTAAATATATCCGCTGCCGAAACCGCTAAAGTCGTCGCGCATTTTGAACAGCTCGCTCATTCGGATCAAAAGGAGCCAAGTTGGAAACGCAAAGCCGACCATCTCATTGTGAAAGGATTTGGCTTCCTTGGAACCCCCTACGTATTCGGGGCGAAGTCGGACCAAACCGACTCTTTCGACTGCTCTTCCTTCTTGAGATACATCTTTATCAGTCAAGGGGTATCGCTGCCGCGAGATTCAAGGAAGCAGAGTCAGCTTGGTACTGAGGTGTCTATCGATCAACTACGTGAAGGTGATCTCGTGTTTTTCACCACGCCCAAAAGAAAAAATAAAAGCGGTATCGACCGTATCGGACATGTTGCGGTGTACTTAGGTAACGGCCTTATGCTGCATACCTTCCGTCCGGGCATTGGAGTCACGATATCTGAATTGAATGGTTCTTGGAAAGAGCGCTTTGTCCAGGCTAAGCGAGTTCTGTAACTCCCCCCAATGTTCCACGTCATTCTGTCCCAAAGTATTGTTCACCAACTGGAACCCGATTTGTAGACAATACGTCGCTTACAGTCCCTACATGCAATCCTTTATTCTTTACAGCAGTAATCATGCCATCCAAAGCTTTACTTGCTGATCGAGTAGGATGCATGAGTATTAAGAAACCTTTGTCCACTTTTGTACTTATTTTATGAATAATGGATTGCGGGCTTGGATTTCTCCAATCAACTGTATCTAATGTCCACAACACCGTATTCAGCTTCATACTTTGAGCAACTTCTACAGTCTCTTTATCGAAATCACCCGACGGGGGAGCAAACCATCGGTTTTTTACTTGCAGTTCTTGAGTGAGCAGTTTCTCGGTTTTCGAGATTTCTTGGTAAGCTTGGCTATTGCTTAATTGGCTCATGTTTTTATGAGAATAAGCATGATTGGATAATTCATGACCGCGACTGAGGATTTGTTTGGCCATGGTCACATTTTTTTTAAGCCAAGATCCGTCAAGAAAGAAAGTTGTTTTCACATGATGCTTGTCCAATGTATCGAGAATAACAGGGATATATTCATTTCCCCATGCAACATTGATCATGAAAGAAACCATCGGTTTTTGAGGGTTGCCGCGATAAATGGGGGCTGCTCCCAACTGGTTAAGATGAATCTCCGCTGGTATTTCTTTATAAACATAATGAATAGATCTGCTGCCAAGGTTGTTTTTGTTCATTTCGTATGTCTTTTGAATATCGACTTCCAGACCATTGTAACCAGGGATAGCACCCTCAACACGATCTATCCTGGCGGAAATAGGTAAGATTCGCTTTTTTGGAGCTTCGTTCATAATCTCGGTCATGACGGAGTCGCCAGCGGATGCTGTGAATCCGAACAAAACAGGCAGCGCACAAAGTATCAAACAATAACGAAGCTTAAAAATTGCCATCGAAAAGCACTCCATTTCAAATCTCTATTTAGTTAGGACCTCTCAATGTCTAATGAATTTTTGCCGGGAGAGCCTTGTTATAGTTTAGAAGTTGTGAAACGGTAACTAGCTGATATCCCCTACTTTTTAATTCCGGCAAAATGATCTTCAAGGCTGCTATGGTCTGTGTAGGACCTTCAATATAGTCATGAAATAACACAATATTTCCGTTTTTCGCATTCTTTAATACGCTATTTACAATTTTGTTGACCCCTGGTGTACTCCAATCCTTTGTATCCAATTGCCAACTCCACATAATCATCTTATAACCTTCTGCTCGAACAGTAGCTACAAGCCGTTCGTTATAAAACCCTCCAGGTGGGCGAAACAATAGGCACCGCTTTCCTGTTGTGTCATAGATAAGTTCCTCTGTTTGATTAATTTCTTTTTTGATGTTGTTTTTTTTGCTTAGATAGGCGTGGGTGTATGTATGATTAGCTATCTCATGGCCCTCGCGTATAGTTTGATTTAGAACGTCAGGATAAAGCTTTACTTTATTACCTACAACGAAAAAAGTGGCTTTAGCCTCGTACTGTTTGAGCAGTTCCAGGATCTGAGCTGTGTACTCAGGGTGAGGACCATCGTCGAACGTTAGTGCAATGACTTTTTCATCGGTATTTACTTCCCAAACGATTTCTCCGCGTGTCTCATAATAAGCTCGATCTTTCTTAGGGGTTGCACTAGCAGTAGGTTGCATCAAAAATAGACAAATACACAAAATCAAGAATATTCTCATGGTGTTCTCCTTTATACAAGTAGGTGACAAAATTATAATCCCCAAATAACCCAATCCAATTCAATATAGATTTGGCTCGATTCAGCTCTTATGGTGATTTTAAGCAAAAAAAAGGGGCTGTCCCAAAAACTTCAGCCAATAGCGGAGGTCCTTTTGGGGAAGAGTTGTTCTTAACGGAACGACAAGCCGCTAAAGTGGATGAAATGAGCTGAAAGTTAAATTAGCGGAACGAGAGGGCCTTATTCGTTGAAATTTGTGCTATTTGAAGCTAAAAACAACGGAATAGCGCCTCTACGTTCCTCATCTGCTTGAATTAGAGCATATTCCACGTAAATTGCGCCTCTACGTTCTCTTAATGGAAGTCTACCATTGGTAGATTTGGGAATGCCCCAAACCACACAAAACAATAAATTATATGGTAAAAAAATGGGACCGTCCCAAAAGGTCAGTATCTACTTTTGGGAGAGCCCCTTTTTTTACCATCTTATTAGGTCTTCGGCTGATCGCCGCCGTTACTTCCGTTTCCGTTACTGCTCCCATTCCCGTTTCCATTAAAAAACGTATTCGTCAATGCACGAATTTTCTCCATGAATTTCCCGTATCCATAACCGGTAAGAAACGCCACACTGATACGAGCGGCCATCGAGTCCCCGACTTGCAGCAGCAGAATGCCGCTCTCGAATAAGACGATGGTTATAATCGCTGATCCGAAGCAAAGTATCGGGCGCATCAGGTACCAGTACACCCACTGTGTGGTGAGGTCGTGATAATGCTCATGAAACATGCGCAGTCCATACAGCGCTCCGCCCAAAGCTCCCGCAAATCCAAAGCACGCATACTCGTGATACAGAAATATGTCGACACCGAACAGTTTCCCCTGAACTGAGCCGCTGCCCAGCACAGCCATCATCCAGAGGCTGCCGACGAACCAGATAAGCAAATAAGAGAAGATGAACTGCTTGCCGAATCGATGAAGGGGATCCATAAATAAAACACCGCCCTATACATGGTTAATACCATTGTATGAGCGGTGTTGTTGTTGATGCCTGCATATAGGGGCGCTTCTCCGATAACTTTAAGTATTGCATGATGGCTGTGGAGCAGTCTTGCGCCGTATATTTTTGATGGTTGCGGATATCTGTTCTACGTTTCACAAGCTCGGGATACTGTTCAAGCAGTAATTTGAACCAGTGGTCTATCATCTCTAGCGAAATAATTTTCTGGCCATAACCCTGTTCCTGAAAATAGTCGCAGTTCTTCTCTTCTTGACCTGGAATTGGGCTGTAGAACAGCATTGGAATGCCTTTGGCCATCGCTTCTGTACAAGTCATCCCGCCTGGCTTCGTAATGAGCAGATCGGAGATGTCCATCAGCTTGTTAATCTCGCTTGTATAACCGATTAGATGTACGTTAGGCTGCCGGAACACGTCTTCCTCGAGTAGTTGTTGACGTGCTTTTTCATTCGTTCCCAGGCAGATTAGAAGCTGGATATCCTTGCTCCAACTTGCCAAGTACGTCAGAAGTTCTTCCTTTTCTTCCTTTTTAAATACTCCCCAACCGCCGCCCATGACCATAACAGTGGGCATTGCTTTTAGACCAAATTCTTGGCGAATCTGCTCTTTGCTATGTTCCAACCGGAAATTAGGATGCACAGGAATCCCCGTGACTTCAACATGCGTTTCCGGCACGCCGCGGCCTATCAAGCGTTCTCTCACCAATGGTGTTGAAACCAAATATTTGTCCACTGCTGGATCAATCCACGTGCCATGAATGTCATAATCGGTGATGACGGTGAAGAGTGGAACAGCAAGTCCAGCTCTTTTTAGACGAGAGACAATAATGCTCGGAAAAGGATGCGTGCAAACGATGATATCTGGTTTTAACTGCTTGATGATTGCTTTCGTTTGGGAGTAGAAAATACGATGCAGAAAAAGTGCTGCAACGCGGTTAGGCGACTTTTCATATTGATTACGGTAAAGCATACCATAGAGTTTGGGTTGTGATGTAACCGTGCGGCGGTATGCCGAAAAGATCCAAGGTGCTAAGGTAGGATGCAAAAAAGCGCCAAGCTCGATCACACGTGTGATAATTTCAGATGAACTTTGTCTTAGCTCCACTGAAAGCGCATGAGCCGCTTGCGTATGACCTTTCCCGAAGCCCTCGGATAAGAGCAAAATCCGTTTTTTTCGCAAGGAACTCACCTTTCTTAATAAAACCATATCTTTGTGACCTATAGATAGTATAGCCTTTAAATTTGTGAAGACTTCCGCTTAGATGCATAACATTTACGACACACAGGTACATAGCTTTCATTACCGCCAATTTGAATCTGTTCGCCGTGGAAGATCGGCTTCCCGTCTTTGCAGCGCATATTCATAATCGCTTTTTTGTCGCAATACCAGCAGATGGTTTTGATCTCCTCAATCGTGTCAGCTACAGCTAATAATGCATCGCTTCCTTCGAATAATTGCCCCATGAAATCAGCCCTGAGCCCATAAGCAATAACGGGAATATCCAATTCATCAACAATTTCAATTAATTGAGCAACCTGCTCTTTATTCAAAAACTGCGCTTCGTCAACCAAAATGCAGTTTGGGCGTTCTGTGCTCGCGAGTGCAATCATATCCAAGTCCTTGTCTACCACGGTAGCGAACTTTTGCATGCCGATTCTGGAGACAACTTTGCCAACTCCAAAACGATCATCTACGACGGACGTGAGGAGCAGTACTTTTTTTCCTTGTTCTTCATAATTGTGAGCGACTCGTAAAACTTCAATTGATTTACCACTGTTCATTGTGCCATAACGGAAATACAATTTTGCCAAGCTGGGCCATTCCCCTCTGCGGATGTAATAAATGTAAGTATTATATGGTGAAAAAGTAAGTAGCGGTCATGCTATCGAGCTCTGCCAGTTTGACGGCAGATTGAAAGCTTGCTTCTGAGGCGAGCTTATCGCCGATCAGTGGTTGTTTCTTGTAAGGTTTTCGAATTTTGACTTCTATACTGCCTGGAACAGGCTCCCCTGTGATTTGAATCCGTTGGGGCTCGTACATCAGCACATGGATGATTTCCCTGGAAGTCGCATTATTGCTCTGCAAAAGCTCCTGGATCAATTCGTGATCCATAAGGGAAGGAATACGTTCCTTCATGCCGGGATTCGACTCGCAGTGATGAGCAGCGGCCTTAGCCAGCAGAGCATCCATCGCAAGGAACTGTGGGTTCAGAAAGAGTCGGTGGTCCTCGACAACCGCATGAACAAGCGCAGCAGCCGTATCTTCGTCAGCTTCCACATAATGACCGCGTAAGCGAAGCCCTTTGACAATCTCAGAGGGTGGTCGTACTTGTTGTCCGGCATAATAAGTATCTCTTAGAAAGCTATCAAGATGATCGAGCCCAAGCAGCGTTGTTTTATTCGTAAGAGGGCTGTCTTGATTCAAAATATCCACAATCGACGGTGGCGAAATGCCGTGCTTGATGAGAATATCAGCAACGACGCCGCGCCTAATCAATTGCTCAGTCTGCTGATGATGATCGTACCCAAGTGTTCTCTCAACCGCATGGGAGAAAGGCAAGTGTCCAATATCATGTAGAAGCGCAGCAATACGCAGATGAGGTTCATCTGGGCAAAAGTGAGCCATCAATGACCAGACGCCTACGGTATGTTCAAAGCGGGAATGTGTCATCGGTGAAAAAAGCGCAGATGCCCCGAAGTGATGGAGAAACTTCAGACGGCGCAGCGGCTGCGACCGGAAAAGCTCAACTTCAATCGGATGGGCCTTCATTTGCCATTGATAAAGAGGCTCCCAGATCGTTCCGGTTGAAAAAGTATGCTGTATACTCAAAACAGAGTTCCTCCTAGGCTGTGGAATCTGGATGTATGTTCATTGCAGCGGTATAAGCTATCATAGCATGAAACATAGAAAGTTTGCTATCATGGGCCTATGAAAAAGAAACTCAAAACTTGGTTTTGGATACTCGTTGCTTTGTTCCTAATCATCCTGTTTTACTTTACTCTAATGAGCTGGAAAGTTAACTATACTTGGAAACATTCCCATGGAACTCCTAGTGATTGTATCATTATTCTAGGCGCTGCGGTATGGGATGGCAAGCCGAGTCCGGCTTTACGTGAACGATTGGATATTGCGGTGGAGGCTTTCAGCAGTGGATTAGCTCCGAATATTATTGCCAGTGGGGGAATAGGCGGCAGTGAACCCTCTGAAGCCGAAACGATGAAACGTTATTTAATGGAGAAAGGAGTACCGGAGCGGGCCATCCTTTTAGAGGAGAAGTCACGAAGCACCATGGAGAATTTACAGAACAGTCAGGCGATTATGATGGAAAAAGGATATCGGACAGCGGTGATTGTAACGCATGGCTTCCATGCTTATCGGGCATCTCTGATGGCGAGAAGCCTGGGAATTACATCGACGGTCGAGCCGGTTCAGATTCGTCCGCTTTCGTTGACGTACTATACGTTAAGGGAGTGTGCAGGCATTGCGATTTTCACGCTGGAATCTATTAAAATGAAAACCTTTTCATATTAATTATTTTTGAATTGAACTATAAGATATCAAGTGTTAATATAATATAAAAAATATTGAGAATATTTCATCTAATTAATTAGCTTGGTTTAGGTGGAATAGGCATTCGCGTGTCATAACTTTTTAGCGCTTTAACGCGTGCGTCCAAGGGTAAACGACTCCATCGTCCAACAAGGACGAAGAGTACAACCAAAAACGAGGGAAGAAAGGTTGCACAACATGACTAAAATTGGATTACCTCCCAAACAGGGATTGTACGATCCGGGGTTTGAGCATGATGCGTGCGGTATTGGCTTTGTTGCCAATATCAAGGGCGTCAAATCACATGAAATCGTCAAGCAGGCGCTTCGTGTCCTTTGTAATTTAGATCATCGCGGTGGTCAAGGTAGTGAAACGAATACGGGTGACGGGGCAGGCTTATTGATGCAAATCCCGGATACGTATCTTCAGTCCGCTTGTGTGGAGGAGAATATAAAGCTCCCTGCTGCTGGCAGCTATGGTGTCGGTATGGTCTACTTACCTCAGGATTTGGAGGCACGCCAAGCATGTGAGAGTATAATTGAGCGAATTGTCAAACAAGAGGGTCAGCAATTCCTCGGATGGAGAACCGTTCCAACGGACAACAGTTCTTTGGGAGATTCCGCCAAGTCAGCAGAGCCTTTCGTACGCCAAGTCTTTATTGGTCAAAGTGAAGATGTTACGAGCAACTTGGATTTTGAGCGTAAGCTATATATTATTCGTAAGCTGTCAGAAAACGCTATCAAATTATCTCATCGTGATTCGCAATTTTACTATTCTAGCTTGTCTAGCAGAACGATTGTATATAAAGGAATGTTAACGCCCGAGCAAGTTGACGCTTATTACATTGAATTGCAAGATGAGAAAGTAGACTCCGCACTCGCACTCGTTCACTCCCGCTTTAGTACGAACACATTCCCGAGCTGGGAACGTGCACATCCGTACCGCTATTTGATTCATAATGGTGAAATTAATACCCTGCGCGGCAATGTGAACTGGATGCATGCCCGTCAGGCTATGTGCGAAACCGAATTATTCGGCGACGATTTCAAACGCATTCTTCCTGTTATTGATACCGATGGCTCCGATTCACAAATGTTTGATAATACATTAGAATTCCTCATGCTTTCTGGGCGTTCGCTGCCGCATGCAGCGATGATGATGGTACCTGAACCTTGGTCCAAACACGAAACGATGGATGATGAGAAGAAGGCTTTCTACGAGTACCACAGTACACTGATAGAGCCGTGGGATGGTCCAGCTGCCATTGCTTTCACAGATGGCAGTCAAATTGGAGCAATTCTTGACCGTAATGGCTTGCGTCCATCGCGTTACTATGTAACTACCGATGATTTCATTGTTCTGGCTTCTGAAGTTGGTGTCTTGGATATTGAGCCGGAGCGTATTTTGTACAAAGATCGTCTCAGACCGGGACGTATGCTGCTTGTCGATACGATAGAAGGCCGCATCGTGACCGATGAGGAAATCAAAAGCCGCATCGCTGGCGAACAGCCTTACCGTGATTGGCTGAACGAGCACCTTGTTTCCCTTGAAGACTTGGAAGATGCGCCAATCGTGCTCGGTTTCGACCATGACACGGTACTGCAGCGTCAGCATGCATTTGGATATACTTTCGAACAACTGCGTAAGACACTGGAGCCAATGGCTAAAACGGGTGTAGACCCCATTGGTTCAATGGGTACGGATGCACCGCTTGCCGTGCTTTCCGATCGACCGCAGCTGCTATATAACTATTTTAAGCAACTGTTTGCGCAAGTTACCAACCCGCCGATTGATGCGAATTTCGAAGAAATTATTACAGCTCAAGGCACTACAATCGGTCCTGAGCGTAACCTGATTAACCCTGAACCGGAGAGCTGTCGACAAATACGTTTGCAATCGCCATTCCTCTCCAACGAAGAACTGGCGAAGCTGCGTCATATTAAGCGCGATGGCTTCAAAACAGTTACCTTGCCTACGCTATTCGAGGCGGTCGAAGGCACAGAGGGTCTGGAAAGTGCTATGCAAGCCCTTTATGCTGCGGCTGATCTAGCCATTGTGGAAGGCGCTTCGCTATTAATTCTTTCAGATCGCGGTGTGGATAGCCGTAAGGCACCGATTCCAGCGCTGCTTGCGACTTCAGGTCTCCATCACCATTTGATTCGCCAAGGCACACGGACCAAAGTTAGCTTGCTTGTAGAGTCAGGCGAACCGCGTGAAGTGCACCATTTTGCTTTGCTGCTCGGTTATGGCGCAGGGGCTATTAACCCATATCTCGCGTTAGAAACGTTAGACGACATGATAGGGCGCAAGCAGCTAGTTGGCGTTGATATTGAGAAAGCGACGTATAACTACATTAAAGCGGTGACGAAGGGCGTTGTTAAAGTCCTGGCGAAAATGGGAATTTCCACGATCCAGAGTTATCGTGGGGCGCAAATTTTCGAAGCGATTGGACTTAGCCAAGAGCTCATCGATTCGTATTTTACATGGACCTACACGCCTGTTGGCGGGATTGGCATCGATATTGTGGCTAAGGAAGCTCTGATCCGCCACAACCGCGCTTTCTCTGAGCAAGAGGGACGCGATAAGGTGCTGGACACCGGGGGTGATTTGCAGTGGCGCAGAGATGGAGAAGATCATCTCTACACACCAGAAACGGTGCATGCCCTACAATCAGCCGTTCGTACGAACAACTACGCGATGTATAAGAATTTCTCGAAACTCATCAAACGTGAGGATGAGAAATATATGGCTCTGCGCGGGCTTCTGAGCTTCAAGGAAGGCCGACAACCGATCCCGATCGAAGAAGTGGAGCCGATCGAGTCGATTTTCAAGCGCTTCAAGACGGGAGCCATGTCCTATGGCTCCATCAGTAAAGAAGCGCATGAGACGATTGCGATTGCGATGAATCGCATCGGCGGCAAGAGCAATACCGGCGAGGGCGGCGAGCATCCGGAGCGCTTCACGCCGGATGCGAACGGCGACCTTCGCCGCAGCGCAATCAAGCAGGTGGCGTCCGGCCGCTTCGGCGTCACAAGCCACTATCTCGTCAATGCTGACGAGATTCAGATCAAGATGGCGCAGGGCGCGAAGCCCGGCGAGGGCGGTCAGCTCCCGGGAACCAAGGTGTACCCTTGGGTTGCCGAGGTTCGCGGTGTTACGCCAGGCGTAGGCTTGATTTCGCCGCCGCCGCATCACGATATTTATTCGATCGAGGATCTAGCTGAGCTGATCCACGATCTCAAGAATGCCAACCCGCGGGCACGGATCAGCGTGAAGCTGGTATCCGAAGTCGGTGTTGGCACCATCGCTGCCGGCGTAGCCAAAGGGAAAGCGGACGTTGTCCTGATCTCCGGCTACGACGGAGGAACAGGCGCGTCGCCGCAGACGAGTATTCGTCACGCGGGACTGCCTTGGGAGCTCGGTCTGGCGGAGACGCATCAGACGCTCGTGCTCAACAACCTGCGCAGCCGTATCGTCGTCGAGACAGACGGCAAGCTGATGACGGGGCGCGACGTTGTCGTAGCTGCCCTGCTTGGGGCTGAGGAGTTCGGCTTCGCTACAACTCCGCTCATTACAATTGGCTGCGTGATGATGCGCGTGTGCCATTTGGATACCTGTCCGGTTGGGGTTGCTACGCAAAATCCGGAGCTTCGTAAGAAATTTGCCGGGGATCCGCAGCATGTGGTCAATTTCATGACCTTCATTGCGCAGGATGTGCGTGAGATGATGGCTGAGCTTGGTTTCCGTACCATTGAAGAGATGGTCGGTCGCACAGATGTGCTTGAGTCTAAACAAGCTGTCGAGCATTGGAAGGCTAAGGGCGTCGACTTATCGCCGCTTCTGCACCAACCAGAGATGGGCGAGGATGTGGGCCGTTTCTGCCAAATGGCGCAGGATCATGGTTTGGATCGCTCATTGGACGTAACGAAGCTGCTCGCTATTTGTGAGCCTGCGATTGAGCGCAAAGAGCATGTGCACGCCATCCTGCCAATTGCGAACGTCAACCGTGTTGTCGGAACGATTGTAGGTAGTGAAGTTACACGTCGTCATGGCGTGGACGGCTTACCTCACGATACCATCCGCCTCCACTTTAATGGGTCTGCTGGACAAAGCTTCGGTGCTTTCGTACCGAAAGGGATCACACTTTCGCTGGAAGGCGATGCCAATGACTACGTTGGTAAAGGATTATCTGGTGGTAAACTGGCTATCTTCCCTTCCAGTAAGGCGAACTTTGTTCCCGAAGACAACGTGATTATTGGAAATACCGCGTTCTATGGCGCAACCGACGGGGATGCTTACATCCGGGGTATTGCAGGTGAGCGTTTCTGCGTAAGAAACAGCGGCGTGCGAGCGGTTGTCGAAGGTGTAGGCGACCATGGTTGTGAATACATGACGGGCGGCCGTGTTGTAGTTCTCGGTTCTACGGGACGCAACTTCGCTGCAGGCATGTCAGGCGGTATCGCTTATGTACTGGATGAGAAGGGGGACTTCTCAAGTAAGGTGAACAAAGAAATGGTTTACCTAGAGCAGCTGGAAGAAACGTATGAAATGAACGAACTGAAAACGATGATTCAGCATCATGCCACATTTACGGATAGCAGCGTTGCCCACCGAGTTATTCAGCACTGGGATGAGTACGTTTGGAAGTTCGTGAAGGTTATACCGAAGGACTACAAACGGATGTTTGATGCTATCGAAAAGGTGAAACGCTCCGGACTAAGCCAACAAGAAGCTATCATGGTTGCTTTCGAGGCGAATATGAGGGATGTTTCTCGGGTCGGTGGAAATTAACGAATCAGATCAGATGCTGACGAAGTAAGTTTTGCTGAAGCAAAACATGAGATGCTTCCGATGCCCGTTTTTCTGGTGAAAAACTCAGCAGATGCTTACGAAGTAAGTTTTCTCGCGAAAACTCTCAGGAGGGATTAAACGTAAATGGGTAAACCAACTGGTTTTATAGAACATCGTCGTGAAGTGGCAACTGAAGCTGCTCCCCTAGTCCGCATTGGACATTGGAAAGAGTTTGCGACGCCGCTGACTGAAGATAAATTGCAGACGCAAGGTTCAAGATGTATGGACTGTGGGATTCCTTTCTGTCACACAGGGGCGTTGATCAGCGGCATGGCCGCTGGTTGCCCGGTAAATAACCTCATTCCGGAATGGAATGATCTGGTGTACCGCGGTCAATGGAGAGAGGCTCTGGACCGTCTGCATAAAACGAACAACTTCCCTGAGTTCACGGGACGCGTTTGCCCGGCGCCATGTGAAGGTTCGTGTACGGTAGGTCTGAAGGATACACCGGTTACGATCAAAAGCATCGAAAAAGCGATTATTGATAAAGGCTTCGATGAAGGCTGGATTACACCTGAGCCTCCGGAAGTTCGGACAGGTAAGAAGGTAGCTGTCGTAGGCTCGGGTCCATCCGGACTCGCTGCAGCAGCGCAGCTGAACAAAGCTGGACACTGGGTTACCGTGTTCGAACGTGCAGACCGCGTGGGCGGACTGCTCATGTACGGTATTCCGAACATGAAGCTGGATAAGAAGTACGTCCAGCGTCGTGTGGACCTGCTCGAAGCCGAGGGCATCACGTTCGTTACTGGCGCTCATGTCGGTGTGAACTATCCGATCGAGAAGCTACAAGAGGAGTTCGATGCCATCGTTCTATGCGGCGGGGCAACGAAAGGCCGCGATCTTCCGATCGAGGGTCGTGAGCTAGGCGGCGTTCACTTGGCCATGGAATTCCTGAGCAAGAACACGAAGAGCTTGCTGGATTCCGAGCACGCCGACGGTGCTTTCATTTCCGCCGAAGGTAAGGATGTTATCGTCATCGGCGGCGGCGACACGGGTACGGACTGCGTGGGCACATCTTTGCGTCACAAAGCGAAGAGTGTTACGCAATTTGAGATTATGCCGAAGTCACCGGACACACGTCCTGCGAACAATCCTTGGCCAGAATGGCCAAAAGTCCACAAAGTGGACTACGGTCAACAAGAAGCGGCTGCGCTGCAGGGTGACGATCCGCGCCAATACTTAATCAACACGAAGAAATTCGTGGGGGATGAGAATGGCAACTTGAAGGAACTGCATACGGTGCTCATCGAGTGGCAGAAGAACGAGAAAGGCCAATTCGTTCCTGTGGAAGTTCCGGGCAGCGAGAAAGTATACCCAGCTCAGCTGGTACTGATCGCGATGGGCTTCACAGGGCCGGAGAACACGGTGCTGGATCAACTAGGCGTCGTCAAAGACGAGCGCTCCAACGCGAAAGCAGACTATGGTAAGTTTGCGACGAGCGTGGACGGTGTCTTCGCAGCCGGTGACATGCGTCGTGGGCAAAGCCTGGTGGTTTGGGCAATCAACGAAGGTCGCGCAGCGGCTCGTGAAGTCGATCGTTACTTGATGGGATCATCGAATTTACCATAAAGATGCGGATAAGAGGCTGACTCAAAAGGTTAATAACCTAGCGAGCAGCCTCTATTTTGTTTCGATACGGAGCGAAATCTAACAGGAATTCCTCCCGTTAATTTGGCGTTAATTGTTCTAAACGGTCATCTAACTGGAAAACCTCCCTCTAATTTTTGGGGGAATCGCTATTCCGCGAGAAAACATCAGAAATAACGGGAGATTTTCCATGTAAACTAGCTTTTTGTGAAAAAACACCTAAATTAACGGTAGGTTTTCCATGTAGTGCAACAGTGAAAACAGAGGCAGCCTAAAGATGAACGCCTTATGGGACAGTCCCTTTTTTTGGCCCTGATTTAGTTGTCGTCGAACAATAGCAGTGGGAGTATCACATCTATCCAACGTCTGCTCTCAAAATTGAAATAAACGCACTGACGTTCCGCCACGCTAGCATTATAGCAATTATTAAGTAAAATAGACGTTCCCTTTCGCGGTTCCATAAGATGCCCTAACCCGTCACTGAAACCGACGAATAGCAGGCACGCATAGCACACTAGCAACAATGGCAATGCCAATCGAAGCGAACAACGTTATGGTCGTAATCCCGCCAATTCCATCAGCAATTAAGCCGATGAGGAAATAACTCACAGGCAGCAGGGCGAAAGAACCTAACAGATCCAGACTGACCACACGGCCGAAGGCTTCTGCCGGTACAAGCTCCTGTAAGCTAGTTTCCCAGATAAGACCGAAGATCATAAGGCCAAAGCCTTCTACCGCCATTAGGACAGCTAGAATGACCGCTGAAGAGGTGAGAGGCAGGAGCAGCAATGCCACACCGCTGAGGAGTACAGAACCGTAAGCGAGTAGACCTCGATGAGGCCATTTCGTCTTAGAGCCGAAAATGAGTGCTGCAACAATCGCCCCAAGTCCGGAGCAAGTAATCCCGACACCATACATCAATGGATCCAGTTGTAGATGTACTTTGAATAACCAAGGAACAAGAATGACACTAATTCCACTATAACTAATATTAATGAACGAAAAGGCAAGGATCGTTATCCAAAGCCAGGGATGACCTTTGAGGATCGTAATGCCTTCTAGAAATTCGCTCTTCCACGAAGTCGAGGGTTGATCTGCAATTTGTTTGATGATCGGTGTATAAAGCGATTTTTTCACCATAAAGAGCAGGCATAGAAAGGAGAGTAGATAGGTCAGCGCATCTAATCCGAAGCCGTAACTCGCTGATAAGGAAGAAATCAGCAGTCCACCTAGGACAGGTCCGATAAGTCGGACGGCTTGATTGCTCATTTGTGTCAGAGCGTTAGCTGCATTACGAATTTCGGGTGTGAATACGGTGGCGCGTACAGCTGAATAGGCAGGATGAAAAAGGCCCTCCATGAGGCCATAGATGCCTACAAGTCCGAATAAGACATGGATGGATAAGGTGTTAGTAAAAATAAGCACCGCGATGGCTAACATGGTGATAAATCGAACGATATCAGAGAGCATCATAATTTTAACGCGATCATAACGATCTACGATCCAGCCGGAAAAAGGGAGCATGATTACGTAAGGAAGCATATAAGCAGCCATAACGATGCCCATCATCGTGGTTGAACCTGTTAGGGAATAAACAACCATGGGTAAAATAACGGTAGTAACAGAACCGCCGAGCATGGATATGAGTTGGCTAAGCCACAAATAAGGAAAGGAACGTGATTTTACAAAAGGTATCAGGAAATTATCTAGTACTCGCTGTTTCTTTTTAAGATGTGATTCTATTTGCATGTTTGATTTACTCCTAACTCTCAGAATCAAAAGGTGAACAATTCATACACATCATGTACAATAGAAAGAGCAGGTAAGCTCGCGATGATGAGGGAGCCTAATATGAACGGATTGGAGGGGAGCACATGAAGAAAGAGAATCTCATTACGCCGGCGGAACTGCATGCACTGCTAGCTGAGAATGGGCAGGACCTTCAGGAGTTTGAAATGGACGAACCCATCGGTACACAGCATCTTCATTCTCTGCAAAAAGCAGTTGTGCTCCTCTCCCAGCAGGTAGCGGATCTTCAAACGCAGCTTCATGCACATTTTGAACTCCAAAACAAACAGCAAGAACAAATGCTGCGGCAATTTAAATACCAAATTGAACATAAGCTCCATGAGCAGTTGGCAAATGGGATCGTGGTACTGCAGCAGCCGACGGACATGGATACCGAAGTTTTGCATAAGGAATCCCAACAATTGACGCTCTATGCAGCTGAATTGCTTGAACCGGTTGATGATGAGCCGACATATTCCAGGGTGAAAAGCTATAAAAAGATTCGGAAACGAAAAAAGTCGTTACTGGAGAAGCTTTTCGGATAGTTGAAAGGACAAAAGACCGCATCTTCCTAGTCGAAGAGCGGTCTTTCCGTGTCTTAGTGCATCTGGAAATCTATAGCATCCCTTCCTCATGAGCCTTCTTGGATGCTTGCACGCGGTCTCGGACGTCCATTTTCGAGTATATGCTGGAAATATAGTTCTTCACGGTGCCTTCGGACAAGAACAGCTTTTCGGCAATTTCTCTGTTATTGAGGCCATCGGCGATACAGTGCAGTACTTGCACTTCTCGTTCACTGAGTCCATAAGTATCGGCCCGAACCTGCTCTTCCAGAGCTTTGACTCCGGCACCCTGCGATGTGCTATCTGAAGCGCCTCTCGCTTGCTGGACGAGCATTCTGGCGATATCTTGAGGGATGAGTGTGCCGCCTTGATGCACCCATTTGATACCGGCCGCCAGATCCTTCGGATGAATAGCTTTGAGTAGATAGCCTTCGGCACCCGCTCCTAGGGCATCGACGACATAGCTGATTTCCTGGAAGGTAGTCAGAATGATGACGCGAATCTGAGGCCATGTGGCCTTGATTTGGCGGGTTGCTTCGACGCCGTCCATGACAGGCATATGAATGTCCATAAGTACAACGTCAGGCTGCTGTTCTTCGCACTGTTTTAGAGCTATGTGACCATTCTCGGCCAAACCGACAACATGAATATCCGGATCCATATCAAGAACGATGTGTAGGCTTTCTCTTATTAAATCCTGATCATCGACCAGGAGAAGTTTAAGCGGGGTTGTGTTCATGCTTGGTCCTCCTCAGAGTTTTTCGCCAGAAAAACTGGCATCGAAAGCGTTACTTGAGTTTTTCGCCAGAAAAACTGGCATCGTAAGCGCAGCTTAAGTTTGTATCCACATTGTACCACCCAGTGCTTCCAACGGGAAAGGATTTAGAATGACGGCAAACGTTTGGCGGGAATGGAACAATGAACGACAGTACCTTGACCTATTGTGGAACTCACCTGAAGTGTACCCTGCAGCGCAAATATGCGTTCCTGCATGGCATTGATACCAAAGCCAACTTTCAGCTGTTCCGTACCGACGCCATCGTCCTCAATGCGAATGTCTACTAAATCATCGGAGTAAGTGAGTGTTACTTCTACGGTGGAAGCCCGGCCATGCCGTTTGGCATTGGTTAGTGATTCCTGCAGACAGCGAATGAGCGAAAGCTTAGTTTGTTTCGGAATGTCGAATTCGTTACCTACGGTGGTGAATCGGATTTGGGTCCCGGTATGAAGAGCAAATTCGTTGGCCAGTCTCGTCAATTGTTGGGAGAGCAGCATATCGCCTTCGGGAACCATCTGATGAATACTGCGACGTACTTCTTCGAGTCCATTGCGGGTTACACTACGTAGGACGTCCAGCTTTTCTTTGGCTTTATCTGGCACTGTTTCGATCAGGTAGGACACAGCGTCCATCCCCATGATGACGGAAGTAAATGTATGACCTACTGTATCGTGTAATTCACGTGCCATCCGGTTACGCTCCTCAAGCAGCGTAAGCTGTTCGATTTGGTTGGCGTACTGCTCTAATGCGTTATTTTGCTCATGGATTAAATGATACTGACGTTGGTTCTCGGCTAAAAGCTTTTCGGTCTTCTCATTCGACGTCACAACCCGCTGTAAACTAAGACCAATGGCGAAAAACAGTACCGCATTTAAGATAATGCTGAATAATTGGCCAACACCCATTCCACTGTTTAGGATGAAAAAATAGGTAACAGGCATAGCCACCATAAATATGGGAGCAGTCCACCAAGCATTTTTTCGGTCGGTTAGGAATCCAATGACCATTAATGGGCAATTAATAGTAAGGTACGCATCCTGCTGCATCCATGAAAGATAGATTTGTAGAGGAATACCTGTCAGCAGCACGGCAATCGGATAGAAAGTTGAGTTGATATAGTTCGGTCTCCAGAATAGAAATGGGGCGCCGTAGGACAGGAGGATGGCCAATATCGTTTGGATGGTGGCAGTTAGTTCATGCTCATGCATATGCAGAAGCGCATAAAGTAAGCCAAGCAGCGTAGAACCGGTCAAGACGATAAACAGGGACCACTCCACACCGTGCCAAGGTCTTCTTTGAATCATAAAAGGACTCCTTTACACAAGATCTTATAAGATCATTGTACATAAAATCAGGAAAAAGCCATAGTGAGCGCAGTCATATGGTTTGGTGATGATTTGTGACATTTCTCTATGACTATTCTTAAGAAGATTACTAGGCAAAGCGGTTCAGGTAGGGTAGCATTGGGTTATATTGGTTAAAAGTTAGGGGGAGTGTTAAAGATGAAGGCAACAATAGAAGCCATTACGCCGATAGTAAAAATCGATCAAATTACGAAACGAATCGGTTCTAAGACGATTATTGATAAATTAAGCTTTGAGGTGCCGCGGGGCGAGGTGTTTGGATTTCTCGGTCCGAACGGAGCCGGTAAAACGACAACCATTCGGATGATGGTCGGACTCATGTCGATCACGGAAGGGGATATACGGATTGGCGGGTATTCGATTCGTACCCATTTTGAGCAAGCGATTCGTCATGTTGGCGCAATTGTAGAAAATCCGGAAATGTACAAGTTTCTGAGTGGTTATCATAATTTGGTCCATTACGCGAGAATGTTCCCGGGTATAGAGGAAGACCGAATTCAAGAGGTCATTGATCTTGTCGGTATGGAAAATAGAATTCATGACAAGGTCAAAACGTACTCCCTCGGTATGCGCCAAAGGCTTGGGATCGCTCAAGCTTTGCTGCATAAGCCGTCTGTGCTAATCCTGGACGAGCCTACTAATGGGCTGGATCCAGCAGGTATTCGTGAGCTGCGTGATCATTTACGAAAGCTTACCCGGGAGGATGGGATCTCAGTTATCGTGTCCAGTCATTTACTAGCGGAGATGGAGTTGATGTGCGACCGTGTCGCCATTATTCAGAACGGGAAGCTGGTGGACGTCAGACTGATTAAAGAGTTTGGTCAGGCGGATGGCAAGCAGCAGGTGGCTTTTGAGGTGGCGTCGATGGATCGAGTTTTAACATTAGCAGCAGAACACGGAGCACAAGCGGAAGTGGCTGGGGATGAGATCATCATGAATCTCGATAAGAAAGAGACAGCAGCGTGGAACAAAAGGTTCGTAGAGGCAGGGATTGCGGTCTACGGCATTCGAGCGGCAAACAAATCCCTGGAAGATCAATTTTTAGAGATGACGGGAAGTGATCCGATTGCTTAATCTCATTCGAAATGAACATATGAAAATTTATCGTAGGCTGCGAACTTGGATTCTAGGTGGATTATTGATTGTCATTGTCGTATTAGCTGCACTGTTCTCACATTCGGGCTATCAGACTGATGACGAAGGCTGGAAGACCAGAGCATCGGAATCGATTGAGCACAATCAGAAAGAGCTGGAAAATCCGGATGTGCCGGCCAAATTTAAACAGCAGATGAAGGAGGACATAGCACTCCAGCAGTACATGTTGGATCATAATTACCCTCCGACAGATAACACCTTATGGGGTGGCACGCTAAGCGCAGCAGGATTAATCATCATGGTTACGTTATTTACCGTAATCATTGCCGGAGATATGGTCGCTGGTGAGTTTACATGGGGGACAATTAAGCTGCTGCTCATTCGTCCTGCGAGTCGAGCGAAAATTCTCTTGTCTAAGTATCTAACAACGCTGCTGTTTGCAGCTACTCTGCTGATTGTGATGTTTATTACTTCTCTGATTGTGAACGGGTTTCTCTACGGATTTCAGAGTCTAAATCTTCCGCACTTGACTGTAAATGCAGCAGGACAAGTTCAGGAAGGAAGTATGCTGGTGTATGTGTTTGCAACCTATGGACTAAAGTTGATCGAGCTCGTTATGATCGTGACGATGGCCTTTATGATCTCGACCGTATTTCGCAGCTCCTCATTGGCTATTGGCCTTAGCATTTTCATCATGTTCGCGGGGCAAATTATTACGCTATTGCTGATGAGATACAGCTGGGGCAAATATTTTTTATTCGCCAACACAGATCTCACTCCCTACTTAGAGGGGCAGCCACTGGCAGAAGGGATGACGCTTGGTTTCTCTATAACCGTGCTGCTCTTCTACTTCTTATTGTTTATTGTGCTCTCTTGGGAAATATTCCGCAGACGCGATGTAGCCGCCTGATAATCGTGTGGTCTAGAGACTAACGGATACAAAAAAAGGACGACTCCTAGGTTATGAAACCTTTGGAATCGTCCTTTTCTCATTTTTGAATATACGCGTGGATGGTATCAGGAACTTCCTGCAAGGAGTTCAACTGGTAGAACGCCCCTTTAGGAGTGATGTCAATGGTTCCTGTGTTGTACTCCCAGTCCTGCTGTACTGGAATGTGAATCGAGTGGATACCGGCATGCAGCGCAGGCAGTACATCCGTCTTGATCGAGTTGCCGATCATCCATGTGTGATTGCGATCAAAACGCTGTTCATTCATGATCGTTTCCATGTATTCTCTCGTCTTATGCACCGTAACAAAGATGCGATCATCAAAGTAGGTGTCTAAGCTCAAATCCTTCACTTTTTTCATTTGGATAGTTGCATCGCCACCTGTATATAGAAACAGTCGGTGTCCGGCTTGCTGGAGATGATCGAGTGTTTCGTTCATAAGCGGATAAGGCTCTGCTGTATATTCATAAACAGTGTGGCCTAATTGCAACAACCATGATTCTTCTTTTACATTAGTTGGACGGTTATACTGTGCGGCGAACCATTGGTATGTCTCAACAAATGATTTGGGAAAACGATCCGGCATAAAGCCATGAATGTGGATGCCAGCGAGATCGATTTGGAGCTGCTTCTGCTTGATATCCTGCGCGTTAAGTCCGTGCCCAGAATACCAAGTAAGCATAAGATCGATAAACTGGTCAATCACGAAGTCAAAATATTTATTACAATGCACCAACGTATCATCAAGATCAAAAAGTATCGTCTGTTCTCTCATAGGCCTTGTCTCCTGCATCAGTTAGAAATGAATTTCCAACTATTATATCATGCGCCTAGCTCCAATCCTAGGCGAGACCCTTACATAGCCACCGTATTCCCCTTAAATGCCCCATTAGCGGATGAGGCAGGTTTACTCCCATTGTCTTGCTCACCGTTTTGGATAGGAGCAGTTGTTGATGCTTTCGATTCCATTTTACTGTTTCCTTGGAATAGTCCACCTTCTTCTATGATAAAGGAAGCCGCGCTGATATTGCCTTGAAGGGAACCTGTAGAAGTAATCGTCAGCTTGCCCTTGGTGATGATGTTACCCTGTACGCTTCCTGCCAGTACAACGTCTCTTGCAGAAATATTGGATTTTACTACGCCATTTTCCCCTATAATAACATCCCCAGCGCATTCGATATCACCTGTAATGCCGCCTTCAATGCGAATGCTCGCTGCTGATTTGATGCGGCCTTCAAAGGTTGTACCTTCTCCAATTAAAGTATCTGTTGTATTCGGATTCATGAAGTCTTTCTTTTTCTTAAACATGGCGGTTATTCATCCTTTCGATTCGCTTTGAGATAAGGTTTGGGATCGATGCTTTCCCCATTTTTGAGTACTTCATAGTGCAGATGAGGTCCAGTACTGCGTCCCGTGGATCCGACTAGGCCTATAGAACTACCTTTTTCCACCGAATCTCCCTTATTCACTAAAATTTTATTTAAATGCATGTACCAAGTGCGTAATCCCTTAGAATGCTCGATGACGATATTGTTGCCGTGGAACATATCACTCCCGGTGCTGACGACTTTGCCGTCTGCTGTTGCATAGACAGGATCATTCTCACGGGCACCGAAATCAATGCCGGAATGAAAGCTTGGACGATGCGTAAAAGGGTCCGTACGGTAACCGAACGTTGATGTGACGACCTTTGTGGTAGTCGGCCACAGGGTTGGGGTAATGCGAAGTAATTGCTGCTTGTCGGTAACCTTTTGTTTCGTTACGGTTAAGCTGGTTTGCAGCTCCTTCACTTCGCTGTTAAGTGCCGTGAAGGAAGCTAACGTCTGCTCACCAAGCTTTATGATGTCCTCCTGAGAAGCTGGATTAGAACTTCCGCCAATGCCGCTATCAAGGGCAGGGAGCTTTCCATCTGCATCCGCAGGTTTATCCTGTTTGCTGGATGACGTGCTGGCAACGGCTGTGCCGGTTGTGTTTGCGTCGATCCCGGCAATCGATTTGAGATCACTTTCGAATTTCTTCATCTCTTCAACTTGTGTTTTCATTTGTTCGGCTTGCTGAGACAGTTGAATAACTTCATTCTGTAATTGTTCGATGGCCTTGTCTTTGGAATTTAATGCAGCACTCCACTGCTGATTAGCTCCAGTTAGCTTAGACTGAAGAGCACTAGCCTTTTTCAAGGTGCTTGCATGCATTACATAAGTGATTATAGAAATTAGCAGTAGCACGGATAAGCATGCTGCGGCGATATAAGCGAATAGATGGGGAATACGAAACCTGACGACCGATTGATTGGCATCTGGAATGATGACTAGCGTCAGTTTTTTGGGTTTCCAGTTGAGCTTCATAAAGGCTTAATTGTCTCCTGTCGTGGTTGAATTTGGTAAATTGCGTTTCCTGTACTTCATTCGTCATATTCTGATAAAAACCTTCTTAATACCTACTAGTCCTAGATAAAATGAGTCGAAAGTAGGAAGGAATCTTGTCGGATATAATCGAATGTACTTAACAAATACAGGAAGTTGTAGATATGGAGTGTAGCCACTAATGATAAAGCTTGCAGGTATCGATATAGGGAACGATAGTATTAAACTGGTGCTAGATGGTTCTAGAGAACCGTTAGTGATCCCGAATATCATTGCGCCGGGATACGAAAGGCATATTTTGCAGGAAGAGGATTCCCCGTTGAAAGCGCTGGATGTGATGATTTACAGCCCGTCCCTTTCTCAAAGAAATCAACGCTATTTCGTCGGACAACTTGCTTTGGAACACGAAGATAACCTGGAGCTTGAAGACACGGATAATAAAGCGATATCGGATCAATCCCTTATTGTTGCGCTTACTGCATTAGCTTATCAAGGTCTCGCCAACCAAGCCTTTAATGCTGGGTACGGAAATGTAGACGAAATCGAGTATACGCTTGGAACCGGTTTGCCTGTTCGTGCGTTTGCGAAGTTCAATCAGCAATTCGAGCAGAGACTTCTTGGTGAGCATGAAGTGACGTTTCTATCCACTCCACAATTCCAAAACCGCAAAATTAAAGTATCGGTTCGCAAGGTTGCAGTCTCCATTGAAGGAGCGGCAGCAATGTTCCATTTGGCTACGCACGACAGCTTGCAAGTCAAGGATGAAGAGATTTACAACGGCTGCATCGGCGTTTGCGAGATCGGTGCGCTGACAACGGACTTCCCTGTTATCAAACGGATGGCCATTGACAATCACTTCAGCCATGGCGAGCAAATTGGCATCGCTACCTATCTGGATGCCGTTATTCGCGATGTCGAAGATGCTTATGGCTACGTGTTTCCAAGCCGTGCGAAGCTGGTGCAGCGTGTGAAGAATCGTGAATTTACGATTCAACTCCTTGGCGAAGGACAGGTCGATATTCGACCGATCGTAGACCAGCATTTCCGCCGCGCGGCTTTGCGTATGATCGAGATGATCAAAAAGCGCTGGCGCAAATATCCCGATATTCAATGCTTCTATGTGATTGGTGGAGGCGCATCAGCGCTGAAACCTTATATCCAAGAAGCCGCAGGGTCATTAAAACTGCGATTCGCGAATGAAAGCGAATTTCTAAATATGTATGGCTACTTGAAAGTGGCCAAAAGTCGGTTAAGCCAATCAGTTCCTGTCTAGCCATGTAACGCACCTGTTTATGAGGGTGCGTTTTTTTTATGCATTTTTTTGCCACAAAATCATTTACCGGCTTCTGATTGCTTCGAAAGGTTCACCTCCATATAAGTTGTCAGGACCGTAAGGAATAAACAACAAGCAAAACACATTGCGCAGGCGGTGCTCATGATAGGCTTATACTTGCCGAAGGCAAGTCCGATGACAATGCAGACTGTAGAAAAAACCATCAGGATATTGCCCAGCCATACCCATTGCTTGTAAGAAAATCGCGCAGTGATCTTGGTCATCTGTTTAGGAGGGGCAATATTAGAATTCCCATTGTCTCTGGGTTGCACCGCTGGTTGTGGCTGCTTCCGGAGCTTGATCCTCGCGGCAGCGAAGAGGATGCCGATCACGAAAGGCTGATATCCCAGTACGATGAGCGGCATGCTGAAATTCGCGAAGGCGAGCACCTCAGTGATACTTTTGAACGATAGAATCGTCGTAAGCGCCACCAAGAGGGCAACCTGCTTGTTAATGATGGGATAGTTGCGCTCCTTGATGACTGAGCTAATGCCTAAGAGAATCGCCAAATAAATCGCGATCATTTTGCAACCTAGTACGGGTAACCAGATGGTCATGAGAACGATGTCTAGCCGATCGAGGAAATCCGTCACATGGATCACTTGCACCAAATTGTAAGCGGGATATACGAAGTTCGCTGGCATTTTGGGTCCCAAAACGGTAAGTACCAAAAAAATAAGAAGCGTGAACAGGCAAATACCGAGCAGGGACCCGTGTCGGATTGCGGAACGGATTTGATTGGCGTTGTACATCATGTGCAGAAAGGCGCCGAGAATGAAAATATCACCCGCGCTTCCGATGGGAAGTAGGTTACTGAAGGCCAATTGTTTGAACGGCATTGTGAGAACGGGCATAGCGAGCCGAAGATTGAATTCGTTCGACAGCAAGAGCGGCATCAACAAAGTCGCGATGACGAAGAGAGGATAGAACATGTCATTGACGCGAGCGACGATTTCAACGCTGCTTCTCCCAAAATAAATCAGATACAAACAGGGCATCAGAACTAAGATTTCCAAGGGTGTGTTATGCAGCAACAACGTGGAATTGTATTTCGACGCGGCAGCCATATCCTGCACGAGAATTTGCCAGAAGTGGAACAAAATCAAGAGATTGACGGCAGTACCGCCCCAGCGCCCCAGCAAATGTATGGATATTTCGAAAATGTTCAGCTTGGGAAACATCTTCACTAAATATCCGAAAAAGGCTGCAATCACAAATATATAGAAAACAGATAGGATATAGCTGAACCACGCATCCATCTCACTTACTCGAATCAGTACATTTTGCAACGTAAAGATGCCTCCGCTTGTGATGACGGATGAGGCCAGCCATGCCAGCTGTCTCTGGTTGATCACTTGTTTTTTATCCATGAAAGACACCGCCTTTTCAATTGCTGCAAGGGCTGATCACTGAATCATTGAGTTATTGATGCTAATTTGCAATCAAATGCCCATTAAATGACTAAACCAAGGGGAGACCGTGTGGATAAAGAAGCGCGATGGCATCGGAATCGGTATGTGTAAATATTTGGTGATAAAGAGTACGAATGTGACAAAGGTAATTAGCCCATACGTTACCTTTACATTGCCTTTCTGATGCTTAAGTAGCTTGCGGTCTATCAGAAGGCTGGTAATCATAATGAAAAGAAAACTAAGTATAAATATGCTGTTCATCGCTATCTCCCATCTTTGGTCACGTTCTGATTGATAAGACCGGTTTCGGTGATGGAGGCTTCCACCTTGATGCGGAATTCAGCTTCTTTGAACACCTCACGCCACTGCGTTTTTAAACCGTTGTTCCATGTATTAGGATGGCTCCTCCAAATCATTAATCCCAGTTGTGCTGAATCGGTCCCTTCCTCTTGCATTTGCTTAATGGCGGCTAGGACGCATTTCTTCACTTGCTCTGCGAATTTACGTTCCACCTTGTGGATGGCTTCCGGCTTGTTGAGAGCTTGTTCGGATAAATCCTCACCAATAACCCCTTTAGCCTCTAGAGTAAGTTGAAAGATGACCTTGTCCCCTTGCAGTATAGGTTTGATTTCGGTATGTCCTTCCTTAACGAGAATGGAGATATCTTTGCCTGATTCGAGCGGAAAGGTGAGAAGATGTTCTCTAACACGGTTTCTCATCCACATGAGTCCATTCGCCTCCTGGTTCTTGTAAATGCCAACCATTCTGTCTCCTTTGAACTGACCATAGCCAACTAGCTGAATTTCTTGAGAGGGCTTCTTAGTTCCTTGGGTTTCCTTGGCTTCGAGGTAACTCAAAATAGGATCACTGTTAAAGCTAAGCGAAATGCCAATATCCTTCGTGGATGTCGCCATCGCGCGGCGCGATTTAGTTATTTCGCGAATGACTTCGGAGGGAAAACGTTCAAACTTGGGCTCCGCATTCAGCAGGTCGTAGCCTTTGCCCTTCGTCACGACGAGAAAGCAGGTCAGCCGACTCTCCGGTGTGCGCGCCGCATCGTCAAACATGATGCCGATTCCTGCCTTGGCAAGCTTTTCGCCTAGGACGATCGTTCGCCGATGTGATAGAAACAGTCTGCGCGACATTCGCATTTGCAGCCTGCTTGTTGCTTCGCGTATCGTCGTTCCGACTTCTGAATCTATATAGTAACTTTTGCCTCCGCTCGTACCGCCTCCACCCCCGCTGGCGCCGCCCATGGAACCGGGGAGGGGTAACATATAGGTAACGCGATACTTGCCGTCGTCCTCCAGATCAATGGAAGAGGTGAGCACAAAGGCGATATCGTTGGTTTCGGTACGATCCCAACAGCCTGTCAGGAATGTCAGCACGAGGGTGATCATCATCCCAAACACAAAAAGACGCCTACGATGAGTCATTTGAATTGCCCTCCTCACTCGCTTTATGCTCATGCTGAATTCTGCTTCCGTCTACGCCTCCGTCCTCCTTGATTTGCTGAGGCAGCTTGTGATCCATGCGCTGTGTGTCTTGAATCGCCATAAATGCAGGACGTTTCTCCATCGCCCACAAAGGAGAGCGAATCAGCGAATCCTGTAAGTCTCCAGCGGATAACGGTCCTAATGGGGATAAATAAGGCACTCCGAAGGAACGTAAATTCGCCATATGTCCAAATAAAATCATCAAGCAAAAGAGAATTCCGTAGAAACCGAATACGGAGGCAACGATTAGAAAAGGAAAACGCAGCATCCGAATGGCGATAGCGCCGTTATAACGCGGGATGGTGAATGAAGCAATCCCAGTAATGGATACGACGATGACAATCGGTGCGGATACGATGCCGGCTTGGACAGCGGCTTGTCCAACAACGAGCGCACCCAAGATGGAGACAGCGGAGCCGACCGCCTTGGGCAATCGAATACCTGCTTCTCGTAAGGCTTCGAATGTAATTTCCATGATTAACGCCTCAACAACGGCAGGGAACGGAATCGCTTCGCGGGCGGCAGCGACACTTAACATCAGTGTTGTCGGTAGTAGTTCATGGTGGTACGTCGTTATAGCTACATACAGAGCAGGTGCCGTGAGCGACAGAAACAAGAAGATGTAACGCAGCAAGCGTAATAGTGTACCGATTTGGTATCGTTCATAATAATCCTCGCTCGCTTGCATAACCTGTATGAATACGAAAGGAACGACTAGCGCAAAGGGTGTGCCATCAACGAGGATGGCCACTCGTCCTTGCAGGAGAGCACTGGCAACAACGTCTGGCCGTTCTGTGTATTGGATCTGTGGAAATGGCGAATACCATTCATCTTGGATGAGTTCTTCGAGCATGCCTGATTCCAAAATGGCATCGATCTTGATTTGCTCAATCCGCTTGACCACTTCCTCAACAAGAGAGGGCATTGCCAAGTCGTCGAGATAGCAGACGACGAGAGCGGTATTGCTCTCTTTACCGACACTCATGGATTTCATCTTCAATCTAGGCGTCTTTAATTTGCGGCGGATCATAGAGGTGTTCGTGCGAATGCTCTCCACGAACCCTTCTTTCGGTCCGCGCACGACCGTTTCCGTCTCCGGCTCGCCGACGGAGCGCTTATCTGTTCCGCGGATGCCGAGCAGGATGGCTTTCGCGTTGCCTTCCACGAGCAGGGCGGTGTCTCCGCCCAAAACAGAAACGAGCAGGTCTCCGTAATTATCGGAGATTTGTGTCTGAGACACCGGCAGTATCGTACCTGCGATGCGGTCGATCGCTGTTTGGCCGCCACCCAGAATCATTAACGATTTCATCGTTTCGTTGAGCAGTTGGGTGTTAATTAGTCCATCAACGAAGAGAAGTAGTGCCGGAATGTGCGGTTCGATCTCGAATTCACGTACGACAACATCAGAGCAGTCCTGAAACATGGCTTTAATAAATTCATGATTTTCATGTAGAAGGAGTGATAGTTTAGTCTCTTTAAGCTCTTCAATGAAGTGGTAGTCTAACGAATCCTTTAGCTCAGATTGTTCATCATTCTCACCCAGCCTATCTGATGGGCGTTTACGCAGGATACTTTTCATCAATTGTTTGGATGCTTTAACCATGCGAGGGCCCTCCTGCTGCAATCTGGATGAAGATTATAGGAATGCGTTTCATATTTTTCACGAAATGAAAGGATTTTATTACGAAAGTTGGAAAATTTTATTCAGTCGAGCCCAGACTGTGGGATGGGTATAGATGAGAAGCCCTTGGCAAAAGCTATCAGGACGAGAAATTACGGGGAAATTTGGACTAATTGGATCGTCCTTGATACAGGTTAAGTCGTTTATCTTTGTTGGCAGAGGAGATGGAGCTTTTGTTGTGGGTTGTGATACTACTGCTGCTATTCATCTTTCAGACCGCCACGATTCTGATCGGCGAATACAAACGACCAGCTAAAACGGTAGCGTGGCTGCTTGTTTTGTTTATTTTTCCAATCATCGGATTTATCATGTACTATTTCTTAGCTAAGGAATATAGCCAAAGGAAGATGGTTCGCCGTAAAGGACGTCGTAAAATGGATGAAATTAAACATCAATGGATGTATAAGGAAACTGCTGCGATTGCGACGAATGCGGGGAGTTATCAGCTTTTCGAGGAGCCGCGTCTTTGTGGATTGCTCCATAACGTTCCGGGCTCACCCATCACTCCGAAGAATCGAGTTAAGGTGTTGACCAATGGGGAAGTCACTTACGAGGCTATGTTAAAGGCGATCGAACAGGCGAGAAATCATATTCATTTTGAGTTTTATACCATAAGACATGATAAAACTGGGGTGAGATTTCAAGAAGCGTTGATCCGTAAGGCGAAGGAGGGTGTCAAGGTCAGAGTTATTTATGACGGGGTAGGGAGCTATACGCTTTCTGCGGCTTACATAAATAAGTTTAAGCAAGCTGGAGTTGAAGTGCATCCTTTTTTGCGGCCGCTCATTGCCTTCTTCGATAAACGAATGAACTATCGCAATCATCGGAAAATTATTGTTGTTGACGGCTTGGTGGGGTTCGTTGGAGGTATTAATATTGCCGATGAGTACTTAGGGAAAGATCGAAAGCTTGGTTTCTGGCGGGATACCCATCTCATGCTGCACGGTGATTCGGTGTATTATTTGCAGCAGACCTTTATGACAGACTGGATGTTCGTTAGCGGGGAGCGTTTGGTTGAAGATTCGTTATTTCCTGAGCATAATGAACCGGAAGCTTCTTTGATTCAGGTCATTTCAAGCGGTCCAGATGCTCACTGGGATGCTATTCAGGAGATGTTTTTTGCAGGTATTATAGCAGCTAAGAAGCGAATTTATATGACAACGCCATACTTTATTCCAGATCCCAGTATCACTATGGCACTCAAAACGGCGGTTATCAGCGGTGTCGATGTCCGTATTATTCTCCCTTACAAATCAGATTCGCAAATCGTGCAGTATGCATCAAGATCCTATCTGCTGGAGCTGATGCAGGCAGGGGTACAGTTCTATTTATATCGCAAAGGCTTCATGCACGCCAAGGTCATGATTATTGACCATTTAATGGCTACAGTAGGTACGGCGAACGTGGATATGCGCAGCTTTTTCAGCAACTTTGAATTGAATGCCGTTATGTTTAATAAGGATGTTATTAAGCGTTTAGAGACTGACTTTTTAATGGATTTGAAGGACAGTGTTGAATTGAAATTAGCCCAATTTGAGAGGAGGTCCCGGATGGAGAAGGGGAAGGAAGTCATTGCCCGATTATTATCCCCTTTGTTCTAAGAGAGTAGTTCTGTGAAAGGCTGTTAAAATTATTTAAGACGCTCTAATATGGCGTTCAAATTTTGTAGAGGAACCTTCTCAATGAGGTCGCCATACGTTCTCAAACGGTTCATCACCGTATGTAAATTGAAATCACGAATACTAGGACGCAGCTCAACCTCTTTCCATAACAGGGGGGTGGAAACGGAGGCGTCTTTTTTGGCGCGTGGTGTATAAGGAGCGGATAATGTTTTTCCATACCAGTGCTGCAGGTAGTCTACGTAGATTTTATCGCCGCGATTTTTCTTGAACCTTTCGATGGTAAAAAGATTAGGATATTTTTTCACGACAAAGGCGCCAATAAAATGGCCGATACGACGAAGCTCTTCAAATGTGTAACCATGCTGAATAGGGATGTAGATCTGAACACCTGTAGCCCCTGAGGTTTTGGGAACCGACTGAATATGCAGGGAATCCAACACTTCTCCAATAATGTGGGCAGCCTCCATAATACGCGGCTCTTCCTCTAGCGAAGGATCGATATCGATCACCCATTCTGCTGGCAGCGTGTCGCCAATGCGGTGGAAGGAAGGATGAAACTCCAAGCAAGCCAAATTTCCCAGCCAAATCAGGGTGGGTAACGAGTCAAGATTGATGTAATTAATGCCATCCAGCGGTGCCAGCTTCACGAAGCTAGGTACCGGATCGGGGGCATTTTTTTGATAAAAGGATTTTTCATTATACCCGTTAGGGAAACGAATGGTTGTTAAGTGGCGATTACGGCAATAACGCAGCAGGAAAGGTGACAACTCGGTTAATTTAGCGAGATAGTCGGCCTTGGTAATGCCCGTTTCAGGCCATAAAAGCTTGTTTGGGTTCGTAATCGTCAGCTCATGCCCTTCCACGAGCAGCGTTCCTTTGGTTGTGACCGCCATGTAAATTCGTCCCTCCTGATATGGATTTACATCCGATTATTCCCCGTAGGGAGGGATCTCAAACTTCTACGACCTGTTGAAAGGTAATGAAATTATACTTGACAAAAAGGTGGATTCGCATGATAATAATAAAAGTAAGTGACATTTAGTAAGTAACATATAAAGTAGAAGTTAGTTCTTATTTGTATATAAAACTTAATTCTATCAGATGATAGAAGCGGAGGAGAGATAAATATGAGTAACTCATTTTTAGCAGCAGTAAAAGAAAGACGCACGTACTATGGACTGAGCAAAGAAGTGGTCGTTTCGAATGAACGCATCCAAGAGATTGTGAACGAGGCTGTGAAACATACACCGTCCTCTTTTAACTCACAAAGTGCAAGAGTTGTTGTATTATTCGGCGAGCAATCCGATAAATTGTGGAACATTACGAAGGAAACACTCAGAAAGATCGTACCTGCTGATAGCTTCGCGCCAACAGAGGAACGTATCGATAGTTTCAAAAGCGGGTATGGAACTGTGTTGTTCTTTGAAGATGAAACGACATTAGAGAATCTGCAAAAGCAATTTGCTGCTTACGCTGACAATTTCCCGATCTGGTCCAACCAATCCTCAGGCATGCTGCAATTTGTAGTATGGACGGCACTGGAGCAAGAAGGTCTAGGAGCATCGCTGCAGCATTACAATCCTTTGATTAACGAGGAAGTTGCACAAACGTGGAACCTTCCAAGCGAGTGGAAGCTGCTTGCCCAAATGCCATTCGGTAAACCAACCTTTACACCGGGCGATAAAGAGTTTCAACCGCTTGAAAATCGCGTGAAGTTTTTCCAATAAGAAATGTAAGATTAGCCGTCAATTCGTCCTTATAAAAAAGTCATCCCATTCGTCCTTTGACGTTGGGGTGGCTTTTTGTACGTATAAAGAAAAACCTAGCAGCTTGGAAACCAAGCACTCGTGAGGTGGGATGTGAGGTGTAGGTGCGAAAGCTCGGAAATCGAGCTTTCCGCGAGGAGTGACTGAGATAGGGACTTCTCAGCAACACTTTGCTACTTATCGACGGTGAGAAGTCCATTTCGGCTCACTCAGCATACATTTGTGGTTAAAAAGCATCATTCTGGCTTGGAGAAGTCCTTTTCGGACTTCTCAGCAAAAGGTGGGAAGTGCTGCGCAGGTGCGAAAGCGCGGAAAACGAGCTTTCACCATAGCGTATAGTTGCTTAAAAATAAAAATTGTCCACCTTCTTCACAAATGGTAAAACCGCTTGCAACTCCACGTCGTTACCTTAGATAGAAAATTTAAGGAGGAGTAATCGAGCATGGGTAATTTTAAAAAAGTATTGGTATCTTCCCTAGTGTTACTAGGTCTTATGGCGGGAGTGACGGCTCTATCAGCTGTTGCGGCTGAGCCTCTGAAGGTCAAATCCGAAACGGATATAGCAGGGGATATTGGTATCCTCCAAGGAGAGGGCAATGGGCTGACGGCTGAATACTTAAACAAGCCAACTACCAGGCTGCAAGCCGCGGTAATGTCCCTAAGATTAAAAGGATTGGAAGCCGAAGCGTTAGCTTTCACCGGAACAACTAACTTTAAGGATGCTAGCGGCGTTTCCAAAGAGAACCAAGCGATTCTAGGTTATTTGAAAGCGCATCCTGATTTAGGCTGGCAAGGAACCGGCGACGATAAATTCGAACCGCTCGCAGGAATTACAGCGCAGCAGTATTATAAGGTTCTGTTGGAATCGCTAGGCTACACACAAGGCACGGATTTCGAGTACGCGAACGTATTTACCTTTGCCGGGAAAAATGGCTTATCGAAGATTGCTAATGTGAAGCAATTCAAAAACTTACATATCGCTACAGCAACCATCGAAGCTCTGAAGGTGCCAATCAAAGGAACTACGAAAACGCTAGGTGCCGATTTGACGGATAAAGGTAAAATCAGTGCGACTAAGCTCGATGTTCTTAAGAACGCAGAACTCAGCTTGAAGCAAAGCGATACGTTGGGTAGTTATCTGACGGACTCCAAAGGCATGACGCTTTACTATTTTACAAAGGATGCAGCAGATGTTAATTCTTGTGTGGGTCAATGTTTGGTCAATTGGCCGATTTTTAACGGCAATAATTTCACGGTTCCTGCAGAGTTTAGCGCAGCGGATTTCAAAGTGTTCGTGCGTGCTGACGGCAAAGAACAACTGACTTATAAGGGTTGGCCTTTATACTACTTCGTTAAGGATCAAAAAGCCGGAGATACCACAGGAGATAACGTTGGTAAGGTCTGGTTCGTTATTAAACCCTCGAACGGTGGAGTGGCGTTAGGCACCAAAACCGATCTAGGCAATTATTTGACAGATGCAAACGGCATGGCACTTTACTACTATGATAAAGATACGAAGGGCGTCAGCAATTGCTCCGGCAAATGCTTAGAGAAATGGCCATTATTCTACGCACCGAATATTGCACCTCCAACAGGAGTTAATTCAGCAGATTTCGGCACTCTCATTCGTGCAGATGGTAAAATGCAAACAACGTACAAAGGTTTCCCTCTGTACTATTGGGTAGATGATAAGAAAATGGGCGACACGTTAGGCCAAGATGTTGGTAAAGTCTGGTACGTAATTGACCCTGCGAAATTCAGTGGCACCAAGGCGACGAATACATCTGTAAAAACAAGTAAATCCGACGCTCTTGGCACGTATTTGGTGGATCAGAACGGCATGGCTTTGTACTTGTTCACAAAAGATAAAGCGGACCCTAACTCCTGCGTTGGCCAATGTTTGGTTAACTGGCCGATCTTCTATGATGCGAACCTTACGGTTTCCACGGATCTAACTAGCAGTGATTTCGGTACTCTTACTCGAAACGATGGCACGAAACAAAGCACGTATAAAGGCTGGCCGCTTTACTACTGGATCAAAGATCACAACCCTGGCGATACGACTGGGCAAAATGTAGGAAAGGTCTGGTTCGTCCTCGATCCAGCTCAAACCACAGCAAGATAACTTCCTAGTCGACCCTGTAGGTTTATTGCGCTCCAACATGCTGGAAGATTCAGCGACGTTGGGGCGCTATTTTTCTATAAAGCTATTGCCAAGAAGTCTAGCTGGCGATAAGGTAGAAAGATAATAAACTTCATTTCGACTCGGGGTGTACCGAATTATGCGAAATCGAACAGACGGTGAGCTCATGAAGCTGGTGATGGCTAAGCACCATCCTGCCTTAGAAGAGCTATACGATCGCTATGCGAAGCTGGTGTATTCATTTGCGCTGAAATCCATGAAGGAAGAGCAAGCAGCCAGAGAAATTGTCCAGCTTGTTTTCACACGTCTTTGGACCACAGAAAAGGGCTTTGACGCAAGCAAAGGTGCATTCGTCAACTGGGTGATTACGGTTACCCGTAATATCACCATCGATTGCTTGCGCAAGAAGCGCAGACTCGATCAAGTGATCCAATTTGAGCCCAGAGAGTGGGAACATACGCTCATTTCGAGCGATCCTGATCCAGAATCGGTGATGTCACGTAAGTGGATTGGAGAGCAAATTCAAGAGGCTTATGTGCATTTGTCGGATAGCCAAATTCAATTGATCGACATGATGTACTGGCAAGGCTATTCTTTAAGCGAAATTGCGACTCAAACGAATGAGCCGCTTGGTACGATAAAAAGCCGTTTGCATCAAGGTTTGAAAATACTTCGGAAGCATCTGACATCACTGAGGGAGGGATGACGTAATGAAAGAACAGGAGACTGTGGAATGCAGTTATCTTGTCAATTATTTGACAGGCGACTGCACGGAGTGGGAACGCGCTGCTTTCGAACGGCATCTGCGAACTTGTGTCACATGCCGGGAAGAATTAAGCGAGCTGCAGGAGGTCTGGCAGGCACTTCCTTTTGAGATGGAGGAAGTAGAAGTCCCTTCGGATTTGAAGCAACAGGTGATGCAGTCTATTATCCCGACTCAACTGAAGGCAATCAAGAAAAAGAAGAAACGTTCGTATAAATGGGTGTATGGCGGAGCCGCTGCCATTATCTTAGGCCTCGTTGTAGGCGTATGGTGGAACAATCAACAACCAAAAAACTTTTCAGCCAACCCTTCTTTAAGTCAACCTGCGGAAATCGTGCATACGTTTCAATTGAAATCCGTTGAAAGTACAATGCCAACTGCCTCTGGCACAGCTTATGTGCTGCAAAATGGCGATATCCACAATGTGGTCATTAATTTGCAAGGTCTTAAGGAAACCAAAGGGGATTGGGCCTATCAGGTGTGGTATAACCGAAACGGGAAGCGATACAATTGCGGAACGCTCCGTGTAGACGAGAAAGGTACGGGTGTGCTGACATACAGCATCCCTGTGAAGGTGAAGGATTTCCAAATTGACTCCTTTGGCGTTACGTTAGAACCGGATCCAAATGGTTTGCAGCCGCGCGGTAAGAAGATACTGGGCACTTCGTGATGTTCGTCATTTCAACTATTTCCATCATCTAACCAAGTTCATACTACGAATAGATAAAGGTTAAACTACTTGTTGTGTTTGATCAGAGGTCTGAGCATTTGTAGAGAGGACGGATAGATTTGAACGTAAAAGGTATTCATCATGTAACCGCGATGACAGGGGATGCAGCAGCGAATTTCCAGTTCTACACCGAGGTGCTTGGCATGCGGCTTGTCAAGAAAACAGTCAATCAAGATGATACAACGGCTTATCATTTATTTTATGGGGATGAAAAGGGGAATCCGGGAACAGAACTCACCTTCTTTGATTTTCCGGGAGTTGGGCCTAATGTCTTAGGAGTAGGCAGTATTTCAGGTACATCCCTTCGTGTAGCGAATGACGATGCGCTTTCATATTGGGTAGAGCGATTCAAGGAACTTGGTGTAAAGTACTCCCCTGTGGAGGATTTTGCGGGACGCAAAGTCATTTTTTTCGAGGATCCGGAAGGTCAGCAGCTAGCCATCGTTTCCGATGAAAATAATACAGGTGTTAAGGCCGGAAAGCCGTGGGAAAAAAGCCCGGTTCCTGTCTCATACGGTATTATCGGACTAGGCCCAGTGCTGCTGACCGTACGGAATCCGGAATTCACATTGGAAGCACTTCGCATACTAGGCTTCACTGAGAAAGAACGCATTCCCGCACTTACTAAAGGACAAGAAGATATCATTGTCATGCAGGTAGGCGAAGGTGGGTCAGGGGCCGAAGTGCAAGTCGAGCCGCGCAGCGATCTGTCGGTTGCAAGTCAAGGCAGTGGCGGCATTCATCACGTAGCTTTCCGTATTGAAGACAAGGAAGAACTCCTGGCTTGGGCTGAGATCCTTAACCAAGCTGGATTACCTAACTCAGGGTTTGTAGAACGATTTTATTTCCGTTCTTTGTACTTTCGCGAGCCGAATGGCATTCTCTTTGAACTAGCCACCGATGGTCCGGGCTTTGCTACGGATGAACCCCTTGAGACGTTGGGCGAATCTCTTTCCCTTCCACCATTCTTAGAGAACCAACGTGTTTCCATTGAAGCAAACTTGAAGTCGCTGCATACGAAACGTTGATGACCAAAAACGAACATTTCTGCTCTGTGATTCAGCTCACGGATTAGAGATGTTCGTTTTATTTTATGATTGGAGTCAAATCGGTTATCATGGATACATACATAGAGTGAAAATGATGAAGGGATAGATGCCAGATGACGACAGGGGATAAAATTAAACTAACCTCTTACTCCACGAAAGGTGGATGCGGATGCAAAATCGGTCCGGGGGATCTTTCTCAAGTGATAAAATCTTTACCGCCTACAGTTGCCAACCCCAATCTTCTGGTTGGGATAGATACTAGCGATGATGCTGGTGTTTATAAATTAAGTGAAGAGCTTGCTCTCGTTCAAACCGTAGATTTCTTCACTCCGATCGTTGACGATCCCTATTCATTCGGACAAGTAGCTGCGGCGAATGCCATCAGTGATATTTATGCGATGGGCGGTAAGCCATTAACGGCATTAAACATTGTAGCTTTTCCGATTAAAACGCTTCCCAAGCAAGTGCTTGCCGATATTTTGCGTGGCGCTGGGGATAAAATGCAGGAAGCAGGAATTACACTAGTAGGTGGTCATTCCATTGATGATAACGAGCCGAAGTTTGGACTCGCCGTCACGGGATTAGTTCACCCAGGGAAAATTCGTACCAATGCAGGAGCTAAGCCCGGAGATAAATTGATTTTAACGAAGCCGATTGGTGTCGGTATTCTGACAACCTCGATCAAAAAGGATCGACTAAGTGATGAAGAAATTCAGCGAGTCACGCAGGTGATGGCAACGCTGAATAAGACGGCAGCGGAAACGATGGAGCCTTATAACGTTCATGCCTGCACAGATGTGACGGGCTTTGGTTTAATGGGACATTCTCTGGAAATGGCCAAAGGTAGCGGCGTGGGTATTCGCATTACTGCGCAAGATGTACCTGTTTTGCCGCGGGTCCGAGAGCTTGCAGAAGAGGGATTCGTTCCTGGAGGCACCAAGAACAACTTCGCTCATGTACAGGAATCGATCACATTTACTGAAGCGTTGGATCAAATTGGCCAATGGATTTTATGCGACGCGGTCACCTCAGGTGGTCTCCTCATCTCTGTAGATGGAGAGCAGGCTGATGAATTACTTTGCAAACTGAAGGATGCAGGTGTAGAAGCGAGCTTAATTGGTGAAATCACCGCAGAACATCCTGGACGTATTGTTGTACTTTAAAGGAGCGAAAATCCATTGTTTCAAGATATCACCATCGAAGAATTACTAACCCTGCAACATAAAAAAGAGATCATTCCGATCGACGTTCGTTCCTCTTCCGAATTTGAAGATGGCACATTCCCCGGCAGCTTGAATATTCCCATATTTGAGGATGCAGAGCGTGCCGAGATAGGTACCCTCTATAAGCAAGTGAGCGTGCAAGCAGCGAAGGATAGAGGGCTTGAGATCGTTTCAGCGAAGCTGCCCGCTTTTGTGAAGACTTTCGAGCAAATCAAGGAACCGAAGGTCGTTTTCTGCTGGCGCGGCGGGATGAGAAGTAAAACAACAGCAACCGTTTTGTCGCTAATGGGCATTCGGGTTTATAGGCTGACCGGAGGTATTCGGGCCTATCGGAAGTGGGTTGTAAGTACACTAGAGCAGCTTGGAGATTTTAAGCCTCCTGCCCACGTTATTCTGGGAAACACGGGAACTGGAAAAACAGCGATTTTGCGCAGTCTTCTTGAAGAAGGCTATCCTGTCTTGGATTTTGAAGGGATGGCGGGTCATAGAGGCTCCATTTTTGGAGAAATTGGCTTGAAATCGCATAACCAAAAGACGTTTGAATCCTTACTCGTCGGACAACTATTGAAGCTTGAGTCAGCGCCTTACGTTTTAATAGAGGGAGAAAGCAAGCGAATAGGTAAAGTTGTACTTCCCGAGTTTCTCGTTCAAAAAAAAGAAGCTGCTAAGCAGATTTTTATCGAAATGCCCATCGAAGAACGTGTTCAGCATATTATTGAGGATTATAAACCTTTCGAACATCAGCCGGATATTTTACACGCGTTTAAGCATATTAAAGACCGCATCCATACCCCAATAGCCAAAGAAATTGAGACAAATCTTCAAGAACAGCACTATGAGAACGCCGTCAGGCTGCTACTGTTGCATTACTATGACCCGCGCTATGAGCATGCGATGAAGCAATATGAACAAGACCGGGTCGTTATCAAGGCTGGAAATAGGAAAGAAGCTGTAGAGGCTGTGAAAAAGTATTTATCGGAGCTTTAGAAACGGCTATGGCAAGGAAAAGAGGGGCTGTCCCAAAAGGGTTATAAACCTTGAGGGGTATCTAGCTTAAAGATGGTTACACGTATCCATAAGGACTTCTGCCAATAGGGGGAGGTCCTTTTTGGTCATAGCAGAATTTATATGTTTAGGGTCAGGGGTAAGCATAGCTTACTCCTTTTTTATTCGTGCGCTCCAGAATAAGCGCGTTTTCCGCGCTTATTCAGAACAGAGGCGCAGGATGGTCTGCTGAGAAGTCGATTTCCGGCTTCTCAGACTCTGTCGGCTCGGCGAGGACTCACTGAAAGCGCGGAAAACGCGCTTATTGGTTCGTGCGCTCCAGAATAAGTGCGTTTTCCGCGCTTATTCAGAACAGAGGCGCAGGATGGTCTGCTGAGAAGTCGATTTCCGGCTTCTCAGACTCTGTTGGCTCGGCGAGGACTCACTGAAAGCGTGGTTTTCGCGCTTATTGGTTCGTGCGCTCCAGAATAAGCGCGTTTTCCGCGCTTATTCAGAACAGAAACGCAGGATGGTCTGCTGAGAAGTCGATTATCAGCTTCTCAGACTCTGTCGGCTCGGAGAGGACTCACTGAAAGCTCGGTTTTCGCGTTTTTTGGTCATAGTTGTTCTTAACGGAACGACAAGCCGCTAAAGTGGATGAAATGAGTTAAACATTGAATTAGTGGAACGAGAGGGCCTTATCTGATGAGATTTGAGCTATTATTGGCGATAAAACCTTATAGAGGGATCTTTGGTTGGAGACCAAAGTCTCTCCTTATTAAACGCAGTCGCCTATCTTTGAATGGCCTCGATAGAGGTTTCTTCACATTTGTCTTAAAGTATCATATACATGAGTCGCAGCAGCAGAAAGGGGTGTGCTCTTTAATTTAATAATACCAACTTTTCTGGCTGGGATAGGTGTTGTTAACTGAATTTCATACAACGTTTCGTCCAATAACTCTTGATTGACAAACTCTCTAATACCGCAAGCAATACCGAAGCCATTTCTAGCAAATTCAATTAGTAAATCAACACTCCCAAGCTCAATCTCTGGCTTCATGGATAAACCATGCCCTTCAGCAAAATGATCTAAGTAGGCACGAGTGCTGCTGCCTTTTTCAAGAAGGATAATCGGATACTCGAGCAACCTCTGAAGTGAAATGGGTGTCTCTGCAAGCTGCTTGTACGCTGCCCCTGTTAAGAAGCAGTCATGAATGACTATGCTTTCCTGAATGGAAATATGAGGGTCAGAAATAGGGAGATTGACGATACCAAGGTCTATTTTCCCCTCTTTTAGCAAAGTAATGGTCTCCGTTGTTGTTCGGTTTGTTACTTGTATCTTAACTTTAGGGAACGATTCGTGAAACTGCTTAAGATGCGGTAAAAGAAAATGTTTACAAAGCGTATCACCAGCTCCAATTTTCACCTCTCCGTGCGTAAGTTGATGCATCTCCGTAATCTTTCTTTCACCATTAAGAATAAAATGATAAGCCTGCTCAATATAGGTGAAAAGCTCACGACCCTCTGTTGTTAATGTCACTCCTCGAGATGTGCGGAAAAATAATTGCCCACCCAGTTTTGCCTCCAATTGTTTAATCGAATGCGTAACAGCTGGTTGTGTAACAAATAGTTCATCAGCTGCCTTAGAGAGACTTCCCGCTTTTGCCGTGATATAGAAGACTTGATATAGTTCCATATTGTGAATCATAGTACGTTCACCTCCGTGACATCAATACTGTTAATATCTATTATTAGTAATATTAATTTTTTTAATATGAACATTGTCATTATACTTAGTTGTATGGAGTTATTTCAATGGGAGGTTGATCTTAAGATGACGATTACAGCTATTGTGGGAGCGAATTGGGGCGACGAAGGCAAGGGGAAATTAACAGATGTGCTAGCCGTTCATTCCCAGTTTGTAGTTAGGTACCAAGGAGGGAGCAATGCAGGGCATACGATTATTAACGACTATGGAAAATTTGCGCTGCATATGCTGCCTTCAGGAGTGTTCTATCCTGGAACCACGAACGTAATTGGACCAGGTGTTGCCTTAAATATGAGTAAGCTCCAAAGTGAATTTCAGGAATTAGTGAAGCGAGGCGTACCTGAGCCTAAGATATGTATTTCTGAACGTGCGCAAGTCGTGCTTCCTTATCACATTCTATTCGATGAGTTGGAGGAGGAACGTTTAGGGGATAGGAAGTTTGGATCCACCAAGCAAGGGATTTCGCCATTCTATGCGGATAAATATGCGAAGCTTGGCATACAAGTATCGGAATTATTTGATGAAAGTCATCTAAGATCAAAGTTAACTAGGGCATTGGAGTCCAAAAATATACTTCTCACACATTTATATAAAAAGGCTCAGCTGGATGTAGATCAACTTGTTGATGAAGTGCAGAAGCAAGCGGCATTCATTCAGCCATTTGTATGCAATACGACAACATTGCTGCAAGAAGCATTAGCAAAAGGACAATCGGTATTAGTTGAGGGACAATTAGGAGCGTTGCGAGATCCTGACCATGGTATTTATCCTTATACGACATCTTCATCCACATTGGCTGGATACGCTGCTGTTGGGGCAGGAGTTCCTCCATATGCCATCAAGAAAGTTGTCGCTGTAACGAAGGCTTACTCAAGCTGTGTCGGCGAAGGGCCATTTGTATCAGAAATTCATGCCGAGGCCGCCCATGAGTTACGCACGCGTGGCGGGGATGCTGGAGAATTCGGTGCAACAACCGGCAGGCCAAGGCGCGTAGGATGGTTCGATGCCGTTGCGACCAAGTATGGCTGTCAACTGCAGGGCGCAACTGAGGTTGCCCTAACCAATCTAGATGTGCTGGGTTATCTTGAGGAGATTCCAATATGTAACGCTTATCGTATTCAAAATGAGATTAGCATGGATTTCCCGCATACCTCACAATTACAGCAAGCAGAGCCTGTCTATGAAAAACTACCGGGTTGGAAGTGTGATATTTCACATATTCGTACCTTTAACGATCTCCCTATTGAAGCTCAAAATTATGTACTTCACATTGAAAAACTAATTGGTGTACCTATTCGCTGGGTCTCCATAGGACCGAAACGCGAACAAATTATCGAAAGATAAATAGCGTTAAGGAATAGTAAAAAACTAGGCCTCTAAGCAACTAATAATTGCTCAGGGGTCTAGTTTGTATGGTTTATCTATTAAATAGTTTCTCAAGAGCCTCACGTTGAGGGGCTCTAACATTCACAACTGGGCGAATGCTTTGAGCGATTTTCTCCGCTTCTTCGATGGTCTGGCTTTTGCCCAGTGTTATCAAAGTGCCAATAGCCACAGCGCCGGTACGGCCTTTGCCTCCGCCACAGTGGAAACCAACCTTTTTGCCACTTTTATAAGCCTCTACAACGTGATCGATTGCTTTCTGGAAAAGCTGATCCTGTGGTCCTTCTGCGTTGTCTCCAAGGGGGACTTGAATCCATTCGACGTTACCAGCTGGGAAAGCACACTCCGTGGCTTCTCCACGTAGATCAACAATCACTTCAACATTCTCGTTCTTTACCATGTCTTCTACGTCAGAAGCACCGCCAAAGTAGATTTTATCTTCGATTAAGGCTTGATAATTTTTCGGCATGGATACGCCCTCCTTATTTTTTCTTAAATGGTGTGAATTCTATGCTTGCCTTTACAGGCGCGGACGGTGGAGCACAGCATAATGAGGCATCCATAGGCTCCCCCGCGGATTCAAAATCGGAATCTTCCTTGGTATAAAAGATTTCCCAAGCGTTGCCGTCGGGATCATATACCCAAACCTTATCTTGAACAGCATAACAGCAGGTCGTGTTCATTTCGTCGGTAAGAAGTAGGCCACTTTGTCTCAGACGCTCACCCATCTGCAGTACATCTTCCGTGTTATCCACTTGAAATCCCAAATGATTAAGAACGCCGTTTTTTTCGAACGACCTTACATTCAAAGAGAAGTGAAGAGCGGGACTTTCAAGCTCGAATTTCGCGTAGTTGTCTTTGACTTTCGTCGGCTCGGCGCCGAAGAAAGCGCGGTAAAAATCTAACGACTTGTGAAGATCAGAGCAATTGACTGCAACGTGCATTCTTTTGATCATCTTAGTTACCTTCTTTTGCGAACTGTGTAATACGAGCTTTAATGGCATCGCGAACCTCGCGGAATTTGGCTGTAATTTCTTCTTCGGTTCCCGTTGCTTTTGCCGGATCATCGAAGCCCCAGTGCCATCTTTCAGCTTTATCATTACGTACAACAGGGCAATTGTCATTAGCATGACCGCACAATGTAATGATGTAATCCGCTTGACTCAAAATGTCAGGGTCAATCACATCAGAGGTATGATTCGAGATATCAATGCCATCTTCCTTCATCGTGGCAACCGCTCTTGGGTTTAGACCGTGGGCTTCCAGACCGGCACTCTTCACTTCATATTTGTCGCTGCCCAAAGCTTTCAAATAACCATCTGCGATTTGACTCCGGCAAGAATTTCCCGTGCATAGAAAATATACGATTTTTTTGTCCATCGTGGACATCTCCTTATAGGTTGATTATGAAACTACGTTTAACCATAGGTACAGACCAATTAACGTGATTAACAAAGTTGGGATCGTAAGGATGATGCCTGTTTTAAAATAGTACCCCCAGGTGATTTTCACACCTTTTTTGGATAATACATGGAGCCATAATAAAGTCGCCAGCGAGCCGATTGGGGTAATTTTAGGCCCTAAATCGGAGCCGATGACATTGGCATAGATGAGAGCTTCACGAATGATTCCCTCTGTTTGAGTGCCCTGGATCGCTAGCGCATCAATCATAACCGTAGGCATGTTATTCATAACCGAGGAAAGTATAGCGGCCAGGAAGCCCATCCCTATGGTGGCAGCGAACAAGCCTTGTCTTGAAATGGTGTCAATTAGTTCTCCAAGAGCATTGGTTAAGCCAGCGTTCTTTAATCCATAAACAACTACGTACATGCCGATTGAAAAAATGACGACAGCCCATGGCGCATCTTTGATGATTTTTTTGGTTTCGATCACCTTGCTCGATCGGGCAATCAGAATGAAGTTTAGTGCAGCGACCCCGGCTATGATGGAAACAGGAATTTTAATAAACCCACTGATTAGGTAAGCAGCTAATAGGATCCCAAGAATGACCCAAGATAATCGGAATAGCTGAATATCCTTAATCGCATCAGAAGGGCGCTTAAGCTGAGTGACATCGTAGTTTTGAGGAATGTCTTTTCTAAAATAAAGGAACAGCACTAGCAAACTTGCAGCTAATGAGAAAAGACTTGTAACGAACATTCGGCTAGCATAGGTGACAAAATCAATACCGAAAAAGTCAGCCGATACGATGTTCACCAAGTTGCTCACAACGAAAGGAAAGGATGTCGTATCTGCAATAAAACCACTGGCCATAATGAACGGCAGAATCATTTTATCTGGAAATTTCAAGGCACGAACCATAGCTAGAACAATTGGCGTTAGAATTAGCGCGGCGCCATCATTGGAGAAAAATGCAGCAACAGCGGCCCCGAGCAGGATGACATAGACGAACATGACTTTCCCGTTCCCTTTGGCAATTCGTGCCATATGAAGGGCAGACCATTCAAAGAATCCAATGTTGTCCAAGATGAGGGAGATCAGAATAATGGCGACAAAAGTCAAAGTCGCATTCCACACAATGCCTGTCACAGTAACGACATCATTCAGAGAAACAACCTGAAAGAGGAGTGCCAGAATGGCACCTGCCGATGCGGACCATCCAATATTCAGCCCTCGAGGCTGCCAAATAACGAAGGTCAGTGTAAGTAAAAAGATGATAAGTGCTAAGTAAACCATGTGTTCCACTTAAACCTCCTAAATAGTAAATATCTGCTAGTCGCAGCAATTGAGCTGTTCGCAAGATATGAGATCTACCTTTTCTTTTTGAGAAGGCAAATATTGAAATAATACATGCAAATAGGGCTTATCGTCAATGTTTAACGAATAATAGACCCATTGCCCCTTCTTGGCTTCCTTAACCAAGCCGCCGTCCTTCAATTTCCGCATATGTTGGCTCACATTAGGCTGGCTGGTGTTCATGATTTCCACAATTTCGCACACGCAAAGCTCGCGTTCCTTAAGAAGCGAGAGAATCGTGAGCCGCATTTTATCCCCCAACAGCTTGCAAACGTCCGCGACTTTTTCTATTTCTACCAAAGCTGCACACTCCTTCGTAAGGCGTAAAGTACAAGAAATTTCTTTGTCATTTTCTCAATTAGCTATTCATTTGTCAATGCTTATATAATTACTTAATTATATGATGGGGTGAGTGTTTGTTCTGTTTTATGGAAGGAGGATGAATTGGATGTTTGTGAAGCTAGCTTTTATCGGCTTATGGGCGAAAGTTGTACAGCGTACAACAATTTCTTTCGTTTCTTCTCATCAAGCTGTAGATGTTGTGCGTTGTACAACAATTCAGCCATATTTCATGCTATGAGGCTACTTTTAGGAGTAAATGGTGTATTTTTTGCAACAATTCTAAAAATAACGTGGATTTGCTTGCTTATTGTTGTACAAAGTACAACATGTTTTGGGGCGAACTTGGGTTGGAGCAAACATTGATCGTCTAGGCAGCTAGTATAGTTGGTTTGTTCTTTTTTAATAATGGCAACAATGAAGAGAACATATCAAACATGGGAGAACAACATGGAACTTACGCCCGTATTTCCTTTCGAGCCGATCAGCACGGAAACGATTCCAACATCCGATAATTGGGTGGCCCAGATTAAATGGGACGGCGTCAGAATGCTAACCTATTTTGATGGCAATGACGTTCGTTTAGTGAATCGCAGATGTAATGACCGTACCAAGCAGTACCCCGAGCTGCTAGAAATAAAAACATATTGTTCGGCTTCTTCCGTCATCTTAGACGGGGAAATCATAGCATTTGATCAAAAGAAGCCTGCCTTTCACGAGATTATGAAGAGGGAATCTTTACGAAAAAGCCAAAGCATCGATAGAGCGATCATGCAGACGCCCATTACTTATATGATTTTTGATATCCTCATGTACAATGACAAGTGGGTCGTGGATAAGCCATTATCAGAGAGACAAAAGATACTCCATGAAGTGATTACCCCCTTGCCCCAATTTCAGATTACGCAAAACATTGCGGACGGAAACAAACTCTTCGATGTTATGAAGGAGCACGGCATGGAGGGAGTTGTATGTAAGGACCTCAAGAGTACTTATGCCATTGGGGGAAAAGACAGCCGTTGGGTGAAGAAGAAGATTTTCCGCGACCTATTTGCTGTGATTGGCGGGGTAACGACTAGGGCGGGAGTTGTCAATGCGATATTGCTAGGGTTATACGACAAAGAAGGCCGTTTTATCTATATAGGTCACGCTGGCACTGGGAAACTTAGCAGGGAAGATTGGCGTCAATTAACGAAGATCGTTGAACCGATGACGACGCCTCAAAAGCCATTTATTAACGAGCCTGAACGGAGTAAAGAAGCCATTTGGACCCAACCCAAGTTAACGGTGAAAATCCAATTTCTTGAATGGACTCCCCACGGAACGATGAGGCATCCCAGCATTCAAGCCTTTGTTCAAATGGATCTAGCGGATTGTACCTTCGCACAGAATATGTAGATGAACAAATGAACAAAGCAAAAGCGCTAATCCTTGAAAATCAAGAATCAGCGCTTTATTTGTGTCCTATTCACCTTCACGTTACTGGTTCTTTGACTTTTTTGGCTCTCGGTTTAGCTTTCGGCTTCTTGACCTCAGTTACACTGGCGTCCTCGCCTAGCGCTACTTTATCATCCGTCGATTTCGTGGCGTCAAGACTCGCTTGCAGCGCGGCCATGAGATCGATAACGCTCGTTTTCTGCAGTGCAGGCGCCGATTGAACTTCTTCTCCAGCTACCTTATGCTCGATTGCTTCGAGCAAGCGACCGCGGTACTCATCTTTATATTTCTCAGGTTCAAAAGGTGTCGATAGCTGGCTGATGAGCATCTTCGCCATTTCCATTTCACGCTCGTTCACAGTGACTTTCTCGGGAAGGTTGGGAACTTGAGAAATCGGTCGAATCTCATCCGGGTAAAAAATAGTTTCCATAGCGAGGCAGTTCTCAATAACTCGAATGGCGGCTAGTGAGCTTTTGGAACGGATCGAGACTTTGGCGATGCCGATTTTACCGGTTTGACGCATGGAATCCAGCAGCAAATGATAGGCGCCAGACCCTGTATCTCCAGGTCCAAGATAGTAAGTCTTTTGAAAATAAACCGGATCAATATCTGTCAAGTTGACGAAATCCAGAATCTTGATCTCCTTATTCGCTTCACCCGAGATATTTTCCAATTCATCTTTCTCAAAAATAACGAAACGTCCAGGTTCATACTCGTATCCTTTGGAAATTTCCTCCCACTCTACTTCCTTCTCACAAGTCTGGCATTTACGCACATAAGAGAGTGGTGTAATACAAGTTTTATGTATATAACGCATGGAGATATCCTTATCTTCCGTAGCCGAGAACATTTTCACAGGTACATGAACAAGTCCGAAGCTAATAGCACCTTTCCAAACCGTATGCATCTCGTGATTCCTCCTGGGTAATCGTGATTGTACTAGTATTCTCTTGATTTAATGGCTTTATACGGTAGGAATTTAAGAGAATAGATGGCCTTGAGAGTGGGTACGTTAAAAACGAAAGTTGATTACCATGAAGCTAATCTATGCTAAGGAGGGATTCACGGATGGCACAAGATTCAAATGCATCCCAAGATACAGATAATCAAGGGCAAGATGACCATTTTATGGACATTGATCGCATGATTAACGAAGGCTTGGGAGGCGGTAACGTCACCATGCACAACGGATTAATCGAATCCTCGACAACGGATACGATGGATCATCCGGAATCCGTATTGGATGAGCCATGAACATTCATCGCGCTCAAGAAATTATAGCCGCAGATGAGAAGATTCACGTCGAGTTAAATGGCCTCCCTGTCTGGATCGACAGTGTGGATACCGGCAAAGCAGTTGCCAAAGTTCATGCGGAAGAAAACCCGGCCGATTCTCGGGTAGTGGCGGTTCAAGAGTTAGAAGAGGTCCATTAGTGGATGTGAAAGAACAGCAAAGCCTGCTCCGAGCTATCTCGGGGCGGGCTTTTTCAATTAGAGAGTTGATGTTGCCTACTAGCGAGGACTATAATAGGAGCAGCACGCGCAAACGGAAAGAAAGGGATGAGATCTACTTGCCTCAATCCACATTTACGTATAACTCCAGGCATGAGGAAGATACCGATAAACTAGGGAGATTGCTGGCCGCCTATTTGCAGCCTGGCACCGTCTTTACACTAGATGGCGATCTGGGTGCGGGAAAAACGAGGTTTTCGCAAGGGTTCGCCAGAGCGATGGGAATTACCGAAATCGTCAACTCACCTACATTTACCATTATCAAAGAATACGAGGGAGCCGAGCTTCCTTTCTACCATATGGATATGTACCGCATTTCCCAAGAGGAAGCGGATGAATTAGGGCTCGACGATTATTTTTATGGAGCAGGCGTTACGCTGATCGAATGGTCAAGCTTAATTGATGATCTTCTGCCGCCAGAGAGACTAGCCATCACGATCGCCCATCAGGATGATCAAACCAGAGTATTTCACCTGACTCCGCACGGAGCCCCGTATCAGAGCTGGTGTGTACAAATGAAGGAGAACGGACATTTACAATGACAGAACGGACAATGAATTTAGGACGATGCTTGGCCATCGACACCTCAACATCTGCAATGACAGTTGCTATTTTGGAAAATGGAAATATGCTGGGCGAGGTCAGCTCCTACGCTGAACGGAATCACTCGATCGGGCTTCTTCCCCATATTCAAGATTTGCTTGCGAGTTTACATCTCAAACCCAAGGACCTTCAATCGGTCGCTGTGGGTCAAGGCCCCGGTTCCTATACAGGGGTTCGTATTGCCGTGTCTGTTGCCAAAACATTCGCATGGTCGTTAAGTCTGGATCTCATTGGTGTGTCCAGCTTAGAAGCAATGGCACTTGGTGGTGCTATGAAGGAGCAGAGCGCGACCGGAAATGGGCCAACTTGGGTGGTTCCGCTTATGGATGGCAGGAGAAAGCAGGCTTTTACAGCAGTCTATGCTTACGAGGGTGCTTCCCCCATGACAGCTAATGGAGAGCTAGAAGCAAGCTGGCAAGAAGTACTGCCTGATGGCATTCGTGTTATTGGATCTTGGACGGAGCAAATCGTTAAGCAAGCAGCCTCATCTATGCAAGGACAAAGGCCCCAAGAGATTCTGTTTGTGGGTGAAACCGAAGGCTTTAAAGATGAACTGGAGCAATTTGCGCGGAATTGGGAAGGAGTCGTTCGTGTCCTTTCCTATGGCATTGAAGCCGAATATATCGGGAGGCTAGCCTATCCGAGACTGGCTAAAGGGGAGAAGGCAGATGTGCATACATTTGTCCCCAATTACACCAGACTTCCGGAAGCCGAAGCCAATTTATTGGCAGGGATTAAGACGAAGAAAGGGGATCATTGATGATGGAACAGCGACAACCGCAAACAACTGAAAACTCGTTGGTGTTCCGTTCCATGCGAATGGAAGACATCCCTTTTATTTGTGAAATCGAGCAAGAAGCGTTCACGACACCTTGGACAAAAGGTGCTTTCGAGAATGAATTAACGAACAATCAGTTCGCTCATTATATGATTATGGATATCGAAGGCGAGGTTGCTGGGTATGGCGGCATGTGGCTCATTATGGAAGAGGCGCATGTCACGAATGTGGCAGTTCGGGATACGTATAGAGGACGTAAGCTAGGGGAACGTTTACTTCGGGAGCTGATGAAAACAGCTGCTTTCTTAGGGGCTATTCGGATGACACTTGAGGTTCGGGCCTCGAACTATGTTGCGCAAAATTTGTACGAAAAAGTCGGATTCCGCTCTGTTGGCGTACGTAGAGGGTATTACACGGATAATCGCGAGGATGCTGTCATTATGTGGGCGGACTTGCCTAAGAGAAGAAAGGATAGTCTCGGGGATTGAGGCTTTCGGATAGGTGACGAATTTGACTAGAGAAGTAGGGCAAGAGCAAAAGAGTGAAGCGGAACAACAGATAGATACAGGTGTGCAAAAGGGTGAAACAGGACAACAGCAAAAAGAAGCTCCCGTCACGAAGCCGGTTTATATTTTGGCCATCGAAACGAGCTGTGACGAAACTTCCGTAGCCATTGTCGAAAATGGTAAAATCATTCGTTCCAATGTGATTTCCAGCCAGATCGAAACCCACCAACGCTATGGCGGTGTGGTGCCGGAGGTGGCTTCCCGTAAGCATGTGGAGTCGATCACATGGATGCTGGAGGAAGCCGTCGAAAAAGCGGGCGTATCGCTGCAGGAGCTGTCCGCGATTGCCGTAACCGAGGGACCCGGATTAATCGGGGCCCTTTTAGTAGGCGTCGTTGCGGGCAAAGCGCTAGCCTGTGCCTTAGATCTGCCGCTGATTGGTGTTCACCATATTGCGGGACATATTTATGCGAATCAACTTGTGCATGAGCTCGAGTATCCATTGATCTCGCTCGTTGTGTCCGGCGGACACACCGAGTTGATTCTGATGGAGGGGCCGGGCCAATTCCGCATCATCGGGCGAACGCGCGATGATGCGGCTGGCGAGGCCTACGACAAAATCGCGCGGGCGATGGGCTTGCCTTACCCGGGCGGACCGCACGTGGATCGGCTTGCGCAGGAAGCCGAATCCGAGATCAAGATGCCTCGCTCGTGGCTCGAGGCTGACTCTTACGACTTCAGCTTCAGCGGATTGAAATCCGCTGTGCTGAACGTCGTCAACCAAAGCAAGATGCGCGGCGAGGCCGTTCAAGTCGCGCAGATTGCCAAGGGCTTCCAAGCCTCCGTCATCGACGTGCTTGTGGAGAAGGCTGACCGCGCCGTGCGTGAATACGGCGCGAAGCAGCTGCTGCTCGCGGGCGGTGTCGCCGCGAACAAAGGTCTGCGCAGCAGGCTCGCCGAGCGCTGCGAGCAGCTGAATGTGCCGCTGCTCGTGCCGCCGCTAGGCCTCTGCACAGACAACGCTGCGATGATAGGCGCAGCCGCTTTCCTCAAGTGGGACAAGCAAGAATTCGACTCCATGGAACTGAAGGCAGAGCCTCAGCTCAAGCTTGAAGAGTGGTAAGAGCAATAAAATAAATTTTCTGACAACTGTATTGACTTTGCCAAAGCTGCATATTATAATCACAATCAATACTTTCAAACGCAACGAACGGGATTAGTAAGGAACATCAGTTTCGCTCAGAGAGCTGTGCGCTTGGTGAAAGCACAGACGAAACGGTACCTGAACTCGCCCGGGAGCGGTAAGACTGATAAGGATGCCAAGGATCCAGCACCCAAGTAGGTCTTGACGGTTGACCCCCGTGATCAGGTACATGAGTGGTTTCGAGTGTAACAGCTCGGATCAATTAGAGTGGTACCGCGGAAGGTTCAAGCCTGTCGTCTCTTTTATAGAGATGGCAGGCTTTTTTGGTTGTTCTGAAACTTGAAGCGAAACATGAACAAATGCGAAGAAGGAATATGAACATATAACAAGGCAATGAACAAGAGTAGTAAGGAAAACATACACAAAAACGCGATGAACAAGAGTAGTAAGGGCTCACTTGTACGGTACAGAAAGCTGCGGGTTGATGCAACGCAGACCGTGAATGCCCCGAACTCGCTTGGAAGCGGTCATCCTGATCAGCAAATCAAATGCTGTTAGGGATGAACGGATGACCTCCGTGATCGGGTGACATTGAGCAGCAGCTAGTTTTGCTGCGCTATGTCTGAGGTGGGCTCCGTGACTTGGAGCCAACAAGAGTGGTACCGCGCTGGGTGAAGACCCGTCGTCTCTTATGTGGAGATGACGGGTCTTTTTGTTGTTTTTGAGGTGGCTGAATGACTTATCTCAGCAAGTCACTGAAACGATGAAAAACATCACTAAAGTCACAGAAAAACCCCAACCACTTATATTAGCGATGAAAAACAGCACTAAAGTAGCGTGGAGACACATAAGTCAGTCGTAGCACGATTCATTTTCATTTTCAAACATAAAAGATAATCGCCAGCAGGTCTGGCCCAACCTTGAGGAGGAATAACCATGGAAATCAACAACACTAACAACAATCGACGTATTCGCATTTTTGACACGACACTAAGAGATGGCGAACAAGCGCCAGGAGCCTCACTATATCCGGAAGAAAAGATTCGTATCGCAAGGCAGCTTGCGAAAATGGGTGTGGATACCATTGAGCCGGGCTTCCCGATATCAAGTCCTGGCGATTTTCAGGCGGTGCAGCAAATATCACGTGAACTGCAGAGCATTGAGATTTGCGGCTTCGCCCGCGCTGTTAAAGCGGATATTGACTCAGCGGTGAAAGCCACACAGGATGCTGCTTCAAGGCGCATTCACATGTTCCTGTCCTCGTCGGACATCCATCTGGATTTCCAACTGCGCAAATCCCGTCAACAGGTGGTAGAGATGGCTCGCTCCATGGTCGCCTATACGAAGCAATTCGTTGATCGGATCGAATTCTCACCGATGGACGCAACGCGAACAGGGGACGAATTCCTTTTTGAAGTACTCGAGGCGGTCATTGCTGAGGGAGCAACGATCCTAAACATCCCTGACACAGTAGGCTACGCGCTGCCGGAAGAATACGGAGCAATGTTCCGTAGAGTGCGCCAAAGTGTAAGAGGCGGCGATACCGTGGAGTACAGCGCGCATTGCCATAATGATTTGGGTCTTGCGGTTGCAAACAGCCTTGCGGCTATAGCTGCAGGGGTCACACATGTGGAAGTAACCGTTAATGGTGTAGGGGAACGAGCAGGTAACTGTTCTCTCGAAGAACTCGTTATGGCTATTGAGACACGTAAGCAAACCATGGGTGTGGAAACAGGGATCGTAGCCAGTGAAATTTTCAACACATCCAAAATGGTCAGTCGCATCATGGGCTTCCCCATTGCGTACAATAAGCCGATTGTCGGCCGTAATGCCTTCCAGCACGAAGCAGGTATCCATCAAGATGGGCTGCTGAAAAATCGTAATACGTACGAAATTATGGATCCTGAAAAGCTGGGCATTCCACGGTCCATGATCATCCTTGGCAAGCATTCGGGACGTCACGCGCTTAAACATCGCGTCGGACAATTTGGCATTGAGCTTACGGGAGAAGAACTGGATACACTGTACACCAGATTCAAAGAAAAAGCAGATGATCAGAAAATGGTGACCGACGACCAGCTCATGGAACTTGTAGGTTCTACTGTTGATGGGCAAATGGAGCCATTTACTCTGACACATATGCAGGTCGTTTCTAGTAGTGATCGCAATCGGGTTGCTTCCGTTTCGGTAAAGAACAATCAAACAGGTGTTGAAAATGTGTACTCGGGGACAGGTGAAGGACCGATTGAAGCAATCGTGCAGTGCCTTAGACAAGCGATTCCGATGGCTGTGGATTTCTCCGATCTGGAGCTTCATTCGTTATCCACAGGTGAAAAAGCCACTGGAGAAGCGGAAGTCACCATCTCAGTGGGCGGCCAAACTTACAAAAATACTGGCATAGATCAGGATGTGCTTGTTGCGGTAGCGAAAGCTTTTATCTCAGCCTGCAACCAAGCCATTCGTATGCAAAATAGCGTATCGGCTCCAACTGAAGCCACTACGGCGTGATAAACGACTGAACAATATTAAATTGTAAGAAAACTTAGATATATACACAGCTTGTGTGCAAAGTTATTCACATACCCTGTGTACAATGTGCATAACTAGAGCAAACCCACGGTTACCAACGATTTTAAAAGAATACGGAGAAGAATAACTTTTTCACAATTTTTTGTGGACAATGTGGATAAGATTGTGGAAAACGAAGGAATATCGCAGGGAGAGGCGGATTTTGCCTCTCTTTTTTTGTGGATAACGATGTGGATAAGTTTTTGGACATAAAATCAGCCTACTTTAAATTATCGGAACAATCCGGCATTGGATAGCTTTTCACTTGGATGAAAATGCTAAAAGCAAAAACAGTGGGTGAATACACATGAAAATAAAAATAGCGGGAATATTTGTGGGTATCTTAACTTTATTGTTAGAGTTGTCCACAAGCGCGGAGGGAATCGAAGCCGGTATCGAACAATCCATCCACAACGAAGTAAAGTCCAAGCAGGTAACGGTGATTTCGATACCGGGTTTATCGTTCGTGGAGCTCCGACCCGATCAACTTGTGGGGCTCCCCCATTTACGGCGACTGACGGAGTTAAGTGCAGTTGGGGCTATGAACATTCGTACATCGAGCCGAACGATGAGAGACGTGTATGTCTCGTTGGGAGCAGGAGCACCTTCCGTAGGAATCGCAGAAGTGCAGGCTTTTGCAGCAAAAGAAACAAGGCATGGTATTCGTTTTTCTGAACTTATGAATCGTTACACAGGCTGCTGCCAGGAAGAAAAGCCGATTGAAGCTGACGGAGTACTAGTGCCTGACATCACGTTGCTGCAGCGGGCTAATGAGAATCAAGCATATGGAACAGGTATCCTAGGGGAACTGTTGAAGGAGTATGGTGTTTTTCGTGCCGTGTTGGGAAGCAGTGATTTAGGGAAGAGATCAGGCATCGAAGAAAAGAAATTGCGGCGCTATAGCCCGCTCATGCTGATGGATTCTAGTGGCTTTGTGGACAAAGGTGCACTCGGAGATGATGTCATAACTGAGGTTGCGGATAGACCGTACGGTGTTAGTACTAATTATGTACAATTACGTTCTTTGTGGGAAAAAAGGAAGCTGCCCGGCATTACACTAATCGAATTAGGTGATTTGTACAGACTTTACATGGATAAAGAGCATTACAACGAGGAACGTTTCACGCAGTTGAAAGGGCAAGTATTGAGGGAAATGGATCAATGGCTAGGGCAAGTCGTAGCAGGAATGACGGAGGAGGAAAGCTTGTGGATTTTCTCTCCAGAAGTGAATAGTGAGGCGGCTAGAGCCAAAGCCTATTTATCTCCTATCCTTCATTACACGAACGACAGCAGAGGAGCAATATTAGTTTCGGAATCTACTCGCAGGGAAGGTGTAGTCACGGCGCAAGATTTCACAAGTTCGCTGCTAAAAGAGTTCAATATCCCAGTGCCGAGTGGGCTGATGGGTATTCCTTTATCCTATATGGGGAAAAATGACGTTCTTGCTGAACTTGCCAGGGAACAGAGCAGCATGCAGATGATTTACCGCAGTAGGCCGCTGCTGCTATATCCATTTGTTACTTATGAAATGCTCGTATTGCTCTTGAGTTTGATGTATGGTCTGTGGATTAAAAAAAGACAGGCAGACCCTGGATATCTCGAAGGGAGGGCGTTACCTTGGCGCAGGAGTGTGCGTACGCTGCTTTTCTCGCTGCCCACGGCGCCTGCTATCATGTTGTTGATGGGCTGGTTGGTTGTTCCTCTGACAACAAAAATAGGGATAGAAGGAACGATGGGGGTGCTGACTGCCATTTTTATTGTGTGCACGCTGCTAATTTCTGCTGTTATGGAAAAATGCCGCTTATCCACAGCCATGATCTGGCTTGGTCTTGGGAACGCGCTGATCATAACGCTCGATGGCAGTACAGGGGCTCATGCCATGAAGTATTCCATTCTGGGATATGATCCGATGATCGGCGCCCGCTACTACGGCATCGGGAATGAGTACATGGGCGTCTTGATCGGCGCCCTCGTGCTTGGCGTGACGGCGGTTTTGCAGCGCCGTCATGGGGGTGGGCAGCCCGCGCTGCGCGGGTTTGGTGGGGATGAGCCGCTCCTTAATGGGAGCGGGAAGATGGAGGCATCGCCGCGCCTCGGAGTCGCGGCGGCTTCTCCTACCGCAGCGCTGCTCGCATGCGGGGCGTTCTTGCTCGTGGCAGGGTGCCTGGCGGCACCGTCACTCGGCGCGAACGCGGGCGGCGCCTTGAGCGCCGCGGTCGCCTTCGGCGTAGCCGGCGCGCATTGCTTCGCCGGCGAACGCTGGCGCGAGCTGCGCCTAGGCAGGGGCGCAGCCCTGCTGTCGGCGCTGCTCGCGCTAGGGCTTGGGGCGCTGTGGCTGCTCAACAGCGCCGATTCTCCCGCGGCATTCGCGCGGGAGAGCCATGTCGGGCGTGCGTTTCACGCGCTGCACGCCGGGCACTTCGATCAGATCGGACAGCTGATCGAGCGTAAGCTGCGGATGAACGTGCACTTGCTTCGTGCATCCGTGTGGAGCAAAGTGCTCATCACCAGCCTCATCGTGATGGCTGTACTTGTGATCCGTCCCCGCGGTCGACTTCGTTTGTGGCAGCACAAATACCCGTACTGGATGTACGGGTTCTCGGCCAATATGATCGGAGCCATCGCAGCGCTACTGCTTAACGACTCCGGCATTGTTGCAGCAGCGACGTTAATCATCTTTGTCGCTGTACCGATGCAGCTTCTGCGACTTAAGGAACTCGAAGCTTCTTAACGTCTTCATTGAAAATCTCATTGGATCGGCCGGAGTAAGTGCTCACACATTTGAAAATAAGAGCCTCCAGAAGCTTCTATTTCAACAAAAAGTGGCTAATGATGGGCAATAAGAGTCTCCAGAGACTCTTATTTGATGCCGAACACAGCGCATACGGAGCATTCCTCGCAAATAAGAGCCCCCAGAAGCTTCTATTTCGACAAAAATTGGCTAATGGTGGGCAATAAGAGTCTCCAGAGACTCTTATTTAACATAAAAGGTTAAGTTTTGGATTTCAAGAAGCGTCCGGAACCCTATACCCAATCTCTCCCCATACACGAAAAGTATGCAATAGACAAAAAGACCTGAGGCAAAGCCTCAGGTCTTTTACAATGATTGATTAGCAGATTAAGTGCAAACAAAAATCTAAATCCGCTTGTAAATGTTGTTTCATCAAAGCTTCTGCTTGGTCGCCATCTCTTGCTTTAATGGCCTCATAGATATTCTCATGTTCATCAATTAAGAAGGGCCGGTTGTAGTAGACAACGGTACGACGAAAAAGATAGATGATGGACTGCATACGATCAATGATATCAATCATGAACGGATTGTTACTTGCCTGTACGATGATCTCGTGAAATTTCTCATTGGCCTTCATAATGTCTTCCAATGCCCCTGTTCGGCCAATTCTCACACACTCAAGAAGAGACTGTAACTCGCTTTCGGGAAGATAAGTCGCAGCACTTCGAGCAGAGGATCCTTCTAACAGCATACGTACTTGAAACGTATTTCTCAAATCCTTCTCAGAAGGATTAATGACCATTTTATTTGCTATAAGTCCTTCTTGCTCCAATTTACGTATGGATTCACGTATCGGGGTCCGGCTAACTCCTAATTCAGAAGCAAGCTTTTCCTCGACAATTTTGGTTCCGCGCGGAATATCGCCTTGTAAGATCATATCACGAATAATTTCATAGGATTGGTTGTAAGCAGGACGAGATTTTTCATTGTTCTTGGCCAAATTGTCCACCTCTTCGCAGGTCCAAAATCTTAAACTAAAAGATTTACTATACAACTTTTTTTCGAGAAAGTATAGACTAGTACTTTTATTAAAATAATATTAAGATATTCGTATCCGAAATGAACAAAATTGTATACAATTCATAAATATATTGAATACATTTCGGTGTTGCATTACATGTTAACCCGTTGCATGCTGTTACGGAATTCAAGCTTTGATTTTTATCATAAACACATGTTCGTCAAAACATTCATGAGTAGCTATGAGGCAGACATGTGAAAGCGTAATCAATAGGAGGAATAGAAATGAGTAAAAAAATTGGCTTTGTTGGATTAGGCATTATGGGGAAACCGATGTCAATCAATCTTTTGAAGGCCGGGTATCAGGTAACCGTCACTGATTTAAATAAAGAGGCTGTGGAGCAAGTTGTTATGTCCGGTGGTATTGCTGCTGCAACTCCTCAAGAGGTAGCGGAGAATAGTGACGTTATTATCACCATGCTTCCGAATGCGAACATTGTCAAAGGCGTTATTTTTGGAGGAAATGGCATTCATAAAGGTGCAAAAGAAGGAACAATAGTGATTGATATGAGTTCCATCTCTCCCGTAGTATCCAATGAAATTGCTAGTGAGCTGGCTAAACAAGGGATTGAAATGTTGGATGCGCCTGTAAGCGGAGGAGAACCGAAAGCTGTAGATGGCACATTGGCCATTATGGTAGGCGGTAAGGAAGAAGTTTATGAAAGCGTGAAAGATGTGCTTTTCAGCATGGGAAGCGCTGTTACCTTAGTAGGCGGAAACGGATGTGGCTCTACGGCTAAATTAGCCAATCAAATTATCGTAAATCTCAATATTGCGGCTATGTCGGAAGCGCTTGTTTTGGCTGCAAAAGCCGGAATTGATATCGATAAAATGTATCAGGCGATCAGAGGTGGGCTTGCTGGAAGCGCTGTATTGGATGCAAAAGTTCCGTTAATCCTCGATAGAAATTTCGTTGCCGGAGGCAGAATCGATATTAACCTTAAGGATATTACCAATGTCATGGAAACAGCGCACGCAATTGGTGTTCCACTGCCGCTATCCAGCCAGCTGCTTGAAATTTTCCACGCGTTGAAAGTCGATGGCAAAGCCAGTCATGATCATGGCGGTATTGTTCAGTATTATGAAAAACTTGCAAACGTTGAAGTAAGGAGGTCGTAAGAAATGAGTAAGAGCACAATAAGTGTCTCATTCCTCGAATCGCAATTGCCTCCGGAATGGAAAGGCAGCGATCTTCGTGGGCAAATCAAGCAAATCAATCAATCCCGCAACAAGAAGATTATTGTGCTGGACGATGATCCGACAGGTGTACAAACCATACACGACATCGACGTATTGACTCAGTGGGACAAGGAATTATTGCGTGAAGCTTTCAATAATCCGGAAACAGTTTTCTATATATTAACCAACACACGCGCTTATCAAGCGGCCGAAGCGGAACGAATCAACCGTGAAATCGCTCAAAATGTACAGGCTGTAGCAAGTGAAACGGGAATCGACTTCGTCTTCGTCAGCAGAGGCGATTCTACATTGCGCGGGTATTATCCAGTGGAAACCGATACGCTAACTGATGAGATTCGCCGAATGACAGGGCTTGATTATGATGGGCATTTGATTATCCCAGCTTTTTTTGAAGCAGGTCGTATGACTTATCACAGTACCCACTACCTCAAAGAAGGCGACGCGCTGCTTCCTGTTCACGAGACGGAGTTTGCTAGAGATAAAGTCTTTGGTTATGAGCATAGTGATTTAACGCAGTGGGTTGCAGAAAAAACGAACGGACGAATCAAGCCAGAAGATTGCATTGTGATTACGCTTGAACAGGTGCGCCGCGGACCGGATGCAGTGGAAGAAATGCTTTTGAAGGTTGAGGGAAATTTGCCGGTCATCGTGGATTGCTTATCTTACGCAGATCTTGATGTGCTTTCCTTAGGGCTATTGCAAGCTGAGATAAAAGGTAAAAAGTTTATCTTTCGTACGGCAGCCTCTTTTGTGAAATCGTACGGGGGCATCGCAGATCAAGATATTTTGCCGAAAGAAAAGCTAATGGCCAAAGGAAAAGAATCACACGGAGGTCTTGTGGTGGTCGGCTCTCATGTGCAAAAGACAACACGCCAATTGGAACAATTGCTTGCAGGTACGGACATTATTTCTTTGGAAATGGATGTAAATAAAATATTAAACCCGGCCGAAAAGGCAGATGAATCGAAGCGTCTCATTTCGAAAGTGAATGAACACATTGCCAGAGGGCAAAATGTGGTCGTATTCAGCAGCCGCAAACTAGTTGCCGCCCAAACCTCCGATGGAAATTTATCCATCAGCCAAACCGTTTCGGAATCACTGGTTCAAATTGTGAGTTCCTTGGATATCGTTCCTAAATTCATCATTGCAAAAGGAGGAATCACCTCAAGCGATGTCGCGACGAAAGGACTTGGCATTCGCAAAGCGAGAGTCATTGGACAGGCAGCAGCGGGTATTCCAGTTTGGCTCACGGGTGAAGAAGCCAAATTCTCAGGCATTCCGTATATCGTGTTTCCGGGTAACGTAGGAAGCGATACAACGCTGCTTGAGACTGTTTTGAAAATTGAAGGCTAGCATTTATGGGGGCGTATATCACGGTGTTGATATTTGCGTTGTATACGCTCTTATGAAATTGCCAGTCATGAAAACGAATTCAACTTAAAGGGGCTTATAAAATGCTTGTGAATACCAAAGATGTATTAAAAGAAGCTCAAAGAAAAAGTTATGCTGTGGCTGCTTTTAATGTATTCAATCTAGAAACCGTTCAAGCGGCTATACGGGTTGCTGAACATGAACATCAGCCAGTCATTATCGCCTTGGGAGAACGCTACTTTCCAACGGTAGATGTTGAAGGATTTGCTGCGATGGTTCGAGCATTAGCTTCCAAAGCTAGCGTGCCTGTTTCGCTTCATTTAGATCACGCTTATGAGAAGGAATCTACTATTAGGGCGATTGAGAATGGTTTTACATCGGTGATGTATGACGGCTCCAAGTACGACCTTAATGAAAATATTTTACGGACAAAAGAAATCGTAGACCTTGCTCATCAGGCAGGCGTATCGGTAGAAGCTGAGATTGGATCCTTGGCAAGAGGCGCTTTTTCGGACGAAGAAGAAGGGGATGGAACTCTGACAGATCCTCAATCCGCGAAAGAATTCGTCGCAGCAACAGGGGTGGATTTCTTGGCAGCCGCGATTGGCACGGTACACGGGATGTATCAAGGGGAGCCTAATATTAACCTTCCGCTGTTGGAGAAAATTCGTGGTGTTGTTGATATCCCGCTTGTCCTTCACGGAGGTTCTGGAACACCCGATGAAATGATCAGGCAAACGATTAAACGAGGCATATGCAAAATTAATGTCAACACGGAAGTGTCGATGGCGGCAGTTAGCTATTTGCAAAATCAGTCTGATAATCAATCAATGGTACATCTTTCTTCAATAATGTCAGATATGCAAGCTTCAATGGAGCCTGTGATGACTAAATTCGTCAAATTATTTGCTAACTAAGTGCTTTAATTGGTAATCGCTTACAAATGAAAAGGGGGCAAAAAAATGGTTTCTTTGTTTGGATTAAGTCACGACACTAGTTTATTGATATATGCTCTGATTTCCATTGTAGGTTTAATTGTATTAATCGCAAAGTTTAAAACCAACCCATTTATCGCACTGATCGTCGCTGCATTGTTTATGGGATTGATTTCGGGAATGAAGCTGCCCGACATAGTGAAGTCCTTTCAAGATGGAGTTGCCAGTACATTAGGTTTTATTGCCATCGTAATCGGACTCGGAACGATGCTCGGGAAAATGATGGCCGAATCAGGGGGAGCTGAACGTATCGCCCGAACGCTTATACGTGCTTTTGGCGAGAAGAATGTCCATTGGGCTATGATGGTAGTGGCTGTCATTTGCGGAATTCCTGTATTTTTCCAAGTTGGGGTTGTCTTGTTGATTCCGCTTGTATTCGTGATTGCCAAGCATACCGGCACTTCGCTAGTCAAAATCGGTCTTTCTTTAGTTGCCGGGCTTGCTGTTGTTCACAGTCTTGTTCCGCCGCACCCTGCTGCGATGCTGGCGGTTGGTATTTTTCACGCAGATTTGGGTAAGACGATCCTGTTATCTATTTTCGTAGCTTTCCCTGCTGCTGCGGTAGCGGGTCCGATTTATGGCTCGTACATTGCCAAGAAAGTTATTGTAGAACCAACGGGTGAACTGATTGAGCAATTCACGAAGGCTCAGCAAAAGGAGCTGCCTGGTTTCGGCATCACACTATTTACGATTTTACTTCCAGTTATGTTAATGCTGCTTGCTACACTCGTGGATGTTACGCTTCCTGCTACTAGCGGATTACGCATCGTTGTTGATTTTATTGGCAGTCCGGTCGTAGCTCTCCTGATTTCGTTGGTATTTGCTTTTTATTCATTTGGTTTTGCTCGCGGCTATGATAAAAACGACCTTCTAAAGTTTACGAATGAGTCTCTGGGACCTGTCGCTTCTATTATTTTGATTATTGGCGCAGGCGGCGGCTTCAATAAAATATTGACTTCAAGCGGAGTGAGCGATGCGATTGCTAAACTGGCTACAGGCGCACATATCTCGCCTATTGTATTAGCCTTTGTCATCGCCGGGGTCATCCGGGCTGCGGTTGGATCTGCTACTGTCGCTATGACAACATCAGCAGGTATTGTTGCCCCGCTTGCTGCTACAATGCCCGGTACTAGCCCGGAACTCTTAGTGCTTTCAGTAGGAGCTGGTTCTATCATGCTTTCTCATGTGAATGACTCCGGGTTCTGGTTGATTAAAGAGTTCTTTAATATGTCGGTGGCCCAAACGCTAAAAACGTGGACCGCTATGGAAACCATCTTGTCTTTCGTTGCTTTTGGCATTGTTTTGCTGCTTAGTTTCGTTATGTAAGGGAGGAATTCCATATTGAAAGAGAACTTGCATTAGAAATCGTTAGGGTCACGGAACTTGCCGCATTGGCAGCTTCCAGATGGATGGGAAGAGGCGATAAGAATAGCGCAGACGGTGCTGCTACTTCGGCAATGAGGGCTATGTTCGACTCGGTATCCATCAAAGGCACGGTTGTTATCGGAGAAGGGGAGATGGACGAAGCTCCTATGTTGTATATTGGGGAGCAGGTAGGCAATCAGGACGGCCCAGAGGTTGACATCGCAGTTGATCCCTTGGAAGGAACTGAACTAGTGGCGAAGGGAATCAACAACGCTCTGGCTGTTGTTGCTGTTGCTAGCAAGGGAAATTTGCTGCATGCTCCGGATATCTATATGGAGAAACTGGCTTGCGGACCTCTGCTAAAAGGACGTCTGCGATTATCAGAGTCATTAGAAACAACATTGCTCAAGGCTTCCCAAATTTTAAATAAATCAATATCAGAATTAACAGTTTAGATCGGGAAAGGCATACCGCACATATGGAGACGCTGCGCAGCTTAGGGGTGCGTATCAAGCTTCTGAGTGACGGAGACGTTGCCGGAGCTATGGCGCCGGCTTTTCCTGAGTCAGGCGTTGATCTCTATGTAGGCTCAGGGGGTGCGCCGGAGGGAGTGCTTGCCGCAGCGGCATTATCATGTCTTGGCGGTGAAATTCAAGGCCGATTAATGCCGTCTTCTCCGGAAGAAGAGCAGCGTTGTCGGGAAATGGGGCTGCATGATCCGCTAAAGATATTATCGATGGAAGAAATGGTCGGGGACGGCGATGTCATTTTCGCGGCAACGGGCATAACACCCGGAGATTTTTTAGGCGGGGTGCTTTTTCTACCTGGACATCGTGCCGAAACGCAATCTATCGTCATGCGGGCAAAAACAAAAACGATTCGGCATATCCGAACAAGTCACTTTTTGCCCAATAAACTGTTTCTAAACCATGTCTGATTTCTTTGATCGTAGATGCAAAAAAAAGTTTGGTTGAATTTTCAACCAAACTTTTTTGCATACCCGCTCTATGCAAGGAGCGTCTCCCACTCCTCATAACAAGCAGTGAGCGCACTCTTACGCTCATCAACCGCAGCGGTCTTCTCTTGAACGAGCACATAGTTGTTGTACACAGCGGGATCAGCAAGCTCCGCCTCCAAGGCGGACACTTCTTCTTCCAGCCGAGCGATGTCGAGCTCAAGCTGCTCCAGCTTACGCTGGCGGCTGCGTTCTTCGCGCTTCGCCAGCTTGTCTGCTTCATACCCACCGCCACTCGCGGGTTCACTTTTCCCAGCCGAACCGCTGCCTCCAGCGGCCTTCTTCTCGGCTTCTTTGGCTAGACGCTTCGCTTCCATCTCGGCGAGCTCGGCCTTTTTCTCCACATAATCGTCGTAGTTGCCAAGATAGCTCGTTAGCCCGTCCTTCTGCAGATCAAGCATGCTCTCAGCCATCTTGTTCAGGAAGTAACGGTCATGGGAGATGAAGAGGAGAGTACCCTCGTAATCCATCAATGCCGATTCCAAAACCTCTTTACTGTACAAATCCAAATGGTTGGTAGGCTCATCGAGTATCAAAACATTCGCTTTTTGCAGCATCAGCTTGGCTAAGGCTACACGAGCCTTTTCCCCGCCGCTTAAGGCCGCAACCTTTTTGAAAACATCTTCGCCGCTAAAAAGAAAGCTCCCGAGCACCGTGCGAATGCATGCTTCTTCCAGATGCGGATACGTGTTCCACACTTCCTCCAGCACGTTGTTGGTCGGGGTCAGTCCCGTCTGCTCCTGATCGTAATAGCCAATCGTGACGCCAGCGCCCCATTTGAAGGTGCCTGCGTCTTGTTTGTGCTGACCAATTAATGTTTTGAGCAAGGTGGACTTACCCACACCGTTGGGCCCAATGAGTGCAGCAGTTTCCGAACGACGAAGCTGGAAGGAGACGCCATCGAGCAATCGGTTCTTTCCATCATAGGAAAGCGCCAAACGATCAACCTGCAGCACTTCCTTGCCGGAGGTCTGCTCGATTTCAAAAGAAAACGAAGCCCGCTTCAAATCCCCCATCGGCTTATCGAGTCGATCCATTTTTTCGAGCTGCTTGCGGCGGCTCTGCGCTCTCTTAGTCGTCGAAGCACGCACAATGTTGCGCTGAACAAAATCCTCCAGCTTCGCAATTTCATCCTGCTGTTTCTCGAACTGCTTCATTTCGATCTCATAATTAGCTTCTTTAATCTCGATGAATCGGGAGTAGTTCCCGGTATATCTTTTGGAAGCATTTCGCTCAATTTCATAAATAGAAGTTACCAAAGCATCCAGGAAAAAACGGTCATGAGATACGACCAGAATAGCGCCCGGATAGCCGCGTAAATAACCTTCCAGCCAAGTTAGCGTCGGAATGTCCAAATGATTCGTAGGCTCGTCGAGCATCAGCAGATCGGGTTCTTCGAGCAGCATTTTGGCAAGGGCAAGCCTTGTTTTCTGACCGCCGCTTAGCGTTTTGACTAACGTATCCGGAGGAAACTGACCGAAGCCCATCCCGTGCAAAATGCCGCGGATTTTCGCTTCAATTTCATAGCCCCCATGTTCACGGAACCATTCGGAGCGCAGAGCGTAACGATTCATCGTGGTTTCGTACTTTTTTTCATCCGAGATTAATTCAGGGTCTGCCATTAACGCTTCAAGCTCACGAAGTTCTTGCTCAGTCTCCAGTAAGGAACTAAATACGCTCAGCAGCTCGTTCCAGATAGACTTGTCCGTTTGCAGTCCGCTATTTTGCTTCAAATAGCCGATTTTCGTTTCCTTCGCCTTGAATAAGTCGCCGCTGTCATAGGACATTTCGCCGGCAATAATTTGGAGCAGCGTCGATTTACCGGCGCCATTCACGCCAACTAGACCGATCCGTTCCCTGTTTTCGATCTGAAGCGTTATATTGGAGAGTACGGAACGTACCCCATAGCTTTTTGAAATGTTAGAAACCTGTAATAGCATCTGCTGCTACCTCCTGCTTATTAATGAAAGGACCTATCCAAGCCCGCCCTTTCGCCCTCTTATAAATCCCATCAATTCACTAGTATACACCATGCGCGAGGGCATCGTATGCTTAATTTTGCATAGATCAGATTGGGTAGGGGATGGGTAAATGGTACTTTTGAGGCATGCTAAGTATATAGGCTATTCGTTCTTGCCCCTGCTTCTGTTGATATTACTATGTCAAGGAGTAGCAAGCTCATCTGTTACTGGGATGCGTGCCATATCTGCAATTCCCGCGTCTAGTTCAACCACTTCCCCAGCAGCATTCACGATTATGACGTTTAATATCCACCATGGTGAAGGTTTAGATGGTAGAGTAAATATACAACGTATTGCTGAGCTCATTCAAAATGAAAAAGCCGACATCATCGCCTTGCAAGAAGTGGATCGTTACCGCTGGCGCAGCGGGTATGTGGATCAAGCGAAGGAATTGGCCGAGCTTCTTGGGATGGATATGCGTTTTGCACCTAGTTTAACCTATACGGCCGGGCAATATGGCAATGCGATTCTGAGCCGTTATCCGATTGAGGACAGCAGCTATACACTGCTTCCAGGTAATAAGGAAACTAGAAGTCTGTTAGAAGTAAAAATCAAGCTTAATTCTGAATCTGTTCGAATAGCCACCACGCATTTGGGTCTGTCCAAAGAGGATCGAAACCTTCAACTTGCTCGTATTTCAGAAAAGGTAACAAACTACGATGACCCACTTGTTGTCGCGGGGGACTTTAATATGGAATTAGATGCCTTTCCGTTCAAAATAGACACAGAACAGCTCACCAATGTGCCATTACGAGCGGGTATGCAATCGACTTTTTTAGATGGAAAAAGGATCGATCACATCTTCACGAATAGGAAGAAAGTCCAATCTTCATGGGCAATTCCGACGATATTCTCGGACCATTTTCCCGTAATAACGCTCATTCGACTGGAGTCCCCAGTGCAAGTATAGTTTTTTTCCTTGTTTATGTTAAAATGGGGGAAACCACTCCTCGTTAGGGAAGGGCTGAAGCTAGTATGAACATCCGAGAGCGGAAAATCGAATTACGCAAAGAAATGGAAGAACTGCGCTCCTCCATCATGTCTGAAGAACGTGAAGAGAAGCAGCAGCGCATAAATGAGAGATTGAAAAAACTATGCAGCGATAGGCTTCTTGGGCATGGACAGAATGAAACGTCCGCTCCGCCTACGATCATGAGTTATATGCCTTTTCGGTCTGAGCCGGATGTTGCCCCTCTGATGGAATGGTGTTGGCAGCAGGGAATTCGTGTGGTTGTGCCGAAGGTTGTAACAGATACGAAGACGATGAATTTGCATGTGATAAGCAGCTATGAAGATGTGGAAAGCGGGGCATATGGCATCAGAGAACCTCGCGGCGAGGTGCAGATTGAGCACGATTTGTCCACCCTATCTATAATCTTAGTGCCAGGGCTTGCGTTTGATTTGGATTTCGGAAGACTGGGCTATGGGGGCGGTTTTTATGATCGCTTCATGCAGTTATTTGCTGCGCGTGGGCTTAAGAGGCCATTTGCGGTTGCTGCCGCTTTTGATAATCAATTGATTCCTGCGGTTCCTTCTTCCTGGCATGATTTTCGAGTTGACGGGATCGTCACCGAGAGCAAAATGGTCTTCAAATCAGAAACCTAAAATAGAGGTGAGTGCTTTGCCCGATTCTTCCCCATTAACCCATTTTAATGAGCAGGGACGAGCACGAATGGTCGACATTTCGGACAAAACAGAGACGAAGCGTACGGCTACCGCGCGTTCCACTTTAATTATGAAGAGCGAGACGCTCGATTTAATTAAGCAGGGTAAAATGAAAAAAGGCGACGTCCTCGCCGTTGCGCAAGTGGCTGGCATCATGGCCGCCAAAAAAACGTCAGACTGGATTCCGATGTGCCATCCGATTGCGCTGACGGGCATTGATATTCAGTTTGCTGATAATGGCAACAATGAACTATACATAGAAGCAACTGTCCGGACGACGGGTCCGACTGGTGTTGAGATGGAGGCATTAACTGCCGTATCCGCCGCCGCGTTAACCGTCTACGACATGTGCAAAGCAGTAGAGAAGGATATGATTATCAGCTCCACGCTGCTTGTCCTCAAAACAGGCGGCAAAAATGGGGATTTTCACAGACAAGATAGTTGACAGTGACGCGACTAGACAGATAAAGCAGTTTTTTTCATAGAAATGAAAGTCGACGATCACTCAGGTTAGTGGGGTTATCTCATTCAGTTAACAAGGGAGAGGTGACGAAGGATGCACTGGAAAGTTGCGATTTTGACAGCCAGTGACCGCGGTTACCGAGGAGAACGAGAAGACACTAGCGCTCAGGTAATCCGCGAGCTGATTGAAGAGGAAATTCAAGGCGAGATCATCGAATACCGGGTCGTTCCGGATGAGATGGATGAAATCATGGCTTCATTAATAGAAATGACGGATTATTATCAGGCAGATTTGATTTTAACGACTGGCGGCACGGGACTAGCCCCTCGAGATGTGACACCGGAAGCAACGCTCAATGTGATTGACCGAGTTGCGCCTGGTTTTGCAGAAGCCATGCGAATGATTTCGATGCAAAAAACGCGGAAAGCGATGCTTTCCAGAGCGGTATCCGGCATCCGCGGGCGCACGCTGATTATTAATTTGCCGGGCAGTCCCAAGGGCGTGCAGGAGAATCTGATGGCGATTATCGATCAGCTTCCGCATGCGCTGGGGATTCTGACAGGCAAAGAAGGTGACCATGGGTGAGTTCTAACCATGAATCGATGCTGCGCGAGGTCAAGGTAGAAGATGCGATTGGCATGATCCTGCCCCATGATCTTACGCAGATTTTGCCAGGTGAATTCAAGGGACGGCTGTTTCGCAAAGGGCATCAGGTGACGGAAGCGGACATTCCTGCTTTGCTCAGCATTGGCAAGGAGCACATCTATGTGATGGAACTGCAGCCTGGCTACCTGCATGAGGATGAAGCTGCGCTGCGCATGGCCAACGCGATAGCTGGAGAGCACCTCACGCTGACAGAGCCGCATGAGGGCAAAGTGAACGTGAAATCGGCGATTCACGGCTTGGTCAAGATCGATAAGGCGTTCGTCGACAGTGTGAACGCCATCGATGAGGTCGTGTTGTCGACGATTCGCAGCAACACAGTCGTTCAGGCAGGCGCTTCGTTAGTCGGCACGCGGGTGATCCCGCTGATTGTAGACGAAGCGAAGGTTGCGGAGGTCGAGCGCCTAGCTGCCGCTCGCCGTGAGGAGGGCTTCACCTTGCTTGAGGTGAAGCCGTTTCGCAAGCTGCGCGTCGGCGTTATTACGACGGGCAGCGAGGTCTTCAAGGGCCGAATTAAGGATAAATTCGGCCCGGTTGTGAAGGAGAAGCTCGCGCAGCTCGGCTCCGAGGTTGTAGACCAGCGCTTCGTGTCGGACGACAGCGAAGCGATTGTGGGTGAGATCCACGCGCTGCTAGCGCTGGGTGTGGATCTAGTTTTGGTCACGGGCGGCATGTCCGTGGACCCTGACGATCGCACACCGGGTGCGATCAAGCAGGCCGGCGCCCGCGTGGTCAGCTACGGCACGCCGATGCTGCCGGGCTCGATGCTGATGATCGCCTATCTGGGCGATGTGCCGATCATGGGCTTGCCGGGTTGCGTGATGCACGACCCGTACACGTCCTTTGATGTGCTGCTCCCGCGGATTTGCGCGGGCGAGACTATCGTACGCAGCGACATTACGGAGATGGGGTACGGTGGGTTTTATCAGTGCTAGTGGTAGTCGATGAAATCCTACAAGTTAAGCTTGTTTGAATTTATTGTGCGATTTGTTGCATGACTTACAAAGTTGATTTTGCTTTTTAGAGCACATTTCAAACATTTAGCTGCATTTTGTGCAGTTAATTGGTTGAATTTGTTTCGTATCTAGCAATTTGCTGCAAAATGTACATCTTTTTTGGCGATTTGGCGGTATATTGGCTGTTTTTAGCTGATTTTGATGTACAAAATGCAGGTAAAGTGGGCCGTAGAGGTGAAAAGTAGCAAAATAACTGCACTGTTTGCAGCTAATGCAAAAGTGTGGTGACGGTAGTAACAGCGTTGACCGCAGTTACTACCCACTAGGAGATATCGTTGCTGATTTGTGTGTTTGCCAATTTGTTTTTTACGGTTTAGTTGATGTCGCAACAAATGATGGAGATGAAGTCCATGTTTCAAAATATCGGTTTCACCGAGCTTTTATTAATAGCAATCGTTGCTCTTGTACTATTTGGACCGCAGAAACTGCCCGAAATTGGCCGTGTGCTGGGGCGCACGATCAGGGATTTTAAGAAAGGCGCTCACGCCCTGCTGAACGATGAGCCGGAAGAAGCGCCAAAGCCGGCAGCCCAGGTCAAACCAGCTCCGCAGGTTTCGACTCAAGGCGAAACAGCCTCGTCAAACGCTGTCGAAACAGGTGTTCCTTCCGAGAGAGCGGCAGTGGCGTTTGTATCGGCTGCTCCCGCAGTAGTCGAGTCGGTAGTCGAACCGAGTGCTGCTGCAGCATCCGTCCCATCGCTTACTCCAGAGGATGCACCATCTGCCTCTCCGGCAGCAGTCTCCGCTGTGGAAGCACCGTCGGTCACTCCGACGGCACCCGCTCAGACGGACGCACCACCTGCCTCTCCGGCAGCGCCCGCGGCGCCTATCGCGCCGTCAAGCAACACGCGGCGTCTACCGGACTAGCCGCTTTCTTTTCAGCATAACAAGTGCTTCAGCCTTATAGGTTTGATCCATTAGATCAGGTTGGTGAAAAATGACAACGAACGAAGAAATGTCACTCGTAGAGCACCTTGGTGAGCTGCGCAAACGAATCATGTGGGTACTGGTCGTCCTGGTTATAGGGATGGTAGGCGGACTAATCTGCGCGAAGCCGATCATTCGATACCTCAAAAACATTCCGCCTGCGGATAGCATCAGTTGGAACGTTTTTTCCCCATGGGATGCCCTGCGCTTGTATATGAATTTTGGTTTGGCCGTTGGTATTCTTATTACCCTGCCGGTTATTCTTTATCATATATGGGCGTTTGTTAAGCCTGGCTTGCGTGAGACTGAGCAGAAGGCTTCGATTATTTATATTCCTTATGCGTTTTTGTTATTTTTGGGAGGTCTTTCCTTCGGTTATTGGGTTGTTTTTCCGATGGCATTTTATTTTACTTCCTCCATTAGCCGGAGTCTCGAGATCACGGAGATGTATGGCGCGGCGCAATATTTTACGTTTATGTTCAACATTATTCTTCCATTGGCCATTGTGTTTGAAATGCCGATTGTCGTGATGTTCCTCACGAAGATTCGCCTTTTGAATCCGAAGCGTCTGCACAAGTTCAGAAGGTATGCTTACATGCTGCTTGTTATTTTATCTACAGTTATCACGCCGCCGGATGCGATATCGGCTATCTTAGTGGCTTTGCCGCTTATTGTTTTGTATGAATTTAGCGTATTTATGTCGGGATTCATCTATCGTAAACAGTTGGCGAAGGATGCTGAGTGGGAGCGGGAGTTCGGTCCAAAATGATAAAACAGTCTGCTTAACGTGCGGGCTGTTTTTCTTTTTTCGAAGGGAATATTTGTTTTTCATTTGGGTAGAATGAGGGGGGTGTCCGAAAGAATGAAAAATGTGTAAAAGGACTTGCAAATTACTCCCAGAATGAGTATCATAAGAATTGTTGTTAGCACTAAACACATTCGAGTGCTAATAACCGAAATACACCCATTACCAATTTTCTAAAGGAGGCTATTTTTCCATGATCAGACCGTTAGGTGATCGAGTAATCATTGAAGCCGTTGCGAAAGAGGAGACTACAGCAAGTGGCATCGTGCTGCCAGATACAGCTAAAGAAAAACCACAAGAAGGTAAAGTTGTAGCCGTAGGCGCAGGCGCGTTGAAAGATGGCGTACGTGTTCCGCTTGAAGTAAGCGAAGGCGACCGCATCATTTTCTCCAAATACGCTGGAACTGAAGTGAAATACGAAGGCCGCGAACTGTTGATCTTGCGCGAAAGCGACATTCTCGCTGTATTAGCCTAATTTAGCAGGATATAGATCGGCACTGCGTTTACTTAGTTTTTCCGTAATACTACTTACTATGTACAGGTTCTAAATTAGAGGAGGTTTCCTATCATGGCAAAAGAAATTAAGTTCAGTGAAGACGCACGCCGCGCGATGCTTCGTGGGGTAGATGCTTTAGCTAATGCTGTAAAAGTAACCCTCGGTCCTAAAGGCCGTAACGTTGTTCTTGAGAAAAAATTTGGCAGCCCGTTGATCACAAATGACGGTGTTACTATCGCGAAAGAAATCGAGCTTGAAGATGCTTTCGAAAACATGGGAGCACAACTTGTTAAAGAAGTTGCTACCAAAACAAATGATGTTGCTGGTGACGGTACAACAACTGCAACGGTTCTAGCACAAGCTATGATCCGCGAAGGTCTGAAAAACGTAACTGCAGGCGCTAACCCAATGGTTATCCGCAAAGGTATCGAGAAAGCTGTTAAAGCGGCTGTAGAAGAGCTTCAAGCTATCGCGAAGCCAATCGAAGGCAAACAATCCATCGCACAAGTAGCAGCAATCTCTGCTGCTGACGAAGAAGTAGGCGAATTGATCGCTGAAGCTATGGAAAAAGTAGGTAAAGACGGTGTTATCACAGTTGAAGAATCCAAAGGATTCCTTACTGAACTAGAAGTAGTAGAAGGTATGCAATTCGACCGTGGTTACACTTCCCCATACATGATCACTGACACGGATAAAATGGAAGCTGTCCTTGACAACCCATACATCCTGATCACTGACAAAAAAATCTCGAACATCCAAGAAATCTTGCCTGTTCTTGAAAAAGTGGTTCAATCCGGTAAACAACTTCTGATCATTGCTGAAGATGTTGAAGGCGAAGCACAAGCAACACTTGTTGTTAACAGACTTCGTGGTACATTCACTTGCGTAGCTGTTAAAGCTCCTGGTTTCGGTGACCGTCGTAAAGCTATGCTTGGCGATATCGCTGCTCTAACTGGTGGTCAAGTGATTACAGAAGAGCTTGGTTTGGATCTGAAATCCACGACTCCTGACCAATTGGGTAGCGCGCGTCAAATCCGCGTAACCAAAGAGAACACAATCATCGTTGATGGCGCTGGCGACAAAAAAGACATCGGCGCACGTGTTACTCAAATTCGCGCACAATTGGAAGAAACAACTTCCGATTTCGATAAAGAAAAACTTCAAGAGCGTTTGGCTAAACTTTCTGGCGGCGTAGCTGTTATCAAAGTTGGCGCAGCAACTGAAACTGAGCTGAAAGAGCGCAAACTTCGTATCGAAGATGCTCTGAACGCAACTCGTGCAGCTGTTGAAGAAGGTATCGTTTCTGGTGGTGGTACAGCGCTAGTTAACGTGTACAACGCAGTAGCTAAAGTAGTAGCTGTTGGTGACGAGCAAACAGGCGTAAACATCATCCTGCGCTCCCTAGAAGAGCCAGTTCGCACAATCGCAGCTAACGCTGGTCAAGAAGGCTCCGTAATCGTTGAGCGCCTCAAGAACGAAAAAGTAGGCATCGGCTACAACGCAGCAACTGGCCAATGGGTGAACATGTTCGAAGCAGGTATCGTTGACCCTGCTAAAGTAACTCGTTCCGCACTGCAAAACGCAGCGTCCGTAGCAGCTATGTTCCTAACAACAGAAGCTGTTATCGCTGACAAACCAGAAAAAGACAAACCAGGCATGCCTGACATGGGCGGAATGGGTGGAATGGGCGGCATGATGTAAGTCGTGCCCAAAATAGAGGCTTCTCATGAGTTCACCGAACTTATGGGCGGCCTCTTTCTTTTTCGGTTTGGTAAAGGAACCTTCTATTTATAAAGATAGACAAATAAACTAATACCCTCTTTTTTGATCTTGTAGTTCTTAAAAGGGGTTTCTTTTAAAAGTGACTCAAAATCTTCTTTCGTGTAAGCACCTTGTTTTAGGAAAGTTTTGAATGCAAATTTCACAAAATGCTTGTCAAATCCTTTCATTCCTGTCTGTCTAATCTCATTGTTAATGTCTTCAGATGTTGCCTCATAATTCATGTCGATAATTAGGGAGGTTCCACCTTCTTTCAGCACTCGATACATTTCACTCAGCGCTTCTACGGGGTCCTTAAAGTTCTTGAATGCAGCACTGCAAATAATAGAATCAAAAAAGCTATCTTCGCAGGGTAGATGGGATGCGTTACCCTCTTTAAAATCAACTGAAACATTTGCTTCTTTCGCATTGTCTTTTTCAATTTTCACAAAGTCTGGGCTTATTTCAACTCCTGTAACGTTAAACCCTTTCTTGGCGAGTTCAATCGACAAATAACCCGGCCCAGGAGCAACTTCCAAAATATTTGCACGTTTGCCGACGAAAGATGCAACTTCATTCGCATAGGTTTGCATTTGAGTCATTCGACTTTTGCGAGAATTCTTATCATACCACTTTGCAGTTAAGCCATAAATGCCGACATCCTTGGTTTTTCGCATGTTTTTCAACATAAACATATCTCCTTTAAAATTAGCTCGATTTCTTCAGCATCTTATCGATTTCATTATATAGGATCGATCGGCGCGTCTGAACCATCCGGCGGATGACATACAGCTCCGTCTTAAGACGGAGTCGTCGAGCAAATCAAAGATCCCAAGCCGCAACAACCTTATTCTTCCCCGTCTGCTTCGCAGTAATCTCCGCAGTATCAGCCTGTTCAATCAATTCCTCTATCGAAGTTGGACTACAGAGCTCTAGGGAAGATACGCCCACACTGACGGTGATCTGGTAAGGGCGCCCGAAGGCAAATTCTCTCTCAATTTCGCCTCGCAGCTGATGGGCAATCTTGAGGGCTTCTTTCCCATCCGTTTTAGGTAAAATTAGAATAAGTTCCTCACCGCCATATCGTCCAGCGATATCGCTCTTTCGTAAATTAAACCGGAAAATATCTGCGATTTCTCGTAAAACTCGGTCCCCTTCCGGGTGTCCGAACTCATTGACCCTGCGGAAATTATCCACATCGATCATGATTACGGATAAGTCGAGGTTATAACGTCTAGAGAGATCGAATTCTTCCCTCAGCTTTTCCATGAAATAACCGCGTAAATAAAAGCCGGTCAGGTTATCAATCACCATCTCTCTATGCAAGAGAACGTTGATAATATGCGGTTTGATAAAAGAGAGAAAATGCTCCATATGTTGAAGCTTTGTTTTGGTCATACCATCTACAAAAACCTGGAGAGTAATAGCTTGATCACCTCGCTGAAAGAGAGTGAAAGTGTGGGCCCAGCTATCTTCACTTCGGCTTTGATAGGCAATCAATTCGTCGTGGTCTCTTAGTCCGGAAGCCGTAACGAAAACTTTTTGTTTATAATGCAGCAGTTTGTAGGTGATGGCCAGTTGAATGACTGGAAAGTAGTCAAAAAGTGCCTTGGTCAATCTCTGCATCGTTGTCATTAGATCCAAAGTTTCGGTAACCTGTTCACTGAGTTCGATGATGATTTGTAAATCCAAGGAGAGGAGCAACCATTGCTCGCGGTCCGCAATCATTTTTTGAACAAAATCATCTTGCATAATAGTAGGCGATGCCGGGGCAAAGGTGGGACGAATAACCTGTTCCATGTAGGCGGTCAAGTAGGGACGCCAAGTTTCCTTTTGAATAATCTGATAGCCATTTAACGCACGTCGCAAATACAGCATCGCATTTTGAATATCGCCCTCATACATGGACCTCTCCGCCGAAAGTCTATAATAATCAGGCCAAAAGATGTCAAAAGAGCATCGTTTTAAATAAGCTTCAAAGTTTTCGAACCAAATCCCCACATTCTCCGAGCGAAGCTCTAAGAGAAGCGTAAGCAATTCTCGGTAAGCCCAGCCTGCATACATCCCTGAGTTATTTTTTGAAATAAATTGTTCAAAAAGCTTGCTGGCTAACCCCAGATTTCCCTCTCTAGTTTGGAACAGTGCCTCCAAGAAGATCGAAGTGTTCTCATATTTCAAGAAGCCCGGGATGGTGATAGGCTGGTTTTGACGGAAGGCAACATATCCTTGAAAAACGGACAATAAAGCCAAACTCGACTCTGTGATTTGCTGCTCGAACAGAAGGGTTTCTAGTTCTTGAAACAGTTCCCACTGCTCCCATTCAAGTGCGTATAACAACTGATTCGTTAAATAAGTTTCGGCCAAATCCTTGCGACGCAATTCGTCAACCTGCATTACGCGTTCTTTGTGATAGTGGTAGCTGGCTAAGTCTCCTTGATTTAATGAAAATTCCATCGCATTCAAATGACCTACTTGTTCCTTGATCGTGTAGCCAGAGCGCTTGGCACCTTCAATCCCGCGGTATACATACGTATTAATCAGCTTATTGTTACTCTGATAGGAATATAAATCATATAGACGGAGCATGAGGTCCGTATGAGGTGATGTTTCCAGAAGCGGTTCTAGCTTAGCTGCAATGGATAAAGCCCACTCCTCGGTTTCAGGAAAATGAATCAGCATATTAATCGTATAATAGTTCGTAATCTCCGCAAAATGGCGAAGTGAAAGCAAATTTCTCTTTGGATAAACGACTTCGGTATAGAAGACATGAAGCTTACGCACCTCTTCATCCTGTAGAGGGAAACAGAGATTGCTGGTGTTGAGTAGAAATGCAGCCCGTACCCGGTCCTCTAATGCCTGACTTTCATCAAAAATAAAGGGGAACAGCTGCTCACGTAAAATATAAACATCCAAATCATTTTGGATGATACGGATATACATCCACCCGAAGCGATCGGTGATTTCGCCTGTTCGTTCGTATACAGTTAGTGCCAATTGTTCAGAAAGAGCAAATTGGTTGAGCAGTAGATACATTCTACTTAGCAGTCTGTCTAGGAAGATAAGATAAGGCCTTTCTAATTTTTCATATAAATATTTGATGCGTTCTAATAATTCAACCTTTTGCCCATAAGAGAGAAGGGAACGGATCTGTTTGTAATATTTTAAAAGCAAATAATACTCTACTTTATACTCACTCGCTTGGCTGGATAGTGTAATGAGTTGAGGTAAGCCAAGTGGACGGAATTGCTGCTGGTAGACCAAAGCTTTTTGGTAGTAAGACATTAGTTGAACTGCCGGCAGCTGCTGTAAGACCAATTCGGTAATTTCAGTTGAGATAAATAAGCTTTCGTTGTGACTGACATGAACAAGGCCAAGCTCTGCCAGCTTCGTAACCGAAGAGAGAATGATTCCTACATCCATTTCATTCGCCTTAAACAGGGAAAACATGCTTATTGGCATAGGCAAACAGCATAGGAGCCGTAATAGCTCTATTTCCTCATTGTCCAAAAGGGAGATGCGCTTAGAAAACAAGTTAAGAGAGTGGAGCTTTTCATAATCAAGATGGAATGCAGCTGTTTTATTCCAGCCCTTGTTAGTAAGATGAATGCTTCTAGATTGAATAAGCTCCTCCAAAATAATGCGGCAGTGACTAAAGTTGATCTTGTGCTCATAAAACCAATTTTTCAATTCGGATATTAACGTGGAATCAGCTCGTCCAAATTGTGAAGACAACAGCTGTTCATAGATCGCTTGGTCCGAATGATGGATTTCAAGCGTTTGAAAGGATATGCCAGTGAATATAGTAGGTATCTGGCTGCCGCTGAATATAATATGTAAGCCAGTCATCTCATGGCCATACTCTCGCCAAAAGTTGAGGAGGATAAGCTGAGAATCTTCATCAAAGTGTTCGCAGTTTTCAAAAATATAAAAAATGTTTTGAACAGGGAACATCGGGATTATTGAAGAAAAAAACTGATTCAACCATTCAGTTAGCAAATAAAGGATATCGTCCCCTTCATAGTGCTTTTTAAGAAGCTGATCAAATTTACGAGAAAGATTCCGCAGCATGGTGATTGATTCAGGGACTAAGCCATTAGCCAGATGTAAGGTTCGGGAGACCACTTCACGCAAAGTTGAGTAAGGAAGTCCTTGAGAGACAATCTTGAAGAAATAGCCTCTTTCTAACATCTCATTGACATTCTGCGTATAAACATCAAATCGAATAGCCTCATCCTCACAAACGAGCCCTAATAAACGTTTCTCATTTGACTGCAAAAAATAACGAAAATGCTTTTGATGCTCTTGCGTAATTGGCGCAGCGGCAGGGTGCAGCCATTTTGGGCTGCTATGGTAAATAAGAGGTTGCACCTGCTCAGGCAGTTGAAAGGCAGCTCGAATGATATCGGCAATTTCATCAGCGAATAACATAGTTTCTGGCTTAGTACGCAGACTCTCTGATAATTGCAGCAGGTTATTAGGCACAGAGCCGGAGCCATATATCGTATGAATCAGCAGGTGGATAGCTTCAAAATCAGCAGCTCGGGAAAGAAGAAATCGCCGTGCATAACGCGGAAATGAAGTGAATGAAAAGTCCGTCATTAAATGATTAATAAATTCGATAGCGGACGGGAATGGTTGCACATCGATGATAATGGCTAACGTTTGCGGATCGAAAAAAAGCTGCTTTGGCAGCAAAAAGCCCATATAAAACTGCTCTTCATGTAGGATGGAAAGCGCTCTACAAATGGAGATCAGCAATTTTCCTTTGGATTCATCACTTAAAGCTTCTTTTTCTATATGTGAAAACGGCAAATAGCCTTCTGGTAATGGAGAAAGCTGAACGACGAGATTGCCCTCAACAAGATTCCAATCCAGCAGTTGACGGAAATAATCTCCTTTAGCAGCCTTGGTCCAAGAGAGCAAACGATTCTCGATTTGTTTTTCGTGGAAATAATTCCAAAGCTTATGATGGAGATGCATCTCCGAATAATCAGGGGCATGAGAGTATGTTAAATGCCGAAAGTCGGAATTCGTGTTTTGAGTTGTATGATTCATCATACTCCCTCCTCCTTCTAAGGTATGGGAATTCAAGACGCAGGGGATGGGAGGAAACCATCAAGTACATCGCATTTCTCAATTGTAACAAATATATGAAGCAAAAGGGAGAGAATCATGGTGCTGTTAGCCTGCCTTTTTCGGGCTTGCTTGGACATTTAACCTGCTTGGCCCATAAAATCAAGCCTAATTATTGGCTATATAGGCATTGGTACATTCACTGGACTAGGCATAAACGTATACTAACACAAACCTATAGAGGAGTTGACCCGCCAATGGCTTACCAACCTAACCAACCAACCCAAGGCAGACCATTCCAGTGTCCACCGGCTGACCCGATCATGACAGATCCAGAAAGAGTAGTAAGAGACTTCTACCACCCACAAAAAGTTCAAGTTATTCATCCAATTCAAATCGTTAACCGCCACCACTGCGTTCCTGTCTATGAGCATGTGTACACTTGTTCAGAGACAGATGAGTATTGCGGCACTCACCCGCATCCGCATCAAGGCATGCTGCGCGACTAGTTGATAAGGAAACCCTCGGAGAGAATCGTAGATTCTTTTCGGGGGTTGTTTTGTATGTGCTCAGAACAAAAAAAGATACACGGGGGACCACTTATATCTTGGAGTTAGAGATAGAGTGGAACCATTGGACGGGGCGATACCTGTGAAAAGTGCCGGGCCTATCTTGAATAGCAATATGCGAATTAGAAGGTTTATAATGCGTTTTGTGTGGAGGAATTGTATGCGCGAGCATTTGGCAGCTGAATAAGCTGGCGGATGATCAGGAGTCGAAAATAAGGGGCATTTATAAGACTCAGGTCGTACTATACTCATGTAGTTTTGCGATGCTTTGGTGGAATCGGGGTTGGGGTGTGTATGATCTCTTTTATAATGTTGAGTACTTTTTCTCAAAATTAACGAAACACAGCAGATGTGCGAACTGATATAGGGGGATAGTATTTATGATGATCGACCATCAAGCCCTGGAGGACAATTTTCGGTAAACATCAGGTATTTGAAGAAGTAAAGATACCTGTGTTTGTTCCAAGAAGAACTGAAATAAGAGAGGATAGTTTGTAATGTTATGGTATGCAAATAATTCATTAACGAAGTCAATTGTAAAATGTGACGAGCACTAGACGATTGGAAAAAGAACTGTTAATAGTGCTAGGAACTCACAATATCTGGGTTAGTTAAATGATTAAAAAGGCATAGTTAATTTTATATATTGCAATAAAAAATAACTATGCCCCGGAAGTTCTAATTAAAACTTTGCATTCAACAATTTAATTATTTCTTGTTTTTCATTTGAATCTTTATTTACAAGATTATCATAAATGCCTTGATCATTTTTATTTTGTTTCTGCAAGGCGGCGAGGTACCAACGTGCAATAATATTATTTGATGGGTCAAAGGATAAGCTTTGTCTCAATAATTTACTGGCGGAATCATAATTACCACGCATGTATTCAATCTGACCTAGAGCAAGTCCGATTGTTTTGGTCATTCCGAATGCACGACCTTGAGCTTGTCCTTCTTGGAGGTTAGCCAGTAGCGCTATCCTCGATGTAACTTGATCATAGATTTCAAATGCTTGTTTCCAATACTGTTCCTTCAATGTAATATCTTGTTGTCCTCTAGCCCTATTTCCGAGATCGGTTTTTATAGAAATACTTTTCTCATACAACGTAATATCCCAAGGGTAGTTAGTAATTTGGCTGTCAATAGTTGTGTTAGCTTTTGTTAATTGATCTTTCATTAAAAATGCATTGATTTGTTGTTCAAGTATTGCTCTGTTATGAGGCTCAGCGGCTTTTAATTGATCAATCGTACTTACTGCTTCATTGTAATATTGTTCATTCTTAGTTTGGTTAAAAGCTTGAATGAGCAAATTGATTTTAAACAAAGCATACTCAGGATGATTCGGATGAAAGTTTAGTGCTTGATTAAGAGGGTCCATGATGGTATTAATAGGTTTTTGATTTTGCATGTTATTTTGTGCTGTGTCAAATGCACTCCTAGCCTTCACTGCTTGAACAGAATTATAAAAAAATACGCCTGCAAATATTAAGAGTATAACAGGGTATATTTTATTTAGTAGAGGAAGCATGGTTTTTACTTTATTAAAATTAAATTCTTTTTCAACGTTACTGACCATGACACCTAATGACAAAAATAGAAGTATACCTAAATAAACAAAACTAAGATCAAAGTCGATCATACTATGAATTAAAAGAGAAATCACTACAATATAAAATATAAATCGTTGATCCAGTTGTTCTTCATTTCGTGTTATAAAATTTCGAATAAATAAATAAAAAATAATTCCTACTAAAATAACAAAAATTGCAAATCCTACGACCCCAACCTCTACTAAATATTGCAAAAAGAAATTGTGTGCTTGTCGGCTAATATAAGGGTTACTCTGGTATTTTTCGTATAATGAGCTCCATGCCCCGCCACCAGCGCCGATTAGAGGATAATCATTTAATAGTTTCATTGAATCTTTATAGAATGTTCCACGTTCAAAAACACTTTGCTGTTGCAAATTGATAGTTTCTATTCGAGTGCGAATATTTTCTGGAAGTAATTTGGTTAAACCTATATCACTAAAAAGGACAAATACGCATACAGTTCCCAAAATAATAGCGGATAGCGGAATAAAAAAATTGGAGAATCTTTTCTTATCGAAATTAACAAGTTTATCTTTTAGCCATGTAGAAACGAATTTTTGAATCAATATAGCACATATCATATTAGCTAATGATACTGTCAACAAAATGCTCCATCCAGTAACAGACAAAGTGGCTTTGTACCCTTGATTAAGTTCTATGCCTATATTTGTTACTTTACTTAATATTAATATGGAGAAGATAGCTGATGTAACTAAATGTATAATAAATAAAATTTGTCGAAATGGCTTTAAGAATATAAGAACAAAGAGCAGCACAATAGGCAGAATAACTAATCCGCCTCTAGATAAAGTTAAGACAAGTGAAACGAAGATCGGTACAGTCATTACAGCATGAGATGCAATGGAAATTCTTTTTTTTGATGAGATAATTAAGAACAAAGAAGATAGAAGAATAGCAATCAAAAAGGCTGCATAGCTGTTAGGGTATTGAAAGATTGAGGTTAAACGCACTCCATCTGAACCAACCATAATTGCATCTCGATATGTTAGCCCATCCTTGTCGGTTATGAACCACTTGACCAATGAAAAAGCAAATTCTTTATTACCGAACCAGTTCAATAATCCAAACAAAATGATGACATAAGCCGAAAGCATAAGGCTTATTTTAAGTATAGAAAATCCTAATTCCATTCTAGAGATGTAAAGAGCAAGTAAGAAGAAGGATACATATATCATTTGGATTAAAATTTGGTTGTAGGCACTATAAGCTGAAGCAGCTGAAATATATGAAATACAATAGGAGAGAGGAATAAACCATATTACCATACTAATCAGACCAACTACGGTATTTAATTTCCAATGTAAGAAAAAATAAACACCAATAAGAATAAGTATAATTGAAGACCAGACTGCAGTTGAATAAATAGGTGATTCAAACGCTAATGAATTTCCATTAAACATTCCCTTTTGAAATGGGCCCCAAAACAAAAAAAGAATAGCAAAACCTGCTAGAATCCAAAAAATGATGGATCCCTTCTCAGCATTATTACTATGACTTTTCTTTAAAGGACCTGTATAACTATTTTTTTTTATTTCTGCCATTTTAGGTTCTCCTTTTCCAATCAAATCGACAAAATTTTATCATATATATTAGTTTAATGCCAATTTATTTGTGAAAATAACCTTATGTAATTTTAGCATTTGAGGTGGGAAAATATATGAATCTAGCATTATAGAGATATATTTGCTAAGATAACAATAGACTTTATTCGACATTTACTAAGATTTTTATTATTAAGGAGAGAATGTAATTTATGGAAGAGGATATTAGTTTAAGGAATATTATTGAAACTGTTTGGGATGGAAAAAAAATCATAATTCTTATTACAACTATAGCCATTATTATGAGTGGAATTGTAAATTATTTTATTTTGACTCCTACTTATGAAGTATCCACTTCAGTCATCATTAATAATCAGTTAAATGACCAAAAAAATCCAGTAAACTTAAGCTCATTTGCCGGTCAAGTCAAAAGCAGCATGATGCTTAGCAAAATTATTCAGAAATTAAATCTTGATAAAAGTCAATATTCAACGGAAATGTTAAATGATAGTATTTCTGTTACGAACATCAAAGAATCGAATTTGATACAAATTAAGGTTAAAGGAAATAACGCTGATTTGATCACTCAAATCGCTAATATTGTTGCCTTGGAATTAGGTTCCTTTGTAGAAGTATCAACTCGATTGGATATGATTGTTGGTTTTAAAAAACGTATAATTGAAGTTGAAGACAACTTGAAGATAAATCAAAAAGAAATTGAACAGACTAATCAACAGCTACAAACCACTCCTGAAAAATTACTTACTAAAAAAGTACTTGCTGATGATCCTTATCTACAATCAGTTGCTGCAGATTCAAATCAAACAAGTAATAAAAATTTAGGTTCTTTGCAATTGAACAACGAAGAAATTAATCCTGTATATACCACTTTAAAGTCTAAATTGGCAGAATCAAATATCCAACTTTCTAAACTTCAAGCTGATCAACAAAACCTGAGTGATAGAGTCGGCGAGAATCAAAAGGCAATTGATGAAATTCAGAAGCGGACAAATTCAACTGAATTCTCATCCGATCAACTTATTTTATCATCTAATCGGTTTAATGCTGTTTTGATAACACCAGCATTCAAGCCAGAATCTCCTGTAGGACCCCAGAAATTACCCAATATAGTTATTGCCGGAGTTATGGGTGCGCTGATTGGGACATTTATTATGGTCTTTAGAGATTATTGGAGAAAAAGTAGTACAATTAAATTAGGGTCAAATAATTCGGTGTAGTGGAATTGATATGGAGGAGAAGAAGTGAGTAAGTATTTTAGGATTCCTACACTTTTAATCATTGATGCTATTATTGTAAGTTTATCTGTATATTTTTCTTACTTGTTAAGGTTTGATTTTGAGATCAGACATGAGTTCACGTCTAGTCTCCCGTACGTTATGGCGATTTATACGTTATCGACTTTAACTTGTTTTTATTTTTATAAAATATATAAAAGACTTTGGCAATATGCGAGCATTGGAGATCTAATTTCAATAATTAAAGGTTCATTAGTAAGTTCAGGATTTATTTTTATTTTGCATCATTTTGTAGTGAATACTTTTTATCCTCAAATTATCATTCCACGTAGTATTTATATTCTTTCCATTATGATTATCTTTTTGACTGTTGGCGGTTCGCGCTTTTTGTGGAGGATCGTTAGGGATAATTACATTAAGATCCAACCACATCATCATCGTGTTTTAATTGTTGGTGCGGGTGATGTCGGCATTATGGTCGTTAAAGAACTTAAGCATTCTAATTCCGAATATTATCCAGTCGCATTTATTGATGATGATCCTCAGAAAAGGAATTTGGAAGTGCTGGGTGTTCCTGTTTTAGGTAACAGAATGGATTTAATAACTGTTACAGGAAAATACAAAATTGATGATATTATTATCGCCCTGCCGAATGCATCTCGAACAGAGATAGCAGACATATTTGAAATATGTAAGAAAACGAGCTGCCATATTAAAATAGTCCCGCATTTTAAGGATCTGATTAATGGGAGCATTTCTATTAATATGATCCGTGATGTCAGCGTGGAAGATTTATTGGGACGAGAACCTATAAACATTAATCTTAAAGAAATTTCAGATTATCTTTTCGGCCATGTTGTGCTTGTTACAGGGGCAGGGGGATCCATCGGATCAGAATTATGCCGTCAAATCGCTGGGTTTGAACCTAAGCAATTGTTATTGTTGGGTCGAGGTGAGAATAGTATATATGATATCGAAATGGAATTACGCAAAAAATTCCCAAATGTTAGTATCGAACCGATTATTGCAGATATACAACATAAGCACAGGTTAGTGGAGATATTTAAACAATTCCGACCGCAAGTCATATTTCATGCAGCAGCACATAAGCATGTCCCACTTATGGAAAAAAATCCGATCGAAGCAGTGAAGAACAATATTTTGGGAACTAGAAATGTGGCAGAATGTGCTCATGAATTCGAGTCATTACGGTTCGTAATGATATCAACAGATAAAGCTGTAAATCCGACTAGTGTAATGGGTGCCACCAAAAGAGTTGCAGAAATGATCGTGCAAAATATCAATGAAACAAGTAAGACCCATTTTTCGGCTGTTCGTTTTGGTAATGTATTGGGCAGCAGAGGCAGTGTAATCCCAGTATTCAAAAGGCAAATTGAAGAAGGTGGACCTGTCACGGTTACCCATCCAGAAATGATACGCTATTTTATGACCATACCTGAAGCCGTTCAACTAGTTATCCAAACTGGAGCACTGGCTATTGGCGGAGAAGTTTTTATTTTAGATATGGGGAAACCTGTGAAAATAGTAGATTTGGCACGTGATTTAATCCGACTTTCAGGATTGGAACCTGATGAAGATATTAAGATTACTTATTCGGGATTACGACCAGGAGAAAAGTTATTTGAAGAGCTTCTGACAGCTGAAGAAGGAGCGGCAACTACTAAGCACGATCGTATATTTGTAGGAAAACCTCTACAACTAAATTCCCATGAGTTAAGTTTACAATTGCGAAAATTAGAATATATGGCTCTTGAAAGGGAATGTCCCGACATAAATGAAATTCGTGAACAAATAAAGCAATTAGTAACTTCCTTTAAGATACCCGATGATTATCAGAACTCAAAAAAAGCAATTGAGGAGGCCTTGCAAGCTTCTTTGGAAGTAGTGGCCGCGCTAAATAATAAATAATTTGATCTAAAAAGGTGCTTCCATGATAATATATCCAATCGTTAAACGTATTATAGATTTTACATTATCTCTTATTGGGCTTGTCATCCTTTTGCCTATTTTTTTAATCCTAGTGATCGTCATAAAGATTGATTCCAAGGGACCTATTTTATTTAAACAAAAACGTATCGGTAAAAATAAAAGTCATTTCTATATATTAAAATTTAGAACCATGAAGACGGATACGCCGCAAGATATGCCAACCCATATGCTTCAAAGTCCAGACTTTTTCATTACTAGGATTGGTAGGTTTTTGAGGAAAACTAGCTTGGATGAGTTACCTCAAATTATTAATATCTTAAAAGGTGAGATGAGTATTGTTGGTCCAAGACCAGCATTATGGAATCAATATGATTTAATAGCAGAAAGGGATCGATATGGTGCTAATAATATTTATCCTGGGCTAACTGGTTGGGCACAAGTGAATGGTAGAGATGAATTGCCGATACAAGCGAAAGCACAATTCGACGGAGAATATGTTGAAAAAATGAGTTTTTATTTTGATTTGATTGTATTTATTAAAACAATAATTAATGTAATTAAAAGTGAGGGTGTTAAGGAGGGAACGTCTAATAAAGTTAATCAGAATCTGTAGTTAGGAGAGAAAAAAGTGATATATGTAACTGGTATTACAGGACATACAGGAAAATGGTTTTTAGATAAACTAATCAAAGAAAACTATCAGGGCAAAGTAAGATGCTTAGTTAGAGAGGACAGTAATTCAGAAATCATTGATAATTCGGAACTTAACATAGAAAAGGTGTATGGAAGCCTTGAAGACAAAGTTCTATTAGAATCATCAATGATTGGAGTAGATACTGTAGTTCATATTTCTTCTATCTTGCATTCTAACAATGTGATCGAAGCAGCTTTGATAAACAATGTCAGATGGGTGATACTTGTTCATACCACAGGAAGGTATTCAAAATATAAAAGTGCTTCCGAAGAATATATTAAAATTGAGGACGGTATACTCCAAAGACGTAATCAATTAGGAATCACAGTGCTAAGACCTACTATGATTTATGGGTCCTCGTTTGATAGAAACATGTATAAACTTGTTGATTATTTATTTAGAAATAAATTTTTTCCGTTGTTTGGGAAAGGTGAAAATCTCATGCAACCGGTTCATGCTAAAGATTTGGGCTATGCTTATTATGATGTACTTCTAAATGTGGATAAAACCTTCAACAAAGAGTACAATTTATCCGGAAAAGCTCCTATCAAATACATTGATTTAATTAGATGTGTATCAAAAGCTCTTGGAAGAAAAACTGTAATTGTAAAGTTTCCGCTATGGATTTCAATAGTGGCAGTGAAAATTTATAATGTTGTAAATAAAAAAGCTTTCATTTCTGTAGAGCAAGTGCTCAGAATGCAAGAGGATAAAAGCTTCGGATATGAAGAAGCAGTTAAAGACTTTGGTTATTCTCCTGTTTCTTTTGAGGAAGGGATAAAAGGTGAGGTCGAAGAGTACCTCAATAGTAAGCAAAGAGGAAGATAATGATGAAAATAATTGTGGTTTGTCAATATTTTTACCCAGAACAGTTCCAAGTAAATGATTTATGCTTTGAATTGGTGAATAAAGGACATGAAGTAACAGTACTGACAGGATTGCCAAACTATCCAAGTGGAATAGTAGATAAAAAGTATAGAGGCTTAATAAATAAAAGTGAAGAAATAAATGGAGTTAAAATAATTCGCAGTTGGCTTCTTGGAAGAGGAAATGGAATTAAAAGGCTAACGCTTAATTATATTAGTTTTGCCATATCTGCCTCTTTAAAAGCTCTCTTTCTTAAGAAAGATTTTGATCTTATTTTAGTATATCAGCTTTCTCCTGTAACAATGGCTTTGCCTGGTATCGTATTGAAAAAACTTACCAAAAAACCACTTATCTTATATTGTTTTGATTTATGGCCGGAAAGCATTGCATCTGCTGGAATTTCATCGTCTAGTAAGCTATATAGCTCTTTACTTAAATTAAGTCGATGGATTTATAAAAGCGCAGACCAAATATTCACAAGTTCCGAGCTGTTTAAAGAATATTTTAGTAATAAACTTAATATTAAGGGGAACATTACACATCTTCCAGTATATGCTGAGTCTTTGTTTGAAGATATTAATATAACTAAGAGAAATGATGATAATGTTAATCTGGTTTTTGCGGGAAATATTGGTGAGATGCAAAGCGTTGAAACAATAATATACGCTGCTAATGAACTTAAAGAATATCGGCATATTAAGTTTCATATTGTGGGAGATGGTTCCTCGCGGCAAAAATGTGAGGGTTTAGCTAGACGTTTTCAACTTCATAATGTTACTTTTCATGGGCAACACCCGAAAACTGAGATGCCAAGATTCTATGGCATGGCGGATGCTTTTCTAATTACATTGAAAGCAAATAATTTCATTTCATATACATTACCTAATAAAGTTCAATCTTATATGGCGGCAGGAAAACCGATTATAGGAGCAATTGATGGTGAGACCCAGATCGTAATTAGTAAAGCCAATTGTGGAGTGTGTTCATCTGCAGAAAATTATAAAGAACTTGCTAATAATATAATAGCTTTTGCTACCAATAAAGAAAAACATTCCGTTTATGGACTTAATGCAAGGAAGTATTATGATAAACACTTCTCTAAAACAATATTTTTGGAGAAATTAACTGATTTACTTCAAATCCAATGTAGATAGGGATGTTCGCGATGTTCGATGATAAAACGATTTTAATCACCGGAGGGACAGGCTCTTTCGGTCATGCAGTAATGAAAAGATTTCTTGATACAGAAGTAAAAGAAATTCGAATATTCTCACGCGATGAGAAAAAGCAAGATGATATGAGAAAGCAGTATACAAACAATAAGTTGAAATTTTACTTAGGTGATGTTAGAGATTTAGCAAGTGTTAAAAACGCTATGCATAACGTGGATTTTATTTTCCATGCAGCGGCATTAAAGCAAGTTCCTTCTTGTGAGTTTTTCCCACTTGAAGCGGTTAAAACGAATATTATCGGTACGGATAATGTACTAACAGCTGCTATAGAGTATGGAATTAAAAAAGTTATCTGTCTATCTACAGACAAAGCAGCTTATCCCATTAATGCTATGGGCATCTCGAAAGCAATGATGGAGAAAGTATTTGTTGCTAAATCGAGAACAATATCCTCCGAAAAGACCCTTATTTGTGGTACAAGATACGGAAATGTTATGGCATCTCGGGGATCGGTTATACCATTATTTATAGAGCAGATAAAAAATGGACTACCTTTAACGGTAACGGATCCTGCTATGACGAGATTTCTAATGAGCCTTGAAGAAGCTGTAGAACTTGTCGTTTTCGCATTTTTATATGCACAAGCAGGAGACATTATGGTACAAAAGGCTCCTGCATGTACCGTAGGAGACTTGGCTCAAGCAATAAAAGAAATATTTAATGCAAATAGTGAAATTAAAATAATAGGCACTCGTCATGGTGAAAAAGAGTATGAAACCCTGCTTACTAAAGAAGAACGTGTAGTATCTGAAGATATGGAAGGGTTCTTTAGAGTGCCCGCTGACCAAAGGGATCTTAATTATGATAAGTACTTTGTTGAGGGGGATAAACAGCTTGCAACTGAACAAGAGTATAATTCTCACAATACACACAGATTAAATGTAGATGAGATAAAGCAGAAGTTGCTTGAATTAGACTATGTGCAGAGAGAGTTGAAGGGCTGGAATAACGAATGAAAATTCTTGTTACGGGAGCAAAAGGTTTTATTGGGAAAAATCTCATAGCTGAGTTGAGGAATAAAGGTTATTCAGATATTTTTGAATATAGTAAAGAAACAGAAATATCAATGTTAGATCAATTTGTTAAAGAATGTGATTTTGTATTTCATCTTGCAGGTGTTAATCGCCCAAAGGATGAAAGTGAGTTTTTGGAAGGGAATTTTGAATTCACTTCACAACTGTTAAAATTATTAAGGAAACATGATAATAAATCGCCTGTTCTTCTTACGTCTTCAACACAGTCTGAATTGGATAATGCCTATGGAAGAAGTAAAAAAGCAGGGGAAGATTTATTATTTACCCATTATGCAGAAACGGATGCAAAGGTCTTAATCTATAGATTGCCAAACGTATTTGGTAAATGGAGCAGACCTAGTTATAATTCGGCTGTCGCAACATTCTGCTATAATATTTCCAGGGATTTAGATATTCAGGTGAACAATCCAGAAACTGATTTAACTCTTTGTTATATTGATGATGTTTTGGCAGAATTTTTAAGAGCATTGGAAGATAACCCTACGAAACAAGGGGATTTTTGTGTTGTACCAGTAACATATAATGTTAAATTAGGCAAATTAGTAGAGCAATTAAAAGAATTTAAAGATTGCAGAATCAATCTTGGCATCCCTAATATGGGGGATGAATTCACTAAAAAGCTATATAGCACATATTTAAGTTTCTTACCAGAAGAAAATTTCTCATATGAATTGAAAATGAATAGTGACTATAGAGGATCCTTTACAGAGTTCATAAGAACTGCGGAAAGAGGACAGGTATCTATTAATATCTCCAAACCAGAGATTACTAAGGGAAATCACTGGCATCATACTAAAAATGAAAAATTCATGGTTGTTAGTGGTAAAGGGGTTATTCGCTTCCGTAAAATTGGGCAGGATAAAGTATTACAATATTTTGTTAGCGGCGAAAAATTAGAGGTTGTTGATATTCCGACTGGATATACCCATAATATAGAGAATCTCGGAGATACAGATATGGTTACTATTATGTGGGTTAATGAGCTCTTTGACCCTAAACAACCCGATACTTATTACTTGGAGGTTTGATTATGTCTAGAATGAAAGTAATGACTATCTTAGGTACAAGACCTGAGATCATTCGCCTCTCAGCATGTCTAAAAGTCTTCGATAAATACTTTGATCATATTCTTGTTCATACTGGACAAAACTGGGATTATACTTTAAATCAAGTATTCTTTGATGACTTAGGGTTAAGGGCTCCGGATTTTTATTTAGAGAGTGTAGGTAAAGACCTCGGGGAGACGATGGGTAATATCATAGCTAAGTCTTATGAATTGCTTCAACAAGAAAGACCAGATGCATTGCTAATCTTAGGCGATACCAATTCAGCACTTGCAGCTATTTCTGCAAAAAGGCTGAAAGTGCCTATATTCCATATGGAGGCTGGTAACCGCTGTTGGGATTGGAATGTTCCAGAGATGATTAATAGAAAAGTAGTAGACCATATCTCGGATATTAACCTGCCTTACACGGAACACAGCAGACGGTATTTATTGTCTGAAGGTATTGATGGTAAGACCATATTTGTGACGGGATCTCCTATGCCTGAAGTTCTGCGTGACCATAAAAATATTATTGAAGCAAGTGATGTACTAATTCGTCTAAACTTACAGAAGAAAAAATATATCTTGTTGTCTGCTCATAGAGAAGAAAATATCGACTTAGAGGATAACTTTATGTCCTTATTGACTGCTGTAAATCGAATTGCAGAGAAATACCAATTACCGATTATTTATTCTATGCATCCTAGAAGTAAGAAATTTATTGAAAAGCGTGAATTTAAGTTTCATCCATTGGTGCAAAGTATGAGTCCATTTGGATTTATCGATTATAACCAACTTCAGTTGAATGCTTATTGTGTGTTATCTGACAGTGGTACATTATCAGAAGAAAGCGCAATACTAGGATTCCCCGGAGTACTAATAAGAACCTCCACCGAAAGACCTGAGGTTCTTGATAAGGGTACAGTCGTTATTGGAGGAATTAAAGGTGAGGACATTGAACAGGCGGTAGAACTTGCTGTGGGAATGTTTGAAAATGGTGAAGAAACTGTATTGGCTGAAGATTATGCTGATACTAATGTTTCAGTTAAGGTGGCAAAAATAATTCAAAGTTATGCAAAGATAGTGAACATGACAGTATGGGGAAAAAATTAAAGTTCATCTAATTTGAGGAGTTAATGCAAAATGGGGAAAAGAGAGTACAGGATTTGTGCCAATTGTGCTATGGATACCACGGATTCGTTGATCCAATTTGATGAGAGAGGTTTCTGTGACCATTGCAATAATTACTACAATAATATACTTCCTAATTGGCATCCCGATGAAATTGGGAAGAAACAGTTAGACAATATTGTAAAAAAGATAAAAAATGATAGTAAAGGCCAAAAATATGATTGTATTATTGGTCTTAGTGGCGGAGTAGATAGTTCTTATCTTTTGTATTATGCGAAAGAGGTATTGGGTTTACGTCCTCTGGTTTTTGCTGTTGATACTGGGTGGAGTCTGAATGTAGCAGTTGAAAACATCGAAAAACTCGTTAGAGGTTTAGATGTGGATCTATACACTGAGATTATTGATTGGCAGGAAATGAAAGATTTACAACTCGCCTATTTTAAAGCACAAGTTCCATATCAAGATACACCTCAAGACCATGCTATTTTCGCGGCTCTATATAATTATGCAGCAAAACAAGGTATAAAGTATGTACTAACAGGAGCTAATTACTCAACAGAGTGCGTTCGAGAACCTAATGAGTGGGTGTACTTAAACGATCTACGTCAAATAAAAGACATTCATAAGAGATTCGGCACACGTCCTTTAAAAACACTTCCTCTTTGCGGAATGTTTAAATATCGATTGTACTACCGTTATGTTAAGGGTATGAAGATCGTTCAACCATTAAACTTGATTCCCTATAAGAAAGAAGAAGCAATCTCGCTTATGGAGAAGAAGTTTGGTTGGCAGCGATATGCGAATAAGCATTTTGAGAGTATTTTCACCAGATTTTATGAAGGTTATTGGTTGGTTAAGAAATTTGGTTACGATAAGAGAAGAGCTCACTTTTCCAGTCTGATATTGACGGGGCAAATCTCCAGAGAAGAAGCATTGAACAAGCTTGCTGAGCCGCCATACAGTCCAGAACTTGCATTGGAAGATTTAGAATATGTCGCGAAGAAGCTTGGTTTGACAAAAGCAGAGTTTATAGAAATGATGAACAGTGAGAATAAAACATATCGTGATTATAAATCAAGTGCTTGGCTGATGGAAACAGTAATTAAATTAGCTATTAAATTGGGTTATGAAAAGAGACAATTTAGATAATAAGCCAATGGTTTATCGATATTACTCAAGTACGAGGTGGTGAGAATATGATAGCAGTTATAGACTATGGAATGGGAAACGTAGGTTCCATAATAAATATGCTACGTAAAATAGGCGTACCTTCAATTCTCGCTAAAGATATTGAGGAAATAGCTAATGCAGATAAGTTGATACTGCCTGGTGTAGGTTCGTTTGATCAGGGGATGTACAAACTGAACGAAAGTGGTCTAACTGACGCTATCAAGGGACATGTCATTATTGATCAAAAACCGCTTCTTGGTATATGTCTTGGCATGCAGATGCTTGGCAGACGTAGTGAAGAAGGAAACGATAGCGGATTAGGTCTTATCCCATTTGATAATAAGCGCTTTATATTTGATGATGCTATGCAATTGAAAATTCCTCATATGGGCTGGGATTTAGCAGCCACTGCTATTAAAGATGACCCACTATTTGAGGGGCTTACGCCGACCCAAAGGTACTATTTTGTTCATTCTTATCATGCAGTATGCGATAGTGAGGAGAATGTACTGATGAAATGTGATTATGGCTATTCATTTGCAGCGGCAGTAAAAAAAGGCAACATATACGGTGTACAGTTTCACCCTGAAAAAAGTCATAAGTTTGGAATGGCATTACTAGAGAATTTTGCTAGGAGGGTGTAACGTGTATTCTAGACCTAGATTAATACCGTGCCTTTTATTAAAAGAACAGGGTTTAGTTAAAACTACAAAATTCTCCAATCCAAGATATTTAGGAGATCCGATCAATGCCGTGAAGATATTTAATGGTAAAGGCGTTGATGAATTATCTATATTAGATATTACTGCTACTTCTGAAGGTAGAGGACCGGATTATGAATATTTAAAAGATATTGCAAGTGAAGCCTTTATGCCTCTAAGTTATGGCGGGGGAATTACGGATTTAGAACAAATTAAAAAAATATTCTTTATCGGATATGAAAAGGTAATTATTAATACCGCATTTATTCAGAATCCTGATCTAATCAGAGAGGCTGCAAATTTTGCCGGCAGTCAAAGTGTCGTAGTTTCTATTGATGTTAAAAATGATTGGTTTGGTAAGAGAACATGCTATATCAATGATGGGAAAAATAAAGTAAACATCGACCCAGTTACATTGGCAAGAAAAGCTGAAGAGTTAGGAGCCGGAGAGATTTTATTAAATTCAATCGATAGAGATGGCATGATGCAAGGTTATGATATTAAACTTGTTCAGGATGTCGCTGCTGCTGTTTCTATTCCCGTCATTGCGTGTGGAGGGGCAAAAGATATTTACGATTTTAAGAAGGTTCTTGATGAAGGTGGCGCACATGCTGCCGCGGCCGGTAGTTTGTTTGTATATTACGGACCACAAAAAGCAGTATTAATAACGGCTCCGGAAGAAAAAGATTTAATTGAAATTGGTGTATATAAGCAAGATTAATTGTGGATTTGATGATTAAAGGATTTAGAAGTAGAGTGGAAATAAGGTGATTGAGTGAAAATATTATTAATAGACGTAAACTACAAAAAGAGCTCTACTGGGAAAATTGTTTATGATTTATATACGGAGTGTACAAAAGAAGGACACGAAGCAGCGGTTTGTTATGGACGTGGAAGTAAATTAAAAGAAGAGAATAAGAATATATTTAAATTTGGCTTAGATGTGGAGACGTATTTTCATGCATTCATGACTCGTTTAACGGGACTCACAGGATGCTATTCGTACTTTTCTACTCGGAGATTACTTAAATTTATAGAACAATTCAAACCCGATGTTGTTCATATTCATGAATTACACGGTTATTTTGTAAACATACGTCCAGTAATGGATTATCTAAAGAAAAATAATATAAAAACAATTTGGACTTTTCATTGTGAATTTATGTATACCGGTAAATGTGGACATGCTTTTGAATGCGAAAAATGGAAGACTGAATGCGGTAATTGTCCTCAAGTAAAAGAATATCCAGCAAGTTTGTATTTAGATTTTACAAAGAAAATGTTTTACGAAAAGAAACAGTTGTTTGATGGATTTGATAATTTGACAATCGTTACACCATCTCATTGGTTAGCTGGAAGAGTACAGCAATCATTCTTGGGTAATCAAAATATACAAGTCGTTCATAATGGTATTGATATTGAGAATATCTTTCATCCTAGAAGCTTTGATCATCTCAAGTCTAAACATAATATTACAGATGAGAAAGTTATTCTTGCTGTCGCTCCTGATATAATGTCATCACAAAAAGGTGGTCAATATGTACTGGAATTAGCAAGAAAAATGAAGAAAGAAAAAGTTAAGTTTATTATTATCGGTGTAGAGGAGTTAAATAAGAATTTTGATGATAATGTTATTGCCATAGGGAGAACCGAAAACCAGCAAGAACTTGCGGAGTATTATTCTATGGCGGATGTGTTTGTTATTTGCAGTAAGAGGGAGAATTTACCAACGACATGTATCGAAGCTTTATCATGTGGCACCCCGGTAATTGGGTTTGATGGGGGTGGAACAAAAGAAACAGCTCCAGAAGGATATGGGGTTTTTGTACCGTATGGAGATGTTTATAAATTAGAGAATGTCATAAAGTCTGTATTCAATGGTTCGTTATCTCTTAAATCAAAAAAGGAATGTGCACATTTGGGTAGAGAAAAATACGATAAAACAATTATGTGTCACAATTATTTAAATATTTATAATACTCCCTTAATTTAATATTGTTCTCTTTCTCTTTTTAACAATGCCACACTTTAAGATTGATAGGTGAAGATATAATGAAAATTGTATTTATTGGATTAGCATCCGTTTTTACCGAAGGAATGACTTATCAAGATAACTTACTAGCTAATCAATTAAAATCTGATGGTCATGATGTTACTGTTATTTCTGAATGTTACAAATATAACAATGGATTAATTATCAAAACTTTTGAAGAAGATAAAATTTTACCCAATGGAATACGTTTAATTAGACTTAAATATAGAAATATCTTGGGAGAATTTGTTTCAGGTAAAGTGAGATCTGTTAAAGGATTATATAATATACTTGAAAAAGAATCTCCTGATATAATTTTTCATCATAGTTTACAAACTTTTGAACTATTAACAATCGTTAAATATAAGAAAAAACATGCACATGTAAAATTATATTTAGATAGTCACGAAGATTTTAATAATTCTGCTACTAATTTTTTATCGAAATATATACTGCATAAAATTTATTATAAAGCCATTATTAAAAGAGCTTTACCCTATGTGAACCAAGTTTTTTGTGTCGCTTACGAATGTTTTGATTTTTTAAGACAATTATATGATGTTCCTGATGAAAAAATGGAGTTTTACCCACTAGGTGGAGTGGTATTAGAAGATGATATATATCAAGAGAAGAGACAGAAGATCCGTAATGAGTTAATGTTGAAAGATGATGACATTTTAGTTGTCCATTCAGGAAAAATGGATAAGTTGAAACGGACAACGGATATAATACAAGGATTTGTTCAAGTACCTAGCGAGAAACTTAAGCTGGTTCTAATTGGATCTATCAATGATGAATTAAAGCAACAAATCGAATTTTTCATCTCTTCAGACAGTAGAATTCAATTTCAAGGTTGGAAAAGTGGGGATGAATTATTAGAGTATTTGTGTGCATGTGATTTATATATCCAACCAGGTAGTCAATCTGCTACAATGCAGAATGCAATTTGTTGTAAAAGTGCAGTTGCTTTATATCCATATGAAAGTCATAAGTATCTACTTCATGAAAGTGCTTTTTATGTTGAAACAACTGAAGATATAACAAGAGTTTTGAGAGAAATATCGGAAAATCGTGAAAATCTTGAAATAAAAAGAATTGAAACAAATAAAATAGCAACTGAGATTTTAGATTACAAAATACTAGCATCAAGATTATTTGTATAATTTGTCTATTTAAATTCAATATTAGTCATATGTAGGACAAAAAGAGGGAAAAATGAATCTAACTATACTTTGCACTGTATGTATTATATATATTTTCATTTTATTCTTGAGAAAATATGCAGTATCACTATCCTTATATTGGGTTGTTACTTTTTTTATGATATATGCTGTTACCCCATTAATAAAAAATCGATCAATGAACTTAGAAATTATTCAGGATAGTATTGTTGAAAAAATTTCATACTATGCTTTATTTGGTATTACTGCATTTATATTGTCAAATGCCATAGTATTTCTTTCAACTAATTATTCAAACGTTAAAAAAAACAAAAATTCGATACTAGATAGTAAAGTTGATTTTGAAACCGTATTTCTTATTTTTAAAATTATGATGCTAGTATGGCTAGTAGTATTTTTTATGGTTAATGGAATAACAGGGATTATGGAGATCTTTGATGGTGGTACGGCAAATTTATTAAGTGAAAAGAAAAACAGCACATTAGCAAGCATACTTGACATACTTCAAGTAATACCATTTTTTTTAATCCCGCCATTATTTATTACAGCCAAAACAAAGAAACAGAAGCTAATAGCTTTAATATCAATTCTAATAGTGGTATCTCTAGGTTTTAGCTTTATCTATGGTAGAAGATATATCGTATATCCATTTATGGCTTTAGGAGTATATTTTCTTTCAAGAATAAAAAATAAAATAAGAATTACAGTAATAGGAGTAACTTTTGTTTTATTTATTGTAGTTGTTTTATATTTGATGGGATTTGCTAGAACGTGGGGAATTAAAGAAATTAGTGTAAATAGTATATACAATCATATTACATCAGCTGATAATGTGGTCGATATGGTTCTCCAAAATACTGATTTTAGCTTTTCATATTATTTTCTGACTGAACAGATTGAAAAAGGTGATGTAACTGCTAGTCCTTTAGGATATTTTAAAATATTGTTAATACCTATTCCGCGAGAAATTTGGGGACAAAAACCCACGTACACTTCTGTTGCTATCATTTCACAAATTATCCCTGATGCTGCATTGGCAGGGTTTTCTGCTGCCACAGGTTATATTGGTGAAGCTTTAGCTACTTTAGGGACAATGGGAGTTATACTTATATCTGCTTTTTGGGGAAGTATCTGTGCATTTTTGGATATAAAATACCTAAAAAAAATTCGTAATATTAACAGAGATTTTACACTTTTTGACTTTATATATTTATTTTTTTTCGCTGAATTAATATCTGAAGCGCATAGGGGCGATTTTGGAGCAGCTACGCTGAATTATTTTATTGAAATCATTTTAATAATTATTTTATTTAAATTATTTATAAAGAAAGAAAACAGAATAAGTGATTATAAGTCAAGTAGATATAAGGATCGGTTAGGTGAAATCTATTAATTTAAATGTTAAACAATTTGGAAGAGATATTGTGTTGAATTTTCTGGCATCTATTGCTTTAGTTGGTACGTTGCAATTGATTGTATTCCCCTTTTTATCAAATAAATTTGGACAGTCCGACTTTGGTTTCATACTTTCTTTGATGGCCATAGTAAATACTTTAGCGTTAACTGTTGGTGGGGCTTTAGATAATATAAGATTAATAAAATATAAGGACTATGAAGATAAAAAGTTACAAGGTGATTTTAAAATAATTTTAGAATTTGCATCAATTGTTAGCATATTTGCAATGACTAGTATAACTTTATTATTTTCAAAGAATATAAATTTAGTTGATGTTATTTTACTAATTTTAGTTACATTATTAACAATGATGAGATCGTACTTAAGCGTAGAATATCGATTGAAAATCAACTATATTCTAATATTTTGGTACAACTTATCGGTTTGTATAGGTTATATTATCGGAGCTATAATCTCCACCTGGGTAGGAGCATGGCAGATTACATTTTTATGTGGGGAATTATGTGCGTTGATATTTGCTTTTTTTACAACTGAATTTGTAAAAGAGCCTAGGATTAAGACAAAACTTTTTAAAAGCACACTTTCTGGATTTATCCTACTTGCATTATCCACTTTGTTAGCCAATTTTCTAATTTATCTTGATAGATTTTTGCTGTATCCTTTTATGGGTGGAGAACAAGTTGCGATTTTTTTTGCAGCTTCTATGTTTGGAAAGATAATAAGTATGGTATTTCAACCAATTTCAGGTGTAATATTATCATATTTAGCTCAAAGTAGGCAAAGAATGTCTTTAAAAGATTTTTGGAAATTTAATGTAGTCATAGTTGTGGTTTCAGCTTTTTTTTACGTAATATGTTTAATTATGGCGCCAGCAGTAACGGGTATGTTATATCCTAATCTTATCGAAGATGCGCTTGAAATATTACCTATTGCAAATATGGCAGCTATCATTACAACTATTGGGGCGTTGACACAACCAATACTACTGAAATTTACTTCAGCATACTGGCAAGTAATCTTGCAGATAATTTTCGGAGTAACATATATTATATCTGGAATTTATTTCCTTAAAATGTATGGTTTGTATGGGTTTTGTATAGCAACTCTACTTTCAAGTGTTTTGAGATTAATAATTATGTGGATAGTTGGTAGTTATTCGTTATCAGGTAAAAGAATAAAATTAATGCCCAAATAACTAGAAAGATGGTGCAAGCCGTGAAAATACCATTGATTGATCTTAAAAGACAATACGAATCAATTAAATACGATGTAGATAAGAATGTATTGGATATTTTATCTTTAGCAAACTATATTATGGGTGAAAACGTTAAAAAGTTTGAAACGGAATTTGCCGATAACATAGGAGTTAAACATTCGATATCTGTAGCAAATGGTACGGATGCACTTGTAATTGCTTTAAAGGCACTTGGGATTGGAGAAGGAGATGAAGTTATTACTTCTCCTTTTACTTTTTTTGCTACAGCAGAAAGCATATCAGCAGTCGGGGCTGCTCCTATATTTGTAGATGTTAGACTGGATACATTTAATATCGATCCAAACAAAATAGAAGAAAAGATAACATCAAGAACAAAAGCGATTATGCCAGTTCATATCTTTGGTCAAAGTGCAGATATGGATCAGATAGTAGAAATAGCGGAAAAGTACAATTTAAAAGTGATTGAAGATGCATGTCAAGCAGTGGGCGGAGAGTATAAAGGAAGAAAAATAGGCTCTTTAGGTGATATAGCTTGCTTTTCATTTTTTCCCACCAAAAATCTTGGTTGCGCCGGAGACGGCGGAATGATTGTAACAAGTGATGATAATTTAGCAATAATATGCAAAGCATTAAGAACACATGGAAGTGGAGAAAATGGGAGAAAAGCATATAATCTATTAAATAATATAGTTGAAGAAGTGGAAGAAGATCTATTTACAGATAACACAGTATATAATCCTCTAAAATACTATAACTACTTAGTAGGACATAACTCGAGATTAGATGAAATTCAAGCTGCTATTCTAAGGGTAAAACTCCCGCTATTAGATAAATGGAACAATAAAAGAAAGGAACTTGCGAATTTCTATAATAGCCAATTAGGAAATACAGATTATGTTACTCCCTATGAGGAAGCCGATTTAAAACATGTATATCATATGTATATATTACAATCAGATAAAAAAGAAGATGTCATTAAATATTTAAAAGAAAAAGGAGTGGCAACGGGGGAATACTATCCTATTCCGCTTCATCTTCAAAAAGCCTATACCAATTTAGGGTATGAAGAAGGAATGCTTCCTAACGCAGAGTATTTATCGAAAAGAACTTTTGCAATTCCATTGTTTGCAGAATTAACTGAAGAAGAAAAAACATATATAGTAAAGACACTATTAGAGTTTGGTGAGTTAATATGTCGATAAATGAATTCTTAGACTCTAGATTAGAACCGATTAGTCCTGTGTTTTTGCAAAATGGAGGGTAAATATGGAAAAACATTCATGTTCAGGGAAAAATGTGGTGATTTGTGAAAATGTAACTTTAGGGGACAATGTTTGTATTGGAAATAATGTGGTTATTTACGAGGGGACATCAATTGGCGACAATGTGACGATACATGATAATTCTGTAATTGGTAAACAGCCTATGCGCGCTAAAAATTCTGCCTTAAAAACAAATAATCAAATAGTTCCCCCGACAAAGATAGGAAATGGATGCACTATAGGTACTTCATCAATCATTTACGCGGGTGCAACCCTTAAAGATGATGTTTTTATTGCTGATTTAGCAACTATTCGAGAACGAGTTATTATTGGTGAGAAAACTATTATAGGTCGTGGTGTAGCTATTGAAAACGATTGCGAAGTTGGGGTTAAATGTAAATTAGAGACGAACTGTTATATTACAGCATATTCCAAACTAGAAGACCATGTATTTATTGCACCATGTGTAGTAACTACTAATGATAATTATATGTCCAGGACCAAAGAAAGGTTTGATAAGTTCAAAGGGATTTTGGTCAAAAAAGGAGGAAGAATTGGGGCAAATGCAACAATTCTTCCTGGCAAAGTTATCGAAGAAGACGGAACAGTTGCTGCTGGAAGCGTAGTAACCAAAAATGTGATTCGTAATGAGTTGGTAGTTGGTGCACCTGCCAAGAAACTAAGAAATGTTCCCGTAGAACAATTACTTTCTAATCAAGAATGATCGTTTTTTTAGATAACTGGAACATCACATCATGTTATTAATGAGACAGTATGATGAACTATAAAAAATATTAAAAAATAGGAGATAATATGTCAATTAAGCAAACAATACTTAATAAAATATATAATAAGGATTTAATTGTTGGAGTAATTGGATTAGGTTATGTGGGGTTACCTCTTGCAGTCGAAAAAGCAAAAGCAGGGTATAAGACGATAGGATTTGATATACAAAAATCAAAAGTTGATATGGTAAATAGCGGGTACAATTATATCGGGGATGTAGTTGATTCAGATCTTAAAGAACTTGTTAACAAAGGGGACTTATCAGCAACTACCGATTTTTCATTCATTAAAGATGTTGATTTTATTGCTATTTGCGTACCTACTCCATTAGATAAATATCAACAGCCTGATATCAGCTATGTTAAGAATTCAGCTAAAGACATTTCAAAGTATCTTAAAAGAGGAACTGTGGTAGTGTTAGAGAGTACTACCTATCCAGGAACTACAGAAGAATTACTTCTTCCAATTTTAGAAGAAGGTTCGGGTTTGAAGTGTGGAGAAGATTTTTTTCTCGCGTTTTCACCTGAAAGAGTAGACCCAGGTAATTTAAAATTTAAGACGAAAAATACCCCTAAAGTTGTAGGAGGGGTAGGAAAAGATGCAACAGAGGTAGCAGCAGCTATATATAGGAATGTACTAGAAGGGGAGGTATTTGAAGTTTCATCACCTAAGGTAGCTGAAATGGAGAAAATTTTAGAAAATACTTACAGAAATATTAATATTGGCCTTGCTAATGAGATGGCTATTATTTGCCATAAGATGGGGATTGACGTCTGGGAAGTTATAGAAGCTGCTAAGACAAAACCTTTTGGCTTCCAAGCATTTTATCCGGGTCCAGGTCTTGGTGGGCATTGTATACCTTTAGATCCGTTTTATCTTACATGGAAGGCCAGAGAGTATGATTATCATACTAGATTAATTGAAACAGCTGGGGAAATAAATAATTATATGCCGGAGTATGTAGTTGAGAGATGTAGCAAGATACTCAATAGATTTAAGAAGCCCCTTAATGGATCAAAGATATTAATACTAGGAGTAGCATACAAACAGGATATCGATGACTATAGAGAAAGCGCAGCTTTAAAAGTTATTGAGAATTTTGAAAAAGAAGGATGTATAGTAGATTACTATGATCCACATGTATCTTCATATCGTTATAAAGGAAAAGCTAAAGAGAGCATAAGCGGACTTGCGCATGAAAATCTAGTGAAATATGACTTAGTTGTTGTTACCACTGCCCATACCAATGTTGATTATAATTTTGTACAAGCCAATTCAAACTACGTATTTGATACTAAAAATGCAATGAAAAACCTAAAAAATAGAGATAATTTAGAGGTACTATAATGATGAAATCAATGGGAAGACTTAAATTTGCTGTTCTAGGATGCGGAAGGATCAGTAGTAAACATATAGAAGCTTTGATTAATAACAAAGAAAATGCTGTTCTAGTTGCAGTATGCGATTTAGTAGAAGATAAAGCAATTGAAAGAAAAAGACAATATGAAGGTGCTACAGAAAAATCAGAGGTAAAAGTTTATACGGATTTCAAGGTAATGTTAAAGAATGAAGAGATTGATGTAGTAACCATTGCTACAGAAAGTGGTTATCATGCTATGCATGCAATAGATTGTATTAATAGTGATACGCATGTGCTTATAGAGAAACCTATGGCATTATCAATAAATGATGCTGACAATATTATTGCTCTGGCAAAAGAAAAAAATAAAAAAGTAGCTGTATGCCACCAAAATAGATTTAATCCTTCCATTCAAAAGTTAAGAAAAGCCCTCGAAGAAAAAAGATTCGGTAAACTTATCAATGGTACGGCTAGAATTTTATGGACAAGGGATGATAACTACTATAAACAAGCACCTTGGAGAGGAACTAAAGAACTTGATGGTGGAACATTGATGAATCAATGTATACACAATATAGATCTTCTTCAGTGGATGCTAGGTTCCGAAGTAGAAAGAATCCAGGCGGAAAGAGGTACCTTTTTAAGAAACATAGAGATGGAAGACTTTGGAGCTATTCTTATAAGATTTAAAAGTGGAACTATCGGCATTGTGGAAGGCAGTGCTTGTGTATATCCAAAGAACCTAGAAGAAACCTTAAGTATTTTTGGTGAAAAAGGTACCGTAGTTATTGGTGGTCTAGCTATTAATGAAATCAAAACATGGATATTTGCTGACGAAAGAGACTATGATAAAATAGATGAAAACTCTGAAGTAGACAGTGTGTATGGAAATGGACACACTCCACTTTATAAAGATTTTATTGATGCTATAAATAATAATATTGAGCCCTTAGTAAATGGGGAAGAAGGTAAGAAAGCATTAGAGATAATAATTAGAGCTTATGATTTCTAAGCATTATGGGAAACGGATTTCGCTTGCGATTGTAAAAGAGCTCGATGTATTCAAACAGTTGAGTATTTCGATGCGGCGGAGTCGCTGTGTTAATAAAATAGAGCCACCTCGGCAGAGGTGGCTACTTTAAATTGGTGTTGGTTACATTATTTGTTTTAGGCCTTTGAGCTTACGCATAGAATCCTTCGCCATCAATCAGAATTTCATAAGAAGTTTTGCACAATACGATCGAGGATGGCGTCCGCAATGATGCTCTCATTAATTTTATTATGCTAGTCGGTGGGAACGAATGAGATATGTTGCATCGGGTAGATTTCCGAATGACTCGCAACGTTATTGAAATCTTCTACAACAATTACCAAGTATGAAGCTGCATGGTACTCCTCAAGCTTGCCGACAAGTATGGAGTAGTTCGTCTCGAAGCGGCTTGTGCCAAAGCGTTATCCTACAAACCATGGGCCGAGCTTCCAGAGTATTAAAACGATCTTGGCTACCTGACAGGATCGGTTTGAAACTCAGCTCAGCCGGAAACAAAGGAACCATCACTCTCTTCTGAGAACCATGGATTCATCCGAAGTGTAGATTTTTACGGGCGGGGGAATCATGGCTTATGAACCTACCTTACGCAAACTATACGAAATGAGCATCGCAGCAATGGCGGATTCCTATCAAAATCAGTTATTAGATCCGAACTTCCAAACCCTTTCGTTTGAAGAACGCTTTGGACGAATTAAAGGAGAGCGAGGCCCGGGAGCTGCTCGAGATCGTGGAGGGCACGCCATCAAGAAGGGTCTACCATATTCTGCTCACAATTCGCTCCTGCCGGTTGGCACGGAAAATCGGTGAAAGCACATTGGCAGATGCAATTCTCGACCGAATAGTGCATTCATCCTACACGATCACGATCGAAGGCATGGACTCCATGCGTGAACGCAAAGGACTTATAAATTAACCATTCATACTTAATAAGGGGCTGCCGCGTACTGGTGGCTCCTACCTCTGGAAGGGTGGATCTATTGCATCGAAATATTCACGTAATACAGCGATGATCATGTAGAGATGACGACGAGAGCGCCTTCCACGCTGGGATTGTCCTTAGGCATTAGGACACGGGTTTAAATAACGGCAGTAGTGCCTCTGCCATTTCATGATAAGTCTTGTTGATTACCAGAGAATACCACGAAGACTTCTCCACACCGGTATTTAGGGTTCTTGACGGGATTTTGGCCACACCGCCAAAGTGGGAGAAAGCATGAATGTGTGCAGTAATCCAGCAATCTAGATTTCGTGAGAGGAATCCCTCAAAATACGCATACTGGCTGTTGGACAAGGCTACTACAAATACGTAGACAGGTAACAGCTCCCCGGAATCCTGTTTCTACAATAGCGGCTATGACCAGCCTAGTCAACTTCCATTTTCTCTCCGGCTTTTGGCTGAATGTCCATCGTTGCCTTCACCGTAAAAACCCGAAAGATGGGCACTTTTTCAAAGTGTCTATCTTTCGGGCCACAGTTCAACATAGGTAGGGTTTATCTGGTTCTTGACAATTTGATTATTTGAATGAACCAAGAAGTCTTGGATTCACTTCCAAATTAGTTTTATTTATTAATACTCCAAAATCATTTGGAATGTTATGATCGGCAAAATTAATAATCCTGTGAGCAATTAAAGAACCGGTTTCCGGGTAAAAGTGGTGTCCATCTTTATAATTTGATTGCTCTGAAGTGATGCTGTTTGGATAATTAAAATTGTATATTTGTCCAAATACGGTTACAGCATCTCGAATCCATTGTTCATAGTATGGTTGAAAGTCTTGCATAATAATTTCTTGTAGTCTAACCGTCTCAGGAGTAGTAAAAACAATAAAAGTCGAATTGGGATTATTTTTTTTGATCTGACTAAAAATATCTAACATGTTCTTATATTTATAATCTTTATATACCGTATCTCTATAGACTTTTACATCGGCAACAGCTCTTTCCTTGGATTGAACCTCAGATACTTTCTGTTGATGTTTGACCAACGTACGATCATAGTACTGTTCAGTCTCTACGTTCAAACTGTTTCTTAAGTTTTTATATGACTTCTTTAATGTATCAATGCTTATTAGATATTTATATTTATTTAGGTGATTGCTAGATTTAGCGAAATAAGATTGTGGATCTTCGTACGTCCCCTTTAAACTGTCATTAGTTCCAAAAAAATCAAGACCAATAACTATATAATTAAAATCACTCCCATTTTGGGACTTAGCATATTCAATGTACTCATTGTATTCCTCAGGACGCATACTACTTACTGAGTAATTGAATGAGCGATGTCCTATAAAGTCCAAGGAGTTAATAAAACTTGTCCTACTGCTTCCTATTATCAATGTGTCGTATTGCGAATCTCTAAATGAGATATAATTTGTTTTTTGAAGTCTTTCGTCAATAATTTCTTGCTTTTGGTTATACTTATTAGAAATGTTATTAGTCCATAATGGGTCTATAAAGTAATTAATCGTTATGATTGGTGTAAGCAACAAGAACACCAAAACTAAGAAAAGTTTATTCCATTTTTGCCAACTCATTTTAACCCCACCTTAGAATTGGAAATATATAAACTCTTTAATTCTATCTAAAAAAAGTAAAGGAATCCACAAAGCTACCACTACAAAAAATAACCACTTAAAATTCGGTTTGATATTAGCAGAAATATCAAATGTATTAGGTCCTAGATTTACCCAAATTAAAAGAGTTATAAGAACTAATATCTGAAATTTCCCATCCGGAAGATAAATTATATCGCCCAAATTCAGCATTTTGAGAGAGAACATACTATTAATTACGACAAATGCTTGATCAAATGTCTCAGCCCTAAAGAACACCCATGCGATAACCACAGATACAAACGTTATTACTCTTGAAGGTATTAAGGATACGGAATGACGTATGAATGGGAATCTGCTTAATGATGTCGCTGCCAACTCAATTTCTGATGCATTGACATTCGAAAACTTTTTTTTAATTTCTCTGTAACCGTGATTGATTACTAAATACATCCCATGCAGTGCACCCCAAACCACAAACGCCCACCCTGCGCCGTGCCATAAACCTCCCAATAACATTGTTATAAATAAATTAATATATCTTCTCGTTTTCCCATTACGATTTCCTCCCATGGGTATATACAAATAATTCTTTAAAAACGAGGATAACGTAATATGCCAACGTCTCCAAAAATCAATTATATTGTTCGCTTTATAAGGAGATAAAAAGTTGATTGGCAGTCTAATGTTAAATAACAATGCCAAACCAATAGCCATTTCTGAATATCCGGAGAAGTCAAAGTATAACTGTAAGGTATACGAAATTGCAGAACTCCATGCTTGAATCGTTGTCAATGTTGTTACACTATTAAAACCTGGAGTAACCCAAGTAGACAATGTATCAGCGATTACGATCTTCTTAAATAAACCTAACGAAAAGATAGTTATTCCTATTGCAACATTCTTGTTATCTACCTTAAATATACTGTTGTTTTCAAATTGGGGAATAACATCTTTATGGTGAACGATCGGACCAGCAATTAATTGTGGAAAAAAAACTACAAATAACATGTAATTAAGGAAATTATAATTCGAAACTTTAGCTTTATATGAGTCAACCAGAAAAGCAATCTTTTGAAAAGTAATGAATGATATACCTAGTGGAAGGATTATATTTAATGAATTTAAGTTCGTACCAAATGTGCTGTTAAAACTTGCTATGAAGAAATCTACATATTTAAAATAACCTAATAAAGCTAGATTAATAGATATGCCAATAATTAATAATAGTTTACTTCGATATTTGTATAATAACTTGCCAAAATTGTAATTAATTATCGTAATAGCTAGAAGTAAACCCAAGTACCTAAAGTCCCAGTAGGCATAAAATATTAAAGAAGAGAGTATTAAAGCAATTTTACAGTATGTAATTAATCTACTTTTAGAAAGAATGAAATATACAAAGAATGTTATAGGAAGAAATATAAAAATAAATTCAAAAGAGTTAAATAACATATTATCCCCCTTATTCAATGTGTATAAAATTAACATAATATTGTGTCATATGCAACAGCCAAAACGCATACTGGTCTTCCTTCTTTCCTTGTTCTTAACCGAACCATAACGATTTCACTTCTAATTAAACGTCAAATAGATGTCACATAGATGACATCTAAGCAGGGACTTCGATTCTTATAGCCTCGCGTAGCGTATTTGCAAACATTCCAATTTTTCCACTCGATAACGACCGGCTTGATGGACCTTTCATTACGATTGTTGTCATCCCCAATAGACGGGATGAGGATGCGAGGTGAGGTGCAGTAACGCAAGGAAAAAGGCATGTGGTAACGCTAATAGATTATCCAACTCGTTTACCATGGTATAATTGTGCGACATAAAACTATTCAACTGATGAGTCCATCATCTTCTGACAAAGCTTGCTTTACTCAAAGCATGGGTCATCTGAAGCATCTTTATTGCTTTCTTTTTGCGGCTGTACCTCCCCGCACTTACGAATTAACAATTCCATTCCCATATGCTTTACCTTGCTCGAAGATTAACAGTTCAATTGATATCAATAGTGCTAGTCCATTATCTTGGATTAGGTGGATTGGCATGGCACTTGGAACATTATTGTTTCCACCAATAAGTTAACCGACAAAGTTGAAACATATTGAAAGCTATAGATATTTATAGAAACTCTAAAATAAGAATTAATCAATTATTAGGAAAAGAATTAGCTATAAAATAACAAAATATTAATTACCTAATGAGCATCTTGGCAATATTGATTGAGGTGGAATATTGTACACAATGGCTATGTATTCAATCCAATGCCTAAGTCTATAAAATGCGTTAAGTCGTAGCAAATCACTGAACGGTTTAAAATGAATCCGTACGGTATAGCTGTAACAGATGGTTTTATAGAATTTTATCCACCTGAAAATCCCCAACATGTTTCACATTCAGCATTAAAAAAACGAAAAAACAACCGCATCAACCGGTGAAAGTACGTTGGCAGATGCTATCCTCCGACCGAATCGTACATTCATCCTACACTATCACAATTAAAGGCATGGACTCCATGCGTTAACGCAAAGGACTCATCAACTAAACATTATTTTTACGGGAGCTGCCGAATACAGGCGGCTCTGCCATCGGAAGGGTGGCTCAATTTTACCAGAGGACTGGCTCACTTATCACCGGAATGATGGCGCTATTGCATCGAAATATTCACTAGTTACTTACGTTGGGCGTAGACTGGAACGAATCTTGTTCAGCAAGCCCTAATATAGCTACTGAATAAAGAAAAGAGGCTGTCACCTTAGTAGCAAAAAACTACTATTGGGACAGCCCTTTGTTTACTCATAGCCATTTGGGTTGTTTACCTGCCATCGCCATGAAGATTCACACATTTCATTTATGTTTCTAGTGGCGTTCCAGCCCATTTCAACCAAAGCTTTATTGGTGTCTGCAAAACAAGTTGCTATATCGCCGGGTCTTCGTTCAACAACTTTATAGGGGATTTTCTTTCCAGAGGCTTTTTCAAAAGCCTCGATCATTTGAAGAACACTATGACCATTTCCGGTGCCTAGATTATAGATATGAAACCCGGTTGAAGAAACGATTTGCTTAAGAGAATTAATATGACCTAAAGCTAAATCCACAACATGGATGTAGTCTCTAACTCCTGTACCGTCAATTGTCGGATAATCATCTCCAAAAACCTGCAATTCATTCAACTTTCCAACTGCCACTTGAGTGATATAAGGCACAAGGTTGTTCGGTATTCCATTAGGATCCTCACCAATCTTTCCGCTGTGGTGAGCTCCGATTGGATTGAAATAACGGAGGATCGAAATGCTCCATTCATTATCAGATTTAAAAAGGTCTTCAAGTATCTGTTCAATTATATATTTAGTGCGTCCATAAGGATTTGTCGGTTGCAATGGGGCATTTTCAGTGATGGGAACTTTTTCAGGCATACCATAAACAGTAGCGGATGAGCTGAATACTAGTTTTTTGACACCTGCTTGCTGCATTGCATCGCACAACGTTAGTGTACTTGTGATGTTACTATGATAATATTTCAATGGATTTTGCACGGACTCGCCTACAGCTTTAAGACCAGCAAAATGGATAACTGCTTCAATCACATTCTCTTCAAATACGTTCTCAAGCATAGGTCTGTTTATTAAATCAAACTTGTAACATTTAAAATATTTTCCTGTAATCTCTTGAACACGTTTTAATGACTCAGCTTTACTATTTGCGTAGTTATCTACTACTATTATTTCATGTCCACTATTAATTAACTCCACACAAGTGTGGGTACCGATGTAGCCAGCTCCGCCGGTAACAAGAATTGCCATTTTGTTGAGCTCCTTATAAGATCTTATTATCTATATTTGATTATATCAAAAATAAGAGTTTGGGTCTCCACCTAACTTGCCCGTTAAGGAGTTTTCTTTCACCACTACTTGTCTGCATAATTGTACAACTCTCCACATAGACATGATATCAGTTGAATTAATTATTTCGATGAAGGGGATGAGCAACATCGGTGCTGAGCATTGTACAAGTCCTGACCGTGAGTTAGGTAGGTAAAATGTTCTAAATAATAAAGTCAGTATTTTTTTTGTAATTCTTCCCCATACTATGCTTATAATTATTATGCGGGGAGGTTATTTGTATGATCGATCATGAAGACGCTTACCAGGATGATCATTTGTCAGTTGGCAAAGGATTGATTGTTGGTGTTGTGTTCGGCTCCCTGATCTGGGCGGCCATTATAGCTGGTGTTGTGTATATGTGGTAAAACGTATTTCATAAATGAAGAGGCTGCTGAGGCTATTTATAGCTCCGAGCAGTCTCTTTTTTTGTTTTGAAAATGTCGGAACCTGGAAGATAAGGAGCTGGCTGCGGATATCTATTGATGGCACGAGCAGAGACAATTCCAAATAATCATGCATACGTTAGTTACAGAGGTGATCTAGCTGATGAATGTTATTACCACAAAGCTGCCAGGATTATTTATTATTGAGCCTGATGTTCATGGGGATCATCGGGGTTTTTTTATGGAAAGTTATCATCGCACGAAATTGGCGGATCATGGAATTGATATTCTCTTTGTTCAAGACAATCATTTTTTATCTGTAGAAACCGGAGTTTTACGGGGGCTTCATTATCAGTTGAATCCAAAAGCACAAACGAAGCTAGTTAGGGTTGTTTCAGGCGCTATTTATGATGTGGCTGTAGATATACGTAAAAAATCTTCTACATTCGGTCAATGGGTGAGTGTTCACTCTCAGTGCGGCAAATAATCGCCAGCTGCGTGTTCCTCAAGGATTGGCTCACGGGTTTTGTACGACTGAGCCCCAAACTCAAGTGTTATACAAGGTGGATGAGTATTACTCTCCTATTCATGATAGGGGAATCTTATGGAGTGACCCAGCTATTGGCATTGATTGGCCGACAGCTAATCCCATTTTATCGAATAAGGATCAGAAGCACCCATTGCTTGAAGATGCGGAGATCAATTTTTAGCAGCATTCAAATGAGCTCATTAATGGCTACTCCACTTGGAGTGGTCATTTTTGTTGCTTTATTTAGCCAAGCCCCAACTCGTCTGCATAATCGGCCAAGTCCCCTCATATGCATGTACTATGTTGATGTTAATCATGAGTGAGGGGATGATCGAATGCGCCGGGTCACATGGGTGGTAGCAGTGGTGATGTGCTTAGCATTGATTCTCGCGGGATGCGGGATGGGCAAGAAGGATGCAGGATCTATCGTAAAGGATTTGGATCATGTGATCAGCAAGTCGGGCAGCTATCAGGCTTCAGGGAGCATGATTTTGAACACGGGGCAGCAGCCGCAGGAGTATCAGGTGGAGGTCGCTTATTCACCGGATCACTTCTATCGTATTTCGCTTACGAATGCGGGGAAGGACGTGACGCAGATCGTGCTGCGTAATGAGGAGGGCGTGTTCGTACTTACGCCGCATCTCAAGAAGAGCTTCCGCTTCCAAAGCGATTGGCCGGAGAATCAGGGGCAGGTGTATTTGTTCCAATCTCTTGCGAAGAGCATAATTGCCGATAAGGATCGCCAATTTACAACGGATAATGATACGTATGTGTTCGATGTTGCAGCCAATTATCAAAATGAGCAGCTGTCACGCCAGAAAATTTGGCTGAATAAGAAGACTCTGGCGCCTAAGCAGGTTCAGGTGTCGGATGCGAATAAGAATGTGTTGGTTCAGGTGAATTTTACGAGTTTTGAATTCGATGCTAAGTTCGACAAGGACTATTTCCAAATGGAGCGCAATATGACCAGCTGGAATTTGAAGTCTTTACCTACGATGGCTGGCGTTGGCGTAACGGATGCGAATCACCCAGCAACGGGTGGTAAGTCTGTAACAGATAAGAATCTGTCAGCAACAGGCGGCCAATCCGATCAAGCTGCAGGCCAAGCTCAAGATGGGCAAAAGGCTGCAGCGACCAAAACAGGTACGGATACGACGAAGTCGACTGCCGCGGCAAGCAAAGCGCAGAGTATCGGTATCATCGAGCCGTCCTACCTACCGAAAGAAGTGGTTAAGCAGGATATCACGGATATGAAGCTTGGTGAGGACGCAGCGGTCCTTTTGAGATACAAAGGGAAGTACAACTTCAGTCTCATCGAGGTGAGACCACAGGCCAAATCGGTGTCCTTGCAGCCGGGTACGATTGTTGATCTTGGATTTACGATCGGCGTGCTTACGGGGGATGAGAAGAAGACGCTCACTTGGACGAATGACGGCGTAGAGTTCAGATTGTCAACAGGCGATTTGCCTACGAATGAAATGATCAAAGTTGCTATGGCAACTGAGGGGCAGTCTGGGAAATAAGAATGAATATTTAACGCAAAAATAAGCCAAAAAAGGGAAGTCCTGTGCGATTCGAGCAGGTGACTTTCCTTTTTTAGTCAATTCTTGTACAAGAAGATTTAACCAACTCCCCCGAAAGGGAGTTTTTTTGGTATAATGCAACTTTGGAGTAAATAGATAATGGAGTGTCTTTGATGAAAACAACTGGTGAGTTAACAATGGACGTGCAACAGCAATATTGGGAAAATGAGATTGCCCTATTCGGCAAGTATCTTGCGGAGGAAGGCAAATTAAAAGCAGATACGATTGACAAACATATGGATCGCATGCAATTTATGTCGACGGAGTACTTTGTCCGTTACACATTGGGTTATGAACAGCTGCAAAAAGAGACGATTGTTGATTTTCTTGGTCGTTTCTACATCAGCAATGTACTGAATAGCTCTAAGTCTGATATAAGTTCTTATTTACCTTCGATTAAAAAGTGGGTGCAGTTTCTCCTGCAATCTGAAAAGATTTCGGCTAAACAGTGTACTGAGGTATTAGATGTATGTAAGAATAAAGAGTTTTTCTTAGAGCGTTTTGAACAGTATATGGAGGCAAATAGTGATCAGGCCTTGGAAAATTGGCATAATTCAAATGATATTGAGGCTTATTTGACTCTTCAGGCGTCTGAATCCGTACCTATCGAGGTAGAGCAGAGACCTATTTTGGTAGATAAAAGTTTGCTTGAGCAATGGATGAATGAAAAGACAGCTGTACCTCAAATCGTTGCAGATTTTCAAATGTTTCTGGCTTTCTTGCAGGATGCCAAGAGTATTAAATTGACGCCTGCCAGACAACATTTGCCGCGAAAGTTTTGGAAAGAGCTCGATGAGAAGCTTGGCTGGGATCTTTTCCGGAAGCCGACTTTGAACCAGGATCAGGTGCCTTTGTTTCAATTCTTTTTCTATGCAGCTGAGTATCTTGGATTGATAACAGAGAGCAAACAGCAGTGTGTAGTTACGAATCAGGCAGCAAATTATCTCACATTAACAAATAAGGAACAGGCGGTCGTTCTAATAGATTCGCTTTGGAATAAGGTTGAGTGGGAACAACTGCAAGAAGCTATCGAGGGTGGTTATCCTGAGAGGATTCAGGCCTCAAGAAAGGCAATCGCAAGAATTTTATCAAGCTGGCCTATTGATCAGACACAGGATGTTGAAAATGAGTGGAAGCGCAACAGGCAAGCTGGGAAGCTTCCTGACGTGAGCACTGATGTATTTCTGCATTCCGTTGTTGCTGTGTTGGAACGTTTTGAACTGGTTAGTGCGAAATTTAGGCCGGAGTCTGAAATCAAGTATGCTTTTCAAAGAACGCCAGTTATCATGACGGTAAAAGATTCGGGTATGCGCGTTTTCGGCTATTTTGCTAATGAAAATGTTCATCCTAAGTTGAAGCCGGAGGTAGTTCGTGTCATCCATTCTACGAATGATCTAAAGGTTGTTTCTGGTAAAAATAAAATCGGACGCAATGATCCGTGCCCATGCGGGAGCGGGAAGAAATATAAAAAATGTTGTTTGTAGGCCTGCAAAAGTAAGGTTGACAGTTTTTCGTGATTAGGATTAACATAGGTTTACTGCAATGGATAAAAGAGGTGAACGCTGGTGGATGCTTTTTATCGTCCCACGTGGGTAGAAATTTCGTTAGATGCACTGCGAAGCAACATTGAAGGTTTTCAGAAGGTACTGCCGGCAGGAATGAAACAGATGGCAGTCGTTAAAGCTGATGCGTACGGACACGGGGCTGTTGAAGTATCCAAAGAGGCTCTTGACGCGGGTGTGGATTACTTGGGTGTGGCGTTTTTTGATGAAGCGTTGGAGCTAAGGAATGCAGGGATCACCGCACCTATTCTGGTACTTGGCTATACGCCTCCAGAAGGGGTTGATAGAGCGCGTGAACTCGATGTGACGATTGCTGTCTATAGTAGAGATGTTCTCGAAAAGCTTTGTTTTCAGGGGCAAATGAAAGACGGGGCGCTTCAAAAGAAGCTAAAGATCCATATCAAGCTGGATACTGGCATGGGGCGACTTGGTTTGCATACGGAAGAGGATGCTATTCCATTTATTGAGGAAGCGTTGACGCTGCCGAATGTGGAAGTTGAGGGTTTATTCACGCATTACGCGAATGCCGATGAAGTAGATAAGAGCTATACGATGGAGCAATATCGCCGTTTTGAGCGAATTGTGAGCTATTTTACGGATAAAGGTGTTAAGTTTCCTTATATACATGCAGGCAATAGCGCAGCGGCCATAGATTTGCCAGGTTTGACGTATTCAATGGTGCGTTTGGGGATTTCGATGTATGGCTTGTATCCTTCCGAGGATGTAGATCAAACGAAAATCGAGTTAAAGCCGGTACTAAGTCTCAAAACAGGGATTGTTCATCTTAAAACGCTGCCTCCAGGCTCTGGAGTTAGCTATGGCACGATTTATCACACCAAGGGCGACGAACAAATTGGGACACTGCCGATTGGTTATGCGGATGGGTATTCTCGGATGCTTTCGGGTAAAGCGGAGGTTCTTGTTCGGGGCAAAAGAGTGCCGATCGTCGGTAAAATTTGTATGGATCAATGTATGATCAATGTATCGGATATACCTGGTGTTCAGTCTCTGGACGAGGTTGTGGTGATCGGGGAGCAAGACGGAGAGCGCATTACGGCTGAAGATGTAGCTCGTCAGTTAGGTACTGTTAACTATGAAATTATTTGTATGATTTCACATCGTGTTGCGCGTGTGTATGTGCGTGACGGCAAACGTATAGATGCAATTAATCCTCTCATGCGGCATCGCTACTAAAAGTAAGTGCAAAAGTGCTGTATCAGATTAATTTACCATTTATTTTTTGTGCTGCATGGAGAGGATTTACCGAAATGCCTATCGAATACTATGTAAGTAGGAATGTTATATCCAAGTGTGTAACATATTTGATATACTGGGTGCATATATCTATTGTATAAATTGGTTTTTGGAAAGACATACTGGTAATATTGTCTTTGTATCGTTTCTGGGGGTGCGAAAGTGTGAGCAATGCGCATAATACGAAAAGGATCATGATTAGCTTGCCTGACAATCTGTTGCAAGAAGTGGACGGTATTGTCGAGAAGGAGAATTCTAATCGCAGCGAATTTATTCGCCAAGCAATGAAGCTGTATTTAATTGAACGTAAAAAGCGCAGTCTACGCGAATCCATGCAGCGTGGGTATATGGAGATGGCGAAAATAAATCTCAGCATGGCATCTGAAGCTTTTCAAGCGGAGGAAGAAGCGGACGGTACGCTTGATCGCTTAGTAAGCGGGGTGTAAGCAGTGATTGTCAAACGTGGTGATGTTTTTTTCGCAGATCTTTCGCCGGTTGTAGGGTCGGAGCAGGGAGGGGTTCGTCCTGTTCTAGTGATCCAAAATGATATCGGCAACCGCTTTAGCCCAACCGTGATTGTTGCAGCGATTACAGCTCAAATCCAGAAGGCGAAGCTTCCCACGCATGTTGAAATTGATGCGGAAACGCATGGTTTCGACCGAGATTCGGTAATTCTGCTTGAACAAATCAGAACGATCGATAAGCAACGGCTAACGGACAAAATTACGCATTTGGATGAAGAAACGATGCGCAAAGTTGACGATGCTTTGCAAATTAGTGTGGGACTGATAGAATTTTGAATAGGATCAGGAACGGACGAGGGTGATTGGTTCCCTCGTTTTTTGGTTTGTATACATACATAGGAATAAACATTAATAGAAGTGGGGGAACTGGCTGTGGCAAATGCGGAAGAGCTGAAGATAAAGGCTAATGAAATGGAAGAGCAAAAGTTGAGCGAGACTGAGGGAAAGAAGACAAAGGCTAGTGAGTATGAAGAGCCACGGGAGAAAGTACAGATCTCCGAAGAAAAGAAAGCAGAGATCCAGGAGCGTATCCTGAAGCAGATCTCTGCTGAATTGCAGCTGCCCGCTGGCAAAGTGAAGACAACGATGGGGCTGCTTGATGAGGGCAACACGATACCGTTCATCGCACGTTACCGCAAAGAGATGACAGGCGAGCTGGATGAGAACCAGCTGCGAGATATCGAGGATCGCTTGCAGTACTTGCGTAACCTAGAGGATCGTAAGATCGAGGTTGTTCGTTTGATTGATGAGCAGGGCAAGTTGACGGATGAGCTGCGCAAATCGATTGAAGGCGCTGCGAAGCTGCAGGAAATCGAGGATTTGTACAGACCGTTCCGTCAAAAGCGCAAAACGAGAGCGAGCGTCGCCAAAGAGCGCGGTCTTGAGCCGCTAGCGGAATGGATCTGGAAGCAGCCTCGTCAAGGCTCGCTGGAGCAAGAAGCTGCGCGTTATGTGAACGTGGACAAGCAGGTAGGAAGCGCCGCAGATGCGATTCAAGGCGCAATGGATATTCTTGCTGAGAATATCGCGGATGATGCTAAGATTCGAGCTTGGGTGCGTAGATATACGCATGATCAGGGGATTTTGCGTACTGAGGCAAAAGATGCAAAGGCTGAATCCGTATATGAGATGTACTATGCCTATCAAGAGCCTGTTAAACGTTTGCCGCCACACCGTATTCTCGCGATTAATCGTGGGGAGCGGGAGGAAGTCCTGAAGGTTGGTTTGGATGTTGCCGTCGATAAAATTCATGATTATATGGTTAGGCAGGTCGTAAAAGGCGATTCCGTTGTTCGTGAAGTGCTTCGCTCCGTTGTAGAGGATGCTTATAAAAGGTTACTCGCACCTTCTATTGAGCGCGAAGTACGTGGTGAAATGACCGAGATGGGCGAGGAGCAAGCGATTAAGATTTTCGCAGAAAATCTACGGAATCTGCTGCTCCAAGCCCCGGTCAAAGGGCACGTGGTACTGGGTGTCGATCCAGCTTACCGGACAGGCTGTAAGCTGGCCGTCATTGACGACACCGGTAAAATGCTTGAAATCGCCGTCACCTACCCGACGCCACCGAATAATAAGGTGGCGGAAGCGAAGGCGAAGTTCAAGCAGTTGATCAGCAAGCACGGCGTCGAGCTGATCGTTATCGGTAATGGGACGGCTTCCCGTGAAACGGAGCAGTTTGTTGCGGAGCTGATTGCCGAGATCAAGGAGCAGAAGCTCAAGTACTTGATCGTAAGCGAAGCGGGGGCGAGCGTGTACTCCGCGTCGAAGCTTGCGCAGACGGAGTTCCCGGAGCTCGACGTAGCCGAGCGCAGCGCGATCTCGATTGCGCGGAGGCTGCAGGACCCGCTCGCGGAGCTTGTGAAGATCGAGCCGAAGGCGATCGGCGTCGGGCAGTACCAGCATGACGTTTCGCAGAAACGTCTGGACGAGAACTTAAAGGCCGTCGTAGAGTCGGCCGTTAACCATGTCGGCGTGGACCTGAACACGGCGTCCCCGTCCTTGCTCTCGTACGTGTCGGGCGTGAACGCGACACTGGCGAAGAACATCGTCAAGTATCGCGAGGAGAACGGCAAGTTCAGCTCCCGACAGGAGCTGTCGAAGGTTCCGCGCCTTGGCGCGAAAACCTTCGAGCAGTGTGTCGGGTTCATGCGGATTTCGGGCGGCCGGAACCCGCTCGACAACACCCCGATCCATCCGGAGTCTTACGACGTGGTGGATCGACTGTTCAAGGAGCTGCGCCTGGAGTTGGCGCAGCTTGGCTCACAGCAGCTGCTAGCGCTGCTGCAGACGGTGGAGCCAGAGGAACTGGCTCCTAAGCTGGGCGTAGGTGTCCCGACGATGCGGGACATCTTAGACAGCCTGCAGCGGCCTGGGCGAGATCCGCGGGACGAAGTCCCTGCGCCGATCTTCCGCACCGATGTGCTGCAGCTTGAAGACCTTGTGCCGGGCATGGAATTGACCGGCACGGTGCGCAACGTTATCGACTTCGGTGCCTTCGTCGATATCGGCATTAAGAACGATGGGCTGGTACACATCTCCCAGCTCAAGAACGGCTTCGTGAAACACCCAATGGATGTAGTGTCCGTTGGGGACATCGTCCAAGTATGGGTGCTTAACGTAGACGAGAAAAAAGGTCGCGTTGGCTTGACCATGAAAAAGCCTCAGCAATAAGAATAACTAAGCAGTTGGTAGCGTTATGCTCCCAGCTGCTTTTTTTTTAGGTTGATCGCTGGCCGATTAGAGCCTCCAAAGGCTGCTATTCTTCTTGGTTTATTGCATATTCGATAAATAGAAGCTCCTAGGGACTCTTATTCTGATAAAAATAAAGAATATTAATAATGAAATTTACAAATAAGAGCTTTTAGAGACTTCTATTTCAATATTTTTGGTCGAAATTGCTCAAATAACAGCCTTTAGGGACTCCTATTCGGGAACGAGGGGGGGGCGAGTCTTAGAGTTACTCGTACGCCTAACCAAAAGGCGTTACCGCCATCAGCGAATCTCCACATCATCCTTCCTTAGATTACTCCTACGTCCAAACAAGAGACGTTATCTTGACATCAGCGAATCTCCACATCATCCTTCCTTAAGTTACTCATACGCCCAACCAAGGGGCGTTTCCAACATAAGCCAATCTCCACATCATCCTTCCTTAAGTTATTCGTACGCCTCAACCAAGAGGCGTTGCCAACATCAAACTCCACATCATCCTTCCGTAAGTTACTCACAACGCCCACCTCCGAGCGTCATTTCCATCACCTACCCGACATCATCCTCTCCAACTAGTATCATCAATACTCCCCAACATGGGATGTTAAAGGGTCTATTTATGAACGCGCCCCACATCCTTCAAAGAGTAAACCATTACATTCCGCTGACCAGCGACAAGAGATAGCATCCCCTCCAGGGATAGTCGTTTCAACCATGCCGCAGCGATACGAATATTTACATTGCATTCGGCAGCAACATCCTGAAGTCGTACTTTGCCACTGTGACGCTTGGCTATTTGGATGACTAGTTGCTTCCGCAACACCCACTTGTCAGCTTCTAGGATGGCGATAGGTGAGAGAGGCGGTATTTTAGCAGCAGCCTTTCTCGGTAATAATGGATAAACATTACTTTTTTGAACTTCACTTTTCTTGCCTTTCACTAATCCCGATTGCTCAGGAACAGCATGGTTCCTGCCCTCCATCCCCTGAACTAACGCCATTTCTCTTAAATTCCCCCGCTGAACCATCAATTCAGAACCACTCATCCAACCACCAAACCCGTGACGCCCCAATCCAAGTTCACGCATTTTTCTTAGCCAACCTCTTGTTTTACGTGGCATAATAATCGACTCCCCCTTTTTTTGTACGAAAAAAAGCACACCCGAACCGCAGAAATTCTGCAAGATCGAGTGTGCTTCACTCCGATAATCTATTACATTTATTTACAGTATAGAGGGCACATTTCAAATATGCAACCTTTTTTTAACAAATGTTTACTTTTCTCTGCAAGTAGTAAGTTGCTTTGGTTTGAATTCACTTTTCTCTGCAAGAAGTAAGTTACTTGAATTCACTTTTCTCCGCATGTAATACTTTACTCTGGTTTCACTATGTAAATCAGCATTGCAAAAAAGCCAGCACCCGCTCCGCGCAAGTACTAGCTCTTTTATCAAAATTTACGCTTGCCCGGTCCGTCCGTCGATTGGGTATCAGGCCACTCCTCTTGTGAGCGGCGGGTGCGGTAAAAGTACCAGCTATCATTCAGCAATCGGATTTGTCTGCGGTTTTTGTTCTGGAAGGCCCGCATTAATTGATTACAGAGCCATTGCGGCATATGCCCATCCCCTTCTTCGCCATGTAATAATAGCATATGAAGGATTGCTTCGATGGGTGCAGGTCCTTTTGATTTACGTTACTTTTTGGGTTTGTTTTTTGACTAAGTGTTTTTTGATCGATCTCTTAATGATTAACCCTCAAATTCCTCTTCATACCACTGTTCCAACTGGGCTTGAAGCGCGCGAATTTCAGTCAATAAGGAAATAAGCGGATAAGACTTTTCCTGGATACCAGCGAAGGTCTTTTCCAAACGATTAATGTAATCTAAACCTTGAATTAGGGTGTGCGCTGTGCCAATCAATTCCAAGTCGTCGCATTCTGCAATAGCCCGTGGAAGCTGAGGGACAGAGTCGGCGGTCAATTTCTCTAGTTCTTTGTGTAATCTTTGATTTAGAGCAGTCAATTGATAAGAGTAGGAAGATGGCATTTCAACGAATTCTAATTGTTGTTCGAGCTTAAGAATGACATATCGCATTTGTGGCATAAGGGTTGTTCAAATCCTTTCTTTAGGAAGCTTTCGATCTTCTTTTCTACTTGACAGTATAGCCGTACATACGGTACAAATTCAAGTGAGAACTTGTCAAAGGAGCGAATGGGGATGGAGGATCGGGAGCTGCAGCAATGGATTGAGCAGATCTCTATTGCATCGTTTGGGAGGCCTTTTGTACATCAGGCGCGGTTTAACCGGAGGCTAAGGTCGACGGGCGGGCGCTATTTTACCAAATCCCATGATATCGAAATCAGTTGGATGCAGTGGGAGACATTTGGACGAGATGAGATTGAGAAGATCATTAAGCACGAGCTTTGTCATTATCATTTGCATATATTAAAGCGTGGCTATCAGCATCGCGACAATGATTTCAAAACCTTGCTGGCGCAAGTCGGAGGTACCCGGTTCTGCCGTTCGTTGCCGCGGGCTTCCCAGAAACAGTCCTACAAATACAGGCTGGAATGCGTCAACTGCAAAACCGAATACTTCCGCAAGCGCAAAATGGACGTCCGTAAATACGCATGTGGAAAATGTAGGGGAAAATTGAAATCGTATACACTTGACTTACTAACGCCTTCATAATAAAATAAAACTTATCCATTCCCTGATAGCTCAGTTGGTAGAGCACTCGACTGTTAATCGAGTTGTCACAGGTTCGAGTCCTGTTCGGGGAGCCAGTATCTTTGGAGAGGTACCCAAGTGGCTATAAGGGGACCCTCTGCTAAGGGGTTAGACTGCGTAAGCGGTGCGAGGGTTCGAATCCCTCTCTCTCCGTATCAGAATTAGCTGGAAATAAGCTCAATGGCATTCATGCCGTTGGGCTTATTTTTGTTAGTTAATTACATTCATTTTTAACAGTTTTCTAACATCTTTTAAACGATTTTCCGTTATAGTGATCAAAAATAGATCAATGACGGGGGCAAATTTTGTGGCAAAATTATTATCTATACGTGTACGACTCCTTTTATTGCTATTAGTTCCTTCCATGCTGTATCTAGGCACAAGTGTGTTTTTGCTGCAGCAAAGTAAGTCCAATACGAAAGTATTGGCTTCATCCCTTTATGAAACCACGAATAAAAGCACTTCGCTTATCTTGAATGCCGATCGTGATATGTATCAGGCGTTAACGGCTTACCAGCTGTTGGTTTCGGGAACATTAACTGCGGAAGAGAAGACGAAGCAGCTTAAAGCTTTAAAAGACAATATCGATCAAACGAATACAAGAGTTGGACAAGCGGCTGATATTATGAATGCTAAACAGTTGTTACAAACAGCGCATACAGAGACGAAGCAAACCATTGAGCAGAACATAGCTGGCTTTCATACGTCCTTTGACCAATGGGCGAAAGAAGCGAATGCCGTTGTTCAGTCCTCGAGTACAGGAAAAGGGATTATTAATGACGCTAAATTATTAGCAACTTTCGAAAAAGGCCGCGAGGGCATGAATCAAATCGGTGAAATTTTGGATGCCTATGCGAAATCAAGTATTGAAGAGATCGAGGCTCAAAATGATAAAACGGCAAAAACGATCTACCTATCTGTCGCTATTATTATCATTTTGCTCATGTCAGCAGGATGGATGGTTATTAATAAAATCATGAAAACGGTCAAAAACATCGTGAAAGTTACCAGCCAAGTAGCGGCAGGAGATCTTCGTCATGAGCCTCAGGTCAAGTATACCAAGTGCGAACTAGGCAAAATCACAGAATCGGTAGATATTATGGTTTCGAAAATTAAAGGGTTGATCGGTACGATCGCCCACAATACGCAGTTCGTGCACGACGCTTCTGTCGAGCTTTCGGATAGTTCCAAGGAATCGGCCACGGCCTCTGAGCATGTCGCTACCAGTATTCAAGAAATGACGCAGGACGTCGAAGTACAGGCAAGAAGCAGCGCAGAAACGAGCCGAGCGATTGAGGAAATGACGATTGGGATTCAAAGAGTGGCTGAAAATTCAGGCGTTATGGCAGAGCACTCCTCCTTAACTTCTCGACATGCCGAACTTGGCAATGACTTGCTTAGGAAGCTGCAGCAGCAAATCGTGAACATGTTGAAATCGATCGAGCAGCTCTCACAAACCGTACAATCCTTAACACGTAAATCCGATGAGATTGGTCTTATTGCATCGAGCATTACAACGTTTGCGAATCAAACGAACCTGTTGTCATTGAATGCTTCCATCGAGGCAGCTAGAGCGGGTGAGCACGGCAAAGGGTTTAACGTTGTTGCGAATGAAATTCGTAAGCTTGCCTCGCAATCTATCGAGTCAGCCGAAGGAATTAATCAGTTAATTCATGAGACGAGAGTTGAGATCGCCAGTGTTTCTAATTCCATGAATGTAACCAAGCAGGAAGCTAGTGCGGGATCGAGCATGATGCAGGAAGTGAACCAAAGCTTCCATACCATTATGCAATCGGTGACACACATTGTGACGCAAATTCATGAGACTTCAGCGATCACTCAGCAAATGTCGGCAAGCTCTGAGGAGATTTCTGCGACAATGGACCAATCGGCATCGAGTTCAACGCATATTTTGAACAAATCCCAAGGGGTTGCTGCTGCAACTGAGGAGCAGTTAGCGATGATGCAGAATATAGCTGCTGCCTCCGAACAGCTTAGGTCCGTAGTAGATACTTTGAATGAATCTGTTTCTTACTTTAAAATGAAATAGCTGCTAATAGTAAAAAGGCACCCCTGTGATGGTTCACGGTGGAGTGCCTTTTATTCGTTAAAACCAATGTTTACGTTTAAAGTAATACCACATCACACAGCTTAAGATGACCATAAGAATCCAGACATACAGATACCCATAATCCCAACTCAGCTCGGGAATATATTTGAAATTCATGCCGTACAGTCCGACGATAAAAGTCAGAGGAAGAAAGATTGTGCTAAAGATCGTTAATGTCTTCATAATTTCATTCATCCGGTCGGACTTCATACTCATTTGGAGCTCGAGAAGACCGGTTAGTGATTCCCGGAAAATGTCCAAAGAATCCACGACTCGTGAGATGTGGTCCATGATATCCAGGAAATAGACATCATCTTCTTCAAGTGTGTAGGGGAAGGAGTGGTGGGCGATAGCGGAAAGGGTAATTCGTTCCTCCACAATGACGCGGCGCAGCTGATGCATACTCCGTTTAAGTTGGAAAATATCCTGTGCAATGCGAATCCTAGGGTTTCGATACACGGCCTGTTCCATGCTATTCAGGCGATCATCAAAATGATCCGCAACGACGGAATAATCATCGACACAACGATCGAGTATCGCATGAAGAATGGCTCCTGGATGACTTAATCGACCTTCGACTTCTTGGCAGGTATGGTAAAGCTGATCTATGAAGGGGAGTTTGTCCTTGTATACGGTTATAACAAAATTTGCTCCGATCACGATCCCTATTTCCTGCGGCTCAAGCTGCTCGGATACCGCAAAGAAGGTTAGAAAAATATGATTCTTATACGTATCCATCTTCGGTCGTTGGTTCAGCTTAATCGCATCCTCAACGAGTAGAGGGTGGCACTTGTATAAGTCGCCTAAGACATGTTTGACATCGTCAGGAGAGGGGTTCTCCATTCTCACCCAAGCTACTTCGTTCGGACCGGGAACGCGTGCCGTTTCCTCATGGACCGTTCCATGGGTAGATTCATAAATTAGCATGAAAGAAAAGCACCTCGAGTATTTTGAATTGGACTCAGCATACCATATTTGCCCATAAGCATTCCAGATTTTGTGCTTGTCAACTGCGACAGAATCTATTATAATTACAAATGTCGTCAAAATGGCCTGCAAAGGCTTACAGACATTCGTGGCCCGTTGGTCAAGTGGTTAAGACACCTCCCTTTCACGGAGGTAACAGGGGTTCGAGTCCCCTACGGGTCATTTTTACTTTTATACCTCGCGGTCGTGGTGGAACGGCAGACACACCATCTTGAGGGGGTGGCGCTCACAAGGCGTGAGGGTTCAAATCCCTCCGACCGCATCCCAGTTTTACAAGCAGGAAACCCTTACTAGTTAAGGGTTTTTTTGTTTTAATTGCGAATTTAAAAAAGCCCCGAAGGGCTTTACAGTAACAGTTGCAGTCCATATTCATGCTGCTATGACTTCTACTCATGTATAACATACCAAGTGCCGTGAAGCCGAATGTATCCCGTTACATTCACTGACTTCGGTTTGAACCACCAGAATATCCGTTTCAAGGCTACACAACCTTTCGTATGAGCGCTACGCTCTATAGTCTGTCAATGGCCCTGTCTGTTAAGTGATAGGCTAAGAATGCATCCCAAGGGAGCTGCTGGTATGTTTGAAAAATTTAACTAATCAAATAAAGTGATGCGACGCCCAGTATGGGAACTACAAAGAGCATGATCCCGAGTCGAATTGAAATTAAATCTTCGTGTGAGTACACTGAAGCCACAACCTTTCTATGTATAGTACGATATTTATTCAATTTAAGTCTTGTCGAATCCTTTGATGAAAAAACACTACTTTTGTCAGCTTGCTTTTTTGTCAAAAAAAAGAAACCACTCATAGGTGGTCTTATAGCAGTCGCCCGAGCTTTTCTCGATCGTTCATGTCATTATGGGCCTATCCAATCAGCTTAAACAGATATGTCTTTCTTCTGTTTAACGGACGCGCTGCCAAGTTGTAGAAACAGATTAATCGTAAACAAGACAACGCCAACAACTACGAGCAGAGAGCTGACAATAACAACAGGCAGCAAGACTGAATTCCCGGATACGATTTCAATGGCGAGACCGATTTGCATAACGGGTAGGCCAATATTATGTAACCAAAAGTGAGTTTTAGCAAGGCGAGTGTCTGCTGCATGTGGATAGAAGTGATAGATGACCCCGAACAAAGCCATGGAAACCCATCCGAGCAAATTGAAATGAGCGTGTACGGAAGCGAGTCTAAAATCTTGCATGATTCCCATGGTCATACCTAGAAGCACACCTACCGTAAAATAAATCGCCGCAATTTTCAAAAATGTCTTTGCCATCCTCGTAATCCCTCCTCAAATATGCCTTACACTAATATTGTATGTTTTATACAACAAATTGCAATGCGTTAGGAATCAAATCGTATGATCAATATCCAAAATTAATGATTCTTTTTTCTCACAAATGGGTAAAATGAAATGAACTTAAAAAACCATGGCGGGTGTAAAATCATGTTATCTGTAATTAAACGATTTTTAATCGGTCAGCCATTAAAGTCAAACGAACTAGGGGAACAAAAGCTTAATAAAAAGAAAGCTTTAGCTATCCTCTCTTCCGACGCTTTATCATCCGTTGCCTATGGGCCTGAGCAGATTCTACTAGTTTTGATTACCGTAAGTGCTGCAGCTTACTGGTACACAATCCCTATCGCAATAGGCGTTCTGTTTCTTCTATTGGCACTTATTTTGTCATATCAACAAATCATATATGCCTATCCGCACGGAGGCGGGGCTTATGTCGTATCGAAGGAAAATCTCGGGATGAACGCGGGTTTATTTGCAGGAGGATCGCTTTTAGTTGATTACATACTAACAGTGGCAGTCAGTATCTCGGCGGGTACGGATGCCATTACTTCTGCCTTTCCGCACTTACATCCTTATAATGTAGTTATTGCCATCTTACTTGTTATTTTCATTACGATCTTAAATCTCAGGGGTATAACGGAGTCGGCTTCTATTTTAGCTTATCCTGTGTATCTATTTGTTCTGGCTTTGTTTATCTTAATTGGAGTCGGATTATTCAACATTGTAACCGGGAAAGTCTCAGCTGAACTGCATGCTCCAATTGGCACTCCCGTTGCAGGGATATCCTTGTTTTTATTACTAAGAGCATTCTCATCGGGGAGTTCTGCTTTAACAGGGGTTGAAGCTATCTCTAATGCAATTCCGAACTTCGAAGATTCAGCTCCCAAAAATGCTTCCAAGACATTGATGGCTATGGGCATATTGCTTGCCATTTTATTCGCAGGAGTCGTTTATCTAGCGTATTACTATGGGATATCTCCCAAAGAAAAGGAAACGGTTGTCTCACAAATTGCTGCTGCAACGTTCGGCAGAAATTTCATGTATTACATCATCCAAGGTACAACAGCTATGATTCTTGTTCTCGCTGCGAATACGGGATATTCCGCTTTCCCCTTACTGGCTGTTAATCTGGCCAAGGATAAATTTATAGCAAGGATGTTTACGATTAGAGGAGATCGACTTGGGTATTCAAACGGGATCATTTTCCTGGCAGTTACATCGATCTTGTTAATCATCCTTTTCAAAGGAAAAACGGAGCATTTAATCCCTCTGTATGCTGTCGGAGTGTTCATTCCATTTACCTTAGCTCAGACGGGGATGCTGGTGAAATGGATCCGTGAGAAACCGAAAGGCTGGATTGTTAAATTAACGATAAATTTAGTTGGAGCATTCATGAGCTTCACGGTCATGATGATTTTCTTTATTACCAAGTTTGGGCAGGTATGGTCCGTGCTCATCTTTTTGCCCCTCATTGTTTTTATTTTTCATCAAATCAAGAAACACTACGAGGCCGTTGGCGAACAATTACGAATAACAACTTGCGAACCAGCGATTCCTATAGAAGGAAATGTGATGATTGTGCCTGTTGCAGGCATTACGCATGTGGTAGAGAACTCCTTGAATTATGCCAAATCGCTTTCGCCAGATCAGATCATCGCCGTATATGTGGCTTTCGAAAGAGACGCTGAGAAACAATTTGAGGAGAAATGGAACAAGTGGCAACCCGATATAAGGCTGGTGACGTTACATTCCCAGTATCGGAGCATTGTTCAACCACTGACGAAATTTATTGATACGGTCGAGCATAAGGCAGCTGAATCGAATTTTCGGGTAACGGTCCTAATCCCGCAGTTTATTCCTAAGAAAAGTTGGCAAAATATTCTCCATAACCAATCTAGCTTACTTATCCGAGCTTTTCTGCTTTATAGAAGGAACCTTATTGTAACAACAGTGCCGTACCATTTGAAAAAATAAATAGGGTGGCCTTACTTCACAGTAAGGCTGCTTTTTTTATACGTAAGCTCGACCTGATGCTCTTCATTCACCTGATTAATGAACGCATGAAGCTCTTCCTCTGTTTCACATACGGCTGAATGCTCCAACCAAATAAAGAACTTTTTCTTGTGCACGGCTGAAACATGCAGAGGGTATTTGTCCCGAGATTTTAAAATATACAACCCTGAGGAAACTTCATTCCAAGGTGATTTGAAAATCGTACGGATGGATAATCGAGTTCGATTCTCCCAATCCTGCTTTTTTTGTTTGATTCTTAAGGATTGATACATAGTCAGAATGATAGGAAGATTGGATATTTCGGTCCATTTTGAAAATCCTGCCTGGATGGCTTGTTGTGTGATTCCCGATTTTTCTTTGCAAAACCAATAACCAAGGATAATAGGTTGATTATTTTCTTCTAGCCATATGACACCAAACCACTGATAATCTAGAAGGATTGGATTTAACAAATGGGGGGCTATCCCTAAATAATAACGGGCAGATGTAGACATAAATCTTCTCCTTTTCGAAATTAGGATCTAAGTGGCCGTGTACGAATATGGCCTAATTGTAACGTTGAACCGTATAAAAAGGGGGTAAAGAATCAAGAGCAGCGTATAAAAATAGAATAAAAACGCAAGCAGGCTGCGCGGCTGTTTACGGCCGGATTCCGGCAGAGGTGGGATAGTTCATTAACTACAAAATAACAATAACGATAGAAAAGCGAAGCATTTCTATCGATAATGAACGTGTTGTCCGATTGGACGCGCTTTCTTTTGCCGGATATGCCCAGAAATACGGAATAGCGTCTCTCCACAGCGTTTTACAATAATTGCTAAGAGGCGTAGCATTCTTTTCAACAACTTCACAACAAGTTTCAAACGCTGAGTCCCCGCAAGGGGAGCGGGGGAACCAATCAGAAGCCGAATGTATGTAAATAACGGTTTCTCGGGGTGAATCCAAAGCAAGCACAGCTTGCCAAGGTAGGGCACTTCCAAGCCCGAATCCGACAGCTAACCTCGTAAGCGTATGGGAGAGAACCGCTTTCTATCGTGCCTTTCACAGCCCGTTTATTAACGCTGCAAGAAGCCCGAGAGTAGAGATTCTCTGCTCTTAGGCTTCTTTTTGTTGTTCAAAAATTTGAGGAGAGTGAATCTGTTATGTATCCAGAACCCCTGACACTATTAAAAGAAGAAGATGAATGTACCAAGGAATGTAAGATTACCCGTATAGAATGTTTTCGATTTGACTGTGAACTATCCGATAAGCTGCAGCCTGGACATGGCACTGATTGTCATTGCGGTTTACTCACGATTTCAACAAATCTCGGAAAATACGGTTTAGGGGAATTCGTGATTCCATGCGGCAACATGAAGGGGGATTTCGTTCAATGGGCTGCTGTTTTTCAGCGAATCAAAGGTCGTACCCTTACGGACGGTTTGCAGTATGTTCATCAGAAACAAGAGGCATGGGGAGAAGCTAGAACACATTTAATTGAAACGGTTTTATTGATCTATCTGAAAAGCTTAAGCACTCATCTGCGAGCAAAAAAGAACTTAGCTTCCTATGGGATCGCACTTATTTATTTGACCATTCTGGGGCGTATATCTCTTTCTGAGTTAATCAAATTTTTATGCTTTTTTTATACGGATACTATACATTCTTTACCCCCTTTTTATACGGTTCGGCGTTACAATATGTCAGGAAAGGGGGCGGTGATCGTCATGCAAAGTGATTGTTTGCTGATAGCTGCGCCGACCAAGGCAGGCGAGGACTTTATGAAACAGGTAAAGTTGGTTGGTTTACCTTTTATTGCATTAACCAACAACAAGATGGAGAAACTCAAGCTTGAGGGGCAGGGCGTGAAACAAATTATCCAAGTGAATACGTCGGAACCTGGCATATCCATCATTCCCGACTATCCGATTGGAAACGTCATTCTATTTGAAGAAAGTTTGCCCTTATGCTGCAGGTATATCCAGATATGCCGCGGCTTAACCTCTAGACCCATTTATGTCATTACGCAAAGCGTGAATCCCCGGTTGATTTACAAAGGATTGGGCGCTGATTATGTCATTTATTCTAAAAATGGTGATGCAAAGTTTTTGCTGCCATCTTTTAAAAATAAATAAATGATTGAGGTTTTGTCTGATTTCAAGGAGGTGTGTTATGTACAACGATGTAACGATTATCTTATTAATCGCAGTTTCGTTTTTAGGATTTTGGGGATTTTTAAAATTTTGTGAAAAAGCGTGAGCTCATGTACCGAAACGAGTGTTTTGACCAATCCTTTTAGGAGGCAAGCATATGATTGTTATTGGACTAATTGCATTTGCTATTATGGTGTATCTCGGTTTTGTTTTAGTAAAGCCAGAGAAATTTTAATTGTAGAATATGAACTTATGTAAGCAGGGGGAGAACCTACTATGGGTATGGGATTGTTACAGGTAGTCATCACACTGGGGATTATTATGCTTTTGGTGAAGCCTGTGGGTAGTTATTTGGTTAAAGTGTTTGGAAATGAAAAGAGTCGCCTTGATCGTGTTTTTGGTCCTTTTGAGCGTGCATCCTATCGTTTGATGGGTGTTAAAGAAGAGGAAGCGATGGGCTGGAAAAAGTATTTAGGAGCCGTATTATTACTCAATTTGGTCATGATGCTCTTGATTTATGCGGTGTTTCGACTTCAAAAATACCTGCCTCTAAATCCAGATAGCATCGGTAATATGCCTCCGGCTTTAGCTTTTAATACAGCTGTTTCTTTTATTACAAATACGAACTGGCAAGCATACAGCGGTGAAAATACATTGTCCTATTTCTCTCAAATGGTGGCAATTACATTCCCAATGTTTACATCAGCTGCAACTGGATTTGCAGTGGCGGTTGCATTTATTCGCGGTTTAATTGGTCGACAAGATAATCTCGGTAACTTCTACGTGGATATAACTAGGGCGATTATAAGGGTGTTTCTACCACTTAGCTTCATTGTTGCCTTAGTTTTAGTTTTTCAAGGTATCCCGCAAACATTGCTGGGAGCCGTGCAGGCTACAACAATTGAAGGAGCCCAGCAAACGATTACTCGCGGACTAGTGGCTTCACTGGAATCGATTAAGCATATCGGTACGAATGGTGGCGGGTGGTTCGGTACGAATGCAGCGCATCCTTTTGAAAATCCAACACCGGTGTCCAACTTGATCCATATTATTTGTATGATGCTGCTGCCTACATCACTGGTTTACGCATTTGGATTAATGATTAAGAACAAAAAGCAAGGCTGGACGATCTTTGCTGCTATGGGGATCATTTTTATCGTGATGTTGTCAACGGTATTCTATGCCGAGTATCGCGGTATAACGGCGATTGATGCGATGGGCGTACATGGCAACATGGAAGGCAAGGAAGTAAGGTTTGGGTTGTCTGAGACTGCCCTATTTACAGCCGTAACCACAGCTGCAACAACAGGCAGTGTAAACGCGATGCATGAGTCGCTTACTCCACTCGGAAGCATCGCCCCATTTGCAGAAATGATGTTGAACAATGTGTTCGGGGGTAAAGGGGTAGGCTTGTTAAACGGGTTGCTTTACCTCATTTTATCGGTTTTCATCTGTGGACTAATGGTAGGGCGAACGCCAGAGTTTTTAGGTAAAAAAATTGAGGGCAAAGAAGTAAAGTTAGCGGCAATCGCTATTCTGATCCATCCGCTCATTATTTTGGCGCCGACGGCGTGGGCACTAATACGGCCTGAATCCGTTACTTCTATAGCCAATCAGGGCATGCATGGTCTTTCTGAAGTGCTGTATGCTTTCACGTCTGGTGCGGCTAATAACGGATCTGCCTTTGGCGGTTTGACTGCAAATACGAACTTCTACAACTTGGGTATCGGTATGGTCATGCTGTTTGGCCGTTACATTTCAATCATCGCAATGTTGGCGATTGCCGGTTCACTTGCTACTAAACGTGTAGTTCCTGTTACGACAGGCACATTGCGCACAAATACACCCTTATTTATGGGGATTTTAATCATGATTATTTTAGTTATTGGTGCTCTAACGTTCTTCCCGGCGCTGGCATTGGGGCCGATTGCTGAACACTTGGCGGCGCGTTAACGGATAAACGTAATAGAGAGGGAGGATTTACCATGGCAGTAGAACGTAAAAAAACAATGACAAAAGAAATTATGAATCAAGCTATCGTTGATTCGTTTAAAAAATTAAATCCTTGGGTGATGATCAAAAATCCGGTTATGTTTGTGGTTGAGATTGGTACGGTCATCACGCTTCTGCTTTCACTCACACCTGATCTTTTTGGTACCACAGAAGTGGGGCGGGGATATAATATCGCGGTGTTTTTGATCTTGCTTTTCACCTTGCTTTTCGCTAATTTCGCGGAAGCTTTGGCCGAAGGGCGAGGCAAGGCACAGGCCGATTCCCTGCGGAAGACGAAATCCGATACGAAAGCTCGTTTAGTTCAAAAGGATGGCTCTTATAAGGAAGTGTCTTCGACTTCTCTTCGTAAGGGAGACTTAGTCCGCATTGAAATCGGTGAGATCATCCCCTCAGATGGCGAAATTATTGAAGGTTTGGCCTCCATTGATGAGTCAGCTATTACAGGGGAGTCCGCTCCGGTCATTAAGGAAGCAGGCGGCGACTTCTCATCCGTAACAGGTGGAACACGTGTCGCTTCTGACTATATCGTTGTCAAAGTAACGACCGATCCCGGCGAATCGTTCTTGGATCGCATGATTGCACTCGTGGAAGGCGCCAAACGACAAAAAACACCGAATGAAATTGCATTAACGACGCTGCTTGCTGTACTGACCTTGATTTTCTTAATCGTCATTGTGACCATGGTACCTATGGCGAAGTATTTGGATGTGAAATTGGAGATTTCCACACTAATTGCATTGCTGGTCTGTCTCATTCCGACGACAATCGGTGGACTCTTGTCAGCTATCGGTATCGCTGGTATGGACCGCGTGACTCAGTTCAACGTGCTTGCCATGTCAGGTAAAGCGGTTGAAGCTGCGGGCGACATCGATACGATGATTCTTGATAAAACGGGGACGATCACCTTCGGGAATCGGATGGCTTCGGAGTTCGTACCAGTAAATGGTGTAGCTGCTAAAGACATCACTTTTACATCCTTACAAGCATCAGTGAAAGACGAAACTCCTGAGGGACGCTCCATTGTGGAGCTTGCGAATAAGCTTGGGGAGACATGGCAAGCAGATAGCTATAAAGGTGCAGAAGTGGTGGAGTTTACCGCTGAAACACGGATGTCGGGGCTTAATTTAGCTGATGGTAAACAAATCCGCAAGGGCGCGGTCGACGCGATTAAGAAATATGTAGCAGCTATGGGCGGGAAAATTCCCAGTGATTTAGAAGCGATCACAAACCGAATTGCCAAAGCCGGAGGCACTCCGCTGGCAGTCGCAATTAACGAACGGATTTATGGCGTTATTTACCTCAAGGATACGGTAAAACCTGGCTTGAAGGAACGATTTGCGGAACTACGCGCAATGGGTATCAAAACGGTCATGTGTACTGGGGATAACCCACTGACAGCTGCGACGATTGCTCTTGAAGCTGGTGTTGACGAATTTATTGCTGAAGCGAAACCGGAAGATAAAATTGCCGCGATCAAAAAAGAGCAGCAAGAAGGTAAACTCGTAGCGATGACAGGCGACGGAACGAATGACGCTCCTGCGCTTGCTCAAGCCGATGTAGGTCTTGCGATGAATTCAGGCACAATGGCCGCGAAAGAAGCCGCCAACATGATCGATTTGGATTCCGATCCGACTAAGCTGCTTTCTGTAATTTCCATCGGTAAACAGCTGCTGATCACTCGTGGAGCCTTAACAACATTTTCTATCGCCAACGACATTGCCAAATATTTCGCGATCATTCCTGCGATGTTTATTCTAGCTATGCCGCAGCTGCAGGCCTTGAATATTATGAATCTGGCTTCGCCGGAATCGGCCATTTTATCAGCGCTCATATTCAATGCCATCATCATTCCCCTGCTGATCCCCATTGCCATGAAGGGTGTTAAGTACCGGGCGATGTCAGCAGATAAATTGTTGTCACGTAATATTCTGCTCTATGGTTTAGGCGGTGTGGTCATGCCTTTCATCGGGATTAAAATCATTGATATGGTACTTCACGGATTAAATATCGTTTAAAGAGAAAGAGAAACGAGGAGATAGCTTTATGAAATCGGTTTTTATAGCTGTTCGGGTGTCTTTATTGTTCATGATCGTTTGTGGGCTCATCTATCCACTCGTAACGACAGGTGTTGCTCAGGTCCTATTCCCTAAACAAGCGAATGGAAGTCTCATAGAATCAGGCGGTGTCGTGATTGGATCGGAATTATTGGCTCAAGCCTTTGAGTCTCCAAAGCTTTTTCAACCAAGAGCATCTGCTGCCAAGTATGATCCGACTGCATCATCGGGTTCCAATACAGCGGTGGCTTCAAGCGATTATGCTGCGGCAATGGCAGAGAAAATTGATTCCTTGAAGAAAGAAAATCCTAATCTAACGGAAATACCGGCCGACTTAGTCGCTGTCTCCGGTTCCGGTTTTGATCCGGATTTGTCTCCGGAAGGGGCTAAAGCCCAAGTGCCGAGAATTAGCAAGGAAACGGGGATCTCTGAGAAAAATCTCAATGACCTCGTCGATAAGCTTTCAAAAACGCGCCAACTTGGAGTTTTCGGTGAGCCTAGAGTCAATGTGACCGAATTAAATATGGAACTGCTGAAGCAAGTGAAATTGTGAGGTAAGCAGGCTGCCACTCTCGTTAATATTGAGAGTGGTTTCTGCACATTTTAGGGAGAAGGGAGAATGTTGCCATTTGGATGGTTTCAAAAGAAAAACACCGGAAGAAATCCTATTATCCATCTCTAAACTGCACCGCGGCAGTTTTAAAATATATATCGGCGCAGTCAGCGGTTCTGGGAAAACCTATCACATGCTGCGTGAAGGGCAGAACCTTAAGCAGCAAGGGATCGATGTAGTTATTTGCGCCGTATCGACGCTCCAAAGACCGGAAACCGTGGAACAATTGGGGGATTTGGAAAGGGTCCCGAGCATTCATTGGATAAAAGACGGTGTTGATCAAAAGGATCTGAATTTAGATGCGCTACTCGAACGAAATCCGGAGGTTGTCCTCGTAGACGGATTAGCTCATTGTAATCGAGAAGGCGCACGTTTTCCGTCACGGTTAGACGATATCAAGTTTTTACTCTCACATGACATTAGTGTCATTACAACGGTGAATGTGTATGAGTTGGAAGAAGCAATGGAAATTGCTCATAAACTGACAGGCATTGAAGTGGGACCGTGTGTTCCCGCCGATACGTTAGAACTAGCTGATGAGGTTAGATTAATTGACGCAACGCCGGAAACGATTTTGAATCGACTGGAAGAAGGCCATTTAAAGGGGAATAAAGATTCAGCCGTATTTAAACGCGGTAATTTGGGTGTGCTGCGTGAGTTGGCCCTCCGTCTCGTTGCGGAGGATGTTAACGACTCGTTGGAAGAACATCGCGAACAAATGGGGTTCCTGGGTCCATCGGGAGCTACAGAACGCATTCTTGTCACAACGCAGTATCACTGGAACGGTTCTATCTACGTGCGTAGAGGACAACAGATCGCTAAGCGATTGAATGGTGATCTGCATGTGGTTACACTGCGTAATTTCAATAAACCGCTCACCAAAGAAGCGGCCACTTTTCGCAGGTCTATTATGAAGCTTGTCCAAAAAGTAGGCGGCAAATTTGAAGAGCTGCCTTTTCGGAACCGTCGCAGTATCCCTCAAATATTGGTCGACTATGCGATAGCTCATCATGTAACACGCATTGTATTAGGTCATTCTAAGCAAACCCAATGGCAAACTTTGATACAAGGCTCAGTCATCAATGGCGTGTTAAAAAGAACTAAAAATATCGATGTGTTCTTGATTGCTGATCGTGCTTCTCAGGAGGGTGAGCGCATTCTGCCTGCCCATATCCATTCGCTGAAGGAACCCTATAAATATAAACGATTGAGTAAACAAGAAGTAGAGGCGAAAATTGAAAAAATTAAACGAGGTAGATTTAAAGTCTATATTGGAGCTGCCCCAGGTGTCGGCAAAACGTATACGATGCTGCGGGAGGGCAACGATCTGCTCAAAAAGGGAATTGATGTGAAGATTGGCCTACTCGAAACCCATGGAAGAAAAGAGACTGTCGCACAGATTTGCGAACTCGAAGTCATACCGCGAGCAGAAATTCAGTATCAAGGTGTAAAGCTGGAGGAAATGGATACAGAAGGTATCATACTTCGTAGACCTGAAGTTGTTTTGGTTGATGAATTAGCCCATTCGAATGTACCTAGCAGTAAGCATAAAAAACGGTATGAAGATGTGCTGGAAATTCTGGAAGCGGGCATATCGGTCATTGCAACCGTTAATGTGCAGCACTTGGAAAGCTTAAATGATGCCGTGGAGCAAATTACGGGTATTCGGGTTCGGGAAACTGTTCCCGACAGTATTCTTCGCATGGCGGATGAAGTGCAGTTAATCGATGTTGCCCCAGCGGCCTTACAGCATCGCATGAGAGATGGTAAAATTTATGCGATGGTAAAGGTGGACCAAGCGTTGAACAATTTCTTTAAAACGGGGAATCTAATCGCTTTACGGGAACTCGCGCTGCGCGAAATCGCTGATGATGTAGATGAACGTCTAGAATCTATGGAGCGTAAGAGCTCACTTCGCGGCCCATGGCGAAGAAAAGAAGTGATTTACGTGTGCGTCACGGAAATCTCACAAGCCGACCGCTTAATTCGTCGCGGATTTCGGATTGCGCATCGACTTAAAGCAACTTGGCATGTAAGCTTTATTGCGGTGGGAGGCGCTGAGGAGTGGAAGCAAAAGCTAGAGTCATTAGAGAAGCTGACCATAAGGCTCGGAGGCGAGTTTTCATATCAAGAGGTAGTTAATCGCAACCAAGTCCCGCAGGTGTTTGCTTTCAAAGCAAGTGAGGCGGGAGCGACTCAAATTATTGTGTGGAAAGACGCTATTGTCAAAAAGCTTGTGCCGCTTGCTAGTACAATGGATGTGCTGATTGTTGCTGATTATGAGACGTGGCAAACATCGGGAAATAAGGTAAAATGAAACTATGGTGAATAAAACAAATGAATTTGTAAGCTGGAAATCTTACATTAATACAGCTCTATTTATTGCTGCTGTAACCTTATTTCTAAAAGCATTTGGCCCTTTTTTTGGTCTGGTTAACATTGCCCTTCTATATCTATTTCCTGTTCTTTTTAGTGCTGTTCGATGGGGGAGGGGACCCTCATTTTTTGCTGCGGGAATGGGGGTTTTATCGTTTGATTTCTTGTTTGTGCCTCCCACTTTTAGTCTTTCGGTTTCAGATCTGCGTTATTTGATATCGTTTATTGTTTTTTTATCAGTTGCAGCCCTAACGGCAAACTTGGCTTCTAAACTGCGGAGTCAAATCCATCAAGCGCAGCAGAGAGAAGCGAGTACGGCAGCTCTGTATGCATTAAGTCGTAAGATTACTGCTATTTCCGACTTAGATGTACTACTAAATCAGATTGTTCAGCATGTTTCCGATACGCTTGATGCTAAGGCTGCTATCATTTTACCAAACCAATTGGGTGAACAGCAGTTGGAAGCCTACTCCAAGGATGGCGGGGTTTGGGCCAGTGATGAATCTCACCTGTCTATCGCCGCATGGGTGAATAAAAATAATTCCATTGCGGGTCGAGGGACTCTTACATTGGGGGAATCATCGGATCTGCATGTCCCATTAGCTACGGATCAGCAGGTCCATGGCGTGCTTGCTGTTCATGTGGGCGATAGAAATTTGTCAGATATGCCGGAACTTATTCGAATCATCGAAGCGCTCTCCGATCTTGTGGCCGTTGCGATATCTCGCGTAAAACTCGCGAATGAAGCCAAGGTGGCGCAATTAACGGCAGAATCGGAGAAGCTGCGTACCGCGCTGCTGGACTCGCTTTCACATGAATTGCGAACACCTCTGGCAACCATCATTGGTTCCGTTACCGGACTTCTAGAAGGGGAAGACGTCTTCGGTCCTGAAGATCGACGAGAGTTATTACTAACAACTCGTGAGGGAGCTACCCGGATGAACCGGTTAGTAGGCAATTTACTGGGGATGGTTCGGATTGAGAGCGGCATGCTGCGTTTAAATAAACAGTGGTGTGGGATAGAGGATATTGTAGGTGTTGCGCTTACGCAATTGAACGATGCTTTGCTGCACAGAAAAGTAAACATACGTTTTGCGTCAGATCTTCCATCGGTACCTCTAGACGAAGTTCTTATTGAACAGGTGTTGATTAATGTGATCAGTAATGCCATTAAGTATTCGCCTGATGGAAGTGAAATTGTGATTGAAGCGGATCACAACCAAGACATGCTTGATTTGACCATCAAGGATGAGGGTGCAGGCATTGCTTCAGCTGATTTGGAGCGGGTATTTGAGAAATTTTATAGAGGCCATTTAACCAAACATATCCCAGGAACAGGGCTAGGACTTGCGATCTGCAAAAGCATTGTGGAAGCACATGGCGGCCATATTGCAGCTATGATGAATGGGAATCGAGGAACGGCTATTCGGATAAGCTTGCCTTTACAATTCGCTGAGAAAGACGGGGATAGGAATGACAACCACAGGGGCGAAGATCTTAATCATTGATGATGAACCACAAATTCGAAAATTACTGCGCGTCACACTAACCGCACACGGCTTTGAAGCAGCAGAAGCTTCTACCGGTCAAGAAGGCTTGCTGCAGGCCACAATGGTTCGTCCAGATCTTATAGTCTTAGATCTAGGATTGCCTGATATGACGGGCATGGAAGTGCTAGCGCATATCCGTGAGTGGTCGCAGGTGCCCATTATTATTCTTACGGCTCAAGACCAGGAGCAAGATAAAGTTGCTGCATTGGATCGCGGCGCTGACGATTATGTAACGAAGCCGTTTGGCATGGGCGAATTTATGGCCCGTATGCGAGTTGCCTTACGGCATATCGCCAAGACGCAAGATGAACCGGTGTTGAGACTGGGTCATTTAGTTATTGATTTATCTCAACGTAGTGTAGAGCTAAATGATGAGAAACTCAAATTAACACCGACCGAATACGATTTGTTGAAGGTACTCGCCCTGAATGCTGGACGAGTGATGACTCATAAACAATTGCTCAAACAAGTTTGGGGCGGTCAGCAGTATGAATCAGACAGCCAATACTTGAGAGTATATGTCGGTCATCTGAGGAAAAAGATTGAAGTGGACCCGACAAGACCGAAGTATATCCTAACGGAGCCTGGGATCGGATACCGCTTTGCTTGGCAGGAAGGTTGAAAAGAAAAAAGGCTGTTATTCCCTTGATGAGAATAACAGCCCTTTTCTTATTTCCTTATTTTAGCAAATAAATGAGTCGATGAAGCGTAAATCGACACCGAAATACAACCAAGAGAACCCAGTCCAACGGAAGCCTGCGATTGAATTGCGTCCGACAAAAATAGGGAAATACCAGAACTGTTGACCGTTGCTGAGCCAGACATAAGTAAAATTAAACAAGCAGCGGGAAATAGCGCCCGGGTCTACGGCATAAGCGGAGACACCTTCTGCTGTAAACGGCTTCTGCGGTGTATAAGCTGGAGGTGGGGAAGTGGGGGCTTGCCCGCCTCCTTGCGGTTGCCCAGGGAAGCCGGGTTGCCCAGGAAAGCCAGGCTGCCCAGGAAAGCCGGGTTGTCCGGGAAAGCCAGGTTGCCCGGGAAAGCCAGGTTGCCCAGGAAAGCCAGGTTGCCCAGGGAAGCCAGGCTGCCCGGGAAAGCCAGGAGACATGCCAGATCCGGGGAAGCCAGGTTGCCCAGGTTGCCCAGGAAGCCCAGGGAATCCCGGAAGTCCGAACATGCCGCCTAAGCCGCGGGGATCGTAAGCAGGCACCCAAGCGTAAGATTGCGGTACAGCATAGCCGTATGGATAAGGAACAGCTTGTGGATATGAATCAGGATAGGACTGTTCCGTAGTTTCAGGCTGTAATAATTCAGTTTCCAATTCACGAAGCTCTTGTTTGTTGTCTGAAGCCATTGCGTAATTTCCTCCTTAGGTAAAAGCGGATTAGTCGATACTTACTATATGCAGCAGAGTAGACGGATGTCACGATGTGGATTTAGCGTCAAGTGAACGTAATAAGCAGATCAATAGTCCTACTTTTTATTTATTCTAGGAATGGAATAGGTTATTCATCCTACATATTCCAAAAAAATATGGGATTTCGACCCATAGATTGTACTAATTTTGTCGTATATAATTGAAATTGGTTATATTTTGAAATAATTGGAGCGAGCTTTATTGAGAGAACTATTGGGTAAGATGTTGAAATACGATGTGACAACAAGCCATGGACTTGTCTTAGTACCAAGTCAATCGGTTCTCAATCAAGAGCATTTGGATTTATTTCGGCAGCATCGCATTGACTTTATGGGTATCATTACGACAACCATGCATGAGCATAAGCTTGATTCTGTATCCCCACCGGATTCTTCTGAGCTTCTTGTCCAAAAAGCTTCGCAATATGCCAAGGACTTATTCGAGCGTATTCAATCGCAGAAGAAGATTCCACTGCTGGAAATCAAGAATGATTTGATTCCTATTGTTCAGCAGGCTGCTGAGAACCCCGATTTATTTCAATTGTTTCAAGCTGTCAAAGCGAAGGATGAGTATACACATCAACACAATATTGGTGTAGGCATACTTTCAACGTTGATTGGTAAATGGTTAAATTGGGCTGATAATGAAGTGGCGTTATTATCGCTGGCAGCTACAATGCATGATGTTGGTAAGATCAAGATTTCACAAGAGATTCTATTGAAGCCGGGGAAATTAACCTCTGAAGAGTACGACGAAATAAAGCGCCATACGATTCTAGGCTATAATATGCTTAAGGAAACGGTAGGGATTAACTATAGAGTAGCTCTAGTTGCCCTACAGCATCATGAGCGGGCAGATGGCACTGGATACCCCTTGCAATTAAAGGATAGCCAGTTGGATCGAATGAGCCGAATTGTTGCCGTTGCCGATGTCTTTCACGCGATGTCATCGAAGAGGCCTTATCACGAAATGATGCCCTTTTACGAGGTTGTAAGTCGGATGAGGAAAGGGTTTTTCGGAGAATTGGACCCCCACGTTGTGTCTGTATTTCTGACCAATATCATACAGAATTTGATCGGCAGGACAGTGAAGCTAACCGATGGACGTTGGGGAGAAGTCGTTTATATTAATCCTACGGATGATACGAACCCGCTTGTTAAGATTGACGAGTCATTTCTAGATCTAAGTCGAGAAAGACATATCCATATAAGTGAAGTTGTAATATGAGAGATTGTTTGACAATCAATTAGACATATATATAAAGGAAGTTATCGGATGACAAATAGGTTGATTACGGAACATGAAAGTTACGTAAATGTGGAGCTAACCAAAGAACCTGAGCTGGTTTTTCATCAGTTTTTTGCGAATTACGGCCTTACACAGCGTGAATCGGAAATTCTTTCTCTACTTGTTACCCATGGATACACCAACCGTGAGATTGCTGAAAGTTGTTTCATCAGTGAGAAAACTGTAAAAATACATCTGGCTAATATTATGAGCAAAATTGGTATAGGCTCGATGCGGAAGCTGCTTGCGATGCTTCTGCAGCAGGTTCTATTTGTCTCGAGAATTACGAGTGAGCCCAAGTAATGTATCATCCGATAGGTATCAATTAACGAACTATGAGAAGGGCTTCTGAATAAGAAGGCCTTCTTTTTTAGTGCGCCTAGCATGGGTGCTATCTTGGGTTCAAGTCCCAATTGGTGAAGGCAGTAGTAACCACTAGCTTAAGACAAGGGTGTCCACCGCGAGGTGGAATCTGAAGGAAGTCGGCGGCAAATCTCCGGTCTGAGGAACACGAATCACATATAAGGTTAGCATTCGTTGGATGAGGCTGCTGAACAAGTCAAAGTCCATACTGCCGAAGGCGAATGAAAGTAAATGTGGCAGATAGATGGAGAGGAAGATAGCGTTCGTACCTGGGGAGATCTGTACGGAATGCGGAACAACCTCCGTAACCTTGCTTGTGAAAGTAGGATGAACGTATAGAAGTCAGCGGAAGCCATAGTACGAAGCGTGTTGCAACACGAGCGGAAGGGCTGAACATGAAATAGGTATTTGTGCATCAAGGCGTTCAAGATGAGTGATGAAAGCAGAAAATCCGAAAGGACCTGTTTGAAGAAGGAAGCGGTGAATCCGTGTGGGGCTTCGGCAGGGCACAGTTCATCTCTGGCATAAGAGGAAGGTACAAATCACGTAAGGAGTTGCAGGAAAAAAATGCTAGAGCAATTACTGTCTCGGGAAAATCTCTTTGAAGCATTAAAGCGTGTGGTAACGAACAAAGGAAGCCACGGATGGATGTATCCACCGGAACATGGACATTCCAAGGAGGATCTATTGGGTCGAGCGGTCAGGTGACGCTGGAGTTGGCACATTTCTCCGAATACGCAGTCTTCACAGGGATGAAGACATTCGCTGATATCTCGTCCCATTGGGCGCGGAAGGATATTGAATCTCTTGCGGCCAAACAAATCGTATTTGGTTTAACGAATGATCAGTTTGGTCCATCGGGTGAAGTTAAACGCTCCGAATTCGCCGTCATGCTGGCACGTGCATTCAAGGTTAAGGCTGTCGATGGAAAGCTTCCATTCGATGACGTTGCTGAACAGGCATGGTATCACGATGGAATAAAGGCTGCGTATCAAGCGGGGTGGATCCAAGGTGTTAGTGAAGCCCATTTTGATCCGAATGCTCGCATCACCCGAGAACAAATGGCGGTAATGATCATGAAAGCGTACAAGTATGCAAAGAAAAATAGCCTTACGCAAGAAGAACTGACTAAAGAACTACCACCATTTAAGGATGTATCCAATATTAGTACTGGGCAATATCATTTGTTCGTGAGGCCTTTGCGAAAGAGATCATCAATGGCATGGATGGAAGCTTCAATCCTAATCAGTATGCTGATCGTACACAGGCTGCTGCAATGATAAACAGGCTAATCAAATTGAGCATCCAATAAGATTTGCTTGGATCAAGGTAATAAGTAAAAAAGCTCACCACATCCGGAAAAGGATGTGGTGAGCTTTTTTATTTAGCAGTAACAGTTTCATTCGTTTTCTGGATAGTTTTTCGAACTATCATCCAGGACTAGAACCCAATCGTTGTCCCTACCCTTTGATGAAGGTGTGAATGACATTTTTCCAGTGTTTGGAAAGTCATCAATTAGCGTATAAACACCGGTTCTTGGATTATACCAATGAGCAGTCACGGTATCTCCAGATATCTTACCCATATTTACGCTGAAAGACTGTCCCGTAGAGCTGTAAATAAAAGCATAGTCATCTCCTCGAGTTCCCAATATCTTATTAGCACCAGCTAAATCATCAGCAATTAAGGATTGATCGGGAATTCTGGCAAGCATTGGCCTTGCTTCAATTAGCTCCTTAAGCCATTTCATCGTAGTACGGCCTTCATCATGGATAGCCTTAGTCCAGTTGGTAGACACGTTAATTGTTGGATCTCTATCCGCCTCATATAATTGCCAAATGCTATTATGGCCATATGTATGACCAAAAGCACCCGTAAACAAGGACCAATAAGCAGCTTGTCTTGTGTCGTATGCGTCAAATCTGCCATTATCTAAATTGAAATTGATGGGGAGATGCTCGTACCTAGGTTCGATATCTATGGTTGGCTTGATTTTATCCTTCGAGTAGTCTGTTTTAGTTAAATTAAAATTCGCATAGTTCCTCGAAGGATGACCCGATTGATAACTATTAAAATCTAACCAAGCATCATCATGGAAATATTCAGAAGACGATTTACCGCCCCAGGGATGATACGTTTTAATTTGTGTGCCTCCGCCAGAGTCTAGACCATTTGCCATATTGCGGATGATAGTTAATTTTTCATGGGAATCCGGTATGCGATCCCCACCGAGCACCCAAATGATATTATCTTTCTCCGAATATCTTTGACCAAGCCATTTACCGTACTCAGCAGCATTCGCTGCGTTGAAAATTGGATCCGCTTTTTGCCCTTTGTTTTCCCATAAGTAGCTGCCCCAACTTGGCAGAAATGCCACATAAATTCCAAGAGATTCAGCAGTATCGATAATATAATCAATATGATCCCAATAGTCGTATTCCGAATCAAGGTTCGGGTTGTTACCAACTGTAATAGCTGGGTTAGTAGGATTCTTGTCGGTTAAAGGCAGATCGCCATAAGCATTGGGTTCCGTTAAACCATCGAGTTCGGCTAGAGCAACAAATTGTATGACATTGAACCCATGGTCAGCAGCGCTTTGTAAATAAATGCGGACCTCGTTCCGATCTAATCTATGCGCTAATTCCCAAGCAGTATCACCTAACCAGAAGAAAGGAGTGTTATCTGTTTTTGTTAGAAACCTACCGCTGGAACTTACCTTAAGCCTCGAAATAGACTCATTATGGGGAAGTTGAGGTTGTATATGATTATTTGGTATGTAGTTAGAAGCTGCATCGATCGCGACAATGGCTTCCGCTCGTGTTATTAATGCACGAGGCTGGAATTTCCCGCCTGGATACCCCTGCATAATTTGAGTTTCAACAAGGGAGGAAACCGCTGTCTGGGCCCAAGTTGCAATCTCCTCGTGGTCTGACAACTTAGACAAGTCCCTTTCTTGAGATCCCTCGAGATTTAAAATCTGGTTAAGCATAACAGCAACTTCTTGCCGTGTTGCCGAGCGGTCCGGTGAAACTTGATTGGATGATTCGCCCTTCAAATAGCCCGCTTTGTAAGCAATTGCAATCTGTTGATAAGCCCAATGATCATTTGGCAAATCCGTGAACGCAAGAGATTCAGCAGCGGAAGTGAGATGGAAAGCTTGATTAACGAAGGCTGAGAACTCGGCACGCGTAACATAGTCATTGGGGCGGACACCACCATCATTAACATTTGGAATCCACTCGGAATCTACCCATCTTTGTAAAGTAGTCTCCGCCCAATGATTCTCTATATCCAGAGGGCGATTAGCGGAAACACAAGATAGCGAGGATAGAAATAGGGTTACAACAAGTATCAAACTGAGTGTAGTACGCAAAGCTCTCACTCCTTTTTTAATCAAGATACACTTTGTATCTTAATTATTTTACCAATTAACCAACAGGCAAGTCAAATCTGCAGTAATGTGATGTGGCAGAGAGCGAGCTGAAGGTTCAAGGCAAAAATTCCATAAATCGCACGAGGGAAACTTATCGTAAGGCAGCTAAGGCTACGCTGGAACATCGAACTTGCCCGAATCTACTTAAGCGTCAATTTGACCAAGGCGAGCCGGAAAAGGTCATGCTAACCGACATCACCTATCTTCACTATGGAAACGGTCAGAAAGCCTATCTATCGTGTGTGAAAGACGGATCTAGGTGATCAGAAGGAATGAACTTTGTAAATATTCTATTGACTGAATCCAATTTGTATCATAAATTATAAGTTAGATACTAAATGTATCAAAAGTAATGTGGTTTTTATGATACAACTAGTATCATTAAATAGAGGATATAAGGATGTGTCATTATGAAACGTAAGGCACTATACACGGCAGGTTCCATCCTTGTTGGATTGATTTGCATTGGTGGGTACGTATATTGGAAATATGAGCCTAATCATCATTTCAAACAAATGGAAGTACCTGTTTTGAGTTTGCCAGTTGTCAACGTAGAACCGACTCCCCTACCATCGGGGCAAACTACAGAGCAAGATCAATCCCAAAATCAATCTTCTCCCGTGCCAGCGAAAATAACTAAAGCGTTTAATGTGTTGATTCTTGGCATTGATGCCAGGGGGGAGGAGAATTCCAGGTCGGATGTGATGATGGTGATGCACATTGTTCCGTCAGAACGTAAAGTTAACATCCTTTCAATTCCGAGAGATATTCGTGTCCATATTGAAGGGGTTGGTTTTACCAAAATTAACCATGCCCACATTCTTGGTGAATCCAGAGGAGGTAATGAAGAGGGAACTAAAGCTGCTATTCAAGCAGTCAGCGATTTTTTACAAGTACCGATCAATTATTATGTAAAAACAGATTTTAAAGGTTTTGAAAACTTTATCGACACCATTGGCGGTGTGGAAGTAGAGGTTAAAAACGATATTCAATTATCCAATAGCCATATAACGCTTTCCAAAGGAATTCAGCATATTGATGGTAAACTCGCACTGAGTTTGGCTAGAGAGCGTTATGCTTTTCCAGATGGCGATTTTGGCCGACAAACAGAACAATCAAACATTTTAAAGAATGTAGCTCAAGAAATATTAAAGCCCGAGCATATTGGTGAAATAGCTAATTTGCTTACGAAAGTGAAGAAGGATATTTTGGATACGAACTTTCATGACGATGACATTATCAGTTTAGCTTGGCTATTTAAGGGATTAACAACAGATGATTTTACCTACAAGCAAATTCCTGGACATAGCAGCTATGAGATGGATCCGCTTGTACAAGCGCGTTTATATTACTGGATTCCTGATAGGGATGAAGTGAAGAAGTTAAGCGATACTTTATTGAAGGATTTACCCGGTAGTTGAGTCTTATTCGAAAAGGAGCCAAACGCAGGAATTATTATTTTGGATAACCCAGTCTTGACATAGATACAATTTGTATCATAAAATGAGGTTGTTAGTGAGTGGAGACCGTTTTTTTTGATTTGATTGAAACAAATTGTATCATGTGGTGGGACGGGGAGGTAAACCATGAAAGTTGTCATTCTTGCCGGGGGGCTCGGCACACGCATCAGCGAAGAGTCGCATTTAAAGCCTAAACCGATGATCGAAATCGGAGGTAAGCCAATACTATGGCATATTATGAAGATTTATTCTGCTTACGGGTATAACGACTTTATTATTTGTCTCGGGTACAAAGGCTATTATATCAAAGAGTATTTTGCGCATTACTTCCTGCACGAGTCGAATGTGACCTTTGATTTCACCAACGAAAACAAGCAGGTCATACATAATCATTCCGCAGAGCCATGGCGGGTGACTTTAGTCGATACAGGCATGGATACGATGACGGGCGGCCGGGTCAAGCGGATTCAGCCTTATATCGGAAATGAGCCTTTTATGCTGACCTACGGGGATGGCGTATCCGATGTAAATATCCGGGAGTTGGTCTATGCCCACCAGCGCAGCGGCAAACTGGTAACTGTCACTTCCACGCAGCCAAGCGGCAGGTTCGGCGCTTTGGCTTTGAACGCAGAAAACGAGGTATTGGGCTTCGAGGAAAAGCCAAAAGGAGATGGCGCTTGGGTGAATGCCGGATTTTTCATCATGCAGCCGGAGGTGTTCGGCTATATTGACGATGACAGTACTACTCTTGAGAAAGAGCCGTTGGAAAGTCTGGCGCAAGATGGCGAGTTGGTCGCATACAAGCACAGCGGTTTTTGGCAGCCGATGGATACGCTTCGCGACAAAAATCATCTAGAGCAGTTGTGGACGACTGAGCAGGCGCCGTGGAAAATTTGGGATACACGGTTGGTGGCGGCCCATGGTCAATGAACGTTTTTGGCGTGGAAGAAAGGTGTTCGTCACCGGGCATACCGGCTTTAAGGGTTCTTGGCTGATCTTATGGCTGAAAGCCATGGGTGCAGAGGTGACCGGCTATGCGCTAGCTCCCTCCACATCCCCTAATATGTATGAGCTGTGCGGGATCGGTGAGCTTGTTAATTCGGTCATAGGTGATGTTAGAAACGCTTCTGCTTTGGCCCGCGCCATGAAGGAGACCCAGCCGGACGTCGTTTTCCATATGGCAGCGCAACCGCTTGTCCGTGAGTCGTACCGCATGCCTGCGGATACCTATGCCGTCAATGTGATGGGTACTGTCCATCTGCTTGAAGCGGTACGAGAATGCGGGTCTATCCAATGCGTTGTCAACGTCACGACCGATAAGTGCTATGAAAACCGGGAGTGGGCATGGGGCTACAGGGAGAACGAGCCGCTCGGCGGTTACGATCCGTACTCCAGCTCAAAAGCCTGCTCCGAGCTCGTCACCTCGTCGTACCGCAGTTCCTTTTTCCACCCGCGGGACTATGATTCTCATGGTGTGGCTGTAGCAACAGCACGCGCTGGCAATGTAATCGGTGGAGGCGACTGGTCGGTTGATCGGCTCATCCCGGACTCCGTCCGTTCCCTACTTGCTGGAGAAATGATACGCATCCGGCGTCCGCAGGCGATCCGTCCATGGCAGCATGTGCTGGAGCCGCTCAGTGGATATCTCCTGCTCGCTGAGAAGCTGGTGGAGGAAGGTCCCGTTTACGCTGACGCATGGAACTTCGGTCCGGGCGAGGCGGATGCGAAGCCGGTTGAGCAGATCGTTCAGTCGTTGTGTGGGAAATGGGGAGGCTTAGCCGGATACGAGATCGATGACGACCAGCATCCGCATGAAGCGCACTATCTGAAGCTTGATTGCTCCAAAGCAAGGCAGCAATTGGGCTGGTCATCCAAGTGGAGACTGGAGACAGCACTCGATAAAGTCGTTGAATGGGTACGGGCTTATGAAGGCGGGATGGACATGGCCAGATTCACTCAGCAGCAAATTCGAGATTATTTGCTAAGTCAAGGTGATTATATATGAAAATTGTCTTAACCGGCGCAACAGGCTATTTGGGCAGTTGGTTTGTTAGAGCACTCATCCGCGATGGCCACGATATCGTCATTGTAAAAAGGAGCTTCTCAAACACATCCAGAATCGATGATTTACTTCCGTACACCGCTATCCATGACTTGGATCATAGCCCGCTGGACGACCTGTTCGGTAAAAACGGGACGATCGATGCAGTGATTCATACGGCAACGAATTACGGACGCAATAACGAGCGTTTTAGCGAAACGTTTGAAGCGAATACCGGGTTCCCGATCCGACTTCTGGAAGCAGCCATCCGATACAAGGTGGACGCGTTTATCAATACGGACACGACACTGGATAAGTTTGTGAATCCTTACTCCATTTCCAAAAAGCAGTTCATGGAATGGGGAAGGCATCTCGCCGGCCAGAACAATACTCGCTTCATTAACATTCGGCTCGAGCACATGTACGGAGATGGCGACGATCCTTCTAAATTCACAACCCATGTTATTCAAAGCTGTAGGAACAATGTCCCAGAGTTGAAGCTTACCGAAGGCGTACAGAAGCGAGACTTTGTTTACATTGAAGATGTAATCTCTGCATACCGCATAATTCTGAAAAATCTTTTCAAGGTGACTGACGCCTATATGGAATACGAGCTCGGTAGCGGCGAAGCCGTATCCATTCGGGAGTTTGTAGAAACCGTTCACCGCTTAACCGACTCGAGAACGACCCTCCGCTTCGGTGCCGTGCCTTTCCGCGACAATGAAACGATGTTCTCGCAAGCTAAGTTGGACGCTTTAAAACATCTCGGCTGGTCGCCCAGCTTCAGCCTGGAAGAAGGTCTGCGAGAAACATTACGAGAGGAGATTATGAGATGAAGGTTTTGGTGACCGGTGGGTGCGGATTTCTTGGAAGCAACCTTGCAGCACAAGCGCTGCGGAGGGGGGATGAAGTCGTTATATTCGACAGTTTGTCCCGGAAAGGCACTGACTTGAATTTAAAGTGGCTTCAGGATCAGGGAGAAATCCGTTTCGTCCACGGCGATATACGCAATTCGAATGATGTAGTCATGCTAATCCAGGAGTGCAAGCCTGATGTCATTTTCCACCTCGTCGGTCAAGTTGCGATGACGACCTCGATCCGCAATCCGCGGCTAGATTTCGAAGTTAACGCACTTGGAACGTTGAACCTTCTGGAAGCGGTACGCAACTTCGCTTCTGAAGCGATAGTTATATACTCTTCAACAAACAAGGTATACGGTGATCTGGAGCAGTTCCGGTATGAAGAAAGCGACACCCGATATGTTTGCTTGGATAGGCCGAAAGGCTTCGACGAAAGTACGCCGCTAGAGTTTCATTCCCCATACGGCTGCTCTAAAGGTACGGCTGACCAGTATATGTTGGATTATGCTCGTATTTTCGGCTTGCGCACTGTCGTATTCCGGCACTCGTCCATGTATGGCGGACGGCAGTTCGCGACAGCGGATCAAGGCTGGGTTGGGTGGTTTTGCCAAAAAGCGGTTGAGGCCAGGAACGGTGCGGTAACTGAACCGTTCACGATTTCCGGCAGCGGTAAGCAGGTGCGGGATGTGCTGCATGCGGACGATATGGCCCGGCTCTACTACGCAGCGGTGGAACACATCGAACAGGCCAAAGGGCAGGCATTCAATATCGGGGGCGGCATGACCAATAGCTTGTCGCTGCTTGAGCTTTTTGCCATTCTCGAGGAGAAGGCCGAAACGAAGCTGAACTATAAGAAGCTGCCTCCTAGGGAAAGCGATCAGCGTATATTCGTCGCGGACATTTCAAAGGTGAGATCGATCTTAAATTGGGTGCCGAGAGTAACCGCGGTGCAGGGTGTCGTCGAGATGATGGAATGGGTACAAAACCTAATTTAATGGTAAGAAAACCTAGAATGGTGGGGTTGATCGAATGGCAGGTCCGAAAGTAAGTATCCTCATTCCGGTATATAACCGCGAACTGTTCATCGCTGACTGTATTCGGTCGGCGCTTCGGCAGACGATGACGGATTTGGAAGTCGTGGTTGTCGATAACGCCAGTACGGACAGGACATATGAAATTTGCCAGCGCTTCGAGGCTGAGGATGCCCGGGTGCGGGTGTTCCGCAACCAGGACAACATCGGACCTGTCCGCAATATCGCCAGATGCATGGAGAAAGCCAGGGGTACATATGGAAAAATTCTTTTTTCCGACGATGAAATGGAGCCGGATTTTCTTGAAAAAACGCTGCCTCTTCTCGAGGACAAGGAGGTAGGCTTCGTCTTTACCTCCGTATGGATGGGTCCTTCGTCCAAGGAAGGCGAGATTTTCTATCGGTATGCTCCACGTACTGGCACCTATACGTCGATAGCGTACCTTAAGAAGGCGCTATTAGGGGAGAATGTTCCGTTATCTCCCGGCTGCGCCATATTCCGGCTGAAGGATATGAGGGCCAACTACCAGTTTAGCATCCCGTCGCCAAGCATTACCGACTTCGACAGTCATGGAGCGGGCCCTGATTTCCTGCTCTATTTGCTGACGGCCGCACAGTACAATAAAGTCGGCTACGTCGATGACCCGCTGTGCTTCTTTCGGATGCACGACGGCTCAATCACGATTAGCGATAAAGCCCGTTATCTCGATACGTGCTACAGACAGACGAGAATTTGGTTCGCATGCGAATATACGGATAGGAAAATGTTCAAAAAAACCGTCGCTTACCTGTGGCTGCAGGAAAGCCGGGCAGGCGGGAAACGTCTGCCTCCCAACGATTTCATGGCTGCTTATTTGCAGACACCATATACGTTGACACTAAAGGACGTGCTCATGGCCTGGACGGTAGCTGCACAGCGAAAGCTGAATCGGGTGTTCAAAAATAGAACGCTGACCGCCAGTAAATAAACGAAAACACTAAAGGGGTGAAAGGTTTGCTTCAGTTAGGAAATGTGGTATTGATCGACGAGGAGCTGCTTGTTGTCGTTGAAATTTTACAGAAAAGTGTGATCGCTTTCCCATGTTCGGGCGATTTAGAATCTTATAAGCTCGATATCAGGCAGAAAAGGGAATGGACCTTTGAAGAATTAAAGACGACTTCGGTCGTGCATATCGGCGACATCGACGAAGCATCCTTGAATGAGGCGAAACGCCGTCTAATCTTCGACAAATTTGAGGAATTCCACGATTTATTTCACATGCCCAAAGCATTTGTTCCAGGGGAAACCAATTTGAGCTATGCCGCCAAAGTATACAATCGAGATGAGATGGTCGCGCTTGCGGACGCCTCCCTCGATTTCTGGCTAACTGCAGGGCGACACGCTAAAAAATTTGAGAGCGAGTTCGCTCGTTTTCTGGGGGTGCGGTACGCGCTGCTGACAAACTCAGGCTCATCCGCCAACCTGCTTGCCGTTTCAGCACTTACATCACCGAAGCTCGGTAACAAGCGGCTGCTGCCCGGCGATGAAGTGATTACAGTTGCAGCGGGATTCCCTACGACAGTAGCGCCGATCGTACAAAACAAACTCGTTCCCGTATTTGTTGATGTTGATCTCGGCACGTACAATATTTCTTCGGAGCAAATTGAAGGCGCTGTTTCACCGAAAACGAAGGCGATTATTCTGGCACATACAATGGGTAATCCTTTTAATTTGGATGCCGTTATGCAGATTGCCGATAAATACGGTTTATGGGTTATCGAAGATAACTGCGATGCACTCGGCGCAAGGTATAATGGACAGCTGACAGGCACGTTCGGCCATATCGGCACGTCATCCTTCTATCCGCCTCACCATATGACAATGGGAGAAGGAGGAGCGGTGTACACGAACCACCCGATGCTCAAGCTTGCACTAGAATCATTCCGAGATTGGGGACGCGACTGCTGGTGCCCATCGGGCTGCGACAACACATGCAGCAAGCGGTTCGACTGGCAGCTCGGCCAATTACCCAAGGGCTACGACCACAAGTATACCTACTCCCACCTCGGTTACAACCTCAAGGTGACCGATATGCAAGCAGCCATCGGACTAGAGCAGCTCAAGAAAGTTCCTGACTTCATTGAGCGCCGGAAGACTAACTTCCGCCACCTAAAAGAACGGCTGCAGCCAGTCGAATCGGATCTGATCCTGCCGGAAGCTACGCCAGACAGTGATCCGAGCTGGTTCGGTTTCATCCTGACAGTCCGTGACCGCAGCCGCTTATCGCGTAACCAGATTACAGCTTTTTTGGAGTTGCATAAGGTTCAAACACGGATGCTGTTTGCCGGCAACCTAATCAAGCAACCCGCCTTCGAGGGCGTCGAATACCGGCTCGCAAGCGATCTGGTGAACACTGACAAAATTATGTACGATACGTTCCTGATCGGCGTCTACCCGGGCTTGACGGACGAAATGATCGACTACATGGCCGACAAGCTTATCGAAGCGGTGGAACACGCCAAGCTCGCGAACGGGCTGGGGGTTTAATAGATAAAATAGAAAGAACCTTGACCGTGTAGGTCAAGGTTCTTTCTATTTTTAAAGGACTGAGTTTCTTTTTAGAAGGTTCCCTCTTCTTTGCGATATTGTGAGCTCATCCGATGTTTAAAAATATGAATAAAGAATAGTACATTGCCAATTAAATATCTTTTCCATAATCGTCTGGGTTCACCGATTAACCGAAAGCACCATTCCATTCGTATGGCTCTCAACCACTTCGGAGCTCTCTTTACATGTTCAGCTGCAAAATCCAAATAAGCCCCTGCCGCAATGATGATTTTTGCATTCAGTTGATTAGCGTACTTACTAACCCACTTTTCCTGTAAAGGAGCTCCCATCCCGATAAGTAGAACATCCGTATTTAATTCGTTAATCTTTCTAATCATATCATCGGAATCTTTAAAATATCCGTCATGTGCTCCCACAATTTGTAATCCCGGAATCTGCTGTTTGATTTTCTCTGCCGCTCGTTCCGCAACCCCTGGAGATGCGCCTAACAAGTAGACCTTTAGTTGATAACTTTTGGCCATTTTTAATAATTCTGGTGTAAAATCGGTGCCGTTCATATTTTCTTCGAAATGAAAACCGAATATTTTAGCTCCTAAATCTAATCCAATGCCATCGTTCAGCACCAGATCTGCCGAATCGAGGCAATGTATATATTCTTGATCTCGTTGAGCCACATTATAATAATTAGCATTCATAAAAAAGATTCTAGTTTTCTGATTTAGTGAAATTCTGGCCTGAAGAAAATCAAGTGTTTTTTTTGTATTAATTACATGAACAGGGACATTGCCCATTTGCTTTCTCATGTTCTTAATCACCTTTCTTGGGTAATAATAAAATACCTAGTTTTTCTGTTGTTCATTCGATTTCGATACGAAATGGCGCATTTTATGATACATATCGTATCACTTGAGGGGTGTTGCTGTCAATATAATTTGTACTCTATTATTCTCTCTATCAAATTAACCCATTCAATAATTGGTTGAGGTGCATATTATAAGATTGATAATAAAACAAAATTACTGGTAATGGTTCATTAATAACGATAAAGGAGAGGAGATCGAATATGGCAACCCCTATTAATCCTAATGCGAGTCAAAAAGCTAAAGACGTATTGAATTATTTGTACTCCATATCGGGCACTAAAACTCTCACGGGAATGCACAACTTCTTTGAAGATCCCAATTATTGGTCGAACATCGTAAAAAACGATTTCGGGGATTATCCAGCTGTGCAAGGTTTTGAAATGGGAGCGCTTCTTGGTCAAGACTTTGCAACCCAGGCCAATATGAGACAAGCAACGGTCAATGCTGTTATTAACCACGCCAATCGCGGTGGTATCTGTCATATGTCATGGCATCAAAACTTCGCGTTTAAACCGTTTGAATGGCAAGGCGGAGTTTACGACACAGACGTAACAGAGGCTCAATTTGACAGTCTTGTAACCCCAGGAACAGCCGAATACAACTGGTTAATTGCGGAGTATGACCGTGCAGCTCCTTACTTTAAACAGATCAGGGATGCAAACGTCCCTCTTGTCATGCGCCCGTATCACGAAATGAACGCACCTTGGTTTTGGTGGGGTAGCCGATCGAACTACTCCAAGCTATGGGATATCATGTATGATCGTTTTTCTAATGTTTATGGTCTAAACAACCTGCTTTGGTTGTGGTCTGCGAATAATCCGAAGAATGCCCCTTATGAAAGGCCTTACCCCGAATACTTTGTGGGAACAAACAAATGCGATATTTTAGGTGCGGACATCTATCTGTGGGTAACGAATGCTAATAAACCGACGGGAGAACCTTATCGACCTAGCGACCATGACGAGTTGGTTGCGATTTCTGACGGTAAACCTGTAGTCCTCTCGGAAATCGGTCACGTTATTAATGAGTCTATATTGAACACCACTAGGTTTGTATGGTTCTTAGAGTGGGGCGATTATTACAGAGAACCAATTGTTGTATGGACGGGAGATGCGGTTATTCAGAATACACAAGCTGACCGAGCTAATATGTTCGGGGCATCTGTTAACCGCAACCTTAATTTGAGTGAGGTCAACATCGGCACAACACCAGACACACAAGCGCCTACGGTACCAACAAACCTTGCTGTTTCGTCGAAGACAACAACATCTGTATTCTTATCTTGGACTGCGTCAACGGACAATGTCGGTGTCACAGGATACGATGTTTATAAAGACGGTGTGTTTTTAGCAACATCCCCAACAAACAGTTATAACGCGGTTGGGTTGGTGGCGGATACGAGTTATACGTTTAAAGTTCGCGCCAAAGATGCAGCAGGGAATTTGTCTGCGTTCACCGCTACTATTTCAGCCAAAACGGATGTGGTGAATACCAACTTTGTACGAGGCATCAACTTTGCTGGTGGATCTGTAATCGTGGAGGGTCAAACCTGGTTGGCTGGAAGTGACGCAACAATAACGTATTCAGCAAATAAATTGGAGTACGTCAACTCGCCGGCATTAACACCTAATCCTGCGGTAGACAGCCAAACCAGTAATATGTTGAATTCCAATATCTATTCGCTTTCGGGCGACTTCAGCGTAAGCCAACCACTACCAATCGGCAGTTATCAGATTTATGTATGGGCACTTGAGAATTACCAAACGAACTTTCGCTCGTTCAATTTAAAGTTGGAAGGTGTCCAAGTTACACCTAGTCCAATCGGGCTATTGCCTGTTAACGGTTGGCAAAAGTACGGACCTTATAGTGTGACAGTTGCAGACGGTATTCTTAACATGGATGTTGTCAAGGTAACGGGCGACCCTGCTTTACACGGTATGGCGATCTACAAGTCAAGTCAAAATGATACCCTAGCACCGACAACACCAACGAATGTAACCGCACCTTCTAAAACGTCCACAAGTGTGAACCTTATGTGGACCGCTTCGACAGATAACGTAGGAGTAACCGGATATGACGTATACGAAGGATCTACCCTAAAAGGTACAACAACGACAACAAACTTCACCGTTACAGGTCTGACAGCGAGTACCGCTTATTCCTTCACGATCAAAGCGAAGGATGCAGCAGGAAACGTGTCACAGGCAAGCACTCCGTTGTCAGTAACTACAAACGCGCCTCCCGATACAACTGCACCGACGGCGCCAACGGGCTTGACTTCACCTTCCAATACTTCAACTACGGTAGACTTATCGTGGTCCGCGAGTACGGATGCGGTAGGCGTTACAGGCTATGATGTGTATAAAGATGGCGTTTTAGTTGGTTCTACGGCAAGCACAACTTTTAAGGTAACGGGCTTATCAGCGAGTGTGTCCTATAATTTCACCGTTAGAGCCAAAGATGCGGCAGGGAATTTATCGCCATTTAGCAACAGTCTTACGGTTACAACCGGAGCTGTGAATACTAGCTTTGTTCGTGGCATTAACTTTGGCGGTCCTGCCGTTACAATTGGAGGTCAAAGCTGGATAGCAGGAAATAACCCGCTTATTACGCTATCAAGTGGTGTTCGCAGTTATACAAATTCGCCATCAATAAATCCTGTTCCTACGGTAGATAGCGCGACGAGTTCCATGTTGAATTCAGATATCTATTCAAGCGGGAACTTTACGGTCAGTCAGCCATTACCGAATGGAAGCTACCAGGTATATATCTGGTCACTTGAAAATTACCAATCCAATTTCCGTTCATTCCATCTTAAACTGGGAGGTACTCAGGTTACATCAACCACCATTGGTCAGAATACTCTTTATGGTTGGAAGAAATATGGACCTTATAGTGTGACGATTACGAATGGTACGTTAACTATGGAGCTTGTTAAGGTAAAGGGTGATCCGGCTATACACGGTATGGAGATTTATGCCTCCGTTGCAACCGACTCGCAGGCACCTTCAACACCAACGAATCTGACGGTACAAACGAAGTCGACAACCTCTGTTAGTCTATCATGGACGGCATCTACGGATAATAATGGTGTTACTGCATATGAAATATTTAAAGATGACACTCTTGCAGGAACATCGACAAGCACAAATTTCAATGTCACAGGTTTAAACGCCAATACAACTTACAGTTTTAAAGTAAGGGCTAAAGATGCTGCAGGAAATTTATCGCCATTTAGCACCATTCTTACGGTTACAACTGATGCTGTAAATACAAGCTTTGCTCGTCGCATTAACTTTGGCGGTCCTGCCGTTACAATTGGAGGACAAAGCTGGATATCAGGAAATGACCCGCTTATTACGCTATCAAGTGGTGTAAACAGTTATACAAATTCGCCAACAATAAATCCTGTTCCTGCGGTAGATAGCGCGACGAGTACCATGTTGAATTCAGACATCTATTCAAGCGGGAACTTTACGGTCAGTCAGCCATTACCGAATGGAAGCTATCAGGTATATATCTGGTCGCTTGAAAATTACCAATCCAATTTCCGTGCATTCCATCTTAAACTGGGAGGTACTCAGGTTACAACAACCCCCATTGGTCAGAATGCTCTATATGGTTGGAAGAAATATGGACCTTATAGTGTGACGATTACTAATGGTACGTTAACTATGGAGCTTGTTAAGGTGACAGGTGATCCAGCTATACAGGGTATGGAGATTTTCGGACAGTGAAACGACATAAACAGAAGTGAAGGGAGAGTCTTCTTGATTAGAAGCTCTCCTTTTTCTAACTAATAAGCCTTATTTTATCGGATGTATCGAACCTCGTTTTGTATATTCGAGACACTTTAACATAAAGTAAACTTGTAAAGTCACCACAATATTGATACAATACGTATCAATATTATTTGTGAAGGGTGTGCTTCTTGCGTGTTGCGTTGGATTACTAAAACAGGCTATATTCTTACAGGAATGTTCCTCATAGGAGGCTGTGTCCACTGGGGGATTGATCCTGCAAATACCCAGGTTTCAGTCTTAGCAACCCCTAAGGAGATCACTCAATTAACCCCAGAGAACTCCGGTACACTAGCCAAAATGACTTCAGAACCTTCTCTTCAAGCGGCGCAAGAGAGGAAGGATATTGAAAGTAAAAAAAATACAAAACCTATTAATCCTAATGCAAGTCAGGAGGCAAAGGATTTATTAAATTATTTGTATTCCGTATCTGGTACAAAAACCTTGACAGGGATTCATAACTTCTTAGAAGCACCTGATTTATGGACAGATCAAGTTAAAAAAGATTACGGAGACTATCCTGCTATCGCAGGTTTTGAAATGGGTGCAATTAAGGGACAGAACGAAGCGACGCTTGCTTCACAAAGGCAGAAGGTCGTAGAATCTGCAATCAATCACCATAATCGCGGAGGTATTGTTTTTGTATCATGGCATCAAAACTATCCGTTAACTGCTAATCTTTGGTCTTCGGTGAACCGGCCTACAACTGATGCGGAGTTTGACCGTATTACTACGCCCGGTACAGCGGAATATAATTGGATGATTGCTGAAATGGATAAAGTAGCGGTTTATTTGAAAGAATTACGTGATGCGAACATACCTGTTATTTTTCGACCTTATCACGAGATGAACGGTGGATGGTTTTGGTGGGGGAAGAAGACCAACTATGATCGTCTTTGGGATATGGTGTATGATCGGTTTACCAATGTAAACGGCTTAAATAATCTATTATGGGTATGGAATGCAAATGCAACCAAAGATTTGGCTCATGAGGATCCTTATTCGAAGTACTTTGTAGGTGTAGATAAAGTCGATATTTTAAGCGCAGACCTTTATATGAATGTAACCAGCGGTGGTACTGAACCATTTCTACAATCATATCATGATAATTTAGCAGCTATTTCTGGCGGTAAGCCAATTGCTATAGCGGAAATTGGACATTTGCCTCCTGTTTCGTATTTTGATGGAACAAATTGGGCATGGTTCATGACCTGGGGGAACTATTATAAGGAACCAATTAAAGTTACAGATGAAACGAAAATACAAAATACGCAAGCTGATCGTGATGGTTTGTATAAAACTTCCGTCAATCGTACGCTGAATTTGAGTGAAGTAAAAATACCTACAACTATTCCAGACACACAAAAACCAACTGTGCCAACGATTCTTGAGACTTTCTTGAAAACGACAAACTCTGTCCAAATAATTTGGGATGAATCCTGGGACGCTGTTGGTGTTACTGCATATGAAATATATAGCGGAGACTCTCTTGTTGGAACATCAACCACCAACAATTTTTATGTTACAGGTTTAAATGCAGACACAACTTATAGCTTTAAAGTGAGAGCTAAAGATGACGCAGGAAATTTATCGCCATTTAGCACCACGCTTACGGTTGCAACTAATGCTGTGAATACGAACTTTATAACCAAATTGTTACATTTTTTATTTTAGATAATGACCCCATTTGGTCAAAACTAAAGGCATAAAATAACCGACAACGTAATTGACTATAGGATAGTAGTCAATCTCGCTGTCGGTTCTCGCATTCTAGGAATGAAAAAGTAATTTCACCCAATTTTTAACAGGTTTTAGATACAATTTGTTTCTAAAATGCACAGAAATTGTTGACATACAGGAATTTATATAGTAAATTACGAGATATGACGATACGAAATGTATCTATTTGCTTAGAGAAAGGCGGGTGGGAGGATCATGAGATATAGGTATGGTAAACTGGCGGAATTAAACGATATTGCCCTGGTAGCGATGACACATTGCGAAAATAGTAGCAGATAACCAGACTACGAAACGCTAAAAAGCATTGAAATGCAACAAGCATCGTAACTTGGGCTTGACGTCAATGTTTGTGTTGGTTTTATGCCAGGGCAGGAGATATTTGCATGTATTGGGCTTCCATATTTTGCATTTCCAGCTTGAAGTTTCCCGAGTTGGGTAAATGTTTTATAGTTGATGATACGATTTGTAACAATGAATTGCGACATAGCTGATTGTTTTAGATAAGATGCTCAAAGAGGCGGAAGGAGACTGGCAATGGAACTGCTCGATTATATGAAATTACTTCGCAAGCGTATAGTTTTAATTACAGTGATTGTTCTTGTGTGCTGCGGGGCTGCAGGAGGATTCGGGAAGTTGATGTTTCAGCCGGAATATGAGGCTAGCACGAAATTGATTGTTAATAAAGTGACGGATGAGGAGGGCAAACAGCGTATCGATATGGATGCGGTCACAGCCAACATCATTCTAATTGGCTCATACAAGGAGATCGTGATATCGCCGGCAATTATGGAACAGGTGGTGAGGGAGCATCCGGACCTGAATGTGACAGCGGAACAACTAAGTAAACGGATCAAAGTGGCATCAGCGAACAATTCCCAGGTGATGACGATTTCGGTACGCGATAACTCCTATATCCAAGCGGCCAACTTAGTTAACAGTACAGCCGAGGTGTTCGAGAAGCAGATTCGCGAGCTAATGCATGTGGATAACGTGCGTGTACTGAACAAAGCAGAGATTGATAAACGTCCTACGCCAATTCAGACGAGTCAGTCATTGGTCATAGTCGGGGCTTTCTTCGTATCGCTGATTCTGGGTGTTGTTGTAGCCCTGCTAATGGAGCAGCTGGACGATAAAATTCGTTCTGAACGTGAAATCGAACGTTTGTTAGGCGTACCGGCATTAGGTGTCATCGGACGTATTAAGCGCGATGCTTTGAAGCAGGTTTCTTCAACCACACAAAGAAAGGCAGGGGAACAGTCATATGTCAAAGTTAGTCACTAAAACGTTTCTGTTCACGCACCTCAGTCCTATGTCGCCAATTGCGGAAACCTATCGTTCACTGCGTAACAATATTGAACATTCCACAGCTTCCCAAGGTGTGAAAACGATTCTGGTAACAAGCGCGTCTCCACGGGAAGGGAAGACTGTCACGGCAGTTAATTTGGCAACTGCTTATGCGTTGGCCGGCAAGAGGGTCCTGATCGTTGAAGGCAATTTGCGACGTCCGATACTGCATCATATTTTCAACCTGCCGAATAGAAAGGGACTTGCAGATTTGCTGACCGGCAATTACGAAATAGGCCAAGTGATCTGTGAAACGTTTGTGAACGGGGTCAGCGTCATTACTGCAGGAGGGTCGGAGCGCGTCCCGTCTGATGTGCTGGCATCGGAGCACCTGGATATGGTGATGAACCAACTGCGGGCTTTTTACGATATCGTTATTGTTGATGCACCCGCTGTATTGGGTGTAACCGACGCACACCTGCTGGCAAAGCACTGCGACGGGACGTTGCTTGTGATGAATTCGGGCAACGTATCGCAAGAAAAAGCACTGAATGTCAAAGCGGTACTGGATAAAATGGGCGTACGTCTGATTGGCGCTGTGCTCAACAACGACCGTTCCGTTACGGCGAAAGCTAGTCCTTATTACAGTGCGAAAGAAGCCGTGACTAATTAGGCCGCGCGAAATGATAACTTCTCGCCGATTTTAATTCCACTTGACTTCGATACATATTGTATCTTAAAATGAAATAAATAAGATACAATATGTATCTGAAATCAGTTTCGAGAGGTCTTTAAAGGAGATTGAGGATGAACGGATGGAAATGGGACCGAGTATTCCGAAGCCGTATTTGGATGATTATGTTGATCACAGCCGTCTCTGTAGCGACAACCTTAACAGCCTCTCAGTATAGTTTCAAACCGGAATATGAGGCAAAAGCAATGCTGATGCTGGTGAATAAAAAAACGCCGGTATCGCTCGGTAATCAGCAGTTCACTTGGGATGTACTTATGACGAATGTTCGGCTTGGAGCTACTTATCGGGACATTATTTCATCCCCTGCTATTTTGGATGATGCTGTTAGGGCAAATCCCGATTGGGGTTTAGATGCGAACGAATTGGGCCGCAGACTGAAGGTGGAATTTTTGGGGGGACTTCCTTTTCTGTCGCTTTCTCTGCGGGATCATTCATATCAGAAGGCTGCCGACGTTGTGAATGGCATCACACGGCTGTTTACGGCTCGGATCTACGATCTGATGAGAGTCGATAACGTGGAAGTGCTGTATTTAGCTCAGACACGTACAGAACCTGCACCGGTCTCTCCTGGAATGTTGATGCGTTTGATTGTTTCCTTGTTGTCTTCTATTGCGATTGGGATGATGGCTGTGATTGCGCATCGGATGTCGGATCGCAGCATTCGATCTGTAGAACAGGCGGAGCAGGAGCTTCTGCTCCCCGTCTTGGCAGCTTCAGCAGTCATACGTAAGCGAGATTTACGTAAGGTAGCCGTTCCGTGGGAATGAAGATTTCTGCAAATAAAGTGAATACGTATTGCCGTCAACGCTAATGTCTAATTGGCCAACGGTAAGGGTAAAGTCTGCTATACCCATATCCTTGCAGGCACTCGGTCATGCTGTGGGCTTCAGAGCCTTAGACGTACATCGTCAAGGGTATGACGTGAGGAAGGGTTGAATGCCCCAATCTACTATAATCACCGATTAAGAGGTGTTTAATTGTGAATGGAACTAATCGCGGAAATGAAACTGAAATACTATCGCAAGGAAATTCGCTATTTGCCAATGTTAGGGTCGATTCTAAATCAAACCAAACGGGCTATTTGACAATGAAACGGCTGACCGATTTCTTACTATCACTTGGCGGATTAATCGTGCTGCTTCCATTACTGATGCTTATCGCTCTGCTAATTAAGTTGGAAAATCCTCGTGGGATGGTCTTTTTTAAACAAACGCGAATCGGTAAGGATGAAAAGCCGTTTACGATTTACAAGTTCCGTTCCATGGTGACGAACGCCGAGCAGATGCAGGGCAGCCTTGTGAATCATAATGAAATAGAAGGCGCAATGTTCAAAATGAAAAAAGATCCACGCGTAACGAATGTAGGCCAATGGATCCGCAAAACCAGTTTAGATGAAATGCCGCAGCTGTGGAATGTACTTAAAGGTGACATGAGTCTGGTCGGACCGAGACCGCCGCTTCCTAATGAAGTATCCGTTTATTCTGACTACGAAAAGCTGAGATTGAGTGTCATACCCGGTTGTACGGGCTTGTGGCAGGTTAGCGGCAGAAACCATGTTGGCTTTAAAGAGATGGTGGAGCTCGATTTAACTTATATCCGGGAGCGCAATTTGTGGTTCGACCTCAAGATTTTGTTTCGGACCATTGGTGTGATGATCGGCTCCAAAGGAGCATTCTAGACATGCAAAAACAACTTTCCATTATTATTTGTACATATAACCGTGCCCCTCTGTTGGAAAGGACGCTACTTGCTCTATCGGAACTTGATCGTATTGACGAGGCGGAAGTAATTGTTGTGGATAACAATTCGACCGACGATACGGTTGCAGTTGTTCGCTCATGCATCGAACAGTGCCGCGGACACGTGGACATTGATTATGTGCTTGAACGGAAGCAGGGGCTGTCGGTTGCACGCAACACGGGAGTCAGAGTATCCAGCTCCAACATACTAGCGTTTTTGGATGATGACGCGATACCGGTCAAAGGCTGGATCACCGCGATTTTAGAAGCTTTTGATCAGGATCCACGAACGGTTGCCGTTGGTGGTATCGTGTATCCGAATTTCGAAACGGAGCGTCCGTCTTGGCTGATTAAACCGCTGGAGCTGCCTTATACGATTGTTAACCTCGGAAATGAGGTAAGGCCTTATCCCAATAAACTGTATCCGTTCGGGGCCAATATGGCGTTTCGAAACTCCGTTTTCGAGCGGCATTCGTTTCCGGAGGAGCTGGGGCGAAAGGGTGAGTCGCTTCTATCAGGAGAGGAAAGCTGGCTGTTAGACCGGTTGAAAGAGGAGCAGAGTGGGATTACATATGTGCCCGGCATGGCCGTTCATCATTTTATTCCGCGCCAGCGTTTAACGAAAGAATGGATTGCTCAGCGGTATTATTTTCAAGGCGTATCCTATGCGTTTGCTAGTGGGACTGCAGCGGCCAAGCTGAAGCTTTTCCTATTAACCTGCATGAAGGTCCTTTATGTGTTAGGAGAGTCCATGTTCCTGCACAGCGAGGGGAGACGGCTGTTAGTAAAGTGCCGACGTGAAAGTATTCGAGGTACATTCAGTAACCTGAAATTCAGAAGTAGGAGTTAATTATATGGATAGAAGAACGTTAGGTTGGAACGTGAGAATGCCGCTGCCGCTGCTTATCACTTGTCTTGTGCTTGTAGGAGTAACGGTAGGATTGGCTTCAACTGCTCAGCCGCTGTTAGCTGGTATCGGTGTACTCGGAGCTTTTGCCGCATTCGCGGCGTTGGTGAAACCGGATCGTACCGCGGATCTCGTGCTGCTTTCAGCTGCGCCTTCCATTCAATATCTCATCCAATTTCATGTCGGCGGACTTGATTTACTATCATTTTACAAATTCTCAATTCTGCTGCTGACGTTACCGGCCATGCTCGTGTATGGCATTCGGATGAAGCTTGTTTATCCGATTGTGGCTCTAGGACTTATGGTTGTCATTACATACACGGGATCGTTGTGGCCGGATAATTTGGAACGTATGGCACCGATCAAAGCCTTCATTGGTCTCGTGATTCCGTTTGTATTTCTGTTGATCAAATGGAAGCCTTCCGTGGCGGAGCGGCAAATCGGGCTTCTTCCCCTGCTTGCGCCAATTTCGGTTGGACTCGGATGGATGCTGCATGTCACAGGTATACATCCGTTCTATGTGATTGAATTCACAGGAGCCTTTCGGCTGCAGGGGGCGAATATCCCGCCTCACCTCGCCATGCTGGCATTTCTCGGATTTCTGATATCGATCATCGAAATTAAACGGAATTCCAAGCGGTTTAAATACTTTTACGCGATGGCGGGCATGAACTTCGTGATTTTGTTAGCGACGGGAACCCGTGGGCCGCTGATCGCCTCCGCTGCTGTTGTACTTTATTACGTATACGATTTGATTAAGGGTTATTTTCGGGGGAAAGTGCTGTTGATTATCCCTTTGGCTGCATTTTTCGTCGTGGCTATCGCCGCAGGTTATCTGCAGTTGGACAATCTAAAGAAACGTTCGTTCGAGAATACGGATACCAGCGGCGTCGATTTATCCGGCAGGGCGGAAGCATGGGAATTTTTTCTAAAGGGAGCGGAACAATCGCCGGTTTTCGGACGCGGACTTGGCTCTTCCATTGTCGCCAATGACGGCTCGATTTTTGAAGGGTTTGTCGTTCCTCACAACGAGTATATCCGCTTCTATTACGACAGCGGTATCGTTGGGGCATCCCTATTGTTCCTTGCGCTGTTGGCGGTATTCGCAGTTGTTTACAAGGTGCTTCCTCGGGGCGTAAGGCCATATTTTGCTGGATTAATTATCGGATTTTTTGTGTACTCCTTCTCGGACAATACGCTTTCGACGATTCAATTGATTTTTCCGTTTTGCTGGTATGTCAACAATCTTGAAATATTGCACGGTCGAAGACATATTCCTAAAGATTCTCTTGTTTGAATACGCCCAAAGAAAGGTGGAAGAACCAAATGATGGACAAACCAAAGAAAGTCGTTCAGCCTAAACCGGACACAAACCCGCTCGTATCCGTCATCGTGCCGGTTTATAACGGTGAAAAATATATTGAAGAAACAGTACAGAGCGTGCTGAACCAGGATTACGACAACATCGAGCTGATCGTCATTATCGATGGTACGAAAGACAGAACAGTCGACATTCTAAAACCATATGAGGAGCAAGGGTTGCTGAAGGTGCTTGAGCAGGAGAATATGGGCGCATCCGCTTCACGCAATAAGGGAATGAAGCTTGCTAAAGGCGATTATGTGCTTCTTCTCGATCAAGACGATCTAATTGAGCCGACGTTAATCAGCAAGGCGGTTAAGCTTGCTCAAGATACGAAAAGCAGCGGGGTGGTCGTCAATGGGAAATTAATAGATTCGTACGGTGCTCTTATCCGGCGTATGTACAGATTTAACAAACCGACGCTCAAGCTCAAGGATATGCTTTGCAAAAACCAGATTTATACGACGTCTCAGGTGCTTTTCAACCGCCAGAAAGTGCTTTTGCTCGGCGGGCTGGATGCGCAAAACGCTGGTATTGCCGACGATTGGGATTTGATGCTGCGAATTGTGCTGTCAGGCGGAAAGCTGGTATTTCTGGACGAAATGCTAATGTCCTACCGCATTCATGACAGCAACGCTTCACGAAATCTGGACCGGATGCTGTCCTGCGAATTGAAAGTTCTGGACGGAAAACGGGGGAGCGTTAGCGATAACCAAATCCATGCGATGAAAAGCTATCGATATTTGTATCACGCTTTCCGTTTGGCAAGCGCTAAAGCTGATTTAGCAGTTTCAAAGAAATCGCTAGGCAAAGCGCTGCGTCACAATCAGGGCTTGCTGTTTCAGCCCCGGTTCTATGCATTTGCGTGTTATATATTCATGCGAGATCTGAGAAGTCCTAAAACTCTGAAATAGGAATGATGAATATGATCCCAGTGACAAAAACCTATTTACCCGATCTCAGAAAATTTCAATCCTATGTCGAAGAGATATATAACTCGGGCCGGCTGACGAATGCGGGGCAATTCGTCGAGAAGCTGCAGACTAAGATTGCTGAATACTTAGGCGTAAAAAATCTGCTGCTTACGACAAACGGCACCCTTGCATTGCAAATCGCTTACAAAGCGCTGGGTCTTAAGGGTGATGTGCTGACAACCCCGTTTTCATTCATAGCGACCGCCAGCTCTCTGGCATGGGAAGGTTTGAATCCGGTGTTTGCCGACATCGATTCGGAGTCACTGAACATCGATCCGAAACGGCTTGAAGAACGCATCACGCCGGACACAACCGCGATTGTAGTGACGCATGTATTCGGCAATCCGTGTGAAATGGACGAAATTGACCGGATCGCAAAAAAACATGGCCTGAAGATTGTATATGATGCGGCCCATGCTTTCGATGTAGAGTACCAGAATCAAAGCGTTCTGAGTTTCGGAGACGTTTCGATGATCTCCTTTCACAGCACGAAGCTGTTTCACTCGATTGAAGGCGGAGCGCTTGTTTTCCAAGATGATGCGGTATACGAGAGGGCAAAAAAGATGATCAATTTTGGCTTTGATGACTTGATGATCATTAATGAGCTCGGAATCAATGCCAAGATGAATGAGTTTCAAGCAGCGATGGGGCTGTGCGTTTTAGACGATATGGAAAACATTAAAGCGATACGGGCGAAACATTACCGTAAGTATGTTCAAGGGCTACAGCACCTTCCCGGCCTATCATTGCAAAAGTGGAATGAAAACGGCACCCAAAATTATAATTATTTTCCAATTGTTTTGGATTCGGAGGAGACATTACTGAGGGTTCTGGATCAACTGCATGCTCAGCAGATTTTTCCTAGACGTTATTTCCATCCATCGCTCGATTCCATTCCTTATCTGGAGGGTGACAGACCAATGCCGATATCCCGCGATATTGCTGGGCGCGTATTGTGCTTGCCGCTTTACCATTCACTGGAAGAGAGTGCGCAGGATTCCATCATTCAAGTGATTAGCGAACAGACTTTGACTTTGACTATTAAAAGGGCGGTTTATTAAACCGAGGGAGGAATGGAGCAATGAAAGGGATCATACTGGCAGGCGGCACGGGCTCAAGGCTTTATCCACTTACGAAGGTTACGAATAAGCATTTGTTGCCGGTGGGCAAATATCCGATGGTTTATCATGCGATTTACAAACTGAAAGAGGCAAATATTACTGATATTTTGATTGTCACAGGACGGGAACATATGGGGGATATCGTTAACCTACTCGGAAGCGGCTCGGAATTCGACGTCACTTTCTCCTACAAGGTCCAGGATGAAGCCGGTGGGATCGCACAAGCGCTTGGGTTGGCGGCAACATTCGTCGGCAACGATCTGTGTACGGTCATTCTAGGTGATAATATATTCTCGGACAATATTGCTCCCTATGTCGCTTCCTTTAAGAAAGGCGCCAAAATATTATTGAAGGAAGTCGATGATCCGGAGCGTTACGGTGTGGCGGAGATGCGAGGCAGAAGCATTATTTCGATCGAGGAGAAGCCCAAAATACCTAAAAGCAGCTATGCTGTGACGGGAATATACATGTTCGATTCCCGAGTGTTCGAAATCATCCGTACGTTAAAGCCATCCGGGCGCGGTGAGCTGGAAATTACCGATGTGAACAATGCGTATATTCAGCAAGGACAGCTGCAATTCGATGTGATGGATGGCTGGTGGACGGATGCAGGAACACACGAATCGTTAGCCTATGCGAACGATTTGCTGCGCAGGCATTCTCTCGACTTGACGTTCGGCAAGAAGCTTGCATTGTTCAAATGACCTGCAACTGCTTTAGGGGTAAATTAAATGATGGAGGTGGCGTGTGATACATTGCGTAGCGACCAAACTGGAAGGCGTGTTTGTTATTGAGGTACAGGCGCATGCAGATCAACGCGGCGAGTTCGTAGAAAGTTATAGCCAGCGTGTGTTCAAGGAGCAGGGTCTGGATTTTCGGTTCGTACAGGATAATCAATCGATCTCTTGGAAGCCTGGAACGATTCGGGGACTTCATTATCAGCTTTCTCCGAAAGCCCAGACTAAGCTAATAAGGGTACTATCCGGCGAGATTTATGATGTGGTCGTCGATATCCGCCACGGCTCGTCGACGTTCGGACAATGGATCGGCGTCATGCTCAGCCGCTCCAACGGGAAGCAGCTGCTAGTTCCGAAAGGATTTGCCCACGGCTTCTGTACGATGCAACCAAATACGGAGGTTCTTTACAAGGTGGATGAATTTTATTCGAAGGAGCATGACAGAGGGATCGCATGGAACGACCCGGACATCGGCATTCAATGGCCGTGCGAAACACCTATCTTGTCCGAAAAAGATAGTATGCACCCGCGACTGAAAGATGCCGTAAGCAATTTTGTTTATGAGGAAATCCGGAACGAAATAAGCGAAGGCTAGCGCATAACTTGGTTAAAAAAGAGAGGTTGAAGAAGCGTGGAAATGAGACTGCTTGTAACAGGTGGGGCCGGCTTTATCGGTAGTAATTTTATTAGGTATATGTTAGAGCGTTATCCCCAATATCGGATTGTAAATCTGGATTTGCTTACATACGCCGGAAACTTGGCTAGCTTAGCTGATGTAGAGGAAGACCAACGATATACGTTTGTTCACGGCGATATTGGGAACCGTGAGCTCGTCTCGCATGTTATCCGAGAGCATAAGATCGACGTGATCATCAATTTTGCCGCAGAATCGCATGTCGACCGCTCGCTCAGCGATCCGGGGGTATTCGTTCGAACGAACGTGCTGGGTACGCAGTCGCTGCTGGAAGCTGCAAAGGCTGGTGGAATTCGGAAGTTCATTCAAGTATCGACTGATGAAGTATACGGATCGCTCGGCCCTGATCATTTTTTTACAGAAACGTCACCGCTATTGCCGAATAGTCCTTATGCTGCTTCCAAAGCTGCAGCCGATTTGCTGGTGCGAGCCTATCACGAGACATTCGGACTTTCTGTTAACATTACCCGATGCTCTAACAACTACGGCCCCTATCAATTCCCTGAAAAGCTCATTCCACTCATGATCACGAACGCGCTCGAAGGTATTCCGCTGCCAGTGTACGGTGACGGCCTAAACATCCGTGACTGGCTGCATGTGAACGATCATGCAGCGGCCATCGACGCTGTACTGCACCGTGGGCATGATGGCGAGGTATATAATATCGGCGGACATAATGAACGGACCAATATCGACATTGTAAAAGCTATTCTGAAACAGCTTGGCAAGAGCGAATCCATGATCCGATATGTCGAGGATCGACTAGGTCACGACCGTCGTTATGCGATTGATCCGAGCAAAATCGAAGTGGAACTCGATTGGCTGCCAACGTTTACGATTCAGGCTGGATTGGAAGAGACGATTGAGTGGTATATCGAGCATCCGCAATGGTGGCAAAGTATTAAGGGGCAGCCAATTAGGAAGGAGTGGAGTGCTTGAAGCATGACAATCCAGCGCCTCTTGTTTCCATCGTCATAGCGGTTTATAACGGGGAAGCATTTATTCAGCAAACGCTGAACAGTGTTTTAAACCAGACGTATCTGAACATAGAAGTGATTGTTGTTGATGACGGGTCATCAGACGGTTCCGTCGCGTTGATCGCCAAGCATTTTCCAGACATCCGCGTGATGCGGCAAAGTAATCAGGGAGCTGCCGTGGCTCGCAACGTAGGCTTGTTCGCAGCCCGTGGCGACTATGTGATGCTGCTGGATCAGGATGATGTGCTAAGCCCAGATTCTATTACAAAAATGGCTGAGCGCTTGGGAAGAGAACGTGCATTTGGAGTGGTTGCAAACGGGTTTTACATCGATAACAAGGGCAAAAGCTTGCGTAAAATTATGAAACGCGTCAGGGGTTTCAGCCTGAAGCAGATGTGTATCGCCAATCCGATCGCGACGCCTTCGCAAGTGCTGATTGATCGTGCCCGACTGCTTGAGATTGGGGGATTCGATACAGAGCTTAGGGGCAGTGAAGGGGGACCGGTAGCAGAGGATTGGGAGCTCTGGATTCGCGTTTTGAAGACGGATCGTCTTGTGCTGGTCGATGAAGACCTGATCAGTTACCGTATACATGAAGGCAACAGTTTTAAAAAGTTTGACAAGGTGTTGATCAGCGAGCTGAAAATTATCGAAAAAGCGATGGCCGGCTTGTGGAGCCAAAACCTGATGAAAGGATATCGGTACTTATTCTACTCGTATAGAGTAGTCAAATACGGATCCGATTGCAAGGCCGGTTTTGCGGCGCTGATGGAAGCCGTCAAGTTAAATCCGAAGCTCCTCTTTCATCCGAGATGGCATTATTATACCTTTTATATAACGGCTTGTTATTTAAAAGGTGGATATTCGAACTAGTATTAGGTGGTATTATTACGTTTTCGTTGATACAAAATGTATCTGGAAAGAGAAAAAAAGCAAGTTGAGGAGAGAAAATTCGATGCGAACTATCCGAAAAGCGATTATACCCGCAGCAGGGCTGGGAACTCGTTTCCTTCCTGCTACCAAAGCGATGCCAAAAGAGATGCTTCCCATTATTGATAAGCCAACGATCCAATATATCGTAGAAGAAGCGGTACAATCGGGCATCGAAGACATTATTATCGTTACAGGCAAAGGAAAACGTTCGATTGAGGATCATTTCGACAATGCCTTTGAGCTGGAACACAAGTTGATGGAAGCGGGCAAGATGGAGCTTCTGAAGGAAGTACAAAGGTCCTCGAAGGTGGAGATTCACTATATCCGTCAGAAGGAGCCGCGTGGACTTGGCCATGCAGTCTGGTGTGCACGCCGTTTCATAGGCGACGAGCCGTTCGCGGTGCTGCTTGGCGATGATATTGTCTCTTCCCAAGTTCCCTGTCTGAAGCAACTTATTCAGCAGTACGAAGCGACCGGATCTTCGATTATCGGTGTTCAACAGGTACCAGACGATCAGACGTATCGGTACGGAATCGTCGATCCCGACAAATCGAAGGGGCGTTTGTACAGCGTCAATTCTTTCATCGAAAAGCCTCAACCTGGTCATGCCCCTTCTAATCTTGCGATTATGGGACGCTACGTGCTAACGCCGGAAATTTTCCAATTTCTGGACTTGATGGAAACGGGGACTGGCGGCGAAGTACAGTTGACAGATGCTATTCAGAAGCTGAACAAGCAGCAGGCTGTGCATGCATATAACTTTGAAGGCATCCGTTACGATGTCGGCGAAAAGCTGGGGTTCATTCTGACCACGCTTGATTTTGCACTTATTAATCAGGAGCTGCGTATGCCACTGCTTCAGGCGATGGAGGTATTATTGGAGCGCGAAAAGGCTTTAAAACTGCTTGGCTAATAATGAGAGGCGGCAGAGGTGAAATTCGTAAAAGGCAGGTGGCTTGAAAGTGGATGAATCGATTGCGCTGCGAAGGAGAAGAAATGTATCGCTCCTGAAGCGGTTATGGAAAGGAGGAGATACTGCCTCAACGTCCATTAGGGCTTTCTTAGTTTCCATACTTATCCTTGGTTTAAACATGCTCACAGGTATTCTCACGGCCCGCTTTCTCGGTCCGGACGGTCGGGGCGAGAATGCCGCAATTATTCTATGGCCGCAGTTCCTTGCCTTCACGATGACATTCGGCATCCATTCTGCTGTGCTATACAACATTAAAAAATATCCGGCAGATGCTGGTCGGCTTTACATGGCTGCGCTTCTTATGAGCTGTGTAGCCGGGGCTATAGCCTGCACGGTCGGATATACGTTCATTCCGGTATGGCTGGACGATTATTCACCACAGGTAATTGCCTTTGCACAGTTTTCTATGGCTGCTTCGCCAGTGCTGCTATTCAGTTTCATCAACAATGCGACGCTTCGTGCGCGGGAGGAGTTCGGGTTGTTCAACCTGACTCGCTATCTCGTGCCGATCCTGACGCTTGCCGCCTTATTGACACTGGCGCTCTTCGGCAAACTGACGCCCTTTACCTCAGCCGCCTCTTATTTGGTAGCCAATGTGCCGGTCGCGCTTTGGATGACGATCCGTTTTCTGCGTATTTACCGTCCGAAGCTGAAAGGGCTCGCCGAATCGTACAGACGAAACGTTCGGTACGGTGTCGGATCATTTGGGGTCGATTTGCTCGGCAATATAGGTTTGTATGTCGATCAGCTTATCGTAATCCGTCTTATGGCAACAGCTGAGCTTGGGCTGTATGTAGTAGCTGTTTCTCTCTCGAGAATGGCGAATATCTTCTCGCAGTCCTTATCGCTCATCCTGTTTCCCAAAACCTCAGGGATTCCTAAGGAAGAAGCCGTGTCGATGACGCTTAAAGCATTCCGCGTATCGACTTTCATTTCTCTACTTGCGGCAGGGGCAGTTATGCCGATCGCCTCGTATGTGTTGAAGATGATATACGGACCGGAATTTGCGTCTGCGGTTCAAGTGTTCCGCATTCTCATTTTTGAAGTCATTTTAACCGGTGCTTGCATGATTTTATCGCAAGTATTCATGGCGCTCAATAAGCCAGGAATCGTAACGGGAATGTACGGTATTGGTGTTGCGGTGACGGTGCCGATGATGTACGTGTTGATTCCGATCTATGGTATTACAGGCGCTGGTTGGGCACTGCTTTGCGCAGGATTTTGCAGGTTCATTTATATCTGCTTACATTATCCGATTAGCTTGAAGGTCGGATTTCCGAAGCTCATAAGTCCCAGCGAGGATTGGCGTTGGTTGCACAGTACGCTGCTTGGCAAGATGAAACCTCAACAATTAAATCGTATGAAAGACGTGTGAAAAATCTGGAAGAGATGATTCATCGGATGCTGCAATCGTTAATCGGTGGCGACCATCCAACGAGTGGCAAAGTGTCTTCGCATTAAAGCGAATGATTCAGGAATGGAGAGAGGGATATGCTTCGAGCAAGCACTATTTTCAGGAACTTGCATCATAAGAAGAACAGTCTGCTCACACTGTTCTGGTTCAAAATGTTATTCAAACGTTTGGGTAAGCATTCGTGTATTTCTACTCCGTTCTACCCTCATAACACGGAGAATATTGAAATCGGGGAACGGGTATATATCGGTCCTGGGGGGCGGGTCGAGGCTCATCCAGTGCTTCCGGAGGAAAGAGGCACCGTGGTGAAAATCGGAAACAGGGTTGTTATAGGGCACAATGTAACCATTTCTGGTTCGATTTCTCTCACGATAGGCGACGATGCGCTAATTGCAAGCAACTCTTATATCACGGATAACAATCACGGTATGAATCCGCTTGACAAGCATTATCTGCATCAGGCACTTGAAACGTCCCCGACGGAGATCGGACCAGGCGTTTGGCTCGGTCAAAACGTGTGTGTGCTTGCTGGTTCTACAATCGGTGAGCGCTCGATTATCGGTTCAAACAGCGTAGTGATGGGAGAGATCCCGCCGTACTGTATCGCTGTAGGGGCACCGGCCCGCGTCGTCAAACAATTCTGCTTCAACACAAAGACCTGGAAACGGGTGGAATCTACTACCAAAAAGGCCGTTGGCCGTTAAAAACAAATGAGGAGGAATAATTAAAATGGAACGTACAAATCGTATTGGTGTAATCGGAACAGGGTTTATTTCGAAAGGATTAGTGATTGAAATTGAAAAAGCGCTTGGCTTGAAGGTGTCTAAGGTGTTGACTCGCCGAAACATTGATCATTGCTCCGACTATCCGTTGAAGGATCGACTGACAAATTCGGTCGATGAGCTGATCGACAACGCCGATTTGATCGTTGAGTGCTGCGGCGACGTGATTTACGGTACGAATACGATTCTGCGCATTATGGAAGCGGGTATACCAGTCATCACGATTAATGCAGATCTTCAGGTGACTACCGGCTCATACTTAGCAGGTAAAGGGTTTATTACTGAAGCGGAGGGCGATCAGCCGGGCTGCTTAGCGGCACTTCATGAGAATGTCGTCAGCATGGGCTTTAAACCACTTGTTTACGGAAATATCAAAGGGTTTTTGAATCTGAACCCTTCAAAAGAAGATATGTTGTATTGGGCTCGCAAGCAGGGGCTCAATCTCGGCTTGCAGGTATCATTTACTGATGGCACGAAGGTACAGATCGAGCAAGCGCTCACTGCTAATGGTCTTGGCGCATCGATTGCTGAACCAGGTCTGGTTGGTATGCCGTGCGATGACGTCCGTAGTGGCTCGGAAGCGCTCGCCTTGAAGGCAAAAAGCTTAGGTTACCCGATCTCCGACTACATCCTATCGCCCAAATCTCCAGCAGGTGTGTTCATTGCCGCTGAGCATGACGATCGCCACCGCGATTATTTAAAATATTTGAAACTGGGCGATGGTCCGTTCTATACGTTGTATACAACGTTCCACCTGTGCCATCTGGAAGTCGTAAAAACAATCCGTCGAGTTCTAAGCGGCGGAGGCGTATTGCTAAATAACAGTGTTCAACCTACAGTGTCGATTGCAGCAGTTGCCAAGCGCAAGCTGCAGCCGGGTGAAATAATCGAGAGAGGTGTCGGTTCATTTGATGTTCGCGGCATTTGCGTGAATATGCAGCAGAATCCGGACCATGTGCCGATCGGATTACTAACGGGAGCGGTAATCCGCCGACCGTTGGAAGAGGGTGAAATATTGACATTGAACGATGTGGATATTCCCGATAGTATCGCGACACATGCCTGGCAACAAATTGTCAAACAATCCGTTCATAGGGATAGTGTCATGCCGGCATAGAAAGAACGAAATGATGATCAACACGTTAAGCCTGATCGCTTGAAAGCGATCAGGCTCATATACTGTTATTATGAGGTGAGCCAAATGACCATAAGGTGCAAGAGTTCAAGAACGTTAGCTTGACTATGACTTCTTTGGATGTTTCTTACCTTTTTGTTTTTAAGAATATCGCTGCTGGGATGGATGTTTATGGTAAATATGTAATTGTACAAGCCTGTCAAACCGCGAACGAAAAAGCGGATATTTTCACCATAGAAACAGCGGGGAAAGATACGTATTGTATCGGATTAAAAAGCAAAGAATATCTTCAGGAGTGATTACTAGCGAATTGGGAATACGGAAAATTAATTATGCAGGTTTGGGATGAACTAAAAAGGGGGAAATAATGCATTGACAGAGATATTACTTCGATGGCAATAGAAGTTAGCTTTTAAAATAATAAAAAAGGAGTTGCAATTATCCATGCAGGTTGTACAACCGATTCGCGATCAACAGAAAATTGAAGAAATACAAGAAATATTAATAAATCAGTCTGAAAGGGATTGGCTTTTGTTTACGATTGGTATTAATTCTGGGATCCACTTGAGTGATCTGCTTATGCTGAGAGTCAAGGATATAAAGGGGATAAATAAAGTTATGATTAAGGAGGAGAAAACGGGAAAGGAAAAAGTATTTATCATTAATAATCAACTGAAGGAATGGATTGCTGAATATGTTATGAACATGGATGATAACGATTTCATATTTCCCTCCCAGAGAACAGGAAAGCCAATTAAACGCATTCGGGTATATCGGATCTTAAATGAGGCTGCAAAGCAAGTAGGTCTGAATGATATCGGCACTCATACACTACGTAAAACTTTTGGATACCATTATTATCAGAGAACGAGAAATGTCTCTGCGCTCCGTGATTTGTTTAACCATTCAGCACCTTCGGTGACCTTAAAATACATAGGTATTCACGCAGAAAAGGTAGAACTACAAACAAACATTTGATCTACGAATGAAATCAGTAAAAACTAGCAGATATTTAATCAATGTACTTGACATGATACAAAATGTATCATAAATTAAGTATATGAAAGCAAGGAGTTAACTAGAACTAGTCAGAAATTGGCTAAATGGTGAGCAGAACAGTCTTATTTCAGAGACCGTTCTGCCCTCACGAAAGCAATGAAACGTTTCGCCTCTTCAGGAGTTAGCTTACTTCCATCCACCGTCAAAGAGAACTTCTCCAGTATATTGTCGTCTGATAGCTCCAAATGATCCACAAAGTCCCGCACATCTTGGTCAAGTAATTGATCTGGTTGATCTGTCCTGCCTAGTAAATAATCTATTGAGACTTTAAAGAAGGAAGCAATTTTATTGATGGTATCATAGTCTGGTTCTCTTCTAGAAGTTTCATAGTGTGAAAGGGCCGCTCTCGAGATACCCAATTTGTGTGCTAAGTCTTCCTGCGTTAATGCCTGTTTTTCACGCAGAAGAGCAATTCTGTCCCCGCATTTAGTCATGAATAGTTTCCTCACAATCAATAAGAATTTGCAATAACACAGTATAACACATAGTCAGTACTATTATACAGTCTTCTGCAAGATAAGAAAACCAAAAAGTGAGTTTTTTAGATACATACAGTTACAAAGTGTATCATTTCTTTGTGGCAGAGAAAGGGTTTTGCTCATGAATAGGATAGAATTTCAAAGTACCATGAGGCTTTCCCAGATCTATGGAATCAAAAAAGTTTCCAATCCAGCCAAAGTTACCCTTACGGAGGTAAGCACAAAAGGATTACAGTTTACTTCAAGTTTAAGACTGCCCATTAATGAAAATGTAATCTGGAGCTTTCAACTCAAGCTATTGGTTGGAGAAGCAATAATCTCAGATTGTGTGACTGGTTTTGATGGAGAGTATTTTGAATATTCGGCACTCTGGAGAGGCTTTAAGAAGCCCCAAGAGGATTATCTTAGAGCGTTAATAAGTTACAATTTTTTTCACAGATATGATTCTCAAAGAAAACGGATTGACCTATTATGCTAAATGGTGGATCCCGCTTGCTCGATTTTTTTCAATAAGCTCTTGAATTGTTACGAAACGTATCATATAATGAAAAACAGTTGGTGTATCAGTTTTCGACAATTGGCAACTTAATATGGAGGATATTTTATGATAAATTCAGAAAAGGTGTATTGTATAGAATGTGATACGGTTATAGCAAAAAGAAGCGCTGAGAAAATATTTAAAACAGGTTTCTATAGAACAACTATGCCATTGGCTCATTGCAAAGAATGTGCATGTACGGAAATTCAAGATTTAGATATTGAGAACGAGATTGTAGCCATTACGAAAGAATGTTACTCGGACTATGGACTGCCTTTGGTGTTATAGCCAAACATAAGTGATATCACTGCTGCAGCTAATTATTTTTTCCTACTAGCCATTTGAAAGTGCAGCTGCAGCATAAAGATTAAGATGTGGCAAGATTGTGGTGTTATATAGAAAAATGAGTTTTTTCATGTTCACAAATGAAAGCGTTTACATTAATTGGTGGCACGCCATCTATAACAATATAGATGGTGTATTCTTGTTTAATTCAATAAATGCTTGAATGCACTATAGTCAATCTGCTGCTTTTCGAGGAAGCTAGTCAAGCTCTTATAGTCGCGCCGCGGTGTTGCGAGAATGTAACCTTGAATACAGTGGTCACGCGTTACTTCACTTGCATGCGCCTCCAGGGCAACCTGTCCAATACGAGCTGCGATGGAATGCTTCGCAATATCTCTAAAGGCTGTCGGTACAGGTGATACCAATTGATCGAGAAATGTTTTAGAGTCTTCTGTCCATAAGTGCCGCGAGCTGTCCACGTAGTGATTTTGCCAATCCAGCTTCGACTTACCGTCTTCCTTGGGCAGCACCTTTAGGAACTTCCGAAACATGAAAAATCCGCCAATGGACATGAACAAAAGCAGGACACATACCCAGAAAATGATGAACCACATGAAAAAATCATTAGCCATTTATTTGTCACCTCACTAGCCTACATCAATAACTCATAAGAATTATACCTTATTTCTAGATTTCTTGCGACAATCCTAGTAAAATAGGAAGGTAGTAGACGTAACTACTTTGGTCTTCCATACCTAAGTAGTTGCGTAGTAGACACACAAAAAGGAGTTAACCATTATGCCCAAAATTGGCTCACACGTTTCGTTCTCAGATAAAGGCTTGTTAAATGCAGCAGAAGAGGCAGTCACATACGGTTCTTCCACATTTATGATATACACAGGTGCCCCACAAAATACGCGCCGTAAACCGATTGAGGATCAATTTATCGAAGAAGGTAAAGCAGTAATGGAGAAGCATGCGATGAACGAAATCGTCGTACACGCTCCCTACATTATTAATCTAGGTTCTTATAAAGAAGATACCTTTGAGTTAGCCGTGCGTTTCCTTCAGGAAGAGATTCGTCGGACAGACTACATTGGCGTTCGCAATATCGTTCTTCACCCTGGGGCTTACACGGACAAGGATGCGGAGTATGGCATTGCCAGAATCGCGGAAGGTCTGAACGAAGTACTTGCAGGGGTTAAAGATACGAATGTGAACATCGCGCTGGAAACTATGGCTGGCAAAGGGACAGAGATTGGCCGCAGCTTTGAGGAATTAGCTGAAATTATGGAACAAGTTGAGTTTAACAACAAGTTATCCGTTTGTCTTGACACTTGCCATATTCATGACGCCGGGTATGATATTGTGAACGACCTCGATGGCGTTCTGCATCATTTTGACAAAGTAATCGGTCTAGAAAAGCTTGGTGTTATTCACTTGAATGATAGTAAAAATCCTCGCGGAGCCAGCAAGGACCGCCACGCGCCGCTTGGTTCAGGTTGGATTGGCTTTGAGGCTATGAATAATGTTGCCAACCATGAGAAGCTGCAGCATTTGCCTATGATTCTTGAAACTCCTTGGATTGGTAAAGAAGATAAAACGCAGCGTCCGATGTACGAAGCAGAAATAGCGCTGTTGTCAGGTAACCTCAGTGGACGTTTTGGCGGCGAATTCTTGGATCATGTAGAGCGAATTGACTTTTTGTTAGGCAAAAAAGAGATTCATTTCCGTGATTTCGTTCTGAATACATGGGAATTATTGAAAAATGATGCCAAGGCTAAGAAAGCGGACGGACGTGAGCCGCTGGAGCGTTTGTATGATATTTTACATGAAGAAAATCTCTTCTCTGACCTTAGTGAGGAGCAGATTAATCAACGATTGATTGTTTGGCTCGCAGGTAAAGATATACTCAAAAAAGCTTAATATAGATTACAGCAAACTAAAAAGAAAGCTTTCTTACAGAAAGTTAAAGCTATTAGGGGGATTAACATGGAACAGGGAAGTACGAATAACTCATTGCGCAGGGAGAGCGTGATGGTGAATAGGGCAAGAATGTTGATCTCATGTCCGGATCAGCCGGGAATCGTCGCGGCGGTCTCGCAATTTTTGTTTGAATATGGTGCGAATATCGTGCAATCCGATCAATACACAATGGATCCTGAAGGCGGCATGTTTTTCATCCGGATCGAGTTCGATTTAACGGAGCTTGGGAGCCGGGTTGACCAGTTGAGAAAGGATTTCTCTGTCGTTGCGGACAAGTTCTCCATGGATTGGAGTCTTTCTCTTGCTAGTCAGAAGAAGCGAATCGCTATCTTCGTATCGAAGGAAGATCATGCACTGCTTGAGCTGCTTTGGCACTGGCGCGCGGGTGATCTTAACGCAGATATCGCGATGGTCATTAGTAACCATCCGGACATGCAGTCGCTGGTTGAGCCTTTTGGAATTCCCTATCACCATATTCCGGTTACCGCGGATACGAAGGCTGAAGCCGAGCGTCGTCAGCTTGAAGTCGTTGGAGACAATGTTGATGCGATCGTATTGGCTCGCTATATGCAGATCGTTTCGCCTTCTTTTATTAAACACTACGCTAACCGTATGATTAATATCCATCATTCCTTCTTGCCTGCCTTTGTCGGCGGGAAGCCTTATGCGCAAGCCCATAACCGTGGGGTGAAAATCATTGGCGCTACCGCACATTATGTGACGGATGAACTGGATGGCGGACCTATTATTGAACAGGACGTTCAAAGGGTTAGCCACCGTGATAACGTCGAAGATTTGAAAAGAATCGGTCGACATATTGAACGGATCGTCCTTGCTAGAGCGGTAGCTTGGCATGTAGAAGATCGTATTATTGTGCATAATAATAAGACAGTTGTATTTAATTAGGCTAGATTAGGCTGTGTCCATTGCTGGATGCAGCCTATTTGCTAGTGACCGCTTAGGCTGATGATGTTTTAGCGGGTTATTGTGGCAAAGCCTTAAAGCAAATGGTACAATAATGCAAGCGATAAGAGTCACTTGTATGTACAAGTCATTGATTGACGAAAATACAGAAATATAGGAGGGAATTTTCGAATGACAGTAACAAACAAAACAATTGAACAATTAGCGGTCGACACGATCCGTACTTTGGGTATCGACGCCGTTGAGAAAGCTAAATCAGGTCACCCAGGTATGGTCATGGGGGCTGCGCCAATGGCTTACGTGCTGTGGAAACAGCATATGAAGCACAACCCATCTAATCCTAAATGGGTCAATCGTGACCGTTTCGTGCTTTCTGCCGGCCACGGATCCATGCTTCTATACAGCCTACTTCACTTGTGTGGATATGATCTGCCAATGGAAGAGATCAAAAACTTCCGCCAATGGGGAAGCAAAACGCCAGGGCATCCGGAATACGGTCATACAGCAGGTGTTGACGCGACTACGGGTCCACTTGGACAAGGTATTGGTATGGCAGTTGGTATGGCCATGGCGGAAGCTCACCTGAGAGAGACTTACAATAAAGAGAATTTCCCTGTAATCGACCACTATACATACGCAATCTGTGGTGATGGCGATATGATGGAAGGCGTTTCATCAGAAGCGGTTTCCTTAGCAGCTCACCTTAAATTGGGCAAATTAATCATGATGTACGATTCCAATGATATCTCGCTGGATGGCGAGCTTAATATGGCATTTTCCGAGAACGTTGAGAAGCGTTTTGAAGCTTACGGTTGGCAAGTTCTGCGCGTTGAAGAGCAGAATGATCTTGCGGCGATTTCCAAAGCAATTGCTGAAGCAAAAGCTGATACAACGCGCCCAACACTGATCGAAGTGAAAACGACAATCGGTTTCGGCAGCCCGAATAAAGGCGGCAAAGGCGGACACGTTGGACCTCACGGATCTCCGCTTGGCGGCGAAGAAGTGAAGCTGACGAAGCAAGCTTATGGCTGGCCTGAAGAGCCGGACTTCTTAGTTCCGGACGAAGTAAGAGCGCACTACGCAGAAATTCAAAAAGAAGGCGCTGCAGCTGAACAAGCATGGAGCAACTTGTTGAATGACTACATCAAAGCATATCCGGAATTGGGTAACCAGTTCAACGCGGCAGTAAACAATGAATTGCCAGCAGGCTGGGACGCAGATCTTCCTGTATACAGTACATCAGACAAGCCAATGGCGACTCGTGTTGCTTCCGGTAATGCAATCAACGCGATTGCACCTAATTTGCCGCAATTGATCGGCGGTTCCGCGGATCTGGCAAGCTCGAACAACACCATGATCAAAGGCGAATCCAATTACAGTGCCAGCAACTATGCGGGTCGCAATTTATGGTTTGGTGTTCGTGAATTCGGTATGGGTACAGCGATGAACGGTATGGCTCTGCATGGCGGAGTTAAAATATACGGGGCTACATTCTTCGTGTTCTCCGATTATTTGCGTGCATCGATTCGTCTTGCTGCTCTTATGCAACTTCCGGTTATCTATGTTCTAACACATGACAGCATCGCTGTTGGTGAAGATGGACCGACGCATGAACCGGTTGAACAATTGCCAGCGCTTCGTGTCATTCCGGGTATCACCGTTATTCGCCCTGCTGACGGGAACGAAACATCAGAAGCATGGCGCTATGCGATTTCTGAGGCGAAAGGGCCAGTTGCACTCGTATTGACTCGTCAAAACCTGCCGATTCTTGAAGGAACTGTTCAAGGCGCGAAAGAAAATCTAAGCAAAGGCGGATACGTTGTATCCGATGCTACAAATGGCAAGCCAGTTGCACAAATTCTGGCAACAGGTTCCGAAGTACAATTGGCTGTCGCAGCGCAGAAACTTCTTGAAGCCGAAGGCATTAACGTTCGTGTCGTAAGCTTGCCTAGCTTGGAGCTGTTCGAGAAACAATCCAAAGAATATAAAGACTCCGTCATTTTGCCGGAAGTGAAGAAACGTCTTGCTGTTGAGATGGCTTATCCACTTGGTTGGGAACGTTATGTTGGCGACCAAGGCTCTATCCTCGGTATCTCCACATTCGGAGCATCCGCACCAGGGGATTTGGTTCTCAAAGAATACGGATTCTACCCAGAAAACGTAGCAGCTAGAGTGAAAGCTCTATTATCTTAATAATTAACAGTAGCTACAGCCCACCTCCGCGTGGGCTTGGCATTATTCTTAGTCATTTTAGAGGGGGAACCAATCACCATGTCTAGCTTTGAAAATGTAACTGTATTAACGAAAGCCAACGTTTATTTCGACGGTAAAGTGACTAGCCGCACAGTTCAATTCGCCGATGGCACCAAAAAAACACTCGGCATTTTGCTCCCGGGTGAGTACGAATTCGGAACAGATGTTAAAGAAATCATGGAAATCCAAGCTGGTGAGCTGAACGTATTGCTTCCAGGCAGCAGCGAATGGATTACCATCAGTGGCCAAGGTGAATTCACAGTTCCCGCCAATGCAAAATTCAAGCTCGAAGTGAAAACAGTAAGCGATTATATTTGCTCTTATATTAATGAGTAATTAAAACCCTTCAGATCCCATACATCTATCGGATAAATTGTCCGATGATGTATGGGATTTTTTTCGCCAGCATTTATATGTTTTGGGTTTGGGTTTAGCAAAGCTTACCCATCTCGCGGAAAGCGTGGTTTTCGCGCTTATTTGTTCGGGCGCTCCTGAATAAGCGCGTTTTCCGCGCTTATTCAGCGCGGACGCGCAGGATGGTCTGCTGAGAAGTCGATTTTCGACTTCTCAGACTCTGTCGACGAGCTTCGGCTAGCGAGCTTTCGCTGTAAGCGCGGTTTTCGCGCTTATTCAGCGCGGACTCACAGGATGGTCTGCTGAGAAGTCGATTTTCGGCTTCTCAGACTCTGTCGGCGAGCTTCGGCTAGCGGAGCCCTCGCCGAAAGCGTGGTTTCGGCGCTTATTTGCTCGGGCGCTATAGAATAAGCGTGTTTTCCGCGCTTATTTGTCTTTGGGGCGGATTTATTTGGATGACCAGGGATAGAGGGAGCGGGTATCCATCTGCAGCACTTCTTCGATGTCGCTCATGCGTATCCATAGCTGCTGGATGTATTGAAGGTCATTAAGAAGCGCAATATGCCGCTGCTTAATCCTAGAGATGCTGACGCCGATGCATTGGGGGTGTCCTGGATTGATGACGAGGTCATCCAGCAAAACGGTAATTCCAGCCTCTAAGTCGGGGATTTCTTCCATCTTAAGCTGCTGAAACGGTGCGCTTAATGGAATGTACATTGAAGTTTTGTTCCAGTCTAGCTCGTGAGGCTGAAAACGCAGCGCCATGAGAAAGGGTTGGATGCGCTCTTCATGGAAGTCATAAAAAACAGTCAGCTTAGCCATCAGAGGGAGCCCCTTTTTGTTTCAAATGCTCCAGCTTGTCCATGATAAGACGAGTTGCATCGGACCAATTGTCTGGATTGTATTTGCTAGCTTGGCTTTGAGTAAATAGTTGGTATTCGTGATCCAAAATGCCTTGTAGGACGCGCCGTTGAATTTGTTCAATGCGCGCTGCTGCAAGCCGATGGGTTACTTGAAATTCTTCGGAGAGAAGGGCAATCATTTCGTTCTTTTGCTCAGGTAGCGGTAGCTTCTTAAGCATAGAAATGGGTATTGCCGCGTAGAGCTGGAAGGCAGATGCATCCTGCTCCTGCCAATCGACATAGCGATCGGGCATGATCATTTGGTTGCCGGAATGGCGAAGCACATGACAAAGCTCGTGAAGGAAGTCTTCCCACTGCTCTTTGGCAGATAATCGACGGTCTACGTTGATGCTGAATTGTCCGTTATTTTCGACAGCCATGCTGTTCATATCCATCGCATAAACCCAAATATGCAGTTTAGCAGCCAAATTGGTCATGCTAAGCTGAGCTGGCTCTGTGATATCATGTTGGAGATATAAAGCTTCGACCCATTGTTCCAGAGGGGTGGTTTGGTAGTGAGTGAACAGGACAAACACCTCATTATAGGAATATATGTTCGTTTATTTAAGGTAAAGAAAAGCCCGCTAGGGCTTGGCTTCATTATTAAAGGTTAAGTTCATCAAGGTGGCGTTTAGCCACTGTTACTGTTGACTATCTGGATTACGGGTCTGCTGCTGCTCCTTGATGAAGTTCCAGAAGCGGAGCATTTCGTCTCGCTTCTCTTTAGGAGCGTTTTGGAAATCTTTAAAAAATAAGCTAACCTCGGGGTCATCGATTTCTGCAGCTTGGATCGGGTCAGAGGATCCTTCGAGAGCCTCTTCTTCAGTAGGAGCAAACCCGGCAAGCAGTAGAAGATCATCCTTCTCCGAACTGGTAAGTGCATCGGCTAAGGCGATAACCGTTTCTCTGGATGGATTGAAGCGGTTATTTTCTATGGAGTGTATAAATGAATAACTGACACCGGATCGTTCCCCGAGCTCTCTAAGTGAGAAATGGTTCATCTTGCGTAGATCCCGAATCCGAATGCCAAATTGCACCATATCTTTCATCGCTTCATCACCTATCCCTATTGTAAATGGTTGTGGATATAAAAAACAAGAGGAACAAATAAAAATGTTTAGAATTTCAAAACATTTGTGTTGAATTTTAAAACGAAAAGAACTATGATTTGTTTAGAATTTCAAAACATTAACTTTTAGGAGATGATGAACAGATGGTGGAACGTATTTTACATATAGAGCAAGAGCAAATTGATCGGCGGGCAACGCGCAAGCGGGTGGAAGATGTGCTTGAAACGGTTCGTATGTACAGGTTGATGGGGGCTGTGCGAAGAGAGAGAGGAGCTATTGTGGACATGATGATGAATGGTATAGAGATGGGGAGTCCTACTGTGCATAACACTGAGTCTGAGGATATGATGATAAGGTTAAATTCAGAGTGTGAGCATGCTCTATCCATATTAGAAGTAGACGAACAGGAAATTATTCGCAAACGCTACTTGCAAAAAGATAAGCAATTCGACTTCATGCTGTTTCATGAATTGAACATGAGTGAGCGCACGTATCACAGGGTGAAGGCTAAGGCAATAGCGAAGCTGGCATATATGCTGCGGTTGGAAGTAGTCTCTCAGTGACGATGCCGATAGGCTGGCGTATTACGATAGCTATCAACAGATGGAAATAGATGGAGAAGCTGTACAAGGTGACAATCGGTTGGCCGTTCGTTGGCATTTCGTCCAAATATTGGTGTGTTAAGATCGTTGTGTAGAGTAATGAGGGAGGTGATTATGCTGAACAGGATGCAAGGGACAACGTCCAGATCGAGCAGATCTGTGAGGGCTGCTTAGGGGACGAATGGAAGGAGTGAAACGGGTGGTAGTTAGTTCAATTAGGCAGTGTATGTTTTGAAAAGAAAAAAATGTTTTGAATTTCAAAACATTTATAAACTCACACTTCACTTACCGTTTTACCGACTCACCCAATCACTTACTCACTGACCCTTAAGGATTTGTGGTAAGTGGGAATGCTGGAGCGAAGTGTTGTAACGATGTTTTACATCGTTACAGAGGGCTCCGGCGGTAAGATCGACGCTAGTACGATGTAAACCATGCTTACAGATGAGTCAAAGAGGCGGAAACGACTGGATGGTGAGCTGTAACGATGTTTTACATCGTTACAGAGGGCTCCGGCAGTGAGATCGTAGCTGAGACGATGTAAACCATGCTTACAGAAGAGACAAAGATGCGGAAACGACTGAATGATGTGCTGTAACGATGTTTTACATCGTTACAGAGGGCTCCGGCGGTAAGATCGACGCTAGTACGATGTAAAACATGCTTAGAGATGAGTCAAAGAGGCGGAAACGACTGGATGGTGTGCTGTAACGCTGTTTTACATCGTTATGGAGGGCTCCGGCAGTGGGATCGTTGCTGAGACGATGTAAAACATGCTTACAGATGAGTTAAAGAGGCGGAAGTCACTGGATGGTGAGCTGTAACGATGGTTTACATCGTTATGGTGGGGTCCGGCAGTGGGATCGTTGCTGAGACGATGTAAAACATGCTTACAGATGAGTCAAAGAGGCGGAAACGACTGGATGGTGTGCTGTAACGCTGTTTTACCAGGAAGGAGGTGAAAAGAAGTGAATGATTAACATGGCAAATCAACTAGCGTTATATCTTCAGTCCGAAGGTGTGGGAACACTTGGGAGCGACATGTTCGTGGACAGTTTTCCGCAGGCCCCTGATGAGGCCATCTGGCTCACCCACGTTGGTGGCAACGCGGAGTTCAAGCTAGACGCGCCGGGCAGCTGGCGCAAGCTGAGCTTGAACGTGAGAAGCACAACGCCGGTGGGGGTGCTGGATCGCATCTGGATCTCTATTAACAAGCTGCTCAATCCGGATGATGGTGTCATCAAGGTGGACGGGCAAACCTACACGGTGCAAATTACTGCGCTGCCTGCTGTGCAGGACAAGGATGCGGAAGGCAGATGCATCATAAAATCTGTCCTGATCCTTCGGCAAGTAAAGCCTGTGCAAGAAACTTGGCTGAAAGCTATAACCGTATTTACGGAAGCGGCTTTAGGCTCGCAGTGGCACGTGTACCGTGGATTCAATGGTACGTGTCGACCAAGCGTCTCATGGCAGTGTTTGAGCGTACAGAGTGCGTCGGAGTCTAGAGGTGCTTGCCAGCTTACGAAACAACTCGTTGGGCAGATTGCTGCGAGGTCGGCAAATGAGTATCAGTTGGCCGTTCAAATATTACTGCTGGGACTGGCTGAACAAGCTAAATTGCCAATGGGAGGCGCTGGAGGCAGGTGGTTAACGGTGACTAATTCCAGCGCAACGATGCGCTCAGGGGATTTGTCCACAGGGATTCTGACCGTTACTTTAACGGGCGCAGCTGCAGCTCCGCAAGGCACGTTACCTCTCATCGCTGGCGTTCAGACAGCAGCCTCTCCCAAGCAATCTGAACAGAAAGGAGCAAAAACGAATGAACCATATCGGTTTTAACCTGATTTCAGGCACACTCGGAGCGCTCGCGACCAATGCCTTCGGCGAGTGGAACGAACTTCTTAGCCTATTTCTAATGGCGATACTCGTCGATTATGTAACGGGCATTGCCGCCTCGATGAGGGAGCAGCGTGGACTTAATAGCCAAGTTGGCTACTGGGGTCTTGCCCGCAAAGGACTGATGCTGCTCGTGATTATGTTGGCTCATCGAATGGATATTCTGATGGATACAGACCTGATGATGACGGGAGCAATTTACTTTTACTTGGCGAATGAGTTTATTTCTATTACTGAAAATTACGGACGATTAGGACTGCCGCTGCCCAGTTTTTTGAAGCAGATGATTCAAGTGCTGCGAGGCAAGGAGGGAGGCTTATGAGCAAAGAAAGTTTTATTGGTCAATTAGCTCCAGCCGCACAAGCGGATTTGCGGGAGTTTGGTATTTTAGCATGCGTCACCATCGAACAAGCTATTTTGGAAAGTGGCTGGGGTCGCTCAGCTCCAGGTAACAATTTGTTTGGGATCAAAGGGAGCGGGCAGCAGCAAGTTACTCAGGAATTCATAAACGGCAAGTGGATACAAATTGTAGATGGCTTTCGAGTATACGACAACTGGCTTGATAGCGTTCGCGATCATTCGCTGCTGCTTGCTCACAATCCCAAATTCGCAAATGTGCTACACGAAAGAGACTACAGGTGTGCTAGTCAAGAGCCGCAGCACGCAGGTTATGCAACAGATCCGCAGTATGCGGACAAGCTGATTCGGATTATTGAAGGGAGCGAGCTAACTTTTTTTGATCAGATATAGGAGGAAAGGGGGTATATGATGAGTTCAGATGATGCAAAAAAGATTACTAACTTCTTATCCGCTGCTTGGATGAGCACAGAGGATGTAGAAGCTAGAGTGGAGTTTCACCGTTTGGCTGACGAGCTTCGGAAAGCGTCCGGGCAGCAGTAAGCTGCTAATGCTCAACAACGATCCGATAATCAACCAGGCTATCGGCGTAACGCTAGTAACCCGTCAGCTCAAACCTAAATAAGAGTCTCTAGAGACTCTTATTAAGACGTTTTCTCTTCACTTGAGGTAAATAGAAGTCTCCAAAGACTCTTATTTGCGCAGATGATCCAATTTGGCGCATCTTTTTTAACAAATAGAAGTCTCTAGAAGCTTCTATTTTCACTTAAACCCGTGAATTGGTACAAATAGAAGCCTCTAAAGGCTTCTATTTTGAGGAACCGAGCTATTTTGGCCGTCAACGCCTCTATATTAGCCTAAATAAGCAAATTTCTTCCCTTTGGATCCAGAATGTAGGAGCGAATTCTCTGCTCTCCACTGGCGGGTTTTATTATCCCTTTCCTGTGTAGGCTATGAAGCCACTTTCGTGCGTGCTCAACTCGGATGCCCAAGTGTCCAGCTACTACATGCGGTTTAAGCGGATCTACGGAACTCGTAGCCAGCCGGGCGATTTCTTTTTCTCGATGTGTGAGTGAAATAAGTTGAGTCTGATTACCATACCATCGCCCCATGATGTACAGGATGACTTGCTGGCAGCGTCTTTGATGCCCTGTGATATCATCGAGGGAGAACCGAAAGATCTTCCATTCGTCGAGTACCAACTGATTCTGCCGCATTAAGTTGTCCCCGAAACGAGAGCGGTCAATATCTCTCGCATGTGGACCATACCCGTCGATCTCGAAACAAATTCGATGCGGAGGACGGAGATAAACAAAGTCAACGAACCGCGTGTTGTCTTGAAAATCTCTTACTTCATACTCGGGATGAAGATGGCGAAAATGCCCAATGATTGGCCACCAGACATGCTGCATAAATTGTTTTTCAGCATAACCATGCCCCTCTCTTAATCGGCGCAAACGCTCTCCTGTTCGTTTCTCCTCATGTAATCTAACAAAGTTTTCATGCTCTTTTACAAACTCCATCATTCCAGCCTCCGACTATAAAGTGTTTTTCTTATTTTCTCGCTATGTTCAACTTTAAGCTGAGCTGTGGTTTGGCCTGGTGTAGTGTAATGTAGTGTGGTGCAGTGCAGTGCAGTTTGATATAGCGTGGTTTGTGTAATGAAGTTCTACACTTACCTAGAAATCAAAAATACCGCCTCTCCCAAAAGGGAAAGACGGCATGTTCTTCATGCATCGTTTAATGTATTATCACTATTTCGTAAGCGTACTATCACTATTTCTTAAGGGGTTCTTTAAAAGGTTCTCCTAATAAGCATACGCAATATGATCCTCAATATACTGCTCCAACTTGATCCGCACATAAGGCGGCAAGGCGGAGAGCATGCAGCCATAACGGAAGTTGCGGCCGTCAGGCTCGATGCGAATCACGCGAGCCGTAATAGGCGGCAGTTCTGCTTCCTGCGGGAAGTGGATGACGATGAACATGTCCGGCGCAAGCGGGGCTGCCGACGTGATCTGCAGTCCGCTCTCGGACAAGTCGAAGAGAGTGCCGTCGATGTTTTGGCCGGAGAAGGAACCTTCCTGCTCCCATTGGTAAATGGACAGCTTCAGGCTGATGTCCAGCTTCACGCGCGTGTTCCGGCGGCGTTCACGGCCAGAAAGCGGCGACGCCGGATTCTCTGCAGCAACGACAGGCTCGCTCGGTCTAATGACCTGCTGACCCATCCATTCTTCATAACATTGAATGACGGAGCTTAAATCTTCTTCGCCGAGGCCTTTGCTAAGGCCAATTTGGAATAAGTTGGTAGCCGACTGCAGCATAGGCGTTGGCAGCTGGAACTTGCCTGTAATTTCCTGTGCAAGCTGGAGATCTTTCAGCATCAGCTTCAGGGAGAATTGATTGCTGAAATCGCGATCGATAATTTTATCGCCTTTCAGCTCTACCATCTTGCTGTTCGCTCCGCCGGAGCGAACAATCTCTAAGAATTGAGCAGGGTTCACCCCTGCTTTAACCGCAATCGATAAACCTTCGGCTAAGCCGGCTAAATTAATGCCCACCATCGTGTTGTGGGCAAGTTTCGCGTACGAACCGGAGCCGTTCGGCCCGAGGTAAAGTGCTTTACTGCCAAGTGCGAGGAATACATCTTGATGCTCGTCGAACACTTCTTGGCTGCCGCCGACCATGAAAGTAAGCGTACCTGCTTCGGCAGCAGGTTTACTGCCTGTGACAGGCGCGTCGAGGAAGTCGACGAAATGCGCCGCGAGCTCCTCAGCCAGCTTTTGACTTGTTTGCGGGGCTACGGTACTGGAGTCAATAATCGTGAGTGCTGGATGAATACCACTCAGAATGCCCTGCTCACTGTAGAATGTTTCTAATAGTGAAGCATCATTGCTAAGCATTGTAATCAGAACATCCGAACTGCGAGCTACTTCAGATGGGGTCAAACCCACTTCAGCACCAAGATGGGCTAGCTCGTCCGCTTTTTCAGCAGTTCGATTATATACAGTTACCATAAAACCTTTTTGAATAAGGTTAGCAGCCATGGGTTTGCCCATAGTGCCAAGTCCAATAAAGCCGATACGTTTCATGATCCTTCACCTCTAGATTCATTTTATCATGGGTATTATAACCTGTGAATTACTTTATAGGGATCTTTGGTCGGAGACCAAAGTCTCTCCGCTTACGCGATCGCTCATCGTTGAATATCATTCAATATAGGATCGATTACTTGCTTTTGGACAGGCAAATAAGTATGCTAGGAAAAGGAAAAAAATAGAGATGGAGGCGAACATAGTGAGTAAGAAACTACAATTTGATTACAGTAAAGCACTATCCTTTTTATCCCAGCATGAGGTTGATTATTTGGCGGCTCAAGTAGAGCTAGCGCATGAACAGCTGCATAACAAGACGGGTGCAGGTTCCGATTATTTAGGATGGGTTGATCTTCCTGAGAATTATAATCGTGAGGAATTTGCTCGTATTCAGGCTTCCGCTAAACAAATTCAATCCGACTCCGAGGCGCTCGTTGTTATCGGTATCGGCGGTTCCTATTTGGGCGCACGCGCGGCGCTGGAGATGTTGTCTCATTCTTTTTATAATATTTTGCCAAAAGATAAACGTAAGACACCTGAGATTTATTTCGTAGGAAATAACATCAGCTCTACATATGTTACGCATTTGCTTCAACTGCTTGAAGGCAAAGATTTCTCAGTAAACGTAATTTCGAAGTCTGGTACAACAACAGAGCCAGCGATTGCTTTCCGTATTTTCCGTGAGTTGTTAGAGAAGAAATATGGTAAAGAAGCTGCGCGCAAACGTATCTATGCTACAACGGATCAAGAGAAGGGTGCGCTCAAAACACTCGCTACAGCAGAAGGTTACGAAACCTTTGTCATTCCAGATGATGTAGGTGGACGATATTCGGTATTAACAGCTGTTGGTTTATTGCCAATCGCGACAGCGGGCATTGATGTGGAAGCGATTATGAAAGGCGCGGCGGATGCGCAGCATGAGTTCTCCAATCCGAAGTTAAGTGAGAATCAAGCTTATCAATACGCTGCTGTTCGAAATTCGCTCTACCGCAAAGGGAAAACGATCGAAATTCTCGTTAACTACGAGCCTTCCCTGCATTTCGTATCGGAATGGTGGAAGCAGCTGTTCGGTGAAAGCGAAGGCAAAGATTACAAAGGAATTTATCCAGCATCGGTAGACTTCTCGACGGATTTGCACTCCATGGGTCAGTTCGTTCAAGATGGCAACCGTATACTATTTGAAACGGTCATTCAAGTTGATCAAGTGGCTGATCATATTACGATTGGCACAGATTCCGATGATTTGGATGGACTCAACTTCTTGAGCGGGAAAACGATGGATTTCGTGAACAAGAAAGCTTTCCAGGGTACCATGCTTGCTCACACGGACGGTAACGTACCGAACCTGATCGTAACGCTGCCGGATATGACGCCTTACTCCTTTGGATATATGGTGTATTTCTTCGAAAAAGCATGCGGGATCAGCGGTTATCTGATGGGTGTGAATCCTTTTGACCAACCAGGCGTTGAAGCGTATAAAAAGAATATGTTTGCCCTCTTAGGCAAACCGGGTTATGAGAAGGAAAAAGCCGAATTGGAAGCACGCTTGCAGAATTAATTCATGAATGCCAAGCAGAAAAACGATCAATCCTATCGGATTGGTCGTTTTTTCCATTGAAAATTTCCATTATTTATGTGGTAAATTTTCTTTCTATATTGTCGAAGTCAAAGGATGTGTGTAGAATATAATGAAACAGATGTTTCCTTCTACCAAGAAAGGTCGGCTATGCTAGCACATTTCAAAACTATCCATTCGTACGGATCGTCGGAAATCATCATCAAGAAGTCGCGTTTCATCGGTCATGCCAAACCGGTAGAGTCAGAAGAAGAAGCTACCCTATTTATTGAAGCTATCAAGAAGGAACACAGGTCGGCTACACATAACTGCAGCGCCTATGTCATCGGAGAAAGGGATCAGATTCAGAAGCAATCTGATGATGGGGAACCGAGTGGTACAGCAGGAAAGCCGATTCTGGAAGTGATTAAGCATCAAGGACTTAAGAATATCGTTATCGTCGTTACCCGTTATTTCGGCGGCATCATGCTTGGCGCGGGCGGACTCATTCGAGCTTATACGGATGGAGCCGTGGTCGGTATTGAAGCAGGACAGCCAATTTATAAAGTCAATCATCAGCAAGTGCTGATTGAGGTGGATTATACGTGGTATGGCAAACTCGAGAACGAGCTGAGAAGTCAGGGGATGCTCCTAGGGGACATTCAGTTTACGGATAAAGTGACTGTAGCATGTTATCCTTTGGCAGCGGAAGCGGAAGCATTTATCAACTGGGCAACAGATTTTACACAAGGTCAAGGCGTTGTTATCGCAGGAGAGAACGAATACATGGTTCATAAGAGCTTGCCGGAATAGGCAGGCTCGGGTACAAGGTACAACTAATTTCATAGAAGCTAAGGATGCGGAGGGATAGGAATGGCTAGGAAAGCAGTCGCGCAAGAGCTTAGCAGAGAACGAATACTTGTGGAAGCGCGGGAATTATTCGCTACTTTCGGCTATCGCGCTTTAACGATGCGCAGCATCGCAAAAGCAATGGGGTACAGCCATGGTGCGTTATATTACCATTTTAATGAGAAAGCTGAACTTTTTTATGCGTTAATTAAGGAAGATTTCTCCGAATTAGTACAGCGTCAGCGGGAAATGATTGTTCGTGAGCAAGGGTTTAGCGTGAATCTGCTTCAAAAGTTGATGATGGAGTTCGTCTGGTTTGGTTTGAACAATCCGCATCACTACGAAATGATGTTCATGATTAACGAACCAGAGCTGCAGCAATATTCGCGAACTGAGCAAGCACAATCCTTGGAAATGTTTGCTATTGTCATCCGTCAAGTGATGGCCGATCAACCGGGAGCCGAGAGCAGGAAGTTTACACTTCCGTGGAATTTGTTCATGTCCTTACATGGCCTTATCTCCTACTGCATTCAGTTTAAACAATCCTATGAGGATGCGCGGAAACTGGCTGAAGAGCATATCCGCCTCATCTGTGTCAGCTTAGATTTAGATTCCTATGAACAACAGCGTCCGCTTGTGACACTTGTTAATACAGAATCTGCATAATATGCGTGGAAGATCACGGAAAAAGTCCCTGTTTAGTTGCTTCCTAGCAACCAAAACAGGGACTTTCTTATTCATTTTGGAATTATATTCAATCTGTCACTGTGGAATTGCGCTCTGTGTCTTTCTGGAAAAAGATAAAGATGCCAAAGTAACACCACCTACGATGAACAGGGAACCAAACAACTGCTGCGAGGTAACGAGCTGGCCGAGTATCACATACCCAACAATCATCGCGACAAACGGCTCCAGGTTCGAGAACATCGCTGCCTTCGCCGCTCCAACCTTTTGCAACTGGCCGTTCCAAATGAGGGTAACCATTCCGTGCATCAGAATAGCGGTGGAAATTAACATGACCCATGCCCATGCTTCGTGACTGATTGTCCACCCTGTCCCATTTGCCAGTACGACCGGTACCATCGTGCCGAACCCGATCAAGGTCGAGTAAACCGTGGTAATGATGGGGGGCAGCCTTCGAGCCAACAGACGTACTAATACAATGGAGATGGCAAACGTCATCATCGTAATAAAGATCCAGAAGTGACCTATATTAAATTCAAGTCTAGCCCCATTATAAACAACGAGAAAGACACCCGAGATTGCCACGAGCGAACCAGCAAGCATGTTTACCGTTAAAGTTTCTTTTAAAAATAGGGCTGCTAAAAGCGCAGTCGTAATGGGGGTTAGTGCGAGAATAAGCGCCGAGGTGGTCGGGTCGGCCGTTTGTAAGCCTTGATAAAATGACCACTGGTTAATAAAGACACCGATAATGCCAAGCAGAATGAGCAGCTGCCACTCTTGTTTGCGAACGGGAACGAAGCGATGTCGAACCCGTGTGTAGCAAAGTAGAAACAAGGCTATAAACAACAAACGGGCCATGACTAGAAACAGAGGGGAAAACTGTTTGACGAGTATGTTTCCGAAGACAAAGTTGCTCCCCCAAACCGTAACGCATACGATTAATAACAAATAGGAACGAAGCATATAAGTGAATTCCTCTCAATGATTTACCAGGCGTTTCTTTATAAACTTACCGCTCCAATACACAATGACGAGTAGGCTGGAAACCATCATACTAACCCAGACGGCATCTAAGTTTCCTAGCTTGTATCGACTTGTATAGCCCGCGACCAATCCGATCAATGCGCAGAGAGGGATGAAATTGTCCACTTTTCCTCTGCTGAACACAATGAACAGGACAGGGACAATGAGTGCAGCGTAAATAATTCCAAAGAAAAAAAGCAGATCCAGAAGGGTAGGTGTGAAAAAAAAGGTAAGTGCAAAAGATAGAACGCCGATCACTACTGCCAGCAAGTATCCCATACGCATCTTCTGCTTCTCACTGGCGTCAGGTTTAAAGAGTGGATACACGTTACCCGCAATGAGACTGATCATGGAATGCATCCCTGCCCCGAAGGCTGAGGTAACGGCACCGAATGAACAAAGGCCGAACAAAACCAACAAGAATACTGTGTCAATCTTGCGGATAAGATCAAATAAGAGCGAATATATATTATGAAAACTGCCTGTAAATATAACGACCATGATCAGCGAAGAGAAAGCCAGCGGAACGGTTGCCCATATGAGCCCGGAAAGCAGGAAGGTGGGCACGACTTTTTTAATTTCAAGCATATATAGACGCTGCCACGTTGCTTGGTCGACGAAAATCTGCCCGAAGCCAATCAATAGGCCTGTGCACATAAAAAACAAGCCTTCGTGATTGTTGAGCACGAGTAGATAGGGATGATATAGACGTATTCCCTGATAAACGTTCTCAACCCCTTTTTCAATGAAAAAATAGAGGGGGATGAGGATGGCTGCGGCAAACATACATATGACTTGAACGAAGGCCAAACGCTGAATAAGGACAATCCCGCCAAAGCCGACGTATACGACGCAAAACAAGAAGAAACAAAGCAATCCGATAGAAATCGGGATACCGAACAAAATATTGACAAGCACACCTGCAGCCATTCCCTGCATAAACAAGCCCTCGATACTGGTGATAAGCAGGATAGCGATCATCATCCAGTAACCGAGGCGATGAAGCTTAAATTGAAAAAAATCGCCAATTGTTAAACCCTCGCCGTACTCTTTACGCACCCTTTTTCCAAGCCAGCCAAAAGCCATAAGAGCAATGGCCCCCATAAGAGCATACCCAATTCCGCCAAATATGCCATATTTGACCAGCGCTTCGGGGGAGGCGAAGATGGTAATGCCTGTTACCCATCGGGCCAAGATCGATATGACTCCCAGACCTATGCCTATCTTAGCTGCTCCCTGAACATATTCACGAAATGATTGGTAAAACAAGGTTATTTCTCCTTCTCGCGATATTCTTTAGGTGTTTGGCTCGTACTCTTGCGAAAAATGGTGCAAAAGTAATGTTGGCTGTTAAAACCGCTTTTCTCTGAGACTGTAGAAATACTCCAGTCCGGATGAGAAACCAAATATTTCTTGGAAATCTGAATTCGGTATTGCATCAAGTATTCGGAGAACGATACACCAACCTCGTCATGAAAGCGGCGGCTTAAATAGGTTGGGTTAATGTGTACTTCCGCGGCAAGGTCAGCAAGTGCGAGCTTGTCTGCATATTTTTCATGAATGATTGTGAGCGCGTCATGAATAACATGGGAGTATTTTGACTGTGGCATCTTGTTGCGGTATTTACTTAGAATATCAACCAATTCGCTTTGAATGACCGGCTTCGTCATGTAATCTACCACGCCTAGCCGGATAGACTGTTTGGCATAATGGAAGTTTTGGTAGGCCGTGACGATAATGATATCGATATCTGGATTATGCTGACGCAGTTCTTCTCCAAGCTCCAGTCCTGATTTACCTGGTAAATTGATATCCAGAAAGGCAAGATGAATTTTTATCTTTTGGCTAATGGCTATAGCCTGGCAGCTGTCGGAAGCCTTGTGCAGGTTCCAAAATGGAAAAAGCGGGTGAATCAGATATTCAAGTTGTTCCAGCTCAAGGGGCTCATCATCAACTAGTAATACATTCATTAGGGCACCTCTTTTAAGTTAGGTTCTGAGATGAAAGGCCACTTGACTTGCACATTAGTACCAGTGTTGGGGATAGATTGAATCTGTATGCTTGCACGATCAGCGAAGTATAAATGCAAACGGCGTCTAATGTTATCCAAGCCATGCCCATTTTTCCACTCAATTTCCACGGTCTCTTGCTCTATCGTGCCATTATCGGAGACCAGAAGATTAGCCGTATCATGATCGAGGGAAAAATGGATGTTAAGGTTCACGGGTCCGATTTTTCGTTCCAGCCCATGCTTAAATGCATTCTCAACAATGGTTTGCAAAACAAAAGGCGGAATATAGGCTTCCTCAATTTCTTCATCACACGTTAGTGTTACCGTAAGGCGAGTGCCAAAACGCAGTTTTTGAATCTCGATATAGTACTCCGTGTAACGAATCTCCTCCCGAAGAGGGATCACGGGTTCGGTGGTCTTGTACTTAAACTTAAGGAATTGGGAGAAGACCTCAAGGGCTCTGACCAATTCTTCCGTACGTTCCAATCGCGCCAAGGTTAGAATCACGTTCAATGAGTTGAATAAAAAATGGGGCTGAATTTGCTGATTTAATTGATTGTAAAGCGATTGCTGGAGCTCTTTTTCCAGCTCGATCTTCTTCGTTTTATTTTCCAGCAGGTCAATGCGTTTCTCAAAGACAAACAAGAATAATAAAGTAAAAGCTCCAATGATTGGAGCTAAAATAAACAACAAGATGAGTAAGGTAAAACCCTCAAAGCTAAGCATGAGATCCCTTCTGCATACGGTTTTAATTTATGGTTTCACTACCATTTTAATTTATTCGTCCTGTTAAAGCGAATTAAGTAACCAACATTTTTAAGTGACCAAGTGGCAGGCTACTTGATGTCCTTCACCGGTAAAGCGAAGCTCGGGTTCTTTTGATCGGCATGTTTCAACAACAAACGGGCAGCGCGTGTTGAAGCGACATCCCTGAGGTGGATTAATTGGAGAGGGCACATCGCCTGTCAACAGGATGCGTTCTCTCTTTTCTTTCTGATTGGGTACTGGAATGGCAGAAAGAAGTGCTTTGGTATATGGGTGCTGCGGATTATCGAATAGCGATTTTTTATCTGCGATTTCTACGATTTTACCTAGGTACATTACCATTACCCGATCGGAAATGTGCCGTACTACGCCTAAATCATGGGAAATGAATAAATAAGTCAACTTATATTGGCGCTGCAGCTTCTTTAGCAGGTTCAGCACCTGAGCCTGGATCGACACATCGAGCGCGGAAACAGCTTCGTCGCAGATGATCAGCTTGGGCTCCACAGCTAGTGCCCGTGCGATGCCGATCCGTTGGCGCTGGCCACCGCTGAATTCATGCGGGTATCGGTCGATATGGTCGGACCGTAACCCGACATTGTCAAGCAGTTCCTTAATGCGTTCTGTCCGCTTTTCCTTCGGGATGACGTCTTGAATGGTCAACGCTTCGCCAAGAATTTGGCGGACGGTTTGTCTTGGATTCAACGATGCGAAAGGATCCTGGAAAATGACCTGCATGTCCTTGCGCAGCTTCCGGAGCCCGCTCTTGTTTAGAGCGAGGACATCCTTATCCTGATAGTGAATATCTCCACTGGTAGGATCATCCAGTCGTAATATAGCTCGTCCCGTCGTTGATTTGCCACAGCCGGACTCACCAACGATACTAAGCGTTTCTCCCTCATAGATGGTAAAGCTGATGTCGTCAACAGCCTTTACGTGGTTCACTGTTCGGCCAAAGATACCGCCTTTGATCGGGAAGTATTGTTTCAAATGGTTGATTTCAACTAAAACCTGTTTATCATTGGTACTCCCCACAGGTATTATCATTTGAATGCCCCCCTATCTTTCATTTGCGACTTTGGTTGTGCGTCCCACTCCGGCGTATAGATCCAGCAGCGGACCTGACTGCCTCCTCCAACATCGGTAAGTTCCGGTATCGTTGTCTGGCAAAGTTCTCTAGCTTGTGGACATCGTGGAGCAAACCTGCATCCAGTAGGCATATTGTATGGGCTTGGAACACTTCCCTGAATCGCCTGCAGCTCTTCACGGTCTTGATCTGGTCGAGGCAGAGAGTTCAGCAATCCGACTGTGTAGGGATGTTTGGGACTTACAAATAACTCGCTCGCAGCGGTATATTCCACGATCTTGCCGGCATACATCACAGCTACGCGATCGCATGTTTCAGAAACGACCCCGAGATCGTGGGTGATCATAATGATGCTCATGCCCAATTGTTTTTGCAGCAGCTTCATCAAATCCAAGATTTGCGCTTGAATCGTTACATCAAGAGCGGTGGTCGGCTCATCGGCAATAAGGATTTCCGGATTGCAAGCCATCGCCATGGCAATCATTACCCGCTGCCGCATCCCGCCGCTCAATTCATACGGCTCTTGCTTGGCGCGTTTCTCCGGGGAGGGGATGCCGACTAAGCGGAGCATGTCGACCGCTTTCTCCCAGGCTTCCTTTCTCCCTAGCTTTTGGTGATGGCGGAACACTTCCGCTATTTGTTCCCCGACCGAGTAGACCGGGTTTAAGGAAGTCATGGGTTCTTGGAAAATCATCGAGATTTCGTTGCCGCGGATGGCACCCATCTCTTTATCCGTTTTTTTCAATAAGTCTTGTCCTTTAAAACGGATTTCTCCATTAACGATTCGCCCGGGAGGGCTGGCGATCAGCCTAAGAATGGAAAGCGATGTAATACTTTTACCGCAGCCCGATTCCCCTACAAGTCCAAGCGTTTCCCCTTTATGAAGTGTGAAGTCAATGCCGTCAACAGCTCTGCTTACGCCTTCATCGGTAAAGAAGTGTGTCTGAAGATTGCTGACTTCCAAAACCTTTTCTTGTTGTTTAAGCATCTCGTTCCCTCCTTTTAATCCAGCTCAATACGTTTGTTGAAGTTACGATAGAGTACGTCGACCGCAAGGTTAACCATGACGAAAATGACCGAGGCGACCAGCACGCCACCCTGTACCATAGGCAAGTCGCGCATGCGAATGGCATCTACAATCAGCCGTCCTAGTCCGTTAATGGCAAAGACAGATTCTACTAATACCGTACCGCCAAGTAATACACCAAACTGTAGTCCTACTACGGTAATGACAGGAATCAATGCATTCTTGAGGGCATGCTTATAAATAACAACGCGTAATTTTAACCCTTTAGCTTTCGCTGTCCGAATATAATCTTGGCGAATGACATCCAGCATCGTGGAGCGCGTCATCCGTGCGACAATTGCGGCACCTGAAGCCCCTAAGGTGATAGCCGGGAGCACAACATGCTTCCATGTTCCCCAACCTGCGACAGGAAAGAGGTGCATTTTCACGGAGAAAAAGTAAATGAGTGAGAGTCCGAGACAGAAGCTGGGCAAGGATACACCGAGCAGAGCGATGATCATGATCGTAATATCCGATGCTTTGTATTGCTTAGTAGCCGAAATGATTCCGGCAAGCATCCCGAAAACAATGGTGATGAAAATACTGGCCACGGCTAGCTCGATGGTCGTAGGTAATCGGGTCATGATTTCGCTAAAGACAGGCAGATTGGAGCGAAGGGATACCCCAAAGTCTCCTCGGACCACGTCGATGACGTACTGGAAATACTGAATAAAGAGCGGCTGATCTAACCCCAATTGATGTCGGATGCGTTCAACCGTTTCCGCTGAAGCGCCTTCTCCTGCAAGTAGAACGGCCGGATCGCCCGGAACGAGCTGCATGATCAAGAAGACGACTAGAATGACGCCTAACAGAACCGGGATCATCTGTAGTAACCGGCGAATGATGTATACGAACATAGATATCCTCCTTAGAGCTTTCCGTCAGGAAAGCTTTCTTCGAAAGCATAAGCTTAGAGCTTTCCGTCAGGAAAGCTAGCTTCGAAAGCATAAGCTTATTGTTTCATCCTTGGATCCAATGCGTCTCTGAGCCCGTCTCCAAATACGTTAAAGCCTATAACTAATGTGGAGATGGCAAGTCCCGGAAACAAAGCCAGATAAGGTACTGTGAATAAAAAATCGCGTCCGTTGCTCAGCATGGCCCCCCATTCGGGCAATGGCGGTTGCGCGCCAAGTCCCAAGAAGGACAATCCCGCGGCAGAGAGGATGGCCGTTGCGAGCCTTAGAGTGGCTTGAACGATAATCGGTGACAAAATGTTTGGAAAAATGTGTACGAATATTATCCGAAGATCGCTTGCTCCCAAAGAGCGAATGGCGTCGATATACTCTAACTTCTTAATCGATAAGGTCGAACCGCGGACGATCCGTGCGAACATTGGAATGGAAAACACGCCGATCGCAATCATCACGTTGATTAAACTGGGGCCTAAAGCGCTAACAATGGCGAGTGCGAGCAATATGCCCGGAAAAGCAAGCAATATGTCGATCACGCGCATAATGATCGTATCCACCCATTTCCCGTAATAGCCAGCAAATAATCCGAGAACGATTCCGAAGAAGGCTCCGATAAACACGGCTACGAATCCTACAGAGAGTGAGAGGCGTGTCCCGATGATCAACCGGCTTAACACGTCGCGGCCCTTATCGTCCGTCCCCATCCAATGTTCGGCTGAGGGAGGTTTTAGTTTGTTCACTAATTCAATATGATAGGGATCATATGGAGCTAGAAGCGGAGCGAAGATCGCGACAAGGAAGTAGAAAAGAATGACATAACCGCCCACCATCGCCAACTTATTTCTACGAAGCTTTAAATAAAATGTTCTCCACTTGCTGGGACGATAGGAGAGAATCTGTTTTGGTAGCGCTTGCTTTTTATCGGCATAATCAACATTCATATAGCAAACCTCCTTTGTTAAGTTAAAGTTATCAGAAAACGAGGCGAAGTAAATAAGCATTGGGCAACTCGTAAAGATACCTTAAATAGAAGTAAAGATTGTGAAAATAAAACACAGAATATTCTTTATAATTGAGGTTGTACGAGCAAATCACACCGAATTTTGGAAGAGAAAGGGTGAGCAATTCGTGAGTTCTGCCTATTGGTTAACCAGTGTTCGTTTGGAGAGCGGTTATTTATTTGAAAATGACGTGATCTCCGGGACAGAGACTGAAGTTTGTCATCTACGTATAGAGGACGGTGTCATCCGTGAAATCATTTCAGCTGACACCCCCTTGGACTCGGATCTTCCGAAGCAAGACGGGAAGAACCTGCTTTTACTGCCATCATTTATTGAGAAACATGTACATTTGGATAAGACGCTGATCGGGGAAACGTGGCGTGCTGTCATCCCAGCAGCTAATATCATGGAACGCTGTGAATTGGAAAAACGGATCTTACCTACGCTGCCAACCACGATCAACGAACGTGCGGGCCTTTTGCTGGATACTTTGCTGAGAGCAGGCTCGACGGAAGTACGAACGCATGTAGATATTTATCCGGAGGTAGGATTACGCAGCTTGGAAGCTGTACGTCAGGTTTTAGAAAATTATGAGGGGAAGCTCTCCTATGAAATTGTAGCTTTTCCGCAGCATGGTTTGCTGCGTTCCAAGTCCAAAGAACTGGTCAGAGAAGCTCTTCGTGAAGGCGCTACCCTCATAGGCGGCGTTGATCCTGCAACGGTAGACGGGGACATTGAAGGATCTTTACAACAAATGATGGAGCTGGCTGTTGAGGCTAATGCGGGTGTTGATCTACATCTTCATGATCCGGATTACTTAGGCACGTTTACAATGAGACGTTTGGCAGCGCTTACGATGGAAGCGGGCTTGCAAGGAAGAGTGGCGATCAGCCACGCATTCGGGTTGGGAGAGGTGCCAGCAGGAGAGGCAGCCGACCTTTCAGCCGTTCTTGCGGAGGCAGGTATTACGATCATCACAAGTGTTCCTCATAGCAGAACACTGCCACCTGTTCCGCTTCTGCACGAGAAAGGGGTGTCAGTTGCTGCTGGCTGCGATAATATCTTTGACAATTGGCAGCCTTTTGGTAACGGGGACATTCTGGAACGAGCAGGACGTTTAGCGGAACGCTTCCGCTGGATTGACGAGCATTCCTTGTCACAATCACTTGGTTTCATTACTGGAGGAAAGACACCGCTGGATAGGGCAGGCAATCGAGTATGGCCGAAAGTTGGAGATGAGGCGAGCATGGTGCTGGTGGATGCTAGCTCTACAGCAGAGGCTGTAGCGCGAAGAGCTGAACGCAGAGCCGTCTTTTACCAAGGGAGACTGGTTGCGGGAGTGCTGAATCATGATTGATTTATTGCTCATTCACGGTATTGTCATCACGATGGATCAAGAGCGGCGCATTCTCGAGAATGGAGCTGTCGCCATTCATAATGGAAGAATTCTGGAAGTAGATGACACCGAGCTGATACTTGCGAAGTATGAAGCGAAGAAAACGATAGATTGCAGCCATCACTGTGTATTGCCTGGACTGATTGATGCCCACGGTCACGGCGGTCACTCGATGTTCAAGACCATCGCCATGGATAACATCAGTTTCTGGATGCCAATCATGACGCATACGTATAAGCATTTTGTTACGGATGAGTTCTGGTATTACGAAGGAAAGCTGAATGCGCTTGAGCGCTTAAAGGCAGGGATTACGACAGGCGCATGTGTGCTTGGTTCCATGCCACGCTCGGATGATCCTATCTTTGCATTGAATCATGCCAAAGCTTACGCCGAAGTTGGCATACGAGAAATCGTCTGTACGGGTCCTTGCAATCCGCCATGGCCACATTCGTTCAGCCGCTGGGTGGATGGGAAACGCGTAACCAAAGAAGTGACTTACGATGAGGTGCTGAAGGGCGCCGAATCTGTTATCGAAGCGCTCAATCATGCTCACGACGACCACATTCGTGCCTTTATCACGCCTTTTGTTATCGTTACTTCCGTAAACCCTTCAGCCCCGACTCCGCCGGACCAGTTGTACGGTTTAACCGAGCATGATCGGTATCAAGCGAAAAAGATTCGCGAGATCGCCAGGAAATACAAAACGCGGATTCACTCAGATGCCTTTGGAGGCATGATCCATCTAGCCATCCAAGATAAAGAAAATGCTCTGCTCGGGCCAGACGTGCATCTGCAGCATTGCCGAGGCATTTCATTTGACGAAGCACGAATTTTGGCTGAAACAGGTACAAATGTTAGCTCAGCTCCAGGGTTTGGACAAGTGGGTGCGCGAACTCCGATAACGGAGCTGATTGAAATGGGCGCAACAGTGGCGATTTCCACAGACGGTACCTCTCCGGCAGCCAGCTTTGACATGTTTCAAGCGATGCGCAAGACACAGATGATTCATCAGGCGGCACTAAAAGATTACTACTATTTACCGGCCGGCAAGCTGCTGGAGATGGTAACGATTGATGCGGCTCGCTGTGTTGGCTGGGATGATGAACTAGGCTCATTGGAAGCAGGCAAAAAAGCGGATGTGATTACGGTCAACATGCGCCAGCCTCATTTGACGCCTGAATATATGTATGTGCATCGTTTGGTTCATCAAGCGGTGGCGAGCGACGTAGACAACGTTATTGTGAATGGGAAAATCGTCATGGAAGACCGCAAAGTGCTCATGGTTGACGAACTAACGGCGCTTGATGAAGCGAATGAAGAAGCAAAGCGGACGATTGAACGCGCTGGGTTGCAGAAGTATATGGAACCGACCAAATATTTCTGGGGTCACGCTAGGGTTTATGTGGATGAGAAGCGTTTTGATCCTGAGCTGCTGTAAGAGATTGCAAAATATATAGGAAGAAAGGGTGGGTGTAACCATCATGAGTATGACTTCGACTTATTGGCTAACCAACGTCTGTCTGGAGAGTGGCTATCGCTATGAGAATGGAAGAATCGCAGGAACGGAGACGGAGATCTGCCATATCCTTATCGATGATGGGAAGATAACACAAATCGTATCTGCAGACACATCCTTAGAAAGCAATCTGCCAAAGCAAGATGCTAAGAACCTGCTTCTGCTCCCGGCGTTCCGCGACATGCATATTCACATCGATAAAACGTATTACGGTGGGCCTTGGAAAGCTTGTTCACCGCCCGTGAATATCTTTACTCGTTTAAAGGAAGAAGAGACGCTGCTTACTCGTCTTTTGCCTACAGCTAGGGAGCGAGCGGAAGCGATGCTTGGGCTTTTGCAGAAGAACGGAACCACGCATGTTCGAACTCATAGCAACATCGATCCTTATATTGGCTTAAAAAATCTTGAAGCTACTCTGCAAGCTTTTGAAACTTTTTCAGGCAAGCTCTCTCACGAAATCGTAGCCTTCCCACAGCATGGTCTGCTGCGCAGCAACGTTGTGGAAATGGCCCGAGAGGCGCTGCGAATGGGAGCGACTTCCATGGGCGGTGTAGATCCGGCTTCGGTCGATCAAAACATCGAGAAATCATTGAACACCATTATGGATCTGGCTGTAGAGGCTGATGCTGACGTTGATATCCACATTCACGACCCAGGTCACTTAGGCATCTTCACCTTCAAAAGGCTTGCCGCACTAACGGAGGAAGCGGGTTGGCAAGGACGCGTAACGGTCAGTCACGCCCTCGGTCTGGCCGACGTTCCGGTAGAGCTGCAAAGCGAGGTGGCAGAGTTGTTTGCTCAACTCGGGATCGCTATCACATCGACCGTGCCCATTAACCGAGCGACGATACCGATTCCGCTTCTGAAGCAAAAAGGCGTCTCCGTATCTCTAGGCGACGATAGCATCACGGATCACTGGTCCCCATTTGGCCAAGGAGACAGCTTGGAAAAAGCCGGTCGTCTCGCAGAGCGATTCCGCTGGAGTGACGAGCGCTCGCTTTCAGAGGCGCTGGGCTTTGTTACGGGAGGCAAGCTTCCGCTGTCCGAGGAAGGCGTTCGCGTCTGGCCGGTCGTCGGCGATGAAGCAAGCGCAGTTCTGGTTCATGCCGGTTGTTCGGCGCAAGCGGTAGCTCGCAGAGCCGAGCGTCAGGCGGTACTGTATCGCGGGAATATCGTTTCCGGTTCCTTGTAGGCACCAAGGCATACTTTTCTCTCATCAGGGAGGAGGTTATGCCTTTTTATTATGTTTTGGGTTATAGGAAATGGCTCGAACGAATCGTGAGGAACGAGGAGGCGCTATTTTCAAAAAAAGTGCTGTAAATTGAATGTTGCGGAACGTGAGTACTCTATTTGGTCAAATTGAACGATTTTTAGGAAAAAATACAGATATAAAGCTTCCTGGTTCCTCTAACGTAAGAATTAAGGCGTTTTTCACCAAATAGCGAATCGACGTTCCCTCTCATAAGACTTTAGGGATGAACCAGCTGCCTTTTTCAAAAGAAGTAAAGATTATATAAATAGAAGTAAAGATTATGAAACCAAATAATCTGAAAATTATTTATTATCTAAATAAGAAGACAAATTCAAAGTGGAAAAGGGGACTTTGTATGATAAAACAAATTGTTAGCGCTTTCTTAATTGTATCCATGGCCTTAACCGGTTGTTCCTCCGTTAAAGAGGCAAGTGGCGACAGCAAGGAAACAACCAATGTGGCACAGAAGAGCGGCGGTACACTAGTCGTCGCTCGACTAAGCGATGCGAACAACCTTGATCCGCATTTCAGCACACAGATCAACTCCATGGCCGTGATTCAGCATAAGATTTATGAAGGTCTCGTTCAACTGGATAAGAACAGTGAGTACAAGCCTTTGCTTGCAACCGAATGGAAACAGTTGAATGATCTTACGTGGGAGTTTAAACTACGCAAAGATGCAACGTTCCATGACGGTACGCCATTCAACGCAGAAGCGGTGCGCAAGACAATTGCACGCGTACTGGATAAGAATCAACCTACGCCGAAAGCGAATCTATTTTCGATGATTAAAGAAATCAAAGCGGTGGACGATTATACGATTCAGTTCATTCTTGAGTATCCGTTCGCTCCTCTTCTATCCATTTTAGCAAGTGCGGAAGGCAGTATTCTTAGTCCCAAGGCGATTGAACAGTATGGAAAGGAATTAACGAAACACCCTACAGGTACAGGTCCGTTCCGATTTGAATCGTGGACTCCCGGACAAGAAATCGTACTTGTGAAAAATGAAAGCTACTGGGGAGATAAAGCAAAGCTTAATAAAGTCATTTTTAAAACTGTTCCTGAGGATACGACTCGCATTGCCATGATTGAAACAGGAGAAGCTCAAGTTGCTGAACAATTGCCTGTTACCGAAATCGATCGCGTAAAATCTTCCTCTACCATGAGTCTTGGCCGATTTGATGCCTTTGCCGTGGATCATATTGGTTTTAATACGAGTAAAAAGCCGTTTAACGATATCCGTGTACGTCAAGCTGTTGCTTACGCCATTGATAAAGAAGCGATCATTAAGGGTGTATATAACAACGTCGGAAAGGTAGCGAATTCTAGTCTGGGGCCAAAAGTCATCGGTTATAGCCCAAGTATTAAAGGGTTTACCTACGATTTAAACAAAGCGAAGCAATTACTCGCAGAAGCTGGTTATCCGAATGGATTAAAGGCTACAGTGTATTTGAACGACAATAAAGCGCGAATCAATGTGGCGGAAGTGCTTCAATCGCAATTAAAAGGGATCGGAATCGATCTCCAAGTGAAAGTGATGGAATTTGGAGCCTATCTCGACGCAGCATCGAAAGCTCAGACTGAAATGTTCATTAGCGGTTGGGGGAATGCCACAGGCGACGCTGATTACAACCAGTACAACCTGTTCCACAGCAATTCTCACGGTGTTCCAGGAAACCACTCCTTCTATTCCAACAAAGAAGTAGATAAGCTTATCGAAAGTGGACGCAAAGAAGCGGACCCAGAAAAACGCAAGCAAATTTATGAAAAAGCACAGGTGATCGAAATCAATGACGTTGCCTTATTGCCTTATCGCAGCTCGGAGAATTTAGCGGCAATCGCCAAAAACGTGCAAGGCGTTTGGATCAGCCCTTCCGGGTACATTGAAATTAATGAAGTGACGATGAAATAAAGGATGTAAAAATAACGAAAAGTAGTAAAGATAATGTAAATAAACGTAAAGATCGTGCAAGGCTCTTTGGCTATTATTTTCTATAATGCTTATAAGCATATTCACTGCAACTTCAACATGATTGAAACAGGAGGGTTTATTTTGAAAAGAAATCTTATTCTCGGCGGTCTTCTTGCCATGTCTCTCGTAGGTATGACAGCGCTAGCCGGATGCTCTTCTTCATCAGATTCGTCAGTAGAAAACGGGAAAGCTGCTGAAGCTCCAAAGGCAGGCGGGACGCTGACAATCGCTAGAAAGGCGGACGCCAACAACTTGGATCCGCAATTTATAACGAACATTCCTTCAGCTAACTACATCTTTGGTAAAGTTTACGAAGGACTAATCAAGACGGATAAAAATATGGATTACAAGCCTGCTCTAGCAGCAGAATGGAAACTGGTCGACGATTTAACTTGGGAATTCAAGCTGCGCAAGGGCGTGACCTTCCACGATGGAACGCCTTTCACTGCCGAAGCAGTCAAGAAGACCATGGAACGCGCTCTGGATCCAAAAGTAAATTCGCCACGCGCAAGTAATTTCTCCATGGTGAAAGAAGTGAAGGCTGTGGATGACAATACGGTGCAATTCATTTTGAAATATCCGTACGCCCCTCTTCTGTCGATACTTGCGAGCAACGAAGGCAGTGTCCTTAGCCCGAAAGCCATTGCGGAACAAGCTGACAAGCTGTCGAAAAACCCTATTGGAACAGGTCCATTCAAATTCCAGTCTTGGACGCCAGGCCAAGAGATGATCCTCGTCAAAAACGATAGCTACTGGGGAGATGTACCGAAGGTAGATAAGGTTGTTTATAAAGTAGTGCCTGAGGATACTACGCGTGTAGCGATGGTGGAATCCGGAGAGGTTCAGATCAGCGACCAACTGCCTGTAACCGAATTAAATCGCGTGCAAAATTCCTCTTCCATGACGCTGGCTCGCGCCGAAGGGCTGGGAGTAGAATACATCGGGTTTAATGTGAAGAAAAAACCGTTTGACGATGTACGCGTTCGTCAGGCATTCGCATATGCCATTGAGAAGGAGTCCATTATCAAAGGTGTATATAACGGTGTGGGCAGTAGAGCCACCTCAGCCTTATCTCCTAAGATGATAGGCTTTAACCCTAATTTGCACGATTACGATTATAACGTCAACAAAGCAAAGGAACTGCTTGCCGAGGCAGGGTTCCCAAATGGCTTTAAAACGTCCATTGTTACAGATGACAGAAAAGAGCGCATCAATCTAGCGGAAGTTATTCAATCTCAATTGAAAGGGATTGGCATCGATCTCGAAATTAAGGTGATGGAATATGGTGCCTATCTAGATATAACCGGTAAAGGGGAACACAACATGTTTATCGGAGGTTGGGGGAACGCGACTGGCGATGCGGATTATAATCAATATAATGTGTTTCACAGTTCTTCCCATGGAAGCAAAGGCAATCTTGCTTTCTATACCAATCCAGAAGTGGATAAGCTAATCGAAGAAGGCCGTCGTGAAAAAGATGTGGAGAAACGCAAAGCCATCTATGCTAAAGCGCAAGAAATCGAGATGAAAGATAGTCCTCTGATTCCTATCCGAACGATTGATCACGTTGCAGCAACGTCTAAAAGTGTAAAAGGATTCTCACTTAATCCAGTAGGATATCTGATGCTGAACGATGTTACCGTAAAGTAATGGAAACACAGAAACATCGGTTCTACGGCAGCTTAAGTACATTTCAATGGTTTATTTTCCTGCTCGCCAATTCTGTCGCATTACCTATCGTTATCGGCGGCATTTTTCATTTGTCGATGGAGGAAGTATCGGCGTTGATGCAAAGAACATTTTTTGTAGTTGGCATGAGTTCTTTCATCCAAGGATGGTTGGGGCATCGGTATCCAATTGCTGATGGCCCCGCAGGTTCATGGGTCAGTGTGTTTGTCATTTTAGCTGACGTAGCTGTCAGACAAGGTCAAAGCATGAAGGAAACGCTGCAAATTTTGGAAGGTGGATTCATTATTGCAGGCCTGCTGCTTCTCATTCTCGGCTTGAGCGGTTATTTCCATCGGCTGCTATTCCTGTTCACCCCGCTGGTTAATGGTTCCTTTCTTTTGATCTTAGCCCTTCAACTTAGCGGTGTTTTCATGAAAGGAATGATGGCCTTACACGGTGAATCGTCCCTCCCGGATTATGGAACGGCGGCTCTGTCGTTTGGAGTCTTTATTCTCGTCATCCTTCTATCTGTCAAAGGTAAAGGATGGATCAAAAATTATGCGGTTTTGATTGGGATCTTGTCTGGATGGCTGCTGTATACCTTATTAGGTAAAAGCACAGGCACGCTCAATGCGAATGGATCTTGGGTTAAGCTGCCGGAAATTTTTGCATGGGGAGTTCCACAATTGAATGCTGGAATTATAATCACGATCATTCTGTTTACTTTTATTTTAGTCTCCAATACGATTGCTGCCGTTTCGGCTGTCAGTCAAGTAGTGCCGGAAACGCCTAGGGAATTAAAAGAAACGCTTAACCGCGGCGGGATAGTGGGCGGATTTTCTCATATGCTATGTGCTTTGTTTTCTACGATCGGTGTCGTTCCGCTACCGGTTTCCGCGGGTTTTATTCGATTAACAGAACAGACCCGTGTTCGTCCATTCCTTGTGGCTTGTCTGGTTTTCGCAGGTATTTCACTTGTTCCGGCTATCGTGAACTTTTTGGCATTGCTTCCAGGACCGATTGCAACGGCCGCATTAATGGCCTCCTTTGTCCAAATGATTGGAATTGCTTTTCAGTCCATTCTGAGGGAAACACTGGGTCAACGCCGGCTGACTATTTTGGGTATCACGCTGCTGATTAGTATTGGACTTATGTTTCTTCCCTCGACCGTATTCCAAGGACTTCCATCCATTCTGCAATATGTATTCAGCAATGGACTGCTTGTAGGTACGATGATCGTGATCGTGCTGGAGCAACTATGGAAAGCCGAGGAATGATAGAGTCAATGGATTTCATTTTACAACATCCAATAAGTGCTTTAGAATAACAGAAGGGGAGCTTGCTCCTCAATGTGGCACACGCGCTTAGAGGAAGGAAGAACATAAAGCTATGGATTTGAACATTTGGTCGGAAGAAAACGTGGAATATATGTTTGAAGAAATTAAGAGAAAGCTGCGCATGGCTACCGGTGGGTCGATTAAAGCCTCGAACGTCAAGCCGGAAGTATACGAGGACTTGAAGGACTTGTACGATTTGGTCGTCAGCAAAAATAATTTCAGCATAAGCGAAATCGATGCGATTACCACAGAACTTGGTAAGATTCGTAAAGCATAAGCATTTTTTTATCAATAAAAATTGTCGTTTTCTTGGCCTTAGGGCTGGAGATACGGCAATTTTTTTGCGTTGAACGGAGAGAGGGCAACCGCGTATTTTTACCGGAGAATGGACAGCTATCCAAGCGATGTTACCTACACAGCCGTACACTGTAGAGCAATGTATCTCTGGTAGCTGAAGGAGGTGGACGTTCGTGGCATCCAAAATTCGTAAAGACGATGTTCGGAAATTGGTCGGGAAAAATATCGTGGCTCTTAAGAAAGACGGAACTCAAGTAACTGGTAAATTGGTGCGGATCAGCGGTAACACTTTGATTGTTGCTCCACAAAACGGCAAAAAGGTTCAAGTAAAAGCCATTATTCCTTTGGTTTTGTTTGATCTGTTAGCAATTGGCACAGCACCTTATGCTTACGGTGGATATGGATATGGTGGTGGCTTTGGTTATGGCGGTGGCTTTGGCTATCCGTATGGCGGCTTCGGTGGTCCAGGATTCTTCTGGTAAAGGAGGACTCTTTCCCAATTAGGGAAAGGGTCTTTTTTTTGGTACCATTTCGTCTCTGGATGAATAGGCTAACATACAAGTTTCCGGCCAAAGTCCCTCAAGCTGGGCAGAAGAAGCTGGAAGTTAGCCAAGAACAGGGAGTGAGCAGTGTGCCGAGTTCCATCGTTTTTAACATGATTAATATTAATAATCAGAATACGAATGCAACCATCGGGATCGGTGAGAATGCGCAATCCAGCTGGGATTCACACAGCAAGAACAATTACGGAACCGGGGAATGGATCGGAAATTCCGTCTCCGCCAATATTGTTAATTTCATCTATGACAACGACTTTATCGACTCACCTATTAATGATCAGGATTTTAAACCAGCTGTCACTAACCAAGTATAGTTGAATGGTGGGTGAAACCATGTTGAAATTACCGTGCCCACTAGAGCCGCCGCTCATTGAATTTGATTCTATCCATGTTAATTCCATAGCCGATGCATCAGGTATTTTTATCGGCACCAACACACAAGTGAATTGGTCTACAAGTGGGAAAGGGAACCTCGGCCTTGGAGAAATCAACGGTGATCATAATTACGTGCTTTATAATATCAATACGGTTTACGATAATGACATCATCGATGCACCTTATACCAAAGGGGATTTAATCATTGGCCGTGTATAAAAAAAGAATGCTCCGCGCTGCTTCAATCAGCAGTTTGCGGAGCATTTGTTGTTTGTTCAGCCTGCGGACTGGCGGGAGCAGGGGTAAAGCCGGACGTCTGAGCCTGGTTGGCAATCATGTCCTGGAGCCACTCGGGCGTTTCGTTATCGCCGATATTGAGCATATCAAGGAAATCGGAGTCGTTGAGCATAGAGCGAGTTCCGACTAACTGATTGTTGTCGCCTTCGACAGCGCCAAAGCCTTGGACCGTTTTCTGATTGCTTTGAAAATCGGTCGGCCAATTATTGCCCATATTGATGCAAGACGCGCTTTGTACCGATCCGATGCGGATTGAGCCGATAATGAACGTTGGGGACATGAAGGAGGACATTTTGTATCACCTCTTTACGATTTGGACTGTGGTGGTGTGTATTTATAACCGGTCGAGGTTCGCTCAGTTTTCGGAGCGGCAGCAGCTTGTGAAGCAGCATCTACACCTTCAGCAGCTGTACGAGAGCCAGCGTCCTTACTTTCTTTTGACACATGAGCTCGTTTAAAAGCTTCATCAACCGGTACACTTTTCTCATTTGGCTTGGCACCGAAATTGTTGCCTAAATTCAATGAGCCGCTCAGTTCCTTGATATCGAGTTGATCCAGCCGAAAGGTTAAGTTTTCTAAAACGGGTTGATGGATATGCAGGGTATCTATATGTATCTTCGGATGTTTGGCAGTGAGGTCAGCCAATTCTTCTTCCAATTTGCGAAGACGCCGTTCTAATTGCTGAACATGCTGATCATGAACGGGAGACATGGCTTTAACTTCAGATCTAGCTCCAGAACTAGCTTCAGTTCTTGCTGGGGTTGATGCTTTAGCTTTAGCTGTTCCAGTAGCTGGCTGCGTTTTGGGCGGGGACGTTTTCTTTTTTTGAAACCACATGAGTATTCTCAGCTCTTCCGTGTAGATGGTTTAATATCAAAGGTATCGCCATCTTGGACAGTATGCTTGCCACCCAGAATAACATTATGCTCCCCGCTTATTTCCCCGAGCCCCTGATTAAGCTTCTCGGAATGACGTCTTCCGATGATTCGATTCGTCCCCCTATTCACACTGGATGTTTCCGCGATTCCATCAATATGAATAGATTGAAATTGTATGCGCACCACAGTAATCCCTCCAATCCTGCATTTCCGAACGATCTCTTTTATTTATATGGGGACAAAGGGAGATTCATTTCTCTTTTTGGCAAAGATTAATTTTTGGATATGAAAAAGATTACCAACCAATCGGCCAGTAAGGCCGGTCAGAAGGTAATCTTATTTGGTTTACAGTGTGTTCATTAAGTGAACTGTATAGGGATAACTTTCTCTCCATCCGGAGGAGCAAGCGGGATTCGAATGATGAGCAAACCATTGTGATACTGCGCCCGCATTTGATCGGTCATAGCGTTACCGGGCAGGCGGAAAACTCTCTCGAACGCTCCAAAGAATCGCTCGGACAACCGCATTTGCTCATCGAGTACTTGGTAGGGCCGAACGAGCATCCCGCGCATAAGCAGCGATTGGTCACGGAAAGAAAGCTGAATGTGCTCGGGCGAAGACAATCCAGGAACTTCAGCCACAACAACAAGTTCCTGTGGTGTCTCATACATATCAACTCTTGGCCCGGTTAGCGGGATGATACTGGCAATATCCTGCCAGAATTCGGGGCCCAGCACATCGCCAGCTTGCGCCGACAGCCCTTTCCAGTCGGGCTTAGGCGTTCGGTTGCCTGGGGGATTCATCGGCCATCATCACCTAACTTCTACATAGAAAGTAGCGCTGCGAGCAGCTTGCTACTAGTTTATGTACACCCGCGGCGGAATATGGCTGTCTTTCACGAACCTATCGTTGCGGTGGCCGCTGATTTGCGAGTTGCTGCTGCGCCATGCGCACGAGCTCACGCACCATTGCCCCGCCAATCGGCCCTCCGACCTTGCCCGCATCTTCCGAGCTAAGCTGCCCGTTGTAGCCCTGTTGAAGGGGGACGCCAAGCGTTCGGGCTACTTCATATTTGACGAGATCAGGTCGTTCTGGGTTGACATTATACCCCTGATTCTTCATGACTTGCGCCTTGAGCAGTCCCAGGCCGTGTTCCGATCCGGGCACGATGGCCCGGTTGCTTCTTCTTCGTGCCATTAGGCATCACCTCTTGGTGATTAGGATGCCCTGGGGTTGTCCGTACCATGAGTACGGAATGTAAAATATTTATGTCCCAAATAATTTCCAATCGTATACAAGCCATTCCCAACCAAAATGGCAGCATTGTGCAGCCAATCTGCCCGCACGGATGGCATGACAGAGCTTGCTGCTTCTGCAAGCACCCAACTTAAACCATAAGAGACGCCATAACAGCTCAAGATAACAACAGCAAATTTCCACCAACTGCTGCCGACGCTGACATTGGAACGAAACGTAAATGTACGATTCAGCGTGTAGCTTACTAAAGCGCCTAGGGTATTTCCGGCGAATGTGGATATCCAATAATTTAGGTGAAGCAGATTAAAGAAAGCAAAACTGGCTGACAGGCCAACCAACGTATTGAACAAACCGACAAGTAAGAAGCGCGCGAAGCTGCTAGTCAACAAAGCTTTTATCCGGTTCATCATATGATCACCGTGTGGAGCTTACTTGGGTGGATAGAGTATGGACCGCTTCCTGATCCTGGCCAGTTGCTGTCAAATCTTTCTCAATAACGAAAAGCGGACGCTGCTTCACTTCTTTATATATTTTACCTATGTATTCACCAATTAAGCCGAGAGCGAGAAGCTGAACGCCTCCAATGAACCAAACCGAAAGAATAAGCGATGTCCAACCGGTAACGTTAGCTCCGAGGATTTTGCCTACAATTGCGTATAAGCCGGCAACGACACTCAGCGCGAATAGGAGGAAACCCATCAAGGTGACGAAGCGAATCGGGGTTACACTGAACGACGTGATGCCATCGAAGGCGAATGCGAGCATTTTGCGAAGCGGATATTTGGATTCTCCGGCAAAGCGTTCTTTACGGTCGTAATAGACCTGAGTGGATGGGAAGCCGAGTAGAGGCACCATGCCGCGAAGAAATAAATTGACCTCTTGAAATTTCTCCAAATTTTCGAGGGTACGTTTGCTCATTAAGCGGAAATCCGCATGATTGTAATGAATTTTCACACCAAGCGATGTCATTAGTTTATAAAAGCCTTGGGCTGTGGCTCGCTTGAAAAACGTATCCGCTGAACGATCCTGTCGGATGCCGTAAACGATATCGTATCCTTCGTGGAATTTGACGATAAACTCGCGAATGACATTCGTGTCATCTTGCAGATCGGCATCGATCGAAATGACGCAATCCGAATAGGTCTTGGCTTTCATAAGCCCAGCAAGCAAAGCGCTTTGATGGCCGGCATTTTTCGCAAGTTTAAGCCCAGTAATAAAGGGACTGGAGGCGTGGAAGCGTTCAATAAGCGTCCAAGTTGCATCCTTGCTGCCATCGTCGACAAACAGCACTGTGCTTGTGGGAGCAATTAGTTTATCAGAGATGAGAGTTTGTAACACATTGGTAAGTTGGAATACCGTTTCTGGAAGTACTTCTTCTTCGTTATAACAGGGGACCACAATGGTCAAAACGGGATAAACCACAATTCTCGTCTCCATTCTGAAAAGGGGATTAAAAGGTTGATATATGGATTTCATTATATCGTAATGTATGTAAAATATTAATTTTTAACGAAAATTAAACATTTTTAGCAAATGAACGTCCATATTAATAAGTCCTTTACGAATCCTTAACTTGGTAAAAGAGGAGGAATCAGGTAAATTTACAGAAAAGATAAACGATGCTCGGATAGGAGAGATGGAGGGTGGAACTGCTGATAGAGAAAGCACCAAAAAGAAGAAAGGTCAATATGATTCTGTCGATTGTCTTGCTTGTCCTTATTTCTCGTGCACTCATGCTGTTTACTGGATATATCGGAATGAATTTGTTCAGTAAATCTTCTCAGGTACCAGTATATATGCAGAATGTGCCAGGCACCTTGTCCAAGTGGACGGTGAAGCTTCCTGGAGAACTAGTATCTACGGAGAAGGTGAAGTTAGAGGATTTTATCAAGTTTGATACGTATTCCTATTTAAAAATAGCCACGCAAGGTTATGATAAGTTTCGGATGGACGAACAGCATACGGCTGCGAATTGGGTGTTCTTTCCACTATTTCCGCTGCTGATTTTCTTACTTGGTAAAATATTTTGGTTCGAGCCTGCGATAGTCGGTATGATCGTTTCAAATCTATGCTTGCTTGGAGCTCTTATTTATATCTATTTTATTGCCTTGCAGAAGGGTCTCAGTGAACGTCAGGCGGGAACCGTCCTATTGCTAATAGTGATTTACCCATCGTCGCTATACTATACCCTTCCGTACACAGAGAGTCTATTTCTGCTGCTTTCGGCAGCCTCCATCTACTATGCAGGCAGCAAAAAGTATGCACTCGCCTTTATAGCTGCCAGCTTATCTACCGTAACAAGGGTACCTGGGTTTATCAACCTTGCTTTTGTCATGGGTACCGTGTTTATGGACGAAGGGTTCAATTGGACCTGGCGTTACCTGAAATGGTCTTTGTATAGCATTTTGTCCCTTATCCCAATGGGAATTTATCTCCTACATATGAAAATCGTCACCGGTGATTTCTTGGCACCTTTTCATGAACAGAGCTTGCACTGGTTCCGGTATACAACCATCCCATTTGTCAATTATTTGGGTTATTTGAAAAAACCTTACTTCTCCACGCCTGATGGCTGGGATAACGGCTTCATTGCTTTTACTGTTTCGACGGCTGTGTTTGTAGTCTTTTTGAGTTACCTCTTTGTTCATATGAAAAAGATTTTGAAGAATAGGCACGAGCTGCTGTTTTTCGTTTATGGCTTGCTGCTAATCGTCATCCCATTTTCAAGTCAACCCTTATTTCTCGTAAGCGTCGTGCGCTATATGATGGTGAGCATACCGCTTTATTTCTACTTAGTGACGTTAACCGAAAAGTGGGAAAATGTTCGGATTTTCTATATTATGCTGTTTATGATTCTACAGGTTTTCGTGACGATTGGCTTTTTTAATGGGTATTATTTTGTTATCTAAACAGGGTTGAAAAACGAAAAGCGGCCGGGACATGAATCATCGTCCCAGCCGCTTATTATTTTATTACCATCCAAATCCGAAAGTACTAAGAACGATAACCAAGAGGATGTATAAAACGAGGACTACAGCTGTGCCAGTGTAAGGTACAGCAGGACCGCAACCACAACTCATGTCAATCCCTCCCTTCACAAAATTACTATATGTCATTCAACTAGAGGGCGCATGGATGAATGTCCTGTTCTGGATAATTAAAATTAGGTAACATGTCCAACACCTTGTATGTAGAAGCGGATGAGAGGACTGGAGAAGCGATTGCTGGAGGTAGTATAATGGCTTCATTGATTGCAGCTTGACCTACAGATGCCCAAATTGTCCCACTATCATCCACTAACCGCGGAGGGACCCATCCGTTTGTTTGGCGTGCGCTTATTGCCATGGGGGCTTTCGAGCAAAGGAAGCAATCGAAGACTGTCGTATTTTTACAAGACGAATAAGGAACGTTAATGCTATGATTCCAACTGAGACAAGGGTTAAATCAACGAACACAAACAGGGAGGAATCCTCATGATTCAGAAGATAGCAACGGTTGGCATTTATGTGGAGGATCAACAAAAGGCAAAAACATTTTGGACCGAAAAAGTTGGATTTGAAGTCGTTCGTGAAACACCAATGGGTCCTAATTCCTTCTGGTTAGAGGTAGCGCCGCAAGGAGCGGAGTCCGCACTAGTCATTTATCCGAAAAGCATGATGACAAATTATGCCGAACTTAAGCCTTCTGTGGTCTTTGTTACGGATGATATCCAGACGACCTACACGAACATGAAGTCCAAAGGCGTTGAATTCGAAGGGGAGCTATCCAAGATGCAGTGGGGAACTTTTGCCACATTTAAGGATGAGGATGGTAATACGTTTCTTTTAAAAGGGTAAGGAAATAAAGGCAAGGACGAGTTCTTAGGTTGAGTAATCGACTGGGAATCGTCCTTTTTTTATATCCAATCTGAATTAGGATAAATTCTCCCATTTGGCCCACATCTCCACTGGATTAAGTTCATATATCTCGTTCTCGCGAAACATGAACTGGTGCATAATGAATTCTCGTCGAATCGTTGCGAAATCAGGGTGGTAGTTCTTAATGAATGTATTCAGTTCCTTCTCTGTGTAGGTGCGTCCTTTTTCAAGCTGCTCTACAAGATGTTCTAGGACGATAAGTTTTTTCTTGAGCTGAGCGGGGATATGCTTGAGTTTGCCATCTAAGGTTATAAAGTTCCGAATGACAGATTGCTTGAGGTTCAGATTACGATCTTCATCTTTCATTGATTCTGTATCTCCCTTCTTATTTTTGAAAATGAGATCAGCCGTCGCGGTGGCATTACTGCGAATGAAATACTCATCTAAAGAGAAGTAAATCGTGTTCTTGTCTCTACGCTCATTGATGAGGCTAGCCTCGCGAAGCTTGGCTGCGTGATGGGTAATGGTTGCTGGGGTAACACCCAATTTCTCGGCAAGAACTTGACCGTTAAGCTCTCCATCGGCTAGTAAAATAAGCATGCGTATACGCGTTGCGTCTGCGAGAGCCTTGTGATAAGTAATGATTTTATCTAATTGCATGGCGGGTGTACCTCCTTAAAAGATCATCTAATTTGACAAGTATCTAATTAGATGATAATTAAATTGAATGAAATTGTCAACACGATTAATCGATCGAGAAAGTTGGTTATTCCTCGAAAGTTTCCTATTTGATCATGGTCATGTAAAATAATCGTATATAAGAATGGTTATTGATCATAAAAGGGGATTGGAATAACGATGCGTGTACTTGTAATGACAGCTGTAGCTCCTGAAAGAGATGCAGTCCAGCGCGGCCTTGGCCATGACAGCAGGTTTGAATTTGCCTTAGCTGGCGTTGGACTTGCTGTGGCAGCAGTGAACGGAGCGTTAGAGCTTGCGAAAGCTGAATATGATTTGGTTGTAATCGCTGGTATTGCTGGCGGATTTGTAGGTCAAGCGGAGATAGGCTCGCTTGTTGTGGCGAGCGAGATCATCGCCGCTGACCTTGGCGTTGAGCTGCTGGATGGTTTCAGCAGCTTGGACGAGCTTGGCTTCGGCTCGACGCGCGTTGGTGTTGCCGCGGATGTGGCCGAGCGAGTGACAGCGGCGTTGTTAGCCGCTGGTCTGCCGGCGCAGATGGCGCCAGTACTCACGGTAGCAACGGCCACTGGGACGGCAGCGACAGCGACTGCGCTGGCTACTCGCGTGCCAGGAGCCGCTGCCGAAGCCATGGAAGGCTTCGGCATTGCGACAGCTGCGCAGCAGCGTGGCGTGCCAGTGTTGGAGATCCGAGCGATCTCCAATGCGGTTGGTCCTCGTGACCGAGACGCTTGGCGTATCGGTGATGCTTTTAAGGCTTTAGAAGCAGCAAGTTCAGTCTTAGCGGAGGTGCTTTAATTATGAAGATTGCGTACTCACCTTGTCCAAATGATACATTTGTTTTCCATGCTTGGGCGCATGGGTTAATCCCAGGTGCCCCTGAGCTGGATGTCTTATATGCCGACATCGACATTACGAACAAGCTAGCTGCTGAAGGCAGCGGGCCGGATGTCCTCAAGATCTCTTACGCAGCACTGCCTTGGGTGCTGAAGGACTACGCCCTGCTGCCCTGCGGCGGCGCCTTGGGCAGAGGCTGCGGACCGCTGGTGCTGACGAAGACCAGCGGCGCAGTGGGAACGGTGGGAACAGCGGGGACAACATTGCCAGACCCGGCCATGCTCAGCGGCCGCCGGGTCGCTGTGCCGAGCGAGCGTTCGACCGCGTACTTACTGTTCCGCCTCTGGGCGGCACAGAACGTTCCGGGCGGCGTTGGCGAAATCGTGGTCATGCCGTTCCACGAGATCATGCCCGCAGTACGGGACGGCCTAATCGATGCCGGCCTTGTCATTCATGAAGCGCGCTTCACTTACCCGTCTTACGGGTTAGCGCTTCTCACAGATCTGGGCAGTTGGTGGGAGTCAGACACCAACCTGCCGATCCCGCTGGGCGCCATCATTGCGCGGCGCTCCATGGATCTTGAGGCGCTTGCGGGCTGGGCCCGCGCCTCGGTCGAATACGCGTGGGCGCATCCGGAAGCATCGCGCGACTACGTCATGGCGCACGCGCAGGAGATGGACCCTCAGGTCGCGCAAGCGCACATCGACCTGTACGTCAATGAGTTTACCGCTGATCTGGGTGAGAGCGGCTATGGCGCCGTCTTGACCTTGCTCCAGCGGGCTGCGGAGGAAGGGCTCGTGCCGCAGATGGATTATGCGGCATTGCTGAAATAACGCTATAAAATCGAAAAACCGCTTAAGTGAGCTAACACTTAAGCGGTCAAAATAACGGGGCGTGGATACCCGCAGCCCGCATATAGAGAAGACCACCGATTAGGGAGCGAACCCTATCACGGTGGTTTTTTTGATCCTATAAGGCTGATTTCATTCATGTTCGCAGGGCGCGAGAGTAGGCTAGATCAGCTGATTGGTTTTCCTAATTCAAGCCCCGTAGTGATGTTTTTCATCACTAAAGTGTGCATGAGGAGGAAATGAGCTTCGATAGCGATATAAAACATCCTTACAACTATCGTACCCAAGTGAAATAGTCTAATCTACTCGCCATAGCGATGTTTTTCATCGCTAATGTGTGCATGAAGAGGAAATGTGTTTCGATAGCGATATAAAACATCCTTAAAACTGCCGAACCCAAGTGAAATAGTCTAATCTGCTCGCTGTAACGATGTTTTTCATCGCTAAAGTGTGCATGAGGAGGAAATGAGCTTCGTAGCGCTGTAAAACATCACTAAATCCACCACACAACAGGGGTGCACGGCACGATTCCCAGAATTCACTCATTCACTCACTCACTCACTCACTCACTCACTCCACTCACTACCCAACCACATTCACTGGACGCCCATCTAGATAAGCGCGCACATTACCAATTGCCGTATCCATCAGTCTAGCTCGTGCTTCTTTAGTAGCCCACGCGATATGCGGGGTAATGATCACATTTTTCGCATGCAGCAAGGGATTGTCTGGTCGAGGCGGTTCTACGGTCAGCACATCGAGACCGGCTCCTGCCAATCTGCCTTCGTTGAGCGCATGAGCGACATCCTCCTCATTGAGAAGACCGCCTCGTGCTGTATTAATTAATATAGCCGTCGGTTTCATTTGAGCTATCCGTTTAGCATCTATCAGTTGATTCGTTGCCGGTGTCAATGGACAGTGGAGACTAATAACATCAGAGCGCTGCAGCAGCTCGTCGAGATGCACCCACTCGATACCCTCAACAGGTTGAGGGACATTTCTTCCGCTGCCAGTCGCGATAATTTTCATCCCCATCGCCTGTGCTATCAACGCGGTTTGTTTGCCGATTTGCCCTAAGCCTATCAGTCCCATGGTTTGACCGCTTAACTCCACGAGCGGAGATCGGGTGTAGCTGAAATCAATTGACCCAGACCAATCCCCACTAAGCACGCTGTCACTATGCTGCTGTACCCGATGGCAAAACTCCAATAACAAAGCAAAGACCAGTTGAGCAACAGAATGCGAGCTGTAAGCAGGAACGTTAGTGACAATAATGCCATTCTCCTTGGCAGCCTGAATATCAACAATATTGTATCCGGTCGCAAGTACGCCGATATAGCGAAGCTTGGGCAGCTGCTGAATCATTTGAGCGGAAAGCGGCGTCTTATTCGTCAGCACAATCTCCGCGTCAGCAGCGCGCTCAATGATCTGCGATTCAGCGGTTCGATCATAGACAGCAAGCTCACCGAGTGAATCTAATCCGCTCCAGTCCAGATCGCCAGGATTTAGTGTGTAGCCATCAAGCACAACGATTTGCATCTCTTATCGCTCCCCAAGCCAATTATTTCTTCGCAGGTAACTCTTTAAATGGATTCAAAAACACCTTCGGAATATGCGTCTCAAATCGCAGCAGCTGACCCGTTGTTGGATGCAAAAATGCAAGCACACGCGCATGCAGTCCAAGGCGGCCGATTTCCTTCGTTTTTGAACCGTATTTCTTATCGCCAACAACCGGGTGGCCGATGTCTTGCATATGAACGCGGATTTGATTTTTGCGGCCGGTTTCGAGATTAACTTCTAACAGTGAGAAGCTCTTGTTCGCTTGTAACGTTTTATAATGAGTAACTGCGTGTTGTCCATCATTCGGATACGGCGTCGAAAACATTTTAAGCGACTTCGTATGCTCTTTGAGCCATGAGGAAATGGTTCCTTCAGGCTTCTTCACCATGCCTTCAACCAGAGCAACATAAGTACGCTCTTTGACACTTTCTTGCCAAGTGTTCTGTAGGTGCTGCTGAGTCTCCTCGTTTTTGGCAAACATCATCACGCCGGATGTATCTCGATCCAGTCTATGTACAACGAAAATCCGAGCCTTCGGATCGTGGTTCCGAACATGTGCCGTGAGCTGACGATAGGCCGTAATCTCATTTTCTTTTGTATTTGTGGCGATAGATAAAAGCCCGGCATCCTTTTGAATGACAATCACATCTTCATCTTCGTGCAAAATTGTCATGCCAGCAAGCGGGATATCTTCGACGATTTTATCCTTGTTAATGGTGACCGTTTGCTCTGGCTGCAATGGATAGTTGTAAGCTGTTACGGCTTTGCCATTCACTGCGACTTGTCCACGGGCAAGTATGGCTTTAACCGAATTCCGTCCCAAACTCGAAAGCTTTTCTATTAAAAAAGGCAGAAGCTCAGAGGACTCCTTGACGGTGTACTGGCGAGTGCTCATCTCTTGGTTACCTTTGGACGGAGTAGGATTCTGGCTCAGACTCTTATTTTGCTTGAATTTGGAATTCTGGTTCTGGTTTTTATTTGGACTTTGAAACTTACCTTGCTTCTTTTGCATAAAAAAGACCTCCTATTGCGATCGCTTACCTTCCGGTCAGATCATTCACCTTACAATATACCACGTTCGCAAAAGCAAAAGAAACGCTATGAGGGAAGATCCTATATAGCGCGCGACTTTCAAGGTATATCCCAAGGGAAATTACTTATCCGCTACCTGTCCCGCCAGCTTCTGAATCGTGCTCCCCGCGAAAAATTCTCCCTGTAACCGCACATGTTCAAAGGGTAAATGTGGATTCGCAATTCGCCAAAGCATTCGATCCGCTGAGCGATAGCCGGTTTCTCGAATCGGCAGCAACGGGCGCGAGCACAGTGGAAGCGTGTCACTTTGTTCATTAAGTAGTGCGACTAACGAGCATTGCTGTGGAACAGCAACCCCTAAGTGGCGCAGCGTGTGATACACAGGCGCAGCTTCCTCATCGATACCGCAAATAACGGCAGTTGGCTTGTGCGTCCTATAGAGAACTCCGAAATTCTGCAGCCATCGATCTGTGCCGTCTCGCTCCGTTGCGTGCTCTTGCGGATCCACCGAAAACCCGGCTTCTTTCATCGCCTCACGAAAGGCCTGCCACCGGATAACGAAGCCACGTTGATCCAACGCATCCCCCACATACATAATCTTCCGATGCCCCATTCGCACGAGCCTTCGAACAGCTTGAAAAACAGCCTCGTATACATCCCAAATCACACTATCTACCTTGGTTTCCGGCGGTGGGAAGTTCAGCAGAATACGAGGAAGCGGAAGCTCCAACAATTTCAACTCTAGAAGATCCAAATTCATCCGCGGTGCAATGAACACACCTTCCGCATACATCAGCTCTTGCTCCTCGGCCCATGCTTCAAATTGCGATGGCTTCAGCTGCGGAGGAATGAGGAGAGGCTGCACCGTGTGGCCGAATTCCATGAATCTTTCATGCAGTCCTTGCAGCAATAGTCGATTGAAGTTTAAAGACTGTTTATTTTGGACCAGCACAAACCGGCGCTTCACAACAGGATAGGGTGAAATATGATCCAGCTGCAGCGTTTGTTTCTGATCTTTGGTCATATAGCCAAGCTCGCGTGCAAGCCGGAACACTTCACTTCGTGTCTGTTCGGACATTCCGGGGAGTCCACGCAGCGCTTTAGACACCGTTTGTATAGTAAGACCGAGCTCAGCGGCCAAATTATGAAGCGTAATTCGTTTGCGCATATGTCGTTGAAATCCCCTTTTCAAATTAACGAATGAACTGTAATTTTAAACTAAATTTAAACTAAAAAGAAGGTTGAATTTAAACTACACTAAGGGGGAAGCAAGGAACTCAGAAGAACTTAAACAAAAGGAGTAATACAGATGAACAAAATAATAGAAGCAGATATCGTCGTTGTAGGCGGAGGTCCAGCTGGTGTGAACGCAGCCATTGCTGCCGGACGGAGCGGGGCTAAGACAGTTTTGATCGAGAAATACGGCTTTATTGGCGGGATGTCAACCGCTGCACTTGTTTATCCATGGATGACATTTCATACAACAGATGGCAAGCAAGTCATTAAAGGACTTGCGCAAGAGATCATCGACCGCCTCATGGCAATGAATGCATCCCCCGGTCATCTTCGGGACACAGTGGGCTTTGTGAATACAATTACGCCATATCACCCTGAGATTTATAAAGTGCTTGCTGTTGATATGTTGAAAGAAGCGGGTGTTAAGCTGCTATTCCATAGCTTTGTTGATCATGTAGAGACTGTGGACAACAGTATCCAGTCCGTACAATTAACGTCCAAGTCGGGTAGAATTGATGTGAAGGGCAAAGTATTCATCGATACAACAGGAGATGCGGATCTTGCTTATTTATCAGGAGCACCTTGTTTACAAGGGCGTGACGGCGATAAACTCACACAACCGATGACGATGAAGTTCCGGATGCGCGGTGTGGACTTGGCAGTCGTCAAACAGTACATGATCGACCATCCGGATGAATTTTATAAAAAGACACCGATTGCTGAGCTTGCTGATCTGCCTTTATCTGGTGTTTTGGGTTATTACAAGCACTGGAAGGAAGCGAACCTGCCGATTAATCGAGATCAAGTGCTCTTCTTCACAGGTCCTGAAGCCGACGAAGTACTGGTCAACACTACGCGTGTACAAGGGCTTGATGGTACCGATGTAGAGGATTTGACGGAGGCTGAAGAGCTAGGTCGTAAGCAGGTGTTGATGGTAGCAGAATTCATGAAGAACAACCTACCTGGGTTCGAAAAAGCCTCAATTTCATCGGTAGGCGCTCAAATCGGTATCCGTGAAACGCGCCGTATTGACGGTCAATATGCTCTGCAGGTTGCCGATGTCGTGCAAGGACGCCATTTTGAAGATGTTATCGCACGCAGCGGTTATCCGATTGACATTCACGATCCATCCGGCAAAGGTGTGACTGCTGCTTGGGTCGAAGGTGACGGAGCTTACGACATCCCATACCGCTGCCTGCTGCCGCAAAAAATTGAGAACCTGCTGACCGCAGGGCGCTGTATCTCAACGACGCATGAAGCACTCGCAACAACGCGTCTCACCCCAAGCTGTATGGCAACAGGGCAAGCAGCCGGTTCAGCAGCAGGACTTGCTGTTAAGCATGGCATTCAACCTGCGGAAATTGATATTGCGGAGCTGCAATCAGTTCTCGTGCAAGACGGGGCAGTGTTAAAGTAGCAAAATGCCTCTCAGAGAAAGCCTAGTAGCCTCCTCGCCGAATAAGGGCGGAAAAGGCACTTAAAAGCTTAGTAGATGAGCTGAGAAGGCAGAAAAGGCCTTCTCAGCCAAAGTTCAAACGCATCCCCGTCGAATAGGTGCCCAAAACGCGCTTAAAAGCCAACAACTGTATGCCCACCTCCAAAAAAGGGAACACTACTACTTACATGCTGCAACTCTACATGTGAGAAAAGGTGGGAATTCCTTATGCTTTTATATCAGTTAACGCAATGGTTCGAAGAGCGCACCACCCTGCAAAAGGCTTTGCAAAGTGGACCTGCTGAAAATACCGGTGAATTGCAACAAAGAATGCAAGAAGTCGAAGATCAGCTGTATTCCCATGCCGAACGCTGGAAAAATGCGATTCAGGAAGCCTCCTATTTGCAGTTCCCTTATGAGAACCCTCAATTGGATGATGATATGGTTCTTTAGTCTTCTTTGGGAGGGCTTACCTTTGTATTTCCTCGGTTTTCGTGTAGAATTAGATCGTACGATAAACGAGAACAGAACGAGGTTTTTTGAAAATGAAAGTACTTGTATCCACACTTAATGCTAAATTCATTCATACCTCCTTGGCCTTACGCTATCTGAAAGCGTTCTGCGAGAAGGATTTTGATGTTGAAATTACAGAATATACGATCAAAGACCCTGTCATGAACGTCGTTTCGGACATTTATCAAAAGGCCCCGGATGTACTGGGTTTTTCTTGTTATATTTGGAACATAGAAGAAACGATAACGATTATTAAAATGATCAAAAAGATTAGGCCAGATCTCTTGATCATGCTTGGCGGCCCTGAAGTCTCTTATGATACCGAGTACTGGATGAATCGCATTCCTGAGGTTGATTTCATTGTGATGGGTGAAGGGGAAGAGACCTTCCATCAACTGCTGACGGAAATTTCAACGACTCGCAAATATCATTTTGTTTATGGACTGGCTTATCGCAAAGGCGAGGAAATCGTACTAATGCCAGGCAGACCTAAGCTGAAGCTGGATGATATCCCGTCTCCGCACCGTTTTGCAGAAGATGTGCCGAGTCTGGCTAATCGTGTTGTGTATTTCGAGACGAGCCGTGGCTGTCCTTTCTCCTGCCAATTCTGCTTATCGAGTATTGAGGTCGGTGTACGGTATTTTGATATGGAACGTACCAAGTCAGACCTGCTGTACTTAATTGACTCCGGCGCGAAGCTAATCAAGTTCGTGGATCGGACGTTTAATATTAAGCGTGATTATGCGATGGAAATCTTTGAATTCCTCATTGCCAATCATCGCGGCACCGTGTTCCAGTTTGAGATTACTGCGGACATTATGCGTCCAGAAGTTCTCGATTACCTAGCAGAGAATGCCCCTCCGGGTACATTCCGCTTTGAGATTGGGGTTCAATCTACGAATGATACGACCAACGATTTGGTGCAGCGCAGGCAGAATTTCTTCAAGCTGAGCCGTACGGTATCTAAGGTGAAAAATAGCCTGAAAATCGATCAGCATCTCGATCTTATAGCCGGATTGCCGGAAGAGGATTATAACTCGTTCCGCAAGACTTTTAACGATGTCTTTGAACTAGGACCGGAAGAGCTGCAGCTCGGGTTCCTGAAAATGCTGCGCGGCACGGGGATGCGCAATGACGCGCATAAATACGGCTATGTTTACATGGACCACGCGCCTTACGAGATTCTCGGCAATGACATTCTGCCATTCACTGATTTGATTCGCATCAAACGGGTGGAGGATGTGCTCGAGAAATATTGGAACGCGCACCGCATGGATCATACGGTCAAATATTTAATCGCCAAAGAATTCGCTTCTGCGTTTGATTTCTTTCAAGAGTTCGGCGACTTCTGGGAAGGCCGCGGTTGGCAGAAGATTGGGCATCAGCTCGAGGATTTGTTTACCCGATTGCGCGACTTCCTGATACATCGTGAAACGAAAAACATGCACGTCATTGAAGGCTTGATGAAACTGGATTATTTCCTGGGTCATAAATATAAGCCGCGCAAAATCTGGTGGGATTTCACCTTGGAGAAGTCCGAGCAAAACGCTTACCTCAAGCTGCTGGCTGATCAGCCTGAGCTTGTGAGCGGAGACTTCCACCATCTCCGCATAAACGAAAAAGACCTCCACAAGCATGCCATGCTTGAGGTATTGCCTTTCGCTTTGCAGACGTATCTGCAAAGCGGAGAGATTGACGAAAGCAGCAAAGAGCTGCTTGTTGTGCACTTCCCGCCGGACACGCAGCAGCCGGCCAGCTACTACACCATGCCGCTGCGCCAATTGGCGACAACATAAAAAAGCTTCGCTTTCCTTCTCGGAGAGCGAAGCTTTTTTGCATCCGTTATTTCTTGTCTGCAAGCCAAACAGCTAGGGAGCTGATTTCATCATCCGTAAGCTTCCCTTTGAAGCTGGGCATCGCGCCTTTGCCATTCGTTATAATCGTTGCAAGCTCGTCCTTGGAACGCTTACTGCCTTCTTTCTGTAAATTAGGTCCTACTGCACCCTCAAGGTTAACACCATGGCAACTCACGCAGCTTTGTTTAAAAACAGCTTGGGCGTCGACTTTGGTTGTTGCTCCGCTGCTAGTTGCTGCTGGGGTTCCTGTTGCCGTTGGGGTTCCTGTTGCTGCTGGAGTTCCCGTTGTTGCCGGAGGTGTCGTCTTCCCACAGGCAGCTAGGGAGAAGGCTAACAATAGAAAGAGGCATAGAAATGATTTGTTCAACTGCATCATTCTCCTTCTTGTATTTCATTCGAGTTCTGTCACTACATTTCCCGAATTCGCTACTTTTCATGCAATCGGAATAATTAATGAACCGGTCGCTCATCCTATCCATAACAACCAATTTATACTAAAAACTCCAAGGAGGAATGAGAAATTGGCGGACAAAAACAAAGTAAGTTCTCCAGATCACTCACGGCGTCGTTTTTTGAAATATACCGGGACTGCTATTGGCGGTGTAGTAGTGGGAGGCGTAGTCGGCAGTGCGCTTTCGGGAGGATTTGGAAAAAAACAGGCGGCTCCTGCACCAGCACCATCAACAGCGCCACAAGCTGCAGCCGATTATAATCAAGCCCCTATGTTTTTTAATCAAGCGCAGCTGCAGCTGACGGAAGCGGCGGCTGAACGTATTTTTCCCAAAGATGAAAATGGACCGGGAGCAACAGATTTGGGCGTCGTTTTTTATATTGACCATCAATTGGCCAGTCCATGGGGGGTGAATTCCCGTGAGTATCGGACAGGTCCTTTTATAAAAGGGGAGGTGACGCAGGGGGATTATCAAAGTATCCAGCGCCACGAGTTATTCACGATGGGGCTTCAAAGTATGGAAGAGGCTTGCAAAACCAAATATTCCAAGTCCTTTGTTGATTTGACGCCGGAGGAGAAGGATGCGATTCTGACATCCATGGAAAAAGGCGAGATCATGGTCATTAACGGAATAACGGGCAAAACATTCTTCAATCTATTCTGCAGGCTGACCATGGAGGGCGTTTACTGCGATCCGCTGTATGGGGGTAACAAGAACATGTTGGGATGGAAGATGCGTAAATATCCAGGTAATCAGATGACTTACGCCACTATTATGGAGAAGGATCAGTTCGTGGTCATGGATCCGCGTAGTTTGCATGATCATTTCGCCCATTAGTGAAAACACAAACATAGGTGAGAAAGGAAAGAGCATATGGCTACAAAAATGCCGAAAGTTCCAGTTGTGATTGTTGGAATGGGATGGGTCGGGGGCATCATTGCCGCGGAATTAGCTAAGCAAGGGGTTAAGGTAGTTGGATTGGAACGCGGGAAGCCGCGAGCTACACAGGATTACTATATGGTGCATGATGAACTGCGTTATGCCCAGCGGTTGGATCTCATGCAGGATCTATCGAAGGAAACGATAACGTTTCGCAATACGGAGAAAATGACCGCAGTTCCGATGCGTGAACACGGTTCTTTCCTGCTAGGAGAAGGACTTGGCGGAGCAAGCATACACTGGAACGGGCAAACCTATCGATTTCTTCCTTACGATTTTGAAATTTATAGTAAAACGGTTGAGAGGTATGGGAAACAGAAAATACCAGATGGAATGACCATTCAGGATTGGGGTATTACCTACGATCAATTAGAGCCGTATTTTGACAAATTCGAGAAGATGGCGGGAATTTCTGGCGATCCAGACCAAAACCCTTTGGTTGGTAAGCGCTCGAGCCCTTTTCCTACTAAACCGATGGTGAAAACTCCGGTCTTGAAGCTGTTTGAAGAAGCAACGAAAAAGCTGGGATATCACCCCTATATGATGCCTTCGGCCAACCTGTCGGAACAATATACGAATCCCGATGGGATCACCCGGGCAGCCTGCCAATATTGTGGATACTGTGAACGCTTTGGTTGTGAATACGGAGCGAAGGCAGATGCCGTGGTCACTGTACTTCCAGTTGCCCAGAAATCAGGGAATTTTGAGCTGCGTACCTATTCTAATGTTATACAAATTCTCAATGACGGTAAGAAAGCTAGTGGGGTTGTATATATTAACACGATAACGGGAGAACAGTTTGAGCAGCAGGCTGATGTGGTCATTATGGCGAGCTACGTGTTCAATAACATTAAGCTCTTGCTAACTTCGAAGTTGGGCAAGCCTTACGATCCGGCTACCGGTAAAGGAGTTATCGGGAAAAATTATTGCTATCAGACCAATGGGGGCTCAGCCGCCGGATTTTTTGACGATAAGGAATTCAATTTGTATGCCGGCGCAGGATCACTTGGCATGGAAATTCCTGATTTCAATGGAGACAATTTCGACCATAGTAATCTTAACTTTCTTCATGGGGCTGGAATGCGCATTTCACAGACGGGGCAGCGGCCAATCGCAACCAACTCGGTTCCGAAAGGAACACCGACATGGGGTAAAGACTTCAAGCAAAAGTCACTAAAATATGCGAACAGTGTACTGTCTGTTTCTCCTCAGGGCAGCAGTTTGCCGTGGAAGCATCATTATGTGGACTTGGATCCTACCTATAAAGACGCTTATGGCCTGCCGCTGCCTCGAGTTACTTTCGATTTTGAGGAGCAGGACAGGCAAATGGTCAAATTCATGGCTGGCAAGGCAGCCGAAATCATGAAGGAAATGAAGGCTACGACAATAGGCTCCTCGGATCAACTTGGACCTTACAATATCGTCCCTTATCAATCTACGCACAATACCGGGGGCGTCATTATGGGGGCAGAACCTGCAACTTCTGCCGTAAATTCCTACTTGCAAATGTGGGATGCTGAAAATGTTTTCGTTGTCGGAGCGTCAGCTTTCGCGCACAACAGCGGCTACAACCCTACGGGTACGGTCGGGGCACTTGCTTATCGGGCAGTAGAAGGGATTGCGAAATATTTGAAACAAGGTGGAATGGTTGTTTAATCAAGGTAGGGCAGAGGACTTTGTTTAATGGGGTGAAGGGATGGAGCAGGAAGATTGGATCTTTCATTTGACCGAAGTCCGCAAACGTTTGCTGATTGTGTTCGCATGGTTTGTGGTTACACTAAGCATTGGGTTGTATGTTTCACCTAGAATCCTGCGGTATATGAAATCGCAACCTTTGGTAGGTGAAATTGAGTGGAACGTGTTTTCGTTCACGGATGGGCTGACGATCTACATGAAGTGCGCTTTCCTGGTTGCTTTATTGTTCACAATTCCAGTGCTGCTTTATCAAGTGTGGGCATTCGTTCGTCCTGGTCTTACTGACGCGGAGGCTAAGAGCACCCTTCCCTACATACCGGTGTCATTTGCACTGTTTATTATCGGGGTATCGTTCAGCTATTGGGTGGTATTCCCGATGATGATTCGTTTTATGATACGTATGAATCACACGGTCGGCGCTGTGGAAACGTATGGGATCGACCGCTACTTTTCGTTTTTGTTCGAAGTTGTATTCCCCATGGCAATCGCCTTTGAATTGCCCGTAGTCGTTCTATTTCTAACAAGAATCGGTCTACTGAAGCCGCAGCGATTGAAAATGACGAGAAAATACGCCTACGTTGGTTTAGCGATCATAGGCTCATGCATCTCCCCGCCCGATATGATATCTCATCTATCGGTCACGCTGCCATTAATCTTGTTGTTTGAAATTAGCGTTATGGTTGCGGGCTGGCAATGGCGAACCATGCAGGAAAGTCCTGCGAACAGCTGACTTTCAATTAAGCACAAAGAAAAGAGGATGATGTTCATGTTTAACAATATTGGTGTATCTGGGTTAGTGTTAATTCTGGCTATCGCTTTAATCGTGTTCGGTCCGTCTAAGCTGCCGCAGCTTGGTCGAGCGTTTGGTGATACGCTCCGCGAGTTTCGCAACTCTACCCGTAATATCATCGAAGATAATGAGCGTGATCCACTTATCGAAAATGAGGGCAAGAAGCCGCTTTAAGTCCGTCCATCTTTTGAAAAAACGGCTACATGTTAGCGATGCGTGAAATACGCCCGCGAATAGCCGGTGTAAAATTGGTTTTTAGGCGTTACAGAGCGAGCTGCCGATAGGTCGCCGTTTTGTAACGCCTTTATTGGTATTGCTAAAAAAATCCATTGACCACAGGTGAGGTTCAGTGATAAGATTGAAAAAATTTACCTATGGATCAAGGAGGGAATCGTAAAGTGGCTACGTATTACTTAGAACCATCCCGCACGTTTAGTGAGTTTTTGTTGATTCCTAATCTTACGACGAAGGAATGTACACCGGCGAATGTGAAGCTTAAGACACCGTTAGTTAAATTCAATAAAGGTGAGGAGCCTGCGATCTCGCTCAATATCCCGTTTTCATCTGCTGTCATGCAGGCCGTATCCGATCATGGAATGGCGATTGCTTTGGCGCGGAGTGGCGGGATTTCGTTTATCTTTGGCTCGCAATCGATTGAAGAAGAAGCACTTATGGTACGTAAAGTAAAAGGGTACAAGGCAGGATTTGTAGTTAGCCGCTCGAACTTAACTCCCCAGCATACGCTAAGTGATGTACTGGCGTTGAAAGAAGAAACAGGTCATTCTACAGTTGCTATTACCGACGATGGTACACCGAATGGAAAATTGCTTGGTATTGTAACGGGGCGGGATTACCGGACAAGTCGTGACCCTCTCGATCGCCAAATACATCAATTTATGACGCCTTTCGATAAATTGATTTACGGCAAATCAGGAATTACTTTGTCGGAGGCTAACAATTTAATTTGGGATCACAAGCTGAATTGTTTACCGATTGTGGATGAGCATCAGAAGCTCGACACCCTCGTTTTCCGCAAGGATTACGATGAGCACAAAGAAAATCCGATGGAGCTTTTAGACGGTAACAAAAGCTATATTGTTGGTGCGGGGATTAATACGAAGGATTACAAAGAGAGAGTGCCTGCGCTTGTTGAAGCGGGAGTAGACATTCTGGTCATCGATTCCTCAGATGGTTATAGTGAATGGCAGCGGGAAACGGTTCAGTATGTGAAAGAGAATTTCAATGTGAAGATCGGTGCAGGTAACGTTGTAGACCGTGAAGGGTTCCTTTATCTTGTGGAATCAGGAGCGGACTTCATTAAAGTCGGCATCGGCGGCGGGTCTATCTGTATCACTCGTGAGCAAAAAGGGATTGGCCGCGGACAAGCCTCTTCCCTCATGGAAGTTGTTGAAGCCAGAGATCAATACTTCAAAGAAACAGGTACCTACATTCCAATCTGTTCCGATGGTGGTATCGTACATGACTACCATATTACATTAGCCTTAGCGATGGGCGCAGATTTTGTTATGCTGGGCCGATATTTCGCACGGTTCGATGAGAGCCCGACCAGAAAGCTGAAAGTTGGAAACAACTTTGTGAAAGAATACTGGGGAGAAGGCTCCAATCGTGCCCGCAACTGGCAGCGTTATGATACGGGCGGCAAAAACAAGCTCTTGTTTGAGGAAGGCGTCGATTCATATGTTCCATATGCTGGAAGCCTACAGGAGAACCTGGACAAGACGCTTGGCAAAATAAAGTCAACGATGTGCAACTGTGGATCATTAAGCTTGGACGAGCTGAAGAGCAAAGCGAGAATTGCGCTCGTTTCCGCAACCAGTCTTGTTGAAGGCGGAGCGCACGACGTTATTTTAAAAGAGAGCAGCTTATCCGAAGAATAATAGCTGGGTATAGAAAAGGCTCTCCACAATCATCTTAGAGATGATAGGTGGAGAGCCTTTTTGGACTAATCCATAATATAGCTTTCTGCTCCAAGTAAACAATATATCAGCAAAATGACCCCATTCAGACACTTTTGAATAGTTTATGTATCTTCTCATTTAGATGCAAATAGTGCATCTAATATCGGTCTTGTCTCTGGTTTCAGGAAATTAGATGTATTTAGTGCGTCTAATTTCCGCATATTCCACCAAAACGGAGCATATTCGTCGAATTAGATGTACTTTTTACATGTATTCTCATGGAATCGAGCATATTGGCTAGATTAGATGCACTTTTTACATCTAATCTGATGATAGGTACCAATTCAAGTAAGCCCCAAAGTGATCTCCCCGTCAGTTAGTAATCCCCAACGCGCAAGCTCAGATGCATTAGGAATAACAAAAAAACGCCCCTTATTCATCAAAACATGAGTGGGACGTTCTTCATCGAACATCAATTAAGGCAAGTAGCTGCGAATAACCGTCATATTGCCTTCTAGCGCATAGCTGCCAAGATTGGCAGGAAGCAGGAAGCAGTCGCCAGGCTTCGTGGAGATGCTGCCATCTGCCCACTGGAGGGTTCCGTTACCGTCTGCAATAACGAGGATGACGAAGCTTTCAGGAGAAGTGCTTAGCTCCCATTTCGGTCCTACTAGGCCTTTTTCCACGGTGAAGAAAGGAGACTGGGCGAGCGTTAACCAAGTGCCAGCCTCATTTAAATCTGTTTTCATGAAAGTGGAGCCGGAGCCTTCATACGCGATAACGTTGAGCGAATCTTCAATATGAAGATCACGAGGTTTACCGTCCAGTCCAGGACGATTATAATCGTACAAACGATAGGTCGTATCGGAATTTTGCTGAATCTCGGCAACTAGGACGCCAGCGCCAAGAGCGTGGACAGTTCCTGCTGGGATGTAAAAGGAATCACCGGCTTCAACAGGCACTTCCTGTAAGCAGTCCAAAATGCGGTTTTCTGCTATTGCTTGAGCTAAGCTTTCACGTGTAACGCCTTCTTGCATGCCATATATAATTTTGGCGCCGGGCTTGGCATCAAGGATGTACCACATCTCTGTTTTGCCGAGCTCGCCGGCAGCCAAATTCTTGTAATGATCATTCGGATGTACTTGTACGGAAAGATCGTCTTCGCAATCCAATAACTTGATGAGTAGTGGGAAACGGCCGTTTTTTTCGGAAAATCCTTTCGTGCCGAACAACGTTTTGCCGTATTTTTCGCGAATTTCGTCTAGACCAAGCCCTGCTAATTCGCCATTAATAACCTTCGTCGTTCCATTCGGGTGATCGCCAATCATCCAGCCTTCGCCAATAGCGCCTTCTGGAAGCTGAAAACCAAACTTTTCTAAGGCTCTTCCACCCCAGACACGTTCTTTCATTTCAGGTTGAAATTGAAGCGGGTATGATTTCACTAACTATCCCTACTTTCTTCTCTAATTTCTCCTACCTAATAGTGCTAATGCACTCTCTAGCATTATATCATGCGTCTATCTTTTTTCTAGAGCTAAGAGATAGGGAGCATGCGGGCTGGTATTCATGAATTGGTAGCGCAGCACCTGAAAGGCTGCGAGTGGAAGGCGGTGGGCCCAGCTTTCGACGGCTGCAGCTTCTTCCGAGCCTCCATCGTGTCCGCTGTAGAGCACGATGGTCACGATACCACCTTTGCGGAGCAGGCGGAGGGCAGCCTCGAGAGCAGGAATGGTGGATTCCTGCTTCGTAATGGTTGCCGGATCCGCGCCGGGCAGGTAGCCGAGATTGAACGTGACCGCGGCGACCTTGCCGTGGCGGTCCTGCGGCACAGCCGCCTCCATGAGCGCATGGCTGCATAGGCTCATGTGCACACAAGAAGATGCGTCTGGAAGTTCTTTCTCCAGACGCATCTTTGTTTGATCCAGTGCTTGCTGCTGGATATCGAAGCCGTAAACGCTGCCGCGGGTGCCGACCAGCTTCGCTAAGAACAAGGCATCCACGCCGTTGCCCAGGGTCGCGTCGACGACGGTATCGCCCGGCTGAGCCCGCTGATTAATTAGTTGATGAGCAAAACTTAATACCGAAACAAAACCCATGCGATGAAAGCCCTCCATGCTGCTTATACGATCATTTTTTGTCTGCTAGCCATGCGGCTAGCACTTCGATTTCTTCGGATTTCAGTGCGCTTTTGAAAGGTGGCATATCGCCTTTACCTCCCATGATCTGCGCAATGATCTCATCCTTGGTTTTGTGCGAACCGACCTTCGTCAGGTTCGGCCCGAAGTCGCCTGCAAGCCCTGCCCCGTGGCAGGACATGCAGTTGTCCTTGTACAGCACCTGCGCCTGCGCTGCGGTGCTGGTGCCGCCATCCGCAGGCTTAGCGGATGGGGATGGCGCCGCGCTGGCAGGCGCTGGCGTTGCAGTCGGCGCCGGCTTCGCCGTAGCCGCCTCTTTCACTGCTGGTGTCGCTACAGCAGAAGTCGGTTTCGCTGTCGCCGCTGCGCTCGGCTGTGGAGTGCTGCTTGCCGCCGGCTGCACCGTAGCGGCTGCGGGTGTTGCCGGCGCTGCAGCAACCGGCGACGCACTTACTACCGCCGTCGGTGACGTTGACGGTGCCACAGAACTTGGCGCCACGGCAACTGGCGCCGGCTCTCCTCCGCATCCAGCGACAATTAGCATCATCCCAACAATGGCTACTTGAGCTCGTTTCATCATCATGATCATCCATCTCCTTTAGTCATTCTACCTATATAAAGGAAACGGATAATAATCTATTTTGGTTTTATGGTTTTTATATTTAACCTTGGTTAGCTTTGCCCTTCCAAAGTTTACCCTGCCAAGTATTTCTTTCTTTCAAAAGGCTATCAAAAGCATTCAGGACTTCCCACTTTTTGAGGCTCCACATCGGACCAATCAGTAGATCGCGGGGCGCATCTCCAGTAAGGCGATGGACAATCATTTCCGGTGGCAGAAATTCGAGCGTATCAGCGATAAGCTTCACATATTCGTCTTTTTCGAGGAACTGAAGCAAGCCGGCTTCGTATTGTTTCACCATAGGTGTTTTACGCATTAAATGAAGTAAATGGATTTTAATGCCCTGAACATCCATTTGAGCGACTGCTCGTCCGGTATCCAGCATCATTTCGTGGGTCTCCCCAGGTAATCCATAAATAATGTGTGCACATGTGCGAATATTATGCTTTCGAAGCTTGGCGACCGCATCCAAATAGCACCCTGTGTCGTGAGCGCGATTGATGAGTTCAGAGGTTGATTCATGTACGGTTTGAAGGCCCATTTCGACCCATAGATAGGTACGTTCATTCAACTCCGCCAAGTATTCGATCACATCATCTGGTAAACAATCCGGTCTGGTAGCAATGGATAAACCCACAACGCCTGGCTGCTTTAAAATAACTTCATAATATTCCCGCAGCTCCTCAACTGGTGCATACGTATTCGTATAAGCTTGAAAGTAGCCGATGTATTTGGCTTCCGGCCACTTCAGATGCTGGAGATCACGAATCTTATTAAACTGGGTAACCAGATCATCGCGGCGGCTTCCGGCGAAATCACCTGACCCCCGTGCGCTGCAAAATGTGCAGCCACCGGTTGCAATATTGCCATCACGGTTGGGGCAAGTAAAACCTGCATCCAGCATGACTTTAAAAACCTTCCCGCCAAAAGCTTCACGCATTTCATAATTCCATGTATGGAAACGTTTGTCCCCCCATAATTGAGGCGACTCCTGAGTAATTGTAGACATATGGTTGCTCCTTTCTTTCCAACCTATTGTAGCGAAATTGAAGCATGAAAGCGACCCCTGCCTTTCCAAGAAGTTCCCCGTTAAAAGAGAGCCATACGGAGCATGATAACTTTGCATAACTATTACATGCCGAAAGGGGATTTGAACAAGTGAAAAAGTTTCGTACAATTACTTTGGCGGTAGCTCTGACAACAGCATTAAGCTTTGGGGCAACTAGTGCATTGGCTAACACTGTAATGGGGACAACGCCAAGTGCTACGCCAGGAACTACGGGGATAGGAACTACGACAACATCGGGATATACAGGAAGTAATTATGATGCTACGACAGGTATGGGTACAACTGGCACAACTGGCACACCTGCCCCCTATACGGGGTACGGTACTGGTACAGGTTCCTATTCCGGGACAGGAACAGGTTCTGGTGTTATTAGTCATATCAATGAATATGGTAACAATATGATGGACCGAATGAGTATTAAGGGTACACACCCTGGTACACACACTGGAAATTATGATACTTCATCTTATCGAACTTACGCGACTACCCCAACAAGTGGCACTCGTACGAATTGGGGATGGCTTGGTCTATTAGGTCTGTTAGGCTTAACTGGCCTAAGAGGGAAAGACAAACGAAGAGATGAAGCTAGATAAATAGCTATTATTTTAATGCGCCTTCCAATTGGAGGGCGTTTTTCTTTGTCGCTAGAATGATCTGCCATTCATAAAGAACATCGTCCTAACGAAAGCTATCATTAATGAGGCAGAAGGAAAGCAGGTGAATGAGTTGGTTAAGATGTCCCTAGATACCGATACGTTATCCGTCGAGTTGACCATTAAAGAAGCATTCGCTTTGAGCAGTGGCGTGAAATACGCTGAAGACCCGAGCATTTCGAAGAACGCAAGACGAAAAGTACTGCGGTCTTTGGAGCAAAAGCTGTTTCCAGCCACATCGAATACCATTGATTATCATACCCTGGAAGTGTAATTCCCTTTGATTTTTTTCCTCGAATCGTCTATGATTTGTATTCGATAGCTTGTACGTGTAGGAGGCAAAAAGTAGATGCGTTTACGGGGAAGAAAAGGAATTCGAGAAGATATAGAACGTCAAAAGGAACTCGTTGTTTTAAATGCCAAGGAATATAAAGGCAAATGGGCCGAGTTATTCGGTAACAACAACCCGATTCATGCCGAGCTTGGGATGGGCAAAGGTCGCTTCATTAGTGAAATGAGTAAGAAATATCCGAACATTAATTTCATTGGTGTTGATATGTATGACGAATTGATTCGCAAAGCAAGTGAGAAAGCAAAGAATGCTCATGAAATCAAGACGGATGATGAGGCAGAGTCTGCGCCAAGCATTCCGAATTTGAAGCTCATGCTTTTCAATATTGAACATATTGAGGAAGCTTTTGCTGAAGGTGAATTAGAGCGAGTTTATTTAAATTTCAGTGATCCATGGCCGAAGAAAAAGCACGCTCGTAGACGTTTAACGCATCCGGGCTTTGTTGAGAAATATCAGCAAATATTAAATGCGAACGGCGAGATTCACTTGAAAACCGATTCGCAATCATTGTTCGAATTCTCGCTCAATTCTTTTGCAGACATGGGACTGAGAATGCGAAATATTTCCTTAAATCTGCATGTGGATGGGATTCATCCTGACCATGTTATGACAGAATACGAAACAAAGTTCGCCGGACAAGGCATGAATATTCATCGCTGTGAAGTGGTTATTGGTGAAAATGTGCTTGCTTCTCATCTGGAACAATTGAACAAAGCCAAATCGGAATAGGTTTATACACAAATTAAGCTAATCTTCCACTGCATAAACTGCGGTAGGAGATTAGCTTTTTTGTTACACGAATTATCCAAGCAATTGCATAATGACCTCTGAACAATCAGCTGAGGGAAGATACATCTTCTTTTTATGATAATTAGAAACGCGCTTAGCCTCTACATCCGTGTAGCGACTTGCCAACATCGATAACCAGTTCGCAATTGTATCTGCAGATCGGATCGGTTCGCCAAAGCCAAGTTGAGTAAAATAGTGGACATTCTCTTCTTCCTGACCCGGTATCGGATCGTAGAACAGCATGGGGATCGACTTTGCAAGCCCTTCTGAGCAGGTCATACCCCCAGGCTTCGTAACAAGCAAATCGGAAGCTTCCATCAACTTGCCGATTTCTTGGGTAAACCCAAGCAAATGGATATTGGGATGCTGATATCTGGCGTCCATCGTCAGCTTTGCTAATGCTTTCTCATTATTGCCTAAGCAAAATATGAATTGGATCCGATCTCTCCATGTTATCAGGTGCTCACTGAGCGAATCGCCGCCAATTAATCCCCAGCCGCCTCCCATAACTAGTACGGTAGGCAGAGATGCCAGCTGGAATTGTTGTCGAATCATCGATTTATCGTGAGCAACACGAAAGCTTGGATGAACAGGAATTCCAGTAATTTCGACTTGAGCTGCCGTGATACCGCGGCCTAGCAATTTATTTTTGACGTCTTCTGTCGAAACCATATATTTATTTACTTCTCTACTGACCCAAGTCCCATGGACATCGTAGTCCGTAATGACCGTACATAACGGAATGTCTAAGCCAGCTCTTTTCAACCTAGATACCACAACACTGGGAAAAGGGTGCGTGCAGACAATAGCTTGAGGAGCCCACTGCTGGATAATCGCCGCTGTCTGTGCATAAAAAATGCGATGTAAGGCCAATTGCGTCAAGCGGTTGAGCGATTTTTTGTATTGAGAGCGGTACAATCGGCCGTACAGCTTGGGCTGAGAGGTTAGTGTCTTTTTGTAAGCATGGATGATCCAAGGTGCTAACGTCGGGTGCAGGAATGAGCCTAATTCTAATACACGTGTTTCGATTGTAGAACAACGCTGCTCTAAGCTTACGGCAAGTGCATAAGCTGCTTGCGTATGTCCGGCTCCAAAGCCTTCAGAAAGAATGAGAACCCGTTTTTTACCATGCAAGACATCCATTCGTTTACCCCCAGAAAGCTACTGTCACTAGAGAAGCCGTCGTTCCAATTAAACATCCAACGATACAATCGGAAGGATAGTGCAGCCCTAGGTAGATACGTGATAGACCAACGATTAATGCGAGCGGTATGAGAATAAGTCCAAGTACAGGCATGGCTGTAACAAAAGGGAAAATGATTGAGAAGATAGCGGTTGTATGCCCGGAAGGAAAGGAATGATCCGTCAGCGGATTTTTATAAGTAATGGTTTGAGGGTGTACCAGGTAAGGTCTAAGTCTTGGGTATTTCTTTTTAATAATAGCAACTGGAATATGACTGATGGTTAAGGCAAGGAGAGCTTGAATACCTGCTGTCCGCAGCGGGCCTTGCCCGAACAATGCAAAGCATAAGGATATCGCAATGGAGGCTGTGGCCCCGCCTAAATGTGTGATTTTATTAAAGAAATGATCAAGGAAGAAGTGCTGGATACGTTGATTCACAAAGTGGAATACGCGTGTTTCATGATGCTGAAGCCAGTGTACGACCCTGCTCATGAGTAGTAGCCTCCTTCGCTGCTTCGGTTACTTTCTTAAGTCTTATTGTAAAGAACATTTATTAAAGGAAGATTAACTCAGTAATAAATTTTAAGAAATTCAATTTAACGTTCATCTGATCTTCCGATAACAATCTTGTGCTAGCATGATGTGAAATAAGGGAATTGAAGGTAAATAGTAAAGGGGCTGATGAGGTTGAGAGTTGCCTTATTTACAGATACATTCCTGCCAGATGTAAATGGAGTTGCCAAAACACTTGGCAGATGGACGCGGTTTTTGGAATCCAAAGATGTGGCATGCAAAGTGTTTGCCCCTACTAGTATGACAGAAGGTGACAACGATCCGTTCCGTGTAGAACGTTTTTACAGTATTCCCTTTTTATTGTACCCCGAATGTCGCTTAGCTATCCCAAATCCCCTCAATGTTCGCAAATCCCTCCATGCCTTTCAGCCTACAATCATTCATTGTGCAACCCCTTTCAATTTGGGACTTTTTGGCTTGCACCATGCTCGCAAACACAAAACGCCATTAGTTGCGTCCTACCATACTCACTTCGACCAATATTTGAGTCATTATAAAATTCCTTGGGTGGAGCCTACGCTCTGGAAATACATGCAATGGTTTCATCAAAGCTGTCAGAAGGTGTATGTGCCTTCGATGTCTACCTTGCAGCATCTACAAGCCAAAGGGTTAAGTCATTTAGAGATTTGGAGCCGCGGTGTCGACGCGGAACGTTTCCAGCCGATTGTCGACCGAAAGTCAGTACTCGGGACATATGGCGTTGATCCTGCAAAGTTCGTTATGCTTTATGTCGGGCGTTTAGCCCCTGAGAAGAGTGTAGAGGTCGCACTAGATAGTTTTACTGCACTGCCAGCTGCTATCAGAGATGATTGCCATCTAATTATTGCTGGTGACGGACCGTCTGCCGGAGTGCTGCGCGAATGTTATGGAGGGGCTTTAGGAGTTACTTTTACCGGATTCGTTCAGGGGACACAGCTAGCTGAGCTCTATGCGGCTGCAGATGTGTTTCTTTTTCCTTCGGCGACAGAGACTTTCGGCAATGTTGTACTGGAGTCCATGGCTTCTGGGACAACGGTGATTGGAGCTGCTGCTGGCGGGGTACAAGATACTATTGAGCATGAAGTGACGGGTTTACTATGTCCGTCTGGCGATGTTGCTGCTTTCACACAAGCAATCGTAAGATTGTATGAATCACAGGAGACTCGTCATAGACTTGCCATTGAGGGCAGGGAGTTTGCCCTGCGTCAATCTTGGGATCACATATTTAACCAATTGTTGGCCAGCTATGAAGAAGTGGTCTATAGGACATCTGCAAATCAGCCTCACTTACGTTCAACACGTATGATCCAATAATAGGGGAAGCCACGCAAAAGTTGTCAGGGAGAGCTCAGGTGAATTATAATAAACCCCGTATCACATGGGGGCGGCTTGTTCGTGTTCGTCTAAATGGTGAACTTTTGGTACACAATAAAATGAAAAACGTTGAAAACAGGACTTTAACGATCTGATTTCAAGCACATGCTGCATAGTCTGTGCGCTTTCCGCTCAAATCTCAGAGAAATGGCTTTTATTCCGTCATTGTGAACTTTGACAAATTGGTGGAAAGAGAGGAAAATCAAGAACGGTTATTCACATGGTACATAAAACTGCGCATACGCGTATAAAAAGATAGCTTGTGTGCATAAACAAAAAAGGGGGACTTTGCTTCATGCTTGACAAGATTATGCTTACCTTTCAAATTGGCTTGGCCTTGGTCGGTGCGTATCAGTTGTTTTTAACTTTTTTCGGATGGTACCGTCCCAGAAACAAACAGAAATTTGCTCCCCAGAAATCGTTTGCCGTATTGGTTGCCGCTCATAATGAGGAGCAGGTCGTTGGCGCATTGATCGAGAATCTGAAGGCTTTGGATTACCCCAAAGAGCTTTATGACATCTTCGTGATTTGTGATAACTGTACAGACAATACAGCGGATATTGCACGTAGTCATGGTGTTCATGCCATGGAACGTCACAACCCGAACCTGAGAGGGAAAGGTTATGCGATCGAATGGATGCTGAAGGTGCTTTGGAAGCGGGAGCGTCAGTATGACGCCATTGTCATGTTTGATGCCGACAATCTTTCCAGTCCTGATTATTTGATGCACATGAACAATGATCTTTGCTCAGGTTCCAGAGTTATTCAAGCTTACCTAGACAGCAAGAACCCGACCGATTCCTGGGTTACTGGCTCCTATGCAATCTCGTATTATTTTGCAAACCGCTTCTGGCAAATGCCCCGTACGAACTTAGGGCTTGCTAACTACTTGGGTGGCACAGGAATGTGTTTTGAATCCAAGCTGCTAAAACAGATCGGATGGGGAGCTACGAGCCTTGTTGAGGATCTGGAGTTCTCGATGCGTTGTATCAAGCTCGGTATTCGCCCGACTTACAACTACGAGGCGATTGTCTATGATGAGAAGCCATTGACGTTTAAAGTATCAGCCAAACAGCGCTTGCGCTGGATGCAAGGACACTTTGATGTGGCCAAGCGTTATTTCTTCCCCCTATTGTGGCAAGGTATCAAAGAGGGCAGCTGGACCAAGATTGACGCGGCTATCTACTCCGCTAACGTATATAACTTCTTTTTCGGTGCGATTATCTCTGTGCTGCTTTGGATTAAATCGGTGACTCCAGGTTGGTCAGACACACCTATGCTTGCCGATATCAATCCTATTTTCTTTAACACCGTCAGCATAGCGATTTATGTACTACTGCCTATTTCCATGTTGGTTGAGAAGGCTCCTGGCAAAGTATATAAATATTTAATTCTTTATCCAGTGTTTATGCTTTCATGGTGGCCAATTACGTTCTATGCGTTCTTCACGCAAAACAACAAACAATGGAGCCATACGGAGCATACACGTGTGATTCGTCTAGACGAAATGAAAAGTAAACAAGTGAGTTGACTTTCTCTGAATGAGATGATATTATATTTCAAGTAAAAGCAGAAGCGCCCGCTTCTCACCTGACCGACACCTGTTGGCTGGTTTGAATGAATCGTCATGAATGTACAATAGGTTTGCATGAACCTGTTATTGATGAAGATGTGGGCCACTGCGCCCGCATCTTTTTTATATTGTTAGAGAGAGCGTTACATACTTTTTGGAGGTGGAATACTATTAGCAAAGACCATATGATTAATGACGAGATTCGTGTGAAGGAAGTACGCCTGATTGGGGCGGACGGAGAACAACTCGGCATCACGCCGATTCGCGAAGCTCTTCAAATCGCACTTGACGCGAATTTGGATTTGGTAAATGTGGCACCGACGGCTAAGCCGCCAGTATGCCGCATTATGGATTACGGTAAATTCCGTTATGAAACACAGAAGAAAGAAAAAGAAGCTCGCAAGAATCAGAAAATCGTGGATATCAAAGAAATTCGCTTAAGCGCGACAATCGATGAGCACGACTTCCAAACAAAGCTTCGCAATGCCGTTAAGTTTCTTGGCGAAGGCGATAAAGTGAAAGCCAGCGTAAGATTCCGTGGTCGTGAAATAGCGCACTCGGAGATTGGCCGTAGAGTGCTTGAACGTTTAGCTACTGAAACAGCTGACATTTCCTCACAGGAGCGCGCTCCAAAGCTTGAGGGAAGAAGCATGATCATGATCTTAACGCCGAAAGTCACTACCTAGGCGTTATACTAAATTAGGAGGAACAAAACACCATGCCGAAAATGAAAACACACAGCAGCTTGAAAGGCCGTTTCAAAATTACTGGCACAGGCAAAGTGATGAGATACAAACAAGGTAAAAATCACTTACTTTCCGGTAAATCATCACGTACTAAACGTGTTCTTGGAACAAACCCAGTTATGGCTCCAGGCGATGTACGTCGTCTGAAACAACAACTTTCTAACATTAAAGGTTAATATTCGAACATTATTTATACATCCCAGGAGGTAGTTAACAATGGCAAGAGTCAAGGGCGGATTTATTCGCGCTCACCGTCGTAAGAAAATTTTGAAACTAGCAAAAGGTTATTTCGGTTCCAAGCATCGCTTATTTAAAACAGCTAAAGAACAAGTAATGAAATCTTTAGTGTATGCATACCGTGACCGTCGTCAAACGAAACGTAACTTCCGCAGACTGTGGATTACACGTATCAATGCAGGCGCTCGTCAAAACGGCTTGAGCTACAGCAAATTGATGCACGGCCTGAAATTGGCTGGTATCGAAGTTAACCGTAAAATCTTGGCTGATCTAGCTGTGAATGATTCCAAAGCGTTCAACGATTTGGCAACAGCTGCAAAAGCAAAAGTAAACGCGTAATTGCGTTCTTAGAAGCCTGTTCCCTTTAGGGAACAGGCTTCTTTTTGCATAAAATGGACGAGGTTTAAACGTTGGAAGGTGTTTCTGATCGACGATGTTTACGTTGGGTACATGCATAGACGGCCCTCTAGTATAAATTGATCATTTTTACAAATAAACCCATAAATAAGAGCAAAGTGACCATAACGTCAAGTCGCTCCAGAATATCTGTATTAACTGAACGGCCTGTTGTGGAGGATTCCAGAAATCAAATCAATAATATCAATGCTCCGTAACTTAGGAAAATGAGTGGTAACAGGGCCTCACTCACTCTGAAGAATGTTTCGATACCCATGGCAACCGCGTAAGTAGCAAGTAATACAATAATGAGCATCGTTAAAAAGGGTATCACATCTGCAAATCCGAATACATCCGCATTTTTCTCGATAGCAGATTGAAAGGCTTTGGTCATTAAGTTCTTAACTTCCTCATTCGCAATGTCTTCTGTAGCTTTAACGCCCTTTAGCTTAGAAACGTCCTCGCAGGCTAATAAACCGAAGATCGGGGGATTTAACAGCCATAATGGCGGTATTACCGTCCAAGGGAGCTGCCAAGAGGTCTACGCCCTCAATCGTAGCGGTCAAATTACTAATGGTTAAAGCTTATTCAGGAGCAGTTCAATATTCTCTTGCAGGTCGGTTGAAAGCGGAAAAGGGATTGGCAGGGACGATTTCATCAGTAGCCCCCTAATTTTCCTAGATTGGTATTATCTTCTCTCACAAGATTTGGTTTTATTCAGTTTTACTATTGACTATTCTTCAGGGGATGCATATAATAATCTCTAAATCATATTATATATGGTGATCTACACTAATGAATCGGCTATGAAGAGGAAGAAGTAATAAGGGCACTTATGCGCAGAGAGCGTTGGACTTGCTGAAACCATCGCCTTAATCCCTTACGTACGAAGTCACCTCGGAGCTGTTTTCCTGAAACTTGCGGCACAACCGTAGGCAATAGGGGAAATCGGAAGAGCACACGTTATCGTGCTGAGGGTATTGTTCTTCATGAGCATACCTGCTAAGGCTATGTGCTGTGAGGCGCGTAGCAAATTTGGGTGGTACCACGGAAGCTTGAACCCCTTTCGTCCCGTTTACACGTTACGTGCGTGTATGGGATGAATAGGGGTTTTTCTTATTGTCTAAGAAAGCTCGATGATTCACATGAACTTACTTTTTGAGAGGAGGATCACAATGAATGTTCAAACTGAACCAAAGAGATCAAAAGAAGAATTGATTGAGAAGCTTATGAAGCCGGACCTGATTACAGGCTCCGAAATTCTGCTAAGAAGCTTATTGCTGGAGGGTGTGGACTGCGTCTTTGGATATCCGGGCGGCGCTGTTTTGTACATCTACGATGCTATGCATGGTTTTGATGATTTTAACCACTTATTGACTAGACATGAGCAAGGCGCCATTCACGCAGCTGATGGATATGCACGTTCCACAGGTAAAGTTGGCGTATGTATCGCAACTTCCGGACCGGGGGCAACGAACCTCGTCACAGGAATTGCTACAGCATATATGGATTCCGTTCCGTTAGTCGTCATTACAGGTAACGTGGCTACAAACTTCATTGGTACGGATGCTTTCCAAGAGGCTGATATTACCGGTATTACAATGCCGATTACGAAGCACAGTTACTTGGTTAGAGACGTAAACGATCTACCGCGCATCATTCATGAAGCGTTCCATATTGCGAACTCAGGTCGTAAAGGTCCGGTTCTCATTGACATTCCAAAGGATGTCTCCGCTCATAAAACGATATATAAACCCGTAACGGATGTAAGTATCCGCGGTTATAACCCAACGGTGCAACCGAACAAACTGCAAGTGGATAAGCTGATCAAAGCTATCGAAGAAGCAGAACGTCCAGTCATTATTGCAGGTGGCGGTGTTGTATACGCAGACGCATCCAAAGAATTAATCGAGTTTGTTAATAAAACACAGATTCCGGTTGCAACGACCTTACTCGGATTAAGCGGCTTCCCAAGCGCTCATGAGCTATGGCTTGGAATGCCAGGGATGCACGGAACATTTACAGCGAACACAGCGATTCAGAATGCGGATCTCTTGATTTCTATCGGCTCCCGATTCGATGATCGCGTGACGATGAATTTGAATGGTTTTGCTCCAAAAGTGAAGAAAATCGCTCACATTGACGTTGATCCTGCGGAAATTGGCAAGAACGTGAAGACCGATATCCCATGTGTTGGCGACGTGAAAGCTGTTCTGGAATATGCGAACACCAAAGCAAAGCCTGCGAAGAGCGAAGCGTGGATTGCTGAACTTCAGGAAAGCAAAGAGAAGTTCCCTCTGAAATACGGCAATACCGAGACGGAATTGAAGCCACAATTCGTTATCGAAATGATTAGTGAGACGACGAAAGGCGAAGCGATTATTACAACAGACGTTGGACAGCATCAGATGTGGGCTGCTCAATTCTATCGCTTCAAAAACCCGCGTTCCTTGGTTACATCCGGTGGTCTTGGCACGATGGGCTTCGGATTCCCATCAGCGATTGGTGCTCAAATGGGTAACCCGGATAAACTCGTTGTATCCATTAATGGCGACGGCGGCGTTCAAATGTGTGCGCAAGAGCTTGCGATCTGTGCGATTAACAACATTCCGGTGAAGGTTGTTATTATTAACAACCAAGTGCTGGGCATGGTTCGTCAATGGCAGGAGATCATTTATGATAACCGCTATAGCCACATTGACCTGGCTGGCAGCCCCGATTTCGTGAAACTGGCAGAAGCTTACGGCGTAAAAGGCTTGCGTGCCACGACGAAGGAAGAAGCAAGAAGAGCATGGCAGGAAGCGCTCGATACACCGGGTCCTGTCGTTATTGATTTCGTCGTGCCAAAAGGAGAGAATGTGTTCCCAATGGTTAAAGCAGGCGATACAATTAGTGACATGTTAATGGGGGATTCGGAATAATGACAACTAAACATACAGTTTCCGTACTCGTAAACAATCAGCCTGGTGTCCTGCAGCGTGTATCCGGTTTGTTCGGACGCAGAGGCTTCAATATTGAAAGCATCACCGTAGGGGAGTCCGAAGAACTCGGACTTTCCCGAATGGTTATAGTCACCACAGGAGACGACAACACGCTTGAGCAAATTTCTAAGCAATTGTACAAGCTGATTGATGTCATTAAAGTCATCGACCTAAGCTCGAACCCAATGGTTGCCAGAGAACTTGCACTCATTAAAGTAAATGCAGAACCGATTATGCGTCCGGAAATACTCGGTATTGTAGAGACATTCCGCGCAGCAGTTGTAGATATTGGGCCAGCCTCAATTATCGTGCAAGTTGTAGGAGATTCAGATAAAATAGATGCTATGGTCGAATTACTTCGTCCTTATGGCATCCGTGAGCTTTCCCGCACAGGAGTCACAGCGATGATTCGCGGTTCAGTTAAATAAGTAATTAGGCAGTTTGGGTAAAGAGGTAAAGCCTCCTTGAGTGGGGCTTTCAGCGGTGTACTCTTTAGCGCTTGAAAAGGGTAAATCGTTGAAACACCCACTCAAGGGGTAGACAATACGGATTCATCATATCAAAGGAGGATTTATTCGAATGGCAGTTACTACTTACTATGAAAAAGATGCAGACTTAGCGGTACTTAAAGGTAAAACGATTGCAGTTGTTGGTTATGGTTCCCAAGGGCACGCACAAGCACAAAACTTGCGTGACAGCGGATTAAACGTTATTATCGGACTTCGTGAAGGTCGTTCATGGAATTCTGCAAAAAATGATGGTTTCGAAGTTGTATCCGTTGAAGAAGCAGCAAGACGCGCTGACGTAATCCAAATCTTGATGCCGGATGAAACACAAGCTCGCGTTTACCGTGAGTCCATTCAACCGAACATGAAAAAAGGCGCAGCAATCATGTTCTCCCATGGTTTCAACATCCATTTCGGACAAATCGTAGCTCCTGAAGGTACAGATGTATTCTTAGTAGCTCCTAAATCCCCAGGCCACATGGTACGTCGTACTTATGTTGAAGGCTTTGGCGTTCCTGGCTTGATCGCAATCGAGAAAGACGCTACTGGCAACGCAAAAGCAATCGGTCTTGCTTACGCAAAAGGAATCGGCTGTACACGTGCAGGCGTTATCGAAACTTCTTTCCGTGAAGAAACAGAAACTGATTTGTTCGGTGAGCAAGCTGTTCTTTGTGGCGGTGCTTCTGAACTGGTTAAAGCAGGTTTCGAAACATTGGTTGAAGCTGGTTATGCACCTGAAATGGCTTACTTCGAGTGTCTACACGAGCTGAAATTGATCGTTGATATGATGTATGAAGGCGGACTTGCTTCCATGCGCAGCTCCATCTCCAACACAGCTGAATACGGTGACTATGTAACTGGTCCTCGTATCATCACAGCTGAAACGAAAAAAGCAATGAAAGCTGTTCTTACAGATATTCAACAAGGTAAATTCGCTCGCGACTTCATCTTGGAAAACCAATCCAACTTTGCTTTCATGAACGCAACTCGTCGCAATGAAGCAGAGCACCCAATCGAAGTGGTTGGTAAAGAATTGCGCGAAATGATGCACTGGATCAAAAAGTAATCATAAGTACTAATTTATAGCAATACCTTCCACAGGGAGTGATTGAGGAGAATTTCCCAATCACTCCCTGTGAATACTATAAAGACGAGTAAAAATGTTGTCTTAAATCTTTTAATAACCTTCTTCGAAATGCTCAGTGGAGGGCTCAGTGTTTGCTGGAGAAGCGTAGCGTTCGTATTTGAAAACGTGTCCCTACTTTTTGTTTTAGTCAGATGAGGGGGACACGTTTTCAAGAAACGATCGGAAGTAAATGCTGAAGACCGGAACGGTTGTGAATTTCAAGTAAGGTATTAACACATTTAAACAACCATCTTTTAGGAGGTGACATGGTGCGCAAAATTTACATCTTTGATACAACGCTTAGAGACGGAGAGCAATCGCCAGGTGTGAACCTGAACACGCAGGAGAAAGTCGAGATCGCGCTGCAGCTAGAGAAGCTTGGCGTTGATCGTATGGAGGCTGGTTTCCCAGCCGCATCGCCTGGTGACTTGGCTGGTGTGAATGCCGTTGCGAGAGCCGTCAGGAATGCTTCTGTTATCGGTTTGTCCCGCTCGAAGGAGAGTGACATCGAGGCCGTCCGTGAAGCGCTACAGGGCGCTCAGGACCCGTGTATTCATTTATTCCTAGCGACGTCTCCTATTCATCGCCAGCATAAGCTGAAGATGGAGAAACACCAAGTGCTGGAGACAGCCGAAGCAGCGATTAAATATGCGAAAAAATATTTCAGCAAAATCGAGTTTTCACTCGAAGATGCAGGGCGCACTGAGCTGGATTTCATCGCAGAAGTAACAGCAATGGCTATTCGTGCTGGCGCTTCCGTCGTGAATATTCCGGATACAGTCGGATTTATGACGCCATACGACTACGGCAATATTTTCAAAATGCTGAAGGAGACCGTGCCAGGCATTGAGAAGATTCAGCTGAGCGCGCACTGCCATGACGACCTCGGAATGGCTACCGCTAACGCGCTAGCGGCGGTGTTGAATGGTGCCGATCAAATCGAAGGCACCATCAACGGCATCGGCGAGCGAGCGGGCAATACCTCGATCGAGGAAGTTGTCATGGCGCTCGAGACGCGTCAGGATTTCTACCAAGCGAAAACTTCGCTTGTGCTGAAAGAGATCTACCGCACCAGCCGTTTGGTCAGCAAGCTGACCGGCATGGTGGTGCCAGGCAATAAGGCGATCGTCGGCGCTAACGCGTTCGCCCATGAGTCCGGCATCCATCAGGATGGGATGCTCAAAGAGAAAACGACTTACGAGATTATTTCCCCTGAGACCATCGGGGTCAAGGAAAGTAAGCTCGTGATGGGTAAACACTCCGGACGCCATGCGTTCCGTGAGAAGCTAATTGATCTCGGCTACGACCTCGGAGACGAGCAAGTGAACGCGGCTTTCGCCAAGTTCAAAGATTTGGCAGATCGCAAGAAGCAGGTTGAAGACGAAGATATTCGCGCATTGATCGAAGAGAAATTGATCGAGACGCCGGAAATTTTCGCACTTGGCACGCTTCAGGTTGCATATGGCAACCAAATGACACCAACGGCAACGGTTCATGTTCGCTTCCAGGACGGCACCGAGGTGGCGGAAAGCGCAGTCGGTAACGGCTCGGTTGATGCGATTTACAACGCGATTGATAAAGCAACGAAGGAAGACGTTGAGCTCGATGACTATTCCATCAAATCCGTGTCCCACGGGAAAGATGCGCTCGGCGAAGTTCACGTTGTTCTTAAGCAGAACGATGTATCTGTTCAAGGTCGCGGTATTTCTACGGATATTCTCGAAGCAAGCGCCAAAGCGTATTTGGACGCTGTGAACAGGCTCATTGATAAACGCAAAACCCCAACAAGCAACAGAAGCAACGTCACGTTGATTTAATAATCTAGATCCAACGGCACCACCCAGATAAGCACCTCACCTCCAAGCATAGCGAGGAGGGGTGCTTTCTCCAAATGCGAAAGGATGCGTCCATTTATGAAATATCGATTTTCTAAATCGCTGGAAGGTTTCTCATCCTCGGCGGTAAGAGAAATTCTCAAGCTGACACAAGGCAGTTCGATTATCTCTTTTGCCGGTGGATTGCCTGCTGAAGAGTTTTTTCCTTTGGACGCGGTGGCTGATGCGTTTCAAAGAGTGATTGGCGGCGGGAAGTCAGCGCTGCAATATGGTTTAACTGAGGGCTACAAGCCACTTCGTGAATCCTTATGTAAGCGGATGGCTGCTAAGAATATGCAAGTAACACCTGACGAGATGCTGCTGACGACGGGTTCTCAGCAAGCAATCGATCTTATGACGCGTGTTTACATTGATGAAGGCGATGTCATTCTTGTTGAAAGCCCAACGTATTTGGCGGCGATTCAAGTGTTTCAAGCCAAAGGCGCTAAGATTTATTCGGTTGATAGCGATAAAGACGGTATGATTCTTGAAGATCTGTCGGCCAAAATTGCGAAGCACAATCCGAAGATGGTTTATGTCATTCCGACCTTCTCCAACCCGGCAGGCCGTGCATGGAGCTTGGAACGCCGTCAAGGCTTATTGGATATTTGCCGCGGCGCGGAAGTCCTTATTCTGGAAGATGATCCGTATGGGGAAATTCAGTTTGACGAAAGCGAAACCTATCCAACGATCTTCTCACTGGGTGGCAAAGCTGAAGGAGGGAATGTTGTTTACACCAGCACATTTTCCAAAACCGTCGCGCCTGCTTTCCGAACGGGTTGGGTGATGGGGGACGAGACGATTATTCGTCAAGTTGCTCGTTTTAAACAATCCGCGGACCTGCACTCAAGCACCATTGATCAACAAACACTGTATCATTTGCTTGAGAACTTTGACCTAGACGGGCATATTTCATTAATTCGCGAGCATTATTATGATCGGATGAAATTCATGTCAGGTCTGCTCCAAGAGTTAAACTGGCCTGGACTGAAGTGGGAAGAACCGAAGGGCGGCATGTTCATCTGGGTGGAGCTGCCGACGCAAATTCGTGCAGAAGATCTGCTGAAAATCGCGGTAAAAGAGGGCGTAGCGTTTGTTCCAGGATCCACATTTTACGCCGAAAATCCACAATACAACACGATGCGCTTGAATTACACGCATACGGATCGTGCGAACACGATTCTCGGTATGCAGAAATTAGCTAAGGCTATGGAATCATATCTACAAAATGCATAGAAGATAGCGCACCCTCATGCAAATTGGTCGTCTAAGACCACAGCATGAGGGTGCTTTTTTTGTGATTTAATTAGCGATGTGGCTTTGATTGTTTAGTTTCGGATCATTGACGTGGAATATATTTCAAATTATGATAAAAGGAGGACAATGGAAAGGATTGGTGACTTCATGTTGATACAGATTTCCAATTATTTGTTCATGGGTTCTTTAGTATTGCTTATTGTAACTTGTATTGCAAAAGGTGCATTGAGCCAGGGATTTACTAGTATAACTGGTATGGGCGGCAATAGCGGATCAGTCACTGATTTGAATATGGAACATAATCAAAAGAAACAATTCCAATTTCAAGATTCATTGGTTGGTAGGATCGTAAAGTCTTATTTCTTTTGGATTTCAGTTTCTGGTATTATCATTTCCATAGTTATCTCAAAGCTCTAAGATTACAAATTAGCCGTCAAGTCAGTGAACTACTACTGGCATTGGCGGTTTTTTGCTCAAAATGATCGAAGAAATTGTCTGTTGTTGAAGGAGGCTTTTCTTTGCTTAAACCAATCAACCGAAGCCGAGCAAGAATATTCCTTGGTAAAAAAGTGTATCGACTTAAAAGGTATCTTCAGTGGTATTTGGATGATAAGACATATGCCAGGGCGAAGCAAGCGGAACCTCTCCCTTATCTCTTATTTTCACATAAAACTCCACTCCTTAGAGAGTTGAAGGATGTAGATATGTGGCTACAGCATAATAAAGTGATTAATTTAAGGATCGCAGCCAAGCAGTTAAATGGTGTCATTATAAAGCCAGGAGAAACATTCTCCTATTGGCGGCTAATTGGCAGCACGACACGACGTAAGGGCTATCTGGACGGTATGGTGCTTTTTCATGGGCAGGTGCAGGCTGGCGTCGGAGGTGGGTTATGTCAGCTTTCGAATTTAATCTACTGGATGACGCTGCATACGCCACTTACCGTAACGGAAAGGTATCGGCACAGCTATGACGTATTTCCGGATGCAGGTAGGAGTCAACCTTTTGGAAGCGGGGCAACTTGTTTCTACAATTATTTAGACTTGCAAATTCTTAATGAGAAGAACGGGGAGTTTCAACTGGTTATCCGGGTCACGGACACTCATTTGGTTGGGGAGTGGCGTGCTGCAAGGCCAGCGATTCATACCTACGAGATATATGAGAATAGGCACTGGATTACCCGTGAATACTGGGGCGGATATGTGAGACATAATGAAATTCACCGTAGGGTGCTGAACCTGGAACGAGAAATTGTTAGGGATGAATGGGTGACCGAGAATCATGCCATTATGATGTATGAGCCCCTATTGCCGCAAGGCGAATCATCAGCTACAAATCAAGAAAATATTGTTCATAGTTAATCGGGAATTCTAACCTTCTTTTGCAGCTATTTGGATGATACATCCAGATGGCTTCTTTGCATTTGTTTGCATAACGTTGGTTTTCGAATAATTTTGCCTATATATGGGAAACTATTGGGTACATGATATCAGAATGGTGGTGCAGGGATGGGGACGATCCGTAGATGGTTAAATGGAATAAAATCAGTTCCAATCAAGAAATCATCCGATCATCTTAATCAATCGATTTCGGGGACCCTTGAAAATAACCTAATTACGCTGCAAGCATTATTTAGCTTTGCCCCAGATCTCATTACTCGTCAGTTTCAATTAAGAACAGGGGAAAATGCCGTACTTGTTTATTTGGAAGGGCTCATTGATAAATCAGCGATTAATAATAACATCTTAAAACCGCTCATGTATGAAATCAATTCGGTTAACGATGTTTGGAACTCTTCCACTACGATAGCAAAAACAGAAATTGTAACTTTATGGTCCCAAATTGAACAATCGATTTTCCAAGGCCAAAGCATCCTATTTATTGATGGGCAAGAGCGTTCGCTTGTTTTATGTACGCAAGGCTGGCCCCAGAGAGCGATTAAAGAGCCGCAAATCGAATCGACGCTAAAGGGATCACATCAAGGATTTGTCGAGACATCGGGGCAGAATATTGCCTTGATCAGACGCTATCTTCCTAATCGCGAATTGAAAATTAAAGAATACAATGTCGGATCTCGGGGAAATACGAGAGTTTCTGTGATGTATCTCGAGGATGTTGTACAACCTGGTTTCGTGAATGAAATGGAGGACCGCCTGCTGCAAATTAATGTGGATGCCATTTTAAATACGGGAGAATTGGCAGAATTTATAGAAGATCATCCAATCAGTCTGTTTCCACAATTAATCATGACGGAACGTCCGGATTCTGCTGCAGCCCATATTTTGCAAGGGAGAATAGTCGTCATTGTCGACCATTCACCCAGTGTGATTGTTGCTCCTGTAACCTTTTCGGCATTCTTTCAGAGTGTGGATGATTACAGTAATCGCTGGCTCATAGCGACTTTTCTACGTTTATTACGCTATCTTGCCTTAATTACGACGATCTCTTTATCGGCTGTATATATAGCCATTGTTTCGTTTCATTATGAAGTACTTCCTTTGGATTTATTGGTATCGATTGGGGAATCCAGAGCAAAGGTACCTTTTCCTCCGATTGTAGAGGCATTTCTAATGGAGATAGCCCTAGAGATGTTAAGGGAAGCAGGTTTACGTCTTCCAGGCCCTATTGGACAAACAATAGGTGTCGTAGGGGGTATTGTCATCGGTCAGGCGGCGGTCCAAGCGGGAATTGTAAGTAATATTATGGTGATTATCGTTGCCATCACGGCTATTTCCTCTTTTATTATCCCTGATTACGACATGTCATCTTCGCTACGCTTGCTCCGTTTTCCAATGATGATTATGGCCTCTTTGTTCGGTATGGTAGGCATTGTGATAGGGCTGATGATTATTGGGGCTCACCTTATTTCAATGGAATCTTTTGGAATTTCCTATGGAAGTCCGGTTGCTCCCATCCGACTGTCTGATTGGAAAGACGTATGGATTAGAGTCCCTATGTGGAAAATGAAAAAACGCCCGCTCTCGGCCGATCCAACTCAACTAAAAAGACAGGGAGCAAACAGAGAAGGTGAAGATCAACCATGAATAAATATTCGTTTAATCAAATTTCTTTGAAACAATACATCTTTATAATCTATAAAACCCAAGTAGGGATCGGTGTACTTTCCCTTCCCCGCGATTTAGCTAAAACTGGCGGTACCGATGGATGGATATCTATTTTGTTAGGTTGGATTTTGTCTATTCTTCTTAGCTTAATCATTATAAAAATCATGGAGAAAAACCCCGAAAAAACGTTATTCGAACTTTTATCTAAATACTTTGGTAAATGGGTAGGTAAAAGTTTATATGTTCTTTGGATACTGTACGCGGCATTTGCAGCAAGCGTGGTCATGTTTTCAACGATCCATATCATAAAGTTATGGATCATACCAGATATACGGAACTTCATCTTGATGATTCTGTTTATCATTCCCATCTATATGGTTACCAAGCATGGAATAAGGGTAATCGGACTCTTTGCTGAGCTTGTTTATCTTATCACTTTGTGGATGCCTTTCTTGTTGTTGTATGGATTAAAAGATGCCCATTGGCTGTTCCTTCTTCCAATCGGTAAAGAAGGCTTGTTTCCCATTCTGTCTACCGTAAAATCAACCATCCTTTCTTTCCTTGGGTTTGAACTGGCGTTCATTCTATATCCGTTTCTAAAAGACAAGAAATCCGCGTCCAAGGGAATTATTATTGCAAATTCTTTATCCATGCTTATATTTGTCATGGTGACAGTAATCAGTTATGTTAGGTTTTCTCCCGAACAGATCAAAGACTACACTTATCCCACGCTCAACTTACTAAAGCTCATCCGGCTGCCGTTTTTAGAACGATTGGAAATCATTTACCTTTCCTTTTATTTGTATATTCTATTTATGACGATCATTCCCTACCTGTATACAGCTGTGCTGGGCGTAAGTCAATTATGCGGCATGCAGGATCATCGAAATATTTTACGCATATTGATGTGCCTATGGTTCCTATCGTCATTCTTTTTCCTCCCATCTGCTTCCCAAGTAACTCAAATGGGCAAATCGTGGGGGACGGCAGGTACATATGTCGCTTATGGGTTTCCCATTTTCCTTTGGATCTACGGAAGGCTGTTTCATCATGCTAGAAAGGAACAGAAGCAATGAAGAAATGGCATGGCATTTTCTTAACATGGGCAGCTTTATTATGGTTAACCGGGTGCGGCAAGGCAGGTTCTATAGAGACTCAACGGTTTAATTTTGCTGTGGGTATAGATTTTGATGAAGAAAAGAAGTTGCTGCTCTACACATCAAGTCCTGTCTTCAGTAACGTAGCTAAGGATAGATTTAAAATTACATTCGCAACTGCGGATACGTTTCGTGAATCGAAGAAAAAACTCGAGTCGAAACTAAACGGCAATCTTGCATCTGGAAAATTACAAAGTATTCTTATAGGGAAAAAAATGGTGCAACAAACCAATGTATTACCCTACTTAGATGTCTTCTTTCGCGATCCTAAAAATGAAACTAATGCAAATGTGATTGTGGTTGATGGGGATGTGAAAGACGTGATGCATACGAATATGAGTGATAAAGGTCGATTAGGTGGCGTGATCAAACAATTGATAGAAAGCACATATAAAAGCAGAATTTCAGTGCTAACTACACTGCAGAAATTCCATCAACAAATGATGGATAATGCAATAACGCCATGCTTAACTGAAATGAGAGTAGAGAAAAATGATCTCGTTATTTCAGGGACCACTCTTTTACATGAAGATGGTACCTATGCTACTTCTTTTAATAAACAAGAAAGTTCTCTATTGCTATTTTTGCAGCGCAATATGAACAATCCCATCCCGTTAACGTTTCAGCTTTCTCCTGAGATGTTTCATACGGATGAAGAAATGTCTTATGTGAGTTTCAATATTAAAAAGGCAAAGGTTAATTTCAAAACAAAATTCGAAGGAAACCATCTTACCATCGATATCCAGATGAAGGTTCCGATCGATTTAACGGAACGTATGTTTACCTTAGACATGGAGAAACAGAGCAAACAGTTGGAACAAGCGATTGAACAAGAACTTGAAAAAGAATGCCAGGATTTAATTAAGAAAGCTCAAAAGAATCAAGTAGACCCCTTTGGTTTTGGGATTTATGTGCGGGCACACGATTATAAAAACTGGAAGAAAGTAGAGGATAACTGGGGAAAAGCTCTATCTGAAACAACCGTAAATGTTTCTCCTAAAGTTGCCATCAAAAGTATCGGAGTTTCCGAATAAAGCTAAGAGAAGGGGAAGATTAACCATGAACAAATATTCGTTTAATCAAATCTCCTTGATTCAATACATCCTTATTATATTTGAAGTCCAAGTCGGGATCGGTGTCCTATCCCTTCCCCGCGATTTAGCTGAAACTGCCGGTACCGACGGATGGATAGCCATTATATTGGGTTGGATTTTGTCTATGCTGTTAAGCTTAGTCATCATACGAATTATGGAGAAAAATCCCGAGTTTACATTATTCGAAATTTTGTCTAAATACTTTGGCAAGTGGGTGGGTAAAGGTTTAGCAGCAGCATGGAGTCTCCTCGCGGCATATGCAGCAAGTACAGTTATGTTTTCCACGATTCATATCATAAAAATATGGATCGTTCCGGATATACGGAACTTCATTTTAATGATCCTGTTTACCATTCCCATCTATATGATTACTAAGCAGGGAATAAGGGGGATCGGACTCTTCGCTGAGCTTGTATTTATTGTCACTATGTGGATGCCTTTCTTGTTGTTATTAGCACTAAAGGATATAGAGTGGATGTACCTTCTTCCGATTGGGAAAGGAGGCGTGTTTCCCATTCTGTCTGCTGTAAAATCAACCATATATTCTTTTGTTGGATTTGAACTGGCTTTCATCCTTTATCCTTTTCTAAAGGACAAGAAATCAGCGTCCAAGGGAATTGTTATTGCGAATTCATTAACGATGATGATCTATTTAACCTCTACAATCGTCTGTTTTGCTAAATTCGCTCCAACTGAGGTCACAGATTACGTTTATCCCATGCTCAACTTATTGAAGGTTATCCGATTGCCTTTTTTGGAACGGCTGGAGGTCATCTGCTTGTCCTTTTATTTGTTTATGATATTTATGACGATTATTCCTTTACTCTACGTGGCCGCACTAGGAACAAGTCAATTATTTGGCAAGCAGGATCATCGAAATGTTTTACGAATACTCATATGTCTATGGATCCTATTGTCATTCTTTTTTATCCCTACTTCTTCTCAAATAACGCTAATGGCCAATACGTGGGGAATAGCAGGTTTTTCTATCGCTTTTGTGTTCCCTATTTTCCTTTGGATTTACGGATGGATTTTTCATTATGTTAGAAAGGAACCGAAACAATGATAAGATTCAATTATCTTTTATTAACAATGACAGTTTTGTTGATTGTAACGGGGTGCGGTAAAGCCGTTTATATAGAGAATCAACAGTTTGTTCTTACAGAGGGTATAGATTTTGATGAGAATAATAAGCTAATCGTATTCACATCAACTCCTGTCTTCAACAAAGAAGCCACAGATAGATATAAAATCACATCAACGAGTGCTAAAACGATGCGCAAATCAAAAGGGGGAATTGATAGTAAGACGAGCGGCAGCCTTGCTTACGGAAAATCGCAAAATGTTCTTATAGGAAAAAAACTGCTGCAGCACAGAAACGCATTTCCCTATTTGGATGTTCTCTTCCGCGATTCCCGAAATGAGATTAATGCGAGTGTGATTGTGGTTGATGGGACCGTTAAAGATGTGATGTATACGAACATGAGTGATAAAGGTATGATCTCCAACGTGATTAAACAACTGGCAGATAGCTCAAAAAAGAGCAGTATTACAGTGCAAACCTCATTACAGGAATTTCATCAACAAATGAAGGATAAAGGAATGACGCCTTTTTTAACTGAGATGAAAGCTGAGAAAAATGAACTCGTTATTTCAGGTACTGCTCTTTTACATAAAGACGGCACCTATGCGGCTTCTTTGAATCATCAAGAAAGTTCTCTGCTCCTATTATTACAGCGCAATGTGAATAACCCTTTACCGTTAACGTTTCAATTACCTCCTGAAATGTTCCATACGAATGAAAAATTGTCCTATGTGAGTTTCAATATTAAAAAGGCGAAGACTAAGTTCAAGGCAAAGTTCGAAGGAAGCGATCTGACCATCGATATCGATACGAAGGCTCAGATCGATTTAACGGAGCGAATGTTTGCCTTAGACTTAGAGGAGAAGAAGAAACAGCTAGAACAAGTCATTGAAAAAGAGTTGAAAAAAGAATGCGAGGCTTTAATCAAGAAAGCTCAGAAATATCAAGTAGATCCCTTTCAGTTTGGCTTTCACGTCCGTGCACATCATTATAAAAACTGGAAGAAGGTAGAGGATAACTGGGTAAAAGCACTATCTGAAGCAACGGTAAATGTTTCACCTAAAGTGATCATCAAAAGTATTGGGGTTTCCGAATAGTCACTTGAGAAATGTTAATAGGTGATACCTATAAATGCGATAGCTTTTATATCTAAAGAAGAGGGGCTACTTATGATACAATGTTAGCAGTATATAACGATAGTAAATGCTTTTAACAGCAGGTTTACTAATCTAAGGAGTGAATGGCAGTCATGGCAGATGTGAAGAAAATCGCTGTAATCGCTGGAGACGGAATTGGTCCAGAAGTCGTTGCAGAAGCGGAAAAAGTATTGAAACGTACCGAAGAATTATTCGGTTATCAATTTGAAACAGAGCACGCCTTGTTCGGCGGTATTGCGATTGATGAGAAAGGAACACCACTTCCGGAAGAAACGTTGAAAGTTTGCCAATCGGCAGACGCTGTACTTCTAGGAGCTGTTGGCGGACCGAAATGGGATAACAACTCCAAAGAGCTTCGTCCTGAAACGGGCCTGCTCGGTATTCGTAAAGCGCTTGGACTGTTCTCGAACATTCGTCCAGCTTTCATCTTTGACTGCTTGAAAGAAGCTTCCACATTGAAACCTGAAGTGCTGGAAGGAACGGATTTGATCGTTGTTCGTGAATTGACTGGCGGGATCTACTTCGGTGAGAAATTCCGTCGTGAAACAGCAAATGGTCAAGAAGCTGTCGATACTTGTGCTTATAATGTCACTGAAATCGAGCGTATTGCTCGCCAAGCGTTTGAAATCGCACAGACGCGTCGCAAGAAGCTTGCTTCTGTAGACAAAGCGAACGTTCTGGAAACTTCCCGTCTATGGCGCGAAACCGTGAACCGCATTGCGGTTGATTATCCGGATGTTGAGCTAGAGCACGTGCTTGTTGATAACTGTGCGATGCAATTGCTGCGCCGCCCATCCAGCTTCGACGTCATCGTGACTGAAAACATGTTCGGCGACATTCTGAGTGATGAAGCAGCCATGCTGACAGGTTCCATTGGTATGTTGGCATCCGCTTCTCTTGGCGAAGGCAGCTTCGGCTTGTACGAGCCGGTACATGGCTCCGCTCCGGATATTGCAGGTCAAGGCATCTCCAATCCAATCGCAACCATTCTTTCGGTAGCATTGATGTTCCGTTTGACATTCGGTTACCACGAAGCTGCAGATTCCATCGAGCGTGCAGTGAAAGAAGTGCTGGATGCGGGTCACCGTACAGGCGACATCGCGGTTGATAAGAGCACAGCAATCGGTACCCTTGCAATGGGCCAATTGATCGTAGACGCTATGCGTAAATAATAAAATAAGCTTGCCCGACGAGGCCTTCGAGGCTTCGGAGGGCGAGCTTTTTTTGAAGAAATGGAGAAATAGAAAGGCAAGTTGTACGGTGTACAACAATTCACAGGCAACATCATTGTTTTCTTGTTAAGCTTGCTTCAAACATATCAATGATATATAGGAATCGTTCAGCCTCACGAAACACATGGTCTGCAAGTAAAGGATGAATGATACTTTTTATCCGACAAGCATCGATTAAATCCTTTGCTGTTTTTTTGAAATCACGCAGAGAAACGACAGAAACCCGATTCTGATCAAGGAATTGGTCGAGAAGTGGCTCCGTTTGGGATTGAGGACGCATTCCGCTTAAATCAATGGCTTGAAAGAGCAGTTGGTCAAAATCTTGGCTAAAGTTTCGAGCTTGCTCAACTAGTTTTCGTTCGGACGGATCAAGGAGATGTCCGATGAACTTTGCATGGTCAGCCATTATTCTCAAAAAGAAAACATTTTCATCAATGATCGCATCAGGCAGCGGTTCTAATCGACCAGCATTCAATTCCTCTAATCGATTTCTAAAATAATTGGCCTCTCTGCTGGTATGATCAACTAATAAAGGGAGATTATTACCGCCTGGAAGTTTACATTGAATGATGAGACCTAAAACCCTTCTTTTAAAAGCCCAAATATGGGTTGCGGCTAAGTGAACTTCCATGTTAAAGCGTCTGATTTGCTCAGGATCAGTTAACTCCGTGAATGCATGGGATTTGCCTTCTATTTGTTCAAAAGTATGATAAAAATGATCTGCTTCTTGAATTAATTGCGTATCCTCACACCGAAATCCCAGCTTCAGAAATAAAGAATGCTCTTTCATAATACGTGACCAGAATCGTATCTCATCCAATGAACGACTAACGAACTCATTTGACAATTCCGACACTCTCCTCAAGAAGTAGTCTGATACCTATGTATAATCTTCGTGTGAGGAGCTTATGCAGATGTCGTGAAAATAGGACAACGAATGACTGCGATTGATTTGAATAGTAAAAAAAGAACAAGGAGCAGGTCGCCGTAGCAAACTACTCCTTGTTCTTGTCGGGTTATTTCCCATTACCTAAACTCAGGCGGGGTTCTCCGAGCAACATTCGTTAAAATGGCCGCTTCAATCACAGCTTTGCGCACTTGTATCACGACTTGTTCATTGAAAATACTAGGGATAATGTAATGTTTATTGAGCTCTGCCCCTGAAACGACGGAAGCAATCGCTCTCGCCGCGGCCAGCTTCATCGGCTCATTAATTCGCCGTGCTCGGCAGTCGAGTGCGCCTCTGAATAATCCTGGGAATACAAGCACGTTATTAATTTGATTCGGATAATCGCTTCGTCCCGTAGCAAATACAGCAACATGCGGGAGCGCTTCCTCCGGCGTAATTTCAGGATCGGGATTGGCCATTGCGAACACGATGCTTTGAGGAGCCATCTTCTTCACGTCTTCTTCTTTCAAAAGGCGACCTCTTGACACCCCGATAAATACATCTGCGCCTTGAATCACTTCTTGAAGCGTTCCCTCTGTCGATTCCACCTGAGGCTGTTCGGCAAGCCATTGCCACATAGGGTGGTCGTAAGTCCCACCGCGCACGATAGCTCCTTCCCGATCTACAGGAACGAGGTTCGTAACGCCTGCCTGGAGCAGCATTTTACAAATGGATACGCCTGCAGCACCTATCCCATTAACGACAATACGGATATTTTCAATCCGCTTGCCAACGACTTTGAGTGCATTGAGCAGTCCCGCTATCACAACGACGGCTGTTCCATGCTGATCATCATGAAAGACAGGGATCTCCAGCTCTTCAGCGAGCCTGTTCTCAATTTCAAAGCAGCGTGGTGAGCTAATGTCCTCCAAGTTAATACCGCCGAAAATCGGACTAATCGCTTTGATCGTACGAATGATTTCTTCGGTATCCTGGGTATCCAAACAGATCGGGAATGCATCTACGCCAGCGAGCTGCTTGAAGAGCATAGCTTTACCTTCCATAACCGGAGCTGCAGCATGCGGGCCAATGTCGCCTAAGCCTAGAACAGCAGTACCATCAGTAACAACTGCCACCGTATTTCGCTTAATGGTAAGTGAATACGCTTTCTTCGGGTTTTCAGCTATCGCCGTACAGACTCGGGCAACACCAGGGGTATATACCTTGGATAAATCATCGCGATTCTTGATCGGAAGTGTCGGCTGAATGGTAATTTTGCCACCTAAATGCACGAGAAAGGTGCGATCAGAGACGTTGATGATTTTAATGCCCTCGAGTTGTTTCAGAGCTTCTGCGATTAACGCTTCATCCTTATCCGAAAGATCGACAGTAATATCCCGAATGGAGAAATCATGACCTGGACGTATCACGTCAATAGAGGTAATATCTCCTCCGGACTTGCTGATTGCAGCCGCTACATCGCCGAAACTAACCTTATTATGATCTAACTCTAATCGGAAAATAATACTTGTTTGCGCCACTTTAAACCCAACCTCTCCACTTTACAGCTTCAGCCATGCGCTTAAGTCCAACCATGTAAGCTGACAAACGCATGTCCACGTTTTTCTCTTGTGAAGTTCGATAAACGTTATGGAAGGAGTCAACCAGAATTTTATGCAGTCTCTCGTTAACCTCTTCCTCCGTCCAATAATAACCTTGATTATTTTGAACCCACTCAAAGTAGGATACCACTACTCCCCCCGCGCTGGCTAGGACGTCGGGAACAATCATGATGCCTCTTTGTGTTAAAATCTCTGTAGCGATACTAGTAGTAGGACCGTTAGCAGCCTCAACCAGCAGCTTCGCCTTGATTTGCCAAGCATTTTCCTCCGTTATTTGATTCTCTATAGCCGCTGGCACTAAAATGTCACATTCCTGAACTAGTAACTCTTTATTCGTGATACGGTTAGGAAATAAATTCGTAACGGTTCCGAAAGAATCCCGTCTATCCAACAAATAATCGATATCTAATCCGTTCGGGTCATACAAAGCCCCGCCCGCGTCGGAAATACCTACCACTTTAGCGCCCGCATCATGCACGAATTTGGCCAAATAACTGCCCGCATTTCCAAACCCTTGTACAATGATTTTCGCACCTTGGATAGGAATCCCAAGCACTTTGGCAGCTTCATTCATTACAATACTTACACCTAATGCTGTGGATGTTTCACGTCCTATAGATCCGCCTAGAACCAGCGGCTTGCCCGTAATAAATCCGGGTGAATCAAACTCGCGGATGTGGCTGTATTCATCCATCATCCAGGCCATAATTTGCGAATTGGTGAATACATCAGGTGCCGGAATGTCTTTGGTTGGTCCGACGACTTGGCTGATAGCACGAACATAGCCCCGGCTAAGCCGCTCTAACTCTGGAAAAGACATCGAACGCGGATCACATTGAATTCCGCCCTTGCCGCCACCATAAGGCAGATTTGTAATGCCACATTTAATACTCATCCACATGGAGAGCGCTTTAACTTCTTCCTCAGTAACATCAGGGTGGAAGCGGACGCCCCCCTTCGTTGGTCCAACCGCATCATTATGTTGAGCGCGATAGCCTGTAAGCACTTTAACCGATCCATCATCCATCTTTAATGGGATTCGTACCGTCAATAGGCGCAATGGTTCCTTTAGCAGCTCATAAAGGGAGTCAGAGTACCCCATTTTTTTCAATGCCGTTTCAATCACCAGCTGCGTTCTTACCAACACATCTACATTTTCCACATTTTCTACCTTAACGCTCATCTCATATTTCCCCCTAGTATTTATAGATAAGTACTCTTAAAAAAGAGCCCTCCATTTAATTATAGAGGGCCCCACACAGCCTTAAATTTTGCGGGACGTTAATTTAGCTTGTGTAAAGAGCAATAGGTAGTCATAACCGCCTGCTTTGGAATCTGTACCTGACATATTGAATCCGCCAAACGGGTGTACGCCGACTAACGCACCTGTGCATTTGCGATTGATGTACAAGTTACCGCAATGTACGGTCTCCAGAGCTTCAGCGATACGTTCCTCGTTCGTGGAGAAGTAAGCGCCTGTCAAACCGAATTCAGTGTCATTGTAAATTGCGATCGCTTCTTGCCAATCTTTCGCTTTCGCAATAGCGAGCACCGGTCCGAAGATCTCTTCTTGCATAATCCGTGCTTTGCCGCTCACATTACCGAATACGGTTGGTTGGATGTAATAGCCGTTTCCTTCAGCCTTCTCACCGCCGGCAAGCAGAGTGCCTTCTTGTTTACCGATTTCGATATATTCCAAAATTCTTTCGTACGAAGTCTTATCGATAACTGGACCTGCAGCGAAATTGTTTTCTGGCAGCCCGATTTGCAGCTGCTTCGTCAGAGCGGCTACTTTTTCTACAACCTCGTCATACACCGATTCCACAATAACCGCTCTGGAACCAGCTGAACATTTCTGGCCTTGGAATCCGAACGCTGATGCGACAATCGCGGATGCTGCTGCATCCAGATCAGCCGTTTCATCGACGATAACGCCATCTTTTCCACCCATTTCAGCAACGACGCGTTTGATCCAAATCTGACCTGGAACCGTGTCCGCGGCCAACTTGTTAATGCGCAGACCAACCTCTTTGGAGCCTGTAAAGCTAATGAAGCGAGTCTTCGGATGTGTCGTCAAATAATCGCCAACTTCAGCACCGCTTCCCGGAATGAAATTGATAACACCGTCTGGAAGTCCTACTTCTCGCATCAAAGCAACAAACTTGTGCGCAATGATTGGAGTAGTAGAAGCAGGTTTAAGAAGAACTGTATTACCTGATACAACTGCAGCTGTCGTCATGCCCACGCATATAGCGAGCGGGAAGTTCCAAGGAGGAATAATAACTCCAACGCCAAGTGGGATATAGGAAATCTTATTGTCTTCACCGGCAATTTTGGTTAACGGTTGAGTCTCATTGATTTCGCTCAAACGAATGATTTCCCGAGCGTAGAACTCGATGAAATCAATAGCTTCCGCGGTATCTACATCAGCTTCAACGTAGTTCTTACCTGATTCCAAAATCATAAGCGCAGAAAATTCATGCTTACGTTCACGCATAAGCGCTGCCGCTTTAAACAAATATTCTGCTCTCTCTCTTACATGAACACGCTTCCAAGATTCAAAAGTCTCTAAAGCGGCTCCCATTGCTTTTTCCGCTAGTGCCTGATCCGCTTTGCTCACATATCCAATGACTTCATCCACATTACCTGGGTTAATGGATTTGATTTTCGCTTCTGTAACGACTTTCTCTGATCCGATATAAAGCGGGTACTCTTGGCCTAATTCCGATTTCACTTTCGCAATTGCAGCTTCCATGGCTTGCTTATTTTCATCCAAAGAAAAATTAGTGAAGGGTTCGTTTGCATAAGGGGTTACTTTTGTAAATGTGCTCATATTCGTTCTCCTCTCCCTTTGCGGGCCTATTTAAACATATTTTTAAGAACAAACCAGGCATTCGCTGGCCGCTCGGCTAACCGTCTCATAAAGTATCCAAACCAATCGACACCATAGGGAACGTAGACGCGGACCCGGTATCCTTCCTTAACTAATTGCTTCTGCATCTCTTCACAAATACCATAAAGCATCTGAAATTCAAATTGATCTCTGGAGATTCCGTTCTCAATTACGAATTGTTTCGTGAAGTTGATGATCGCTTCATCATGGCTGGCAACAGCCGTATAATGACCATTTTTCAAATGCATTTGAATGATTTTTTTATAATTTTCATCGACGTCTTTCTTTTCTGGAAAAGCAACTTGAGGGGATTCCTTATATGCCCCTTTAACGAGACGCAAGTTGGCACTCAGCGTACTCAAATCCTTAATATCTTGCTCCGTCCGGAACAGATAAGCTTGAATCACGATCCCGACATTATCGAACTCTTCTCGAAGCTCACGATAGATATCAAGCGAAACTTGGCAGTGCGCGTAATCCTCCATATCGATCCGAACAAAATTATCATATTTGCGAGCTCGATTCAGAATTCGTTTCATATTGTTTACGCAAAGCTCTCTGCTGATATCTAGGCCGAGTGATGTCATTTTCAATGAAAGATTGGACTGTACGCCTGAGCTAGCAATGGCATCTAATGTTTGTATGCACATATCAGCGGACAATGTAGCTTCTTCTTCACTAAAGACGAATTCTCCTAGATGGTCTAAAGTAGCTATTCTACCATCCTTATTGAGACCGCTTACAGCATCAATCGATTGTTTGATGGTTTCACCAGCTACAAAACGGGCGGCTCCAAAACGAAGGCCGTACTTTTTGGCTAATCGATTCGCGGAGCGGCTTTTGCCCAATGATTGAAACATGTTTCTCAGCATCATTTCCATGTATGATTCCCCCAGAAGAATTGAACAGTGTTGTTTAAATGTATAAACGAACTATACACTATTATTTAAATTTTGAACAGATATTGTTTAAAAATAATATGATGCGGGTGAAATGATTGAACAATTTGCGTGGGACAGCCAATTCCATACACGCTTTGCTGATTCGAAGATAGAAGAGTTCTCCTCCTATTGTAAAAGAATCAAGCGTCGTTGCCTTTGGCAGCGAAGCTTGTATTTACAACAGAAGATCTCGCTCTTATTAACAAATGCTCGAATGATACGGACATCGCCGCGTATTTGGATGAAAACTTACGGATTTTTGCTAGGCTAAGTGAGATAGAGTAGTGGAGGAAGTGCTTAATCATTCGATCAGTAACTATGTTTTCCTTGTGTTTTGTTTGCGGTTTTTTTGAAGAAATGGGGGTGGGGGAGCAAGGCAAGTTGTACGGAATACAACAATTTCATTGATTTCTTCTTGGCAATGCTAAGAATGTTCATCAACATTACTCTAACCCAAGAACGGCGTAAGCCGTTCATTTTATTATATCAAGCTTCGCTCTAGGCGCCGACACTTCGAGAAAGGAGTGCTGCGCTTCTTCAGTATGGAAGAAATGTGCAAAATTGTTCATATACAACAATGAACAATTAAATAATATACACAATAAACACAAATGTAAAATATTTCTTGTACACTTTTTTCTGTTTTGTGTATAGAATGAACATCGAACACACAACTAGGGGGTCTACTATGAATAAGCGAATTAAAAGCATGTTTGTTGTAAGCGCTATCACAAGTTTGATGATTTTGAGTGCTTGCGGACAAGGAACGACCTCCAGCGGTAAAGCTGCCGATGGCGACATTTTGATCGGACTGCAGCTTCCACTAAGCGGTAACGAAGCGAAAATGGGACAAGATATGAAACAAGCCGCTGAACTCGCTATAGAGAAAATCAATGGGACAGGCGGTATCAACGGCAAAAAGATCAAACTGACTGCTGAAGATGACGCTTGTGATCCACAAACCGCGACGGCGGCCGCTAACAAACTGGTGTCTCAGGGCGTTACCGCAATTGTAGGCGGTTATTGCTCCGGAGCTACGATTCCGGCAACTGGTGTTTACCATCAAAGCGGAATCCCGATGGTCATTACCGCTGCTAACTCGATGAAGATCTCTGATCAGAAGTTCCCGGAAATATTCATGATCAATGGTACGACTCTTCACCAAGCGGAAATTGCAACCGATTACATGATGAAAAAGAAAAACGCGAAAAAAATCGCCATCATTCACGATAATTCCGGTTATGCGAAAGATTTAGCTGAACGTACGAAAGCTGCCGTTACCGCTGCAGGCGGACAAGTTGTCGTCTATGACGCGATCAATCCGGATGAAACGGACTTTTCCCCGCTTGTTTCCAAGCTGAAGCAAGCTCAGCCGGATGCAACGTACTGGACTGCTTACTATAAAGCAGGCGGATTGTTTATCAAACAGTTCAAACAGCAGGGCGTTAGCGGAATTATCGGCGTAGGTGACGGAGCAAACGACAAAACAATCGTCGAAATTGCTGGCAAAGGCGCGGTTGAAGGAGCTTTCATCACAACACCGCCAACAGCAGATTTGCTGCCAGAAGCGAAGAAGTTTACGGAAGAATACAAAGCGAAATTCAACCAGGAGCCAGGTCCTTACTCCGCACTTGAATATGACGGTATGAACATTATGGCCGATGCGATCAAACGTGCGGGTTCTACGGATAAAGCCGCAATCGCAGCTGCATTGAAGAAAACGGAACTTAAGACTCTGAATTCCGATCAAACAGCCTTTAACGACAACGGTACGCTGAAGAAATCGAACTTCGTGATGTTGCAAATCAAGAACGGCAGCTTTTTGAAAGCCGAATAATAGAGATTTCAAACAATTTTGGAGTGGTGCGGTGCCAGATGGCGCCGTACGCCACTCTAACAGGAATAGGAGTGCCCGCCTTGCAAATAACGACTGACTTGTTTATTCAACAGTTGATCAACGCGCTCATCATCGGCTCGTTCTACGCATTAATCGCTCTGGGCTATTCCATGGTTTACGGCATTATCAAATTGCTGAACTTTGCCCATGGTGATGTGTTCATGGCCGGTGCTTTCGTTGGCTATACCGTGCTTGCGAAGCTTACCGGCGTGGGAGGAAGCGTACTAGGATTAGTGGCTGCCTTTGTCATTTCAATGATTGTAACCGGATTTCTCGGGATGGGTATTGAACGGATTGCTTACCGTCCTCTATTGAAGGCACCGAAGCTGTCCATTCTCATTACCGCGGTAGGCATGTCGCTTGTTCTTGAAAACGGCGTGATGGCAGCATTCGGCTCCAAGCCGCATATTATGCCGATTACACTACCAACGGCAGGCTTTCAATTGTTGGGTGCGCAAATCACTTATACGCAGATCGGGATTATCACCATCTCGGTCCTACTCATGGTTGGACTGCAGCTGTTTATCCACAAAACCATTTATGGGAAGGCGATGAGGGCAATCGCCCTTGACCAGACGGCATGCAGCTTGATGGGCATCAATGTGAGACGCGTAATTGCGCTTACGTTCTTTGTAGGCTCATCTCTCGCAGCCTCGGCAGGCATGATGAATGCAACTTATTACGGCACAATCACCTTTATGATGGGTTTCATTTTCGGACTGAAAGCGTTTACAGCAGCGGTCATCGGCGGAATCGGCAGCATTCCGGGTGCCATGCTAGGCGGTCTTGTGCTTGGACTTCTGGAAACATTCGGGACATATGCACTCGGAAGCGAGTGGAAGGACGTATTTGCCTTTATTATTCTCATTTTATTGCTAGTCTTGAAACCAACCGGCATGCTTGGAAAAAAAGTGACGGAAAGGATGTAGATGATGGAGAAAACGATACACCATACCGTTGCCAAACCGAAATTACTGGAGAAACGCAAGCCCTTACTGCTTGGGATTCTACTCGTTGCCGCGGCGCTATTTCCGTTCTACGCAGGCAACTACTGGCTTGACGTTGGGTTTCTGGCCGTGTTTTACATTTGTCTTGGACTCGGGCTGAATATCGTCGTCGGTTATGCTGGACTGCTTGATCTCGGGTACTCCGCCTTCTTCGCAGTAGGAGCGTACACAACAGGCATATTGATGACCCAGTTTCATATGAATTTCTGGCCTACGATGCTGATAGGTGGCGCTTTGGCGGCCTTAGCCGGCATTCTCGTTGGAGCTCCGACGCTTCGTTTGCGCAGCGACTACTTGGCCATCGTTACACTAGGGTTCGGCGAAATTGTTCGCATCTCTGCCAAAAATCTCGATTTTACAGGAAGCGCCTCCGGCATTTACGGCATTATGAGTCCGTTTCCGGCTCCGGTGCAGTTTGGTGGCGTAACGATCAACAATTTAAGCTATTCGTTCTGGGCAATCCTCGCGCTTATGCTGATCGTCATCTTCGTATCCTTGCGTTTGAAAAATTCGCGAATCGGTCGTTCCTGGGCTTATATCCGTGAAGACGAAGATGCAGCGGAAGCAATGGGTATCAACCGCACGCGATCGAAACTTGCTGCTTACTCGATGGGTGCCATGCTCGGTGGCCTGGCCGGTTCCATCTTTGCTGTCAAGATGACGGCGATCGCGCCGGAAAGCTTCAGCTTCATGCAATCGACGATGATTTTGCTTGCCGTCATTCTCGGCGGAGTCGGCCGAGTATCCGGTGTTATTATCGGAGCCGTTCTTGTTATCGTCATACCGGAATTGCTTCGGGATTTCGACAAAGTCGTTCATTTGAACATCGGCGTCGATCGTTACCGTTACCTAGTATTCGGCGTCGCGCTTGTAATTTTAATGATTTTCCGTCCTAAAGGGCTCGTCCCCGACAAAGAAGATACGGAACAGTAACCGGAGGTGAAACCCTTTATGCCGATTATCCAAGTCAAAAATTTGCATCTGCAGTTCGGCGGATTGACAGCCGTGAACAATTTGAGCTTCGACATTCCTCATGAAACCGTGATGAGCGTAATAGGACCGAACGGTGCCGGTAAAACGTCGTTGTTCAACATGCTCTCTGGCTTTTACCGGCCAACGCGCGGGGAAATTGTATTTAACGGGATGAATATCGTCGGAAAGCAGCCGCATCAGATTACAGCACAAGGCATGGCGCGAACGTTCCAAAACCTCAGGGTATTCCCGAATTTGACGGTTCTCGAGAACGTCATGGCCGGGATGCATTCTCTAACGAAGCAGGGCCTCTATGGCGCCTTGTTTCATACGAAAGCGCAGCGGCTGGAAGAAGAAATGATCCTAAGTGTCGCGGAAGAATGCATCCGGTTTGTTGGCATTGACAAGTACAGAAACCGCCGAGCCAAAAACTTGCCATACGGGGCGCAGCGATATTTGGAAATTGCTCGGGCGCTAGCCATTCAGCCGAAAGTCCTATTCCTGGATGAACCAGCCGCAGGCTTCAACTTTACCGAGAAGCAGGATTTGATCGATTTAATCGGTCGAATACGCCGGACTTACAAGATTTCTGTGGTGCTGATTGAGCACGATATGGGGCTTATCAATAAGGTGTCCGAGCGGGTTCTCGTTCTTAACTATGGACAAAAGCTCGCGGAAGGAACGCCGGATGAGGTATTAAATAACCCACTCGTTATCGAAGCCTATCTCGGAAAGGAGGATGAAGCCGATGAATCTGCTTGAAGTGAACGGCCTGAAGACGTACTACGGCAAAATTCAGGCGGTTAAGGGCGTATCCCTTACCGTGAAACAAGGTGAAATCGTTGCGCTGCTCGGCGCTAACGGAGCCGGCAAGAGTTCGATCCTAAAAACGATTTCCGGTCTTATCCGTCCTTCGGAAGGCTCGGTGTCGTTTGGTGGCGAGAACATCACGACGACCGATGCTCATGCCATCGTGGAAAAAGGTTTGATCCATGTTCCGGAAGGCAGACGCGTTTTTTCCGCGCTGACAGTGACGGAAAACTTGGAGCTCGGCGCGTTTACCAAAAAAGGTGCCAAATCCAAGACGGCGCAAAAAATCGCAATGGTTTTCGACATGTTCCCTCGATTAGCAGAGCGTCACAAGCAAATGGCGGGTACGTTAAGCGGAGGCGAGCAGCAGATGCTTGCGATCGGTAGGGCGCTGATGGCCGAGCCGAAGCTGCTAATGCTCGACGAGCCGTCCATGGGGCTAGCTCCCATTATCGTCATTGAAATCATGAAGATCATTAAAAACATTAACGAACAGAACAAAACAACGATCTTGCTGGTAGAGCAGAATGCCAAGGCTGCACTCAAACTAGCCCACCGGGGTTACGTGTTGGAAACGGGCAACATTACAATGGAAGAAAGCTCTGAAGCACTTCGCAGCAACGACAACATCGTCAAAGCCTACCTAGGCGCACATTAAGCCTATCATTCGGCAGCGTCGGTTCGTAGGAACGGCTATTTCAAGTATTAGCAGGGGCTGTCCCAAAAGTCATCTATCTATGACATTTGGGACAGCCCCTACTGCTTGTAAATTGATTTTTTTAGCCTCAATTAAGGGGAGCAGGGCATCCAAAAGCGTACATAGGGAAGCGAAATCGTTCATGTTCATCAGCTCTTCATATATTATAATAATTATTATGTAGTATCTGATCTAATTATTGACTTTCATCTAGTCGGATGTTACCATTTTATACGAATAAGATAGATTTGAGGAGGAATCATACCCATGGCAGAGCGTTTAGTTGGTAAACAAGCTCCAGATTTTACAATGGAGACCGCTACAGGTGACGGTAAAGAATTTGGTAAAGTTTCTTTGTCTGATTACAAAGGAAAATGGTTAGTATTATTCTTCTACCCATTGGACTTCACATTCGTTTGTCCAACAGAAATCACAGCACTTAGTCATGCTGCTGCTCAATTCAAAGAATTGGACACTGAGATTCTTGGTGTTTCCATCGACAGTATCCACACGCACAAAGCTTGGATCAATACTCCAATCAACGATAATGGTCTTGGCAAATTGGAATTCCCACTTGCTGCTGACATCACGAAATCCGTAGCACGTGACTACGGCGTTCTGATCGAAGAAGAAGGTATCGCGCTTCGCGGTCTGTTCATCATCGATCCAGAAGGCGAATTGAAATACGAAGTTGTTAACCACAACGACGTAGGCCGCAGCGTAGAAGAAACACTTCGTGTGCTTCAAGCACTTCAATCCGGCGGATTGTGCCCAATGAACTGGAAACCAGGCGACAAAAACCTGGTTGTAAAATAAGCTTTGAATACATAGAGAAGCTCCTCTGGTTGGCATGCGAATGCGAGCAGGGGAGCTTTTCTTCATGAAGGAGAGCGGACATGACGGTTCCGACGAATTTTAAATATACAAGAGATCACTACTGGATCAGGCTCGACGGGGAAAAAACTGTTGTCGGGTTAACGGAGTACGGGATCAGCGAGCTGGGAATGATTGTTTTTATCGAGCTCCCAGATCAGGAGACTCATGTGAGAAAAGGGGAATTCATTGGCTCTGTTGAGACTGCGGCGGATGACGAACACGATCTGCTAGCCCCTTTATCTGGAAAAATAACATCAGTCAATCGGCTGCTGGAAAGAGCGGTGATGCTGATTCACGAATCCCCCTATGACAAGGGCTGGCTATTCACGATTCAGTGGAGTCATGAATCTGAGCTGGCGCAGCTATGGGAAGAGGAAACTTATGATCGGGAGTTTTCGCTGGAAGACTAAGTGTTGGGCATTAAATATAAAGAATGCAAGACCACTTCATTGGTCCTGCATTCTTTTTTTATTCTTAATGAGAGGGTAGAGTTCAACTCGGATCTTGTTCTGTTTCAAACTGAACCCAGGAGGTCTGGTTCATATCTTGCATGAAGCTAGCGATAAGCCGCAGTTGTTCAGGAGGATATTTGTTCATAAATCGGATAGCATTAGCTTCTATATGTTGATCAAGACGAGTATGAAGGTGGAACAGTTCCTCTCCCAAGGGAGTCATCCGGAAGATGATTTCCTTCTTGTTGCCAGGAAGAGCTTCGGTCTGGATGAGCTGCTTGGCAGCTAATTTTTTAGTGACTTTGGAAATGGTTCCTTTGGGGAAGCCGAATTGCTTGGAGATGGTGATGCCATTGACTGGCTCTAGCTTTCCGATGGCATCCAGCACATGCAGCATCATGGCCGATATGTCCTGCAGAATAACGGTGAGGACAGGATTGGTGCAATGCGCAAGAAGCCATTGCTGCTCTCCATCATCTTCAGCTTGAATTCGTTGGGCCAGCTTCGTAAATGAATCGATGACTTCTTGGATAAGGGGTTCTTTATGCTCATAGTTCATTCGCATATACCTGCCTTTCTGTTGAAGTAAGTATAGCAAATTTCATTACAGGAATAAAGTTTCTCGGAAACAATATTGACGAAAGAAGAGGTCTTTGTTATTATTGTTTCTAGGAAACAAAAATGACCGCAGGGGGATGCCCCAAATCAAAGGAGTGTAGTGATCTATGAATGAAGTCATTGCTACCATAATGAACCACCGATCAGTCAGACGTTTTAAGGATGAATTATTGACAGATGAGCAAATCGTTAAGATTGTAGAAGCTGCGCAAATGGCGTCTTCATCCAGCTTCTTGCAATCATATTCCATTATCGGCATAACGGATAAGCAAGTGAAAGAAGAACTGGGCGCGATAACGGGACTGCCATACGTTGCTAATAATGGGCACCTGTTCATCTTTTGCGCCGATTTGCATCGAGTAACGGTGATGGGCTCCGAGGCGGAGCGCGAAGAGATGAAGTCGATGCTGGAAAGCTCTGCATTTTACCAAATCGCTGTTGTAGATACAGCGTTAGCCGCTCAAAATGCGCTGCTTGCCGCTGAGTCGATGGGGCTTGGAGGCGTCATGCTAGGTGCGATTGCAAGAAATTTGACCAGACTGGATGAGCTGCTGCAACTGCCCCAATACGTCGTCCCGTTGTTTGGGATGGCAGTTGGTGTACCAGATCAACAGACGGATACGAAGCCGCGGCTGCCTGTCCCTGCTGTTTATTTTGAAAATCACTATAGTACAAATTTGGAAGAACAGCGTGAAAGAATTGGGGAGTACGATGAAAGAATGCGGGCGTATTATTTGAACCGAAATGAAAATGTGCGTGATGATACGTGGTCAAAGAAGCATATTACTGTTCTTCAGAGCAAGGCACCTGTTCAGCATTTTACGAAATATGTTCAAAGCAAGGGACTTAACAGGAATTAATCGAAGAAGGACGTAAGGCTCACTGAAGTGAGTTCTTACGTCCTTTTTTCGATAGCTTAGGGTGGCGTGGGAAGAAAGAGATGATGAAAAGGTAGACGCTTCCATAAAAATTTTTGGTATGATGGGAGGTGATTGAACTATGAACTGTCCAACAGGGAGGAAATGTGAAAAAACCAATAAAGCTGCCCAAATTATACGTTTTTCAAAAAGTCATTATCGTTTTTACCGCATTGATTATTCCTGTCTACCTGGTAAATCTGTTGATGAATATGATGGGGCAATCATTTATCAAACAGGAATTTTCGAATTCAATCCAGTCCAAAGTACAATTTTATTCAAACCAGTTAGATGATCAAATTTCATTCATCCGAAACCAGCAGCTGCAGGTTATCAACGATTCCGATCTCCAGAAGCTAAACTTTTTATCAGGCACACTCGACGACTACGAAGAAATCCAACTCGTAAAAAGAGTAAAGGAAAGATTGGCCACCATACAGAACTCCAGTGAGTATTTGCTCAATACCGGGGTATATTTGAAATCCTTTGGAAGAACGATCTCTACGCAAGGCGGAATCACGAAACTGCCGAATCAGGAGTATGAGGTGATTGAAAAATTTTTTAATTATTCCCCTAAACCATCCTTATACTACAGCAATGGCAGATTGTTTTTCATCGAGTTTGCAAACAATTCCAGTGTAATCGTCTATTTGGAGCTATCCGTTAAAAAATTGGAAAAGACACTGAACCAACTAGTAGGAAATTATGGCGATGCCGGTGCTGTTCTCACGAATGAAACGTTTAGTTTTGATATCTCACCTAAGCATGAAGATGCCATTGTAAAAAGTATATACAATATCGTTTCAAAAGAGCAGAATAACAAAACTTTGGATAGTCATGTTCTTAAAGTCGGAGATCAAAGTTACTGGGTCACTTACAACCGAATAAGTACGCTCGGACTAACACTTTTCTCCTATGTAAACCAAAATGAACTCACAGGGTCTCTCAAGAAATTCAATGTATGGTTAATCATTATGTCTTTGGTCTCGATGGCCATCATTCTTGTTTTTTCATTCTCAGTCAAAATGATGATTCACAATCCGCTTAGGGAGTTGATTGCGGCGTTCAAAACGTTGGAAACAGATAACCTGAACATTTCGATAAGGCCGAAAAACGATATTGAGTTCGGTTACCTCTATAGAAGCTTTGACAAGATGATAGACAAGCTTAAGCAATCGATTCAGCAAAATTATGAACAAAAAATAGCACTGCAGCATTCCGAATTAAAGCAGCTGCAGTCGCAGATCAATCCTCACTTTCTATACAATGGATTTTTTAATATTTACATGATGTGTAAGGCTAAAGACTACGAAACGGTTGCCACATTTGCTCAGAAGCTGGGTAGCTATTATCAGTTTGTTACAAGAAGCGGAGAGGATGAAGTACCGTTTGCCAAGGAATATCGACATGCCATGGATTATGTGGAAATCCAATGTATTAGGTTCTCCAATCGGATTCAAGTCATAGCGGATGAGATTCCCGATGCGTGCAAGCATCTCATGGTGCCGCGTCTGATCATGCAGCCTATAATCGAAAACACATTTGATCATGCTTTTGAGAACGAACGCAAAGGCGGCAGTATCCATATTACAGTAACGTGTGAGAATGATAGATTGTGCGTATGCGTGGAAGATGATGGTAATAAAATCACAGATGAGTTCATTCATGCCCTCGAAGAGAGACTCGCCAATTCCTTCAATGTGCTTGAAAAGACAGGCATCATCAATGTTTGTAATCGAATCCGACTGAAATATGGCGAGCACAGCGGGCTATTTGTATCCCGAAGTGAATATGGAGGACTTAAAGCAGAAATCATCATTCAGTTTAATTATGGGGGCGGCAGCGATGCATAGACTATTAATTGTTGACGACGAGCCGGCAATTGTCGAAGGACTTGTACAGATGTTTCAGGAAAGAGAGGAGCTCGATCTCGACGTATGTAAGGCGTACTCAGCGTTTGAGGCAATTGAAATTATCAAAAAAACGAAGATTGATGTGGTTCTCAGCGATATTCGCATGCCGGAGAAAAACGGTTTGCAGTTAATGGATGAGATATTATTTTATTGGCCTTCCTGCAAAATTATTTTTTTGACGGGGCACAACGAATTTGATTATGTGTACACAGCTATTCAAAAAAATGTGGAAAGCTATATTCTGAAAACCGAAGAAGATAAGGTTGTCATCGGTGCGGTTACTAATGCGTTAAAGAAAATAGAGGATGAGCTCACGAACAATGATCTTGTTGATAAGGCCCGGAAGCAAATGCTAGTCATGGCACCGCTATTGAATAAGGAAATGTTCGAGGCATTACTTTTAGGCGAAAATGTAGCCGATCTTTTATCCGAAGACCTATTTGCGGGACAAGATTTAAAGCTGAAGGGGGATTCCCCTGTATTGATCCTTGTTGGCAAAATGGACTGTTGGCCGGAAGGAATGACGTACGCCAATAAACGAAACGCGCTTTATTCCATCAGAAACTTAGTTGAGCAATACTTGCCCACCTCGATGTTAAACGAAGATATTGTATATGAAAATTCGACAATTGTTTGGTTCATTCAGCTCAATTCGGATACGGACAGGTTTCGAAGTGAAGACGATGCGATCGATTGGGGAAGCCTAGTCACCTATTTAAAAGGAGTACTGGAATCGGTTCAAAATGCGTGCCGCGATCTGCTTCAAATGGATGTTTCTTTCATCATTTCAAGGGGAGCAGTCGAATGGGACAGCATTCATAAGGAATTTGAACTTATGAAAGCAATGATTAGGAAAAGATCCGCAGCTGGGCTCAAAATGACGATTATGGACCTAGGTATGACGAACGGGTTTTTCAAAGTGGAACCGACGAAGGTTTCCGCTTACTCGGATGAATTCAACAAAAAACTGCGATTGCTTGAAAAAAGGCTGGATGAAGGGGACGAGCAGCAAGCAGAAATCGTTTGTAGGGATCTGATCAGCAGTTTGAAAGTTGATATGGGTCAAAATTATCTTGTAGGTCTAGAAAGGTACTATATGTTCGTACTTGTCTTCTTAGCCTATATCAATGGGCAAAATATTACTGAAAGAATCAAGGATCATAGGCATTTCGAAAATTTTGCCATGATGGACATTCCCGGTGATTGGTTAGCAACGGAAGCCTTTTATATAGAGCTTGGCAAACAGATATGCATGGAGAAAAAAGAGCAAGTTGACAAGGGAGAAAATTTGTTAGTAGAACGAATTCATAGGTTTATAAACGAAAACTTAGGTGGAGATCTTTCTCTTGCGAGAATCGCTGAAGTGGTTTATTTTAATCCTTCGTATCTTTCGCGTTTTTATAAGCAGCTTACAGGGCGGAATCTTTCCGACTACATCAATACAGCCAAAGCGGAAGCAGCGGTGAACATGCTTGAGGACATGCAGGTGAAAATCAATGAAGTTGCTTTGAAATTGGGATTTGAATCACCTTCCTACTTCACGGCATTTTTTCGGAAAATGAAAGAGGTGTCACCACAGGAATTTAGAGATACTATCATTCATAAAACGAGGAAGTAAACAAAACAGAACGATGTAAATAGTTTATTATAGCGATTATTTGTCCCCCAGCATTACAATAAATAGTGTAAAGCTCGAGCCTTTACCATAGTTCGTTAACAACGCTAGTTCTCAATTTGCGAAAATATGGGGGGTAAAACATGAAAAGAAAACATGTCAGTTCTGTTCTCATGACTACACTGATGGTTGCATCATTAGCGGCTTGCAGCAATAATGAAAGCGCTTCAAGCTCTACGAGTGCGCCGCAGCAAACTACCAATACCCAAAAAAACGAAACCGTAGATCCGTTGGGGAAATACGCTCAGCCGGTTACCGTTACCGAAGTGCTAGGTTTCCGTCCTCCGGAAGACCCGAAAACGCCAAAGGGAATTACGCCCGATCAGAATGCCTATCTGAAAGATTTGAAAGAAATGCTGAATATTGATCTGAAATACTTGTGGAGCGTACCGACAGAACAGTACGAGCAAAAGTTTTCTCTTGCACTTGCTTCCGCAGATTTGCCTGACATTTTGGATTTGGATGCGCTGCAATTTGAGAAATTGAAAAGTCAGGGCATGCTTGCAGATCTGACGGATGCTTATAATAAATATGCATCTCCCGCTTTGAAGACCTATATGCAGGTGGACGGCGGGTTTGCCATGAAAACCACGACGACCGATGGCAAACTTTTGGGTATTCCTGGTTTCGAAGATCCGTACTTATCGACACAGCTATTGTGGATTCGGAAGGATTGGCTGAACAATCTCAACCTGCAGCCTCCGAAAACAATTGATGACTTGGAAAAAATAGCTGATGCCTTTGTCAAAAATGACCCTGGCAAAACCGGTAAAAATGATCGATATGGCATTGCGATGCAGAAAACCCTCATTGGTTGGGGATTTGACGCAAGAGGTGTTTTTAACGGCTATGGTACGGCTCCAAAAGCTTGGCTCAAAGGGAAAGACGGCAAGCTTGCAGCGGGTGAAATTCAGCCTGAAACGAAAAATGCGCTGGCCAAGCTGCAGTCCTGGTATCAGAAGGGGATTATTGATAAGGAATTTGCGCTTAAAGACGAGAACAAAGTTGTGGAAGATATTGTTGCCGGCAGGGTCGGTATTTCGTACGGTGAATGGTGGTACCCGAACTGGCCGCTCAATATTAACAAGGATAAGGATCCAAATGCGGAGTGGGAAGCTTATCAAATTCCATCGCTGGATGGTCAGCCAGGGAAATCGATGGTGGGCAAGGTGCGGATGAGCCACATTATTGCTGTAAACAAAAAAGCGAAAAATCCGGAAGCTGCGCTCAAGATGATTAATTTCTACCTAGAAATGGGTAAAAAACAGTATCTGGAGAAAAACAAAGCGGAAAACGGGTATGTTTACAACTGGTTCGTGCCAAGAATCTATAATCCTGCTCAAATTGAAACCATTTACACAGAGGTTAACAAGGCCTTGGATGCCAAACAAGAGGCGATTACGCTTGATGATGATAACTACAAAAATGTCGCGGACGTGTTTAAGGCAACTAAGGAGTTCCTTGCAGGCGATACGAAGAACGCAACCAAAGGTTCAAATTGGGGTCAATACTACAGCCGTGCAGCCAAAAATGGCGGTTGGGGCATAACACGCCAAATTCGTGACAGCAAGCAAGTGTTCTTCAACGAGTTCTACGGTGTTCCGACGGAAACACAGGTTGAAAAGGGAGCGCAGCTTGATAAACTTCTCGACGAAACCTATACAAAAATTATTATGGGCGCACCTATAAGCGAATTCGACAAATACGTAGAGAGCTGGAAGAAGCTTGGCGGTGACGATATTACGAAGGAAGTAAACGAGTGGTACACGAAGAATGCCGTAAAATAAGGTGAACCATAGAACGGGGGGAGAGAGGAGTTTCTTACAATCTCTCCCCCATTTTATTAAAATGGGACGTTTGAATTTGTGTGCGATTGGAGGCTTCACAGTTGAGAATAAAAACAGAAATGCCGCTGCATCTGATGCTGCTGCCTGGCGTGTTGGTCACACTTGTATATGCTTACGGCCCTATACTGGGAGTCGTGATGGCTTTTCAAAAATTTGAACCGGTGCTGGGTTTTTTTAAATCAAAATGGGTCGGGTTCAAAAACTTTAAATATGTATTCAATCTGCCGGACTTTCATCAGGTCATGTGGAATACGATACTCATTTCATCTTTAAAAATTGCATTTTCCTTACTCGTTCCGCTCATATTGGCGCTTTTACTAAATGAGATTACAAAAAAATGGTTTCAGCGAATGATCCAAACAAGCATTTTTTTACCGTTTTTTCTCGCGTGGACCGTACTGGGCGGGGTTATTCTTGAGTTATTTTCATTGAGGGGCCCGGTTAATGACATGATTTCAAGCTTTGGTCTGGAACCGATTATGTTCATGGGCAGCAACAATTGGTTTCGAGCCATCATGATCGGCTCAGATGTTTGGAAAGGTATGGGCTACAATATGATCATTTTTCTAGCTGCCATCACAGGCATCAACGCAAGTCTTTACGAGGCTGCAGAAGTAGATGGTGCTGGCAAATGGAAACAAATGATCCATATCACATTGCCGGGCATGATGCCCATCATTATTTTAATGAGCACATTAAGTCTGGGTAATATATTGAACGCAGGGTTTGATCAAATCTTGATCATGTATAATCCAACCGTTTATCAGGGTGCTGATATTATTGACACGTTCACTTACAGGCTCGGTCTATTCAGCCAACAGTTTGCGCCTGCAGCGGCAGTGGGTTTATTTAAGTCGGGCATATCCGTCGGATTGGTGTCGCTATCGTACTACCTTGCGTATAAATTCAGCAATTACAGAATATTTTAGACGGCTGGGGGACTTCCTATGGTTTATAAACCATCGTTTAGCAGAAAGCTATTTGTCGTGATGAATGCCTTGGTACTGACATTCATAACAATTATAGGTATTGTGCCGTTCATTCACCTCTTGGCAGTATCATTAAGTTCCAATACGGCGGCGATGGCCGGCGAAGTTAAGCTGCTGCCGATCGGATTTACACTCGATGCTTACTTTTATCTCGGACATAAGGTGGAGTTTATTAGGTCTCTACGTGTTTCGCTGGAGAGGGTCGTGCTCGGAACGGTAATCAACATGTTTCTAGTTTTCATTACTGCCTATCCGCTTGCCAAAGAAACGGAGCAGTTTCGCTCCCGAACTGTGTATGTGTGGTTTTTTGCGGTTACGATTTTTTTGGGCGGAGGACTTATTCCGACGTATATGATCGTGAAATCGACCGGGTTGATTAATACGATCTGGGCGCTTATTTTGCCTGGAGCACTGAATGTATGGAATATGATTATGATGCTGAACTTCTTCCGAGGCATTCCGAAAGAAATGGAAGAGGCGGCTACGATCGACGGAGCAAATCATTGGACGCTGCTGTGGAAAATATATTTGCCTGTATCGTTGCCAGCGATTGCAACCATTGGGCTTTTTACCATAATAGGACACTGGAATTCTTGGTTTGACGGCATTCTCTATATGAACTCGCCGGACAAATATCCGCTGCAAACGTACCTTTCCACCTTAATAACAGCCATGAACGCACAAATGCAGTCCGTAAACGTCGAACAGCTCAAACAGCTGGAGAATCTCAGCGAAAAAACGCTCCGAACTGCTCAGATTTTCATGGGTGCGCTGCCGATTCTCATGGTTTACCCGTTCGTGCAAAGATATTTTATCAAAGGTATGACAGTAGGCAGTGTGAAGGAATAAAAATGAGGCGGGATAGACAATGGGGAAAATAACACTTGCATTAATCGGAGCTGGACAAAGAGGAGTCAATTATACGGGATATGTGTTTGAACATCCGGATGAGCTGCAGGTAGTTGCCGTTGCAGAACCGAATCAGCAGAGAAGCCAAAAGTTCAAATCGCTACACGGATTATCGGATGAGATGTGTTTTGAGAGCTGGGAGGATTTATTGGCCAGACCTAAATTGGCGGATGCCGTACTTATTTGTACGCAAGACAATATGCACTATGAACCGACGATGAAAGCGCTGGAAGCGGGATATCACGTACTGCTCGAAAAACCGATGTCCCCCGATCCGCTGGAATGTATCCGAATGGGTGAGCGTTCGGAACAATATGGGCGAGTATTTTCAATTTGTCATGTTCTCCGCTATACGGATTTCTTCGGAACAATCAAAACGTTGTTGAACGAGGGAGCGATTGGCCAGCTCATGTCGATTGGGCATAATGAGAATGTAGCGTATTGGCATCAGGCGCACAGTTTTGTCAGAGGCAATTGGCGCAAAGCCGCCGAATCGAGTCCGATGATTTTGGCCAAATCCTGTCATGACCTGGATATTATTCTTTGGTTAGCAGGGGAAGACTGCACCCATGTATCATCTTTCGGATCGTTGTCTCACTTTAAAAAGGAAAATGCCCCGAAGGGAGCACCGCAGCGATGCTTGGACGGATGCCCTGTCTCGGATACATGTCCATACTATGCGCCTAAAGTGTATCTTACGGATAATATACACTGGCCCACTTCAGCGATCAGTGATGATCTTAGCTTAGAAGCTCGCACGAAAGCGCTGCAAGAGGGGCCGTACGGCAAATGCGTGTACCATTGCGACAATGATGTAGTTGACCATCAAGTCGTCAATATGGAGTTTGCTAATGAAGTGACGGCTGCTTTTACGATGAGCGCATTTACGAATGATTGCAGTCGAACCCTCAAACTGATGGGAACGAAAGGCGAAATTCGCGCTGCCATGGAGAAAAATGAGATTGAAGTGATTGATTTTGAAACAGGCACGACCAAGCAAATCTCACTTGAAATACCTGGAGGACATATCGGTCACGGAGGCGGTGACTTCGGCCTGATCCGCGATTTTGTGAAGCTGGTTCAGCAGGGAGGGCAAGGAAATGGGTTAACTTCTGCAGCTCATTCGGTACAGAGTCACTTGATGGCATTTGCTGCGGAGCGATCAAGGCTGGATCGAAGAGTGGTAAATATGAGAGAATTTAAATTGGATGGAGCATAGGCGGTGCAGCTATGAAAAAACGACTAAAATTTCGAGACGATGGTACGTTTGTCATCGTACAATTTTCCGATGTGGAATTTCTCGATGAATTTGATTATGATCCGGAAACACCTAAGTATGATTCAGAGACAAGAGTGCTTATGGAACGAATCATCGAAGCCGAGAAGCCCGATCTCATTGTGTTTGCCGGTGATGTAATCGCGAGTAATCGGGCGAGAGATCTGATTCAATCGTTCCGCCAAGCCGTTGATGTAGCAGAGCAGAGCTGTATTCCATGGTCGGCCGTGTTCGGCAATCACGACTCGGAGGGCGAAGTTCCGAGGAAAACGATGCATGAGCTGCAATTGCAGCATGAATATTGTGTGGCGGAACCGGATCCAGAAGGCGTTAACGGGGCCGGGAACTTTGTCGTAACTGTGGCGGGCGAGAACGATGACGCGGCGGCGGCGCTATATTTCGTGGATAGCGGCGACTACTCTTCAATCGGTGATCGGGTAGGCGGATATGACTGGATTCGCAGAGATCAAATCAATTGGTATGTGGGCAAGTCGCGAGAGCTGACAAGGCGAATCGATGATCAACCGCTTCCTGCGCTCGCCTTCTTCCACATTCCCCTACCAGAGTACAATGACGTATGGGATTTCCAAGTATGCTATGGGCATCGTTATGACTCTTGCTGCTCTACTCCTGCGATTAATTCAGGTATGTTTGCGGCAATGGTGGAGATGGGCGATGTCATGGGGACGTTTGTCGGTCACGACCACGGTAACGATTTTTGGGGAACGCTTCATGGTATTCGTCTTTGCTACGGACGTTCGACGAGATATGTAAGCTACGTAGATGGTGTGCGCCACGACCTGCTGCCTACAGGAGCGAGAGTCATTCGACTGAAGGAGGGGGAGCGCCGGTTCGATACGTGGATTCGTCAGAATGACGGAACCGTCGTGGAAGAGCAGCCGAAGCATCAGCCTGAAGGTAGGAAAGTTGAGTGAATACCTTTCTTTCGGCTGCCAGGGTCGAAAACGAGGGGATATCAGGTCTGAAAAAAAGGGGCTGTCTCAAAAGTCGTTTTTGGAGTAATGGCAGGTCCTTTGCCCATTACTGTAACGTGCTATGGTTTGGTAACCAGAACTTACCGAGGGAACGTAGAGGCGTTATTTGGTTGAAAAACACCCGAAATGATGAGGAAGAGGAACGAGGAGGCGTTATTTCACGGTTTTCTGTCTCCGAATCGCACCTTTTGATCAAATAGCGCTCTCACATTCCTCTTATACGATTTTATGCGCATATTTCCCGAAATAGTGGCCCTACGTTCCGCTAACTAGAGTTCGGGGTGACTTTCTATTATAATCGAAACAAAGGGGCTGTCCCAAAAGTTCATTATGAACTTTTGAGACAGTCTCTTTTGATTGAAACATTTCTACGGACTGATTTTTTTATCAAAGACCGAATCCTTTACAGATATTGGCTAAAGAAATCACAATGCTAAGAGGTTAGAATAATAGTAAGGTGATTTTTAATAAAAGGAGTAATTTTGTGAAAAGCATTCAAAGCCGTTTATTGATCATGCTGCTTGTTTTTATTATTCTACCGTATTTTCTGTCCATGCTATTGATTTATAGGCAAACGAAAGAGAATGTGGAACGGCATGAGCTTGAGAACAGCCGCGAGCAAATTGAGCAGGCGTCCGAAGACCTGGAGCAGTACTTTGATGACATCGTTAATCTTCCGTATATTTTATACCGAAATCCCGATTTGTTCATGATTTTCGAAAAAGGCTTCGAAGGGTCCCTTTATTTCAATCAGAATGAAATCTATAAAGGCATGACAACCTTTTATCTGATGAGAAACGAAATTAGGCAGGTTCGGTTATACATCGAGGAAGGAAAAAACTCGTTTACGGTTTATAATGCGATGATAAGTTCCCGTAAGCGGCAGCCGGATTTATTGAAACAAGTCTCTATTCAGAAGCTAATAAACTCTGATTCGAACTTTCTAATCGAACCGCCACATCAGATTGAAAATTATAACAATACAGCAATTATGCCCCCATCGGACAAAGCGATGGTATTGACGATTCATCACAAAATTTTGGATGCCCTTTCGAAAGAATTTCTCGGCATTATCACGATAGACATTGATTTGGACAAATTTTCTCGCATATCAAATCATTTTCTTCAAAAAAATAAAGAATCCGTATTGCTTTCCGATTCGGACGGTTATGTCATCTATGCAAGCGATGAAGCCATGATAGGGAAGGCTGTTCCGGCAGAATTACAAAAGAAAATCAATCAGTCGGCTGCAGGCACACAACTTTCGAATGGCGATATTATCTTTTCCAGAACGTTGTCGGAACCGTTAAACCAGTGGCACTTTGTTAAGATAACCTCAAGCAAATTCTTATTTAAGGACGTGAGGAAAACCGCCTACACGAACATCATCGTCGGTGTAATCGTGGGAGTTCTGGGCTTAATCATGATAGCCATCATATCCTACAAGATTACTCGTCCGATCAAGCTGCTTAGCCGGAAAGTGCTGAGCATTGAAGGAGGGAATATGAATGCTCCGTTTGACGATAATAGGGAAGACGAAATCGGCAATCTGGAACGGCATATCAAGGACATGATGAACCGGATCAATCGTCACATCGACCGTGAGTACAAGCTGGAGATTGAGAACAGGAAGAACCAGCACAGGGCGCTAAAGTCCCAGATTAATCCTCACTTTTTATATAACTCTCTCCAATCCATTGGTGCGGTTGCCCTATTTAGCGAATCTCCCAAAGTATACCAATTGGTAGTCTCCTTATCCAAAATGATGCGGTACGCCATTCGTGTGGATCAACAGGCCACAGTTCGGAGTGAAGTGGATTATGTAAGAGCGTATTTGAACCTTCAAGAAGAGCGTTTTCAAACCGATTTTAGCTATTCCATCGACATACCCAAGGACATTCTTGGTATTTCAGTTCCAAGTATGATTTTGCAGCCGCTCGTTGAAAACTTCTTTAAACACTGTTATGAAGAGGGGTTCGAACAAGCTCACTTGCGTATTTACGGTGAAGTACGAGGTGAATATTTGAATCTGGTTGTGGAAAATAACGGCCGCAGTATGACGGACGATGAGCTGACGGCATTAAGAAATAAAATCTACACGTCAGCTAACGAAGGAAACTACTCGCCCCAGCATATCGGCTTGAAAAACATTCATGACCGCTTGGTTCTTAATTATGATCCGACAGCGGGAATCCTACTTGATTCAATGCAGGGACAAGGTTTTTCCGTGCAGCTGGTGATTCCACACTACCTCAAGGAGGATTGATGTAATGAAAGCACTTATCGTGGATGATGAGTCCAATGTAAGGAAAATTATTCGTTTTATGGGACAGTGGGAGAAACATGGGATTACCGATATTTTGGAAGCCAGAAATGGTGAAGAGGCAAAAGCGTTGATTGATCTGGAAAGTCCGGAAATCATCATGACAGACGTGAAAATGCCCAAAAAGAACGGGATTGAGTTGATCGAGTGGTTGGATGCCAATTCCTATCCGGGAAAAGTGATTTTGATTACAGGGTTTGACGACTATTCCTTCATGCGCAAAGCGATTAAGCACGGCAGCTACGATTATTTGTTGAAGCCTATCGAAAATGAAATGCTAAATGAAGCACTTGCGGGAGCGGTGGAAACCTGGAAAAAAGAAGAGGAAGAACGCAGCAATGTAGAGACGGGCGTCTATGAAGAGGCCAAGAAGCTTCTCTTAAACAGGGGAGTTACCGCGGCATGTAACGGGGAACTTTTTGATTCCGACGAAATAGCCATGTCTCTTCCGCAAACGGACGCATACGATCTTACTTTAATTTATTTTTACCAAACCCATCATTTGGATCCCTACCTCCAGCATTTGACGGATGAGCTGGTTACTCGAGAATGGGGGAATGCCTATGCTCTTCAGAACGACCCTAATGTTTGTGTGATCCTTTCTGTTCACGGCCAATTCTTTCCGATAGAGGAATGGATTACCCAACACATTGATATTCCCGTTCGTTTGGTTAGCGGCGATCCGATGACTTCGCTTACAGAACTCCCGCAATCTTTTCAATCTGCGCAAAGGGCATTGGCTGAGCAAAACTTCAGAGCCATACATCGTTTGACGGATTTGGATGATGCCAGGCGTATGCATGATATTGTTACTTTTGTAAATGATCATTATATGCAAGAGTTAAGTTTGGACAAACTGTCAACCCGATTCTTCCTGAGCCGCGAACATATTTCGCGACGATTCAAGCAAGAAATAGGGATGACCCTCTCCAATTACGTTACTCAATTAAGAATAAAACAAGCCAAACAGTGGTTAAGCCAAACGGACGAGAAAATGTACTCTATTGCATTAAAGCTCGGGTACCAGGATGAAACTTACTTTTCGAAATTGTTTAAACGAATTGTTGGCATGACGCCTCTTGAGTATCGGAATGAGGAGGGAAAACGGGGAATAACGGAATTGGGATTGCTTCATAAAAGTTGTAAATGTAACGAGGGGGAATCATGATAATCAAAGTTTTTCAATGCATTTTAGCCGGGTTGCTAGCCCTATCGCTTTCTTCTTGCGGGGCGGACAATCGTTCGGTGAAGGAAATAGAAACAATGAGTCCTGATCAGAACATCACTTTGGAGGTGCTTAATCCCAAAGTGGAAATTTCCACGGAGTTCGAGCAGATGGTAAAGGAATACGAGAAGGAAAATCCGAATGTTAAACTGAATATTTTAACCTTTGGCGGAGGGGCAAACTACCTTGCTGAATTGAAAGCAAGATTTGCAGCAAATAAAGGTCCCGATATCTTCCCTAACGGCGGTTACGAAGAAGCGAAGGCATGGAAAAGGTACCTGGAGGATTTATCCGATCAGCCGTGGGTGAAAAATGTGGTTGATGAGGCCCTTGAGCCGATGAAGATGGACGGGAAAATTTACGGGATGCCTATAAATTTGGAAGGCTACGGCTTTATCTATAATAAGGATTTATTCGCAAAGGCCGGTATCGACAAACTGCCAAAAACACTCTCCGAATTAAAGGCAGCGTCGGAAAAGCTGCATTCCGCTGGTATTACCCCTTTTGCAGTCGGATATTCAGATAGTTGGTTTTTCATTCTCATGTTGAATATTGCTTTTGCCCAGCAAGACGACCCGGACGCCTTTATTAAAGCTTTGAACGACGGGACGCAAACCATCGAAGGGAACAAAAAGTTCGAAGATCTGACTCGAATGCTGGATTTGACCGTTCAATATGGCAATAAAGATTTTCTGACGACAGACTATAATACCGAAGTCTCTTTGTTTGCAACCGGCAAAGCGGCGATCCTGAAACAAGGGAATTGGGCTCAATCTAAGATTGATCAAATAACGCCGAATATGAATATCGGTTTCTTACCCATTCCGATTAATGATGACGCCAGAAACGATGCCTTGGCGGTGGGCGTATCCAATAACTGGGTTGTAAATAAAGAATCTTCGCCGGAGAAAAAGAAAGAAGCAAAGAAATTCTTAAACTGGATGGTTTCATCGGAACAAGGAAAAACGTTTATGAAGGACCAATTCCATTTTATTTCTGCGTTTAAAAATATAGAGACGGACCGTTCAGGACCACTCGTGGACGATATTATTCGTTTCACAAAGGAGAAGAAAACGTTGTCCTGGAACTGGTTTAAATTTCCTTCGCGGGCAAGAGAAGAGTTCGGCTATGCCATGCAAGCTTATGTAGGCAAACAGCTTAACCGCGATCAATTGCTGCAGGAGCTCCAGAAATCCTGGAAAAAAGCTGAGCAGAAATAATTGGCTTTTTAAATTCATAACCCTTTCGCCTCTGATGCTTAGTCAAGGTGGTAAGGGTTATTTTTGTATTTGGGATCGAGTGTCCCGTCCGTCTGTATCAATATAAGCCTGTAAATCTATCAATGTACGACATGTTCTTAACTTTTCCTTTGCCTTAAAATATTAATTGTGGAGAGAAAAAAACTTGAAGTAGAGAAGGAGTTGTTAGGTTATGAACATCAAAAAATTTGTTAAACGAGCAACAACAGTAAGCTTGACTACAGCAATGCTGGTAGGGGGTGGAGCTCAAGCATTTGCGAAAGAAAAAGACAATATGGATTACAATGAAAAATATGGTTTTTCCCACATTACACGCTCTGACATGCTGAAAATTCCTGAACAACAAAAGAGTGAACAATTTCAAGCGCCTAAATTCGATCCATCAACAATAAAAAATCTTCCTTCGGCAAAAGGTTATGATGAGCAGGGCAACTTGATCGATATCGATGTTTGGGATAGCTGGCCGCTGCAAAACGCTGATGGAACAGTAGCAAATTATAATGGCTATAATATCGTTTTTGCTTTAGCAGGTGACCCTAAAAGAGGTTGGGACACATTTGTCTACATGTTCTATCAAAAAGTAGGCGATACTTCCATTGATAGCTGGAAAAATGCGGGCAGAGTATTTAAGAATAGTGATAAAAACGTTCCAAACGATCCTATTCTAAACAATCAAGCAGAAGAATGGTCAGGCTCTGCAACCTTAACATCGGATGGAAAAGTTCGCTTATTCTATACAAATCGTCAGGGTTGGGACCCCAATCACGGGTTTTATGGTAAACAAACCTTAACAACGGCCCAAGTCAATGTATCTCGACCAGATAAAAGTACGCTGAAAATTGATGGCGTCCAGGATCTGAAATCGATTTTTGATGGCGGAGACGGCAAAATCTATCAAAATGTTATGCAAGGAATTGAAGCGGAGAACTATTCGGATAATCATACATTAAGAGACCCTCACTATGTGGAAGAGAACGGTCATAAATACCTTGTTTTCGAAGCCAACACAGGAACGGAAGTAGGCTACCAAGGAGAGGCGTCTCTATTCAACAAAGCTTTCTACGGCGGAAAGAAGCAATTCTTCCAGGATGAAAAAAATAAATTGCTGCAAGGTCCTAAAAAACGTGCCGCTGAGTTAGCGAATGGCGCATTGGGTATAATTGAATTGAACGACGATTATACGTTGAAAAAAGTCATGAAACCGTTAATTGCATCGAACACAGTAACAGATGAAATCGAACGTGCCAACGTATTTAAAATGAATGGCAAATGGTATTTGTTCACAGATTCCAGGGGATCCAAAATGACGATTGATGGAATCGGCGGGAATGATGTATACATGTTAGGTTATGTGTCCGATTCCTTAACAGGAACATACAAACCGTTAAATGACAGCGGACTTGTATTAAACATGAATCTTGATCCTAAAGATCTTACCTGGACTTATTCTCACTTTGCAGTACCGCAAGCTGATGGTAAAAATGTCGTTATCACAAGTTATATGACAAACAGAGGTTTATATGCAGACCACAAATCTACCTTTGCTCCGAGTTTCTTGCTGAACATTAATGGTTCAAAAACTTCGGTTGTCAATGATAGTATCCTTGCACAAGGGCAATTAACGATTGACACGCAGAAGAAAAAATAATGAATGTTTCCTCAATAAAGCAAAGAAAATGCCGATGAAAATCGGCGTTTTCTTTTTTACAAAAAGGATTAAGCAGCACGGCGAGGAGGTGTCAGCTTGAACTATACAATAAATTATAAACGAATAGGTGTAGTTATGATTTGTATCATTATTTTGATGACGATAGGATTAGTGGTTCATTATTCAGTTAACAATAACAAGAACGAAACCATCGATTCCGTTATGCCAACTTATCGAGCTAGCTATCATTTCACTACGCCCGACAAATGGAAAAACGACCCTCAGCGGCCGATTTATTTGGATGGAAAGTATCATTACTATTATCTTTATAATCATGATTATCCGAACGGAAATGGAACCGAATGGCGGCATGCGACATCAACGGATTTGGTGCATTGGACAGATGAAGGGGTGGCCATTCCTAAATATACAACCAGTAATGGCGATCCATGGAGCGGATCAGTCGTAGTGGACGAGAAAAATACGGCAGGCTTTGGAAAAGAAGCGCTTGTCGCGATCGTAACACAGCCGTCTGCAAAAGGCGGAAAGCAGGAACAATATCTGTGGTACAGTACGGACAAAGGAAAAACGTTTACTTCTTATCGTGAAGATCCCATTATTCCGAATCCGGGCACTAAAGATTTTAGAGACCCGAAAATCATCTGGGATCATCAGAATAATAAATGGGTGATGGCAATGGCGGAAGGGACGAAGATTGGTTTTTATGAGTCTCCGAATTTAAAAGATTGGCAATATATGAGTGGTTTTATGACAGAAAATATCGGAATTGTGGAATGTCCTGATCTTTATTTGATGCGTACGAATGATGGGATCTATAAATGGATTCTTGGTGTCAGCGCAAATGGTAAGTCTGCAGGTCAACCAAACACTTACGCCTATTGGACTGGACACTTTAATGGAAAGGAATTTTCCCCTGATCAAAGTGACCCTCAGTGGTTAGATTACGGCTTTGATTGGTATGGTGCTGTCACGTTTGAAGAAGGGAAAGACAGCGATAAATACAATCATCGGTATGCTTTGGCTTGGATGAATAATTGGGATTATCCCCATAATACGCCAACCCTTCAAGAAGGGTTTAACGGAACGGATTCGATTGTTCGTCAAATTAACTTAAAACATGATGGCGATACGTATCGTTTGGTTTCACAACCCATTGAAGCATTGAATCAATTGACAAATACAACGGATTCGTTGAAACAAATAGAGGTTAATGGCTCTAAAACTCTTCATGTAACAGGCGATGCGTACCAGCTTGAGACAGATATATCGTGGTCAGAGATCAAAAATGTAGGATTAAGACTTCGAGAATCAACAGACAAAAACCGTCATGTAGATGTAGGTGTTTTTGCAGAGGGAGGGTACTCTTATGTCAATAGAGCTTTTACAGGGCAGCCCGACAAGAGTGGTAAATATGTTGAAAGCAGGGCACCCTTTGATGTGAGTAAGAAGAACGTTCACTTAAAGATACTCGTCGATAAAACAAGTATTGAAGTCTTTATGGATGATGGAACCATCGTTTTTTCCAATGAAATTTTCCCGGAATTAAACGATCAAGGGATTACCCTTTTTTCTGAAGGCGGCACCGTGATCTTTAAAAATGTTGTAATCAAGCACTTCAACAAGACAAATGTATGACTTTATACACGACCTGCTGCCTACAGGAGCGAGAGTCTTTCGACTGAAGATGACCCCCAACGCTGACTTTCGACGATTCAAGCTACAGCGTACCAGCAGGATCGACCGTGAGCACGGTTGTGTATGCAACCTATTCTTACGGTCCGAATCAAACACTGACCAGTGGGGTAAAGTATTCCTCCGGGGATACTAATACTGCTACGGTTGATCCAACAACGAAACTAGGACCCATTTGCCCATTTGGCAAATGGTTTTTTTGTCGTGGGAAACATTAGTTGTTGAGCGCCCTAATTTACTGTAAATCTTTGAAGTATTCCCCTCGTTTCAATGCGTCGACAAACTGCTGGAGCCATTCGTAATATTTCTGACCATGTCTGAGCTTATGCAGATCTTGAAGAGCAAGCTTCCTTTCCTCGTCAGATATATGCTCATCTAGTATTAATTCGGTTAATTCGGGAAGCGCGTTGTTAATGGCTTCTGTCATCACATCGATTTCACGTTGAAGCTTCAAAGTGAAAAAGTTTTGGAAGGCAAGAAAAAAGTCGACCTCCGCAACATATAACTCTTTGCGATCCTGCTTCTCCTCGAGTTTCTTGACCATTTGAGATTCTAAAAGCGATCTGACTGCGTAACTCATATTGCTTTTGCTCATATTCATTTCTATTTTCATCTCATCAAGCGTCATCGGACGATTTTCAAAAAACATGATCCCGTACAATTGGCCGGATGAATGGGTAGCACCGTATAAATCCATCGTTTGCGCCATAGCTTCAATCAAATTCTTCCTTATTTTTAATCTTTGTTCTGATTTTTGATCGTGGGACATTAGCAGGCTCACTTCCCTTTATTCGTTGTCGAGAATAAATGTTCAATATTTTTTGTATTTAATTTCACTATTATATCAAAAAGTTGGTTAAGTAAGCGAGTAGGAAAATAAGGGCATTTACAAAATATTTATATGGATTTAACAGTCATTTTACACATTAATCTCGGAATCATTGTACAATATTTTTTGTACTGAAGCGAAAAACAGGTAAATGAGAGGTTGGAAAATTATAGAATTAAGAAAAAATTGAATCTTGTTATGCTGAATTAAACTCTCTTAAACTATCATTTCGCCATAGGCGTAAAAGGAGACTAACGATGAAAATCAATTGGAAATCGATGGCAGCTATGTTAATGGTCACAGGTTTATTAGCGGGATGCGGTACGGCGAAACCACAGGAAGCTGCTTCAACAGGCAGTCCGAGCACAGCACCTACAGCTGCATCCAGTAAGCCAGCAGAAATCAACGTATATTCAGCCATGGAAGAAGAACAAATAAAAACTTACCTGACTTCCTTCAAGTCGCAATATCCGAATATCAAAGTGAATATTGTTCGCGATTCAACAGGAATTATGACAGCAAAACTGATTGCAGAGAAAGAAAATCCTCAAGCGGATGTCATTTGGGGATTAGCGGCAACAAGTCTCCTCGTCATGGATGACCAAAAAATGCTGGAGGCGTATGCGCCCAAAGGTGTCGATCGGGTACTGCCTGAATTCAAAGATAAAGCAAGTACTCCGAAATGGGTAGGCATTGACATCTGGGAGACAGCAATCATTGTCAATAAGGTTGAGCTGGAAAAACGTAAATTGGCTATCCCCCAATCATACGAGGATTTAATTAAACCCGAATATAAAGGATTGATTGCTATGCCGCATCCGGCATCATCCGGTACGGGCTACTTAACTGTAAATGCACTTAACCAACTATACAAAGATAAAGCATCGGCCTACATGGACAAGCTGCATGAAAACATGATGGTGTATACACACTCTGGTTCCAAACCAGCGAAAATGGCATCTTCAGGGGAGGCTCCAATCGGTATCTCTTACGGGTACAGCGGTATTTTGGAAAAGAAAAAAGGGGCTCCGGTTGAGGTTATTTTCCCTAAAGAAGGTTCCGGTTGGGATATGGAAGCCAATGCACTTGTGAAAAAGAAGGAAATAAAGCCGGAATCTAAATTATTTCTGGATTGGGCGATCAGTGATGAGCCTATGAAAGAATACAATAAGAACTATGCGATCTTGAGTATCAAGCAAGAAGGAAATAAAATTCCTGAAGGCTACACGAAAGATCCAGTGGCTCAGTTAGCTAAGCTGGACTTGTACCAAGCGGCTAGAGACCGTGAAGCTGTACTGAAGGATTGGGAGAAAAAATACGGTTCCAAAGCAGAGCCGAAAAAGTAATTTGTTCGAGTAATCTTTCATGAAAAGGATGCTGTTAAGTTAAGGCATCCTTTCTATGTCGGAATCGATATCGCATTTTAGGTCAAAGGGGCATTTGTAATGAAATCAGGTTATTTATCGCTGCGGAACCTTTCCAAGCAATTTGGGAAGCAAGTCGCGCTGCAGGACATTCAATTAGATATCAACAAACACGAGTTCATCTGCTTGCTGGGGCCGAGCGGTTGTGGCAAAACTACTCTGCTGCGAATCTTGGCTGGACTAGAAAAAGCGGACCGAGGCATTTTGACCCTTGCAGGCAAGGATATTACTGCGGTACCGGCAGGTAAGCGGAATTTCGGAATGATGTTTCAATCCTATGCATTATTTCCTAATCTTTCGGTTAGCGAGAATATTGCATACGGTCTTCGGGATCGGCTATCCAAAGCTCAAATTGCCGATCGAGTGGATGAACTGCTTGGATTAGTGGAACTTGACGAGCAGCGCCATAAAGTTCCCGCTCAATTATCAGGAGGCCAGCAACAAAGAGTTGCACTCGCACGAGCGCTTGCCTTTTCACCTGATTGTCTCCTCTTGGATGAGCCGTTATCTGCATTAGATGCCAAGGTTCGTGTTAAGCTGCGGCGTGAAATCTGCCGTCTCCACCAAAAGTTCGGCATGACGACAGTTATGGTGACGCACGATCAGGAGGAAGCCTTAACAATGGCTGATCGTATTGTCGTCATGAACCGGTCAAGAATTATTCAGGTAGGAACACCGAATGAAGTGTATGAACAGCCCAACAGTCCGTTTGTTGCAGATTTTATCGGTGCCGTTAGTTTTATTGAAACGGCGAAGGATAGTCAAGGCAATGGGATGCTTGCCATTCGTCCGGAGCATGTCCATCTAGTTCGAGAAGGTCATGAAAAAGGCAAACTAGCCATTGTCCGGGAACTTGAATACCGTGGGACTCATTATCGTTTGGTCGTAGAGCTATTGGATCAACAGGACACTTCGCTTCATCAATTCGTTACGATGGATGTGCCAGCGCAAGCGATGATGGGCTTTGGTGTTAAGCTTAATCAGAAGATTAGCTTTACCCTTCCTCCTGAGCATATCATCCGGTTTGACTCTGTGGCGGAACTTTCAGTGGTATAAGGAGACTATGGTTATGGACATGTGGTTAAAAAGATTGCGACCGAATACGAACACATGGAGTCAAAATATCGTTATTTTGATGATGACACTCGCTTTACTGTTTGCGATCCTGCTCCCGCTTGCGGAGCTCGCAATCAAAGCCATCACCAATCAAGATGGAGATTTCATAGGTCTTTCTAATTTCACGAAATATTTCTCGACCCCGGCGTTGGTCAATTCATTATGGAATTCCATCAAGGTTTCATCAATAGCGACTTTCATTGCAGTGACACTTGGATTCGGATTTGCATATGCGCTGGAGAGAAGCGGAATCCGATTTAAATGGTTATTCCGATCGGTTGCCTTGCTGCCGTTATTTGCTCCCTCCATGCTTCACGGTTTAGCGCTGATTTATTTGTTTGGCAATCAAGGGCTTATCTCCACCGGCTTCTTCGGGGTGCTGCCTGAATTCCGTATTGAGCTTTATGGACCGGTCGGCATTGTCTTTTCCGAAGTTTTATATACGTTCCCTCAAGCATTTCTGATGCTGTCCGTAGCCCTGGCAAGCTCCGATTATCGTTTGTATGAAGCGGCGGAAACACTCGGGGCCTCCAAATGGCGTATGTTTTGGACGGTCACCATACCAGGAGTCAAATTTGCTTTGATAAGCGCTATTTTCGTTTGTTTTGTTCTGACGTTTACAGATTTCGGGGCCCCCAAAGTCGTAGGTGGACAATATAATGTTCTTGCCACAGATTTGTACAAGCAAGTCATTGGTCAACAAAATATGCAAATGGGATCAGCTGTAGGGGTTTTACTGCTTATTCCTGCCATTATTTCATTTGTCATTGATCGAATTTCTGTGCGAAAACAGAGCGGGTGGCTCAGTGCAAAATCACCCCCCTATCGGATTGAGAAAAGTAAGCTGCGAGACGTTATGTACTACGTGTTTTGCTCCCTTTTGTCAGCTGTCATACTCAGCATCATTCTCGTTGCAATCTATGGGTCTTTAGTAAGAGTTTGGCCTTATAACTTACAGTTTTCTTTCGCTCATTACGACGGTTTTTTGGAAGGAACAGGACCTTTCGTTAACAGCTTGGTCATATCCGTAGGTACCGCCTTGATCGGCACGATAGTTACATTTATGTTTGCTTATCTGATTGAAAAGTCTAAAGGCTTTCTGTTCTTGCGTAATGCTGCGTATTTCCTTTCGATGCTTCCGCTCGCACTGCCTGGTTTAGTGCTGGGTTTGATTTATGTATTCTTCTTTAACAATCCGAATCAACCCTTGCATGGGTTGTATGGAACCATATGGATTGTAATCCTATGCAACATTGTTCATTTTTACTCGGTTTCCTTTTTAACGATGACATCGTCTCTTAAAAAGCTGGACAGCGAGTTCGAGGCTGCTTCGGAATCGATGAACGTACCCTGGTATCGGACGCTGCTCCGGGTCACGTTACCGATGTCGCTGCCGACGATTGTAGAGATTTTTGTTTACTTTTTCATCAACAGCATGGTTACGGTGTCGGCGATCATCTTTCTGTATGCACCTGACTTAAAACCTGCTGCTGTAGCGATTGTTAATATGGAAGATTCCGGAGATATTGCCCCGGCGGCGGCCATGTCAACGTTAATCATACTGACCAATTTGATTGTTCGAACGCTCGTCATGCTAGTCTCAGGGAGATTGCGTCGGAAGACAGAAGCGCTCTTGGTCAGGAAAGAGGGGTAGATTTGAAATGACTGAATTAATTATCAACAACAACCGCTTTCCTGTTAAAGGTATTTTATTCGATAAGGATGGTACGCTGCTGAATTTTATAGGTCTATGGGGCAGTTGGAGCGAATCGCTATACCGCCATTATTCTAATCAAATAGCAGGTAACGTAAACCAGGGAACGATCGACCACATCTCAGATTTATGGGGGACAGTTCATGACTCTACGGGGAAAATCACTGATTACAGCCGAAACGGTCCTTTGGCTATGGGATCTATAGGAGACTTGTTGGCTATTTTGGCTTGGCAAGGCTATCGTCTGGGGCTTCCTTGGAGTGAATCTATGCGATTTGCAAGAGAAAGTAAGCGATTGGCAGACGAAGAGATGGAACACGTACGCCCTGCTTATCCTTTACCGGGCGCCATTGACTTTATTAAACAATGCTGCGAACAAGGAATGTCTCTCGGTATCGTTACGGCGGATGAGACGTCAGAAGCCGTGAAACATTTAGAATGGATGGGAATCCGGCAGTTTTTTAAGGTGATTATCGGAAACGACCTGGTAGAGCAAGGGAAGCCATTTCCCGAAATGGTAGATAGGGCTTGCTTGGAACTTGGTTTATTACCACACCAAGTTGCGCTAATAGGAGATACCAACAGTGATATGCAGATGGGCAATTCAGCAGGAGTTGCCGTAACGATTGGACACATGAGTGAGGGAAATCCAGTTTTGAAAGAGCAATGGTTGAAAGATGCGAATGTAGTCATCTCTACCTATTCAGAGCTTCGCTTGGAGGCATCCATAGATGAAGGTTGAGAGTGGTTGGGGATGGGTATTTCTAGCACTCGCCATCCTGTTTGAATTATCGGGTACAACGTCGATGAAGCTATCCGAAGGATTTACCAAATTATTGCCTTCGGTACTCATGTTTGTGTTATACGGCTGCAGCTTTACTCTGCTTAACTTTGCACTGACCTATATTGAAGTTGGTGTTGCTTATGCTATATGGTCTGGCGTCGGTATTGTTCTCATTACCTTAGTAGGTTGTTTGATTTTCAAAGAATCTTTCAATATGAATCAAGCGATCTGGATGACACTAATTGTGATTGGTGTTATAGGGCTGAAAGTAAGCAGTAAAGCTCATTGAATCAACTTGAAGTCATGCAGAGTGAGACCATTTTTTGGGGGTGGTGCTTACGGATTGTCTCTGAGTAAAGGACGTTAATCGGGACACTAATGGCGATATTCAAAAAGCGTATCCACAGGATTTTACGAGGTTTTGAACAGGTTCTTAAAAAACTTAAAGTATGGAGGTTTTCTGTAGTGAAAAGAATTATATCCGTTACCCTCGCATCAATGATGTTAATCGGTACGTTATCAAACACCGCAGTAAATGCAGAGAATGACGTATTAGATGCCAACCCCCTTATGGCATCAATTAAATTCGATAATAATTTAAAGGACGATGCAAATCAAGGGAATTCGTTGATAGCACATGGAAATTATAGTTTTGTAGACGGTGTATTACCCGGGACCAAAGCTCTGCACCTAGAAAGCGGAAACGGCAATTATGTCGGTACGACGCAAAGCTTGAATGTTGGTGATGAAAGTTTTACCACATCCTTCTGGTATAAGGGCGACACTAAGAATAATCAGGTCATATTATCGAACAAGGATTTTAGTAAGGGTTCTAACGCAGGCTGGGCGATTTATACATCAGTCAATTCGGTCAATATGAATTTAGGATTCCCGGCCGCATCCGTAAATTTTGGCCGCGACACGTTTAATGCTTCCACTTGGCGTTACGTGACATTTGTTGTAGACAGAGATAAAATGCTCGGGTCGTTATATATTGATGGTTACGAAATGGCTGAAACTTCGCTGGGGCTCGGATCTTTAGATACATCGAACCCATTAAACATAGGCAGCGACGGAGTGGGCGGCAATGGTAGTAATTCATTCGATATCGCTGATCTGAAGGTTTGGAAAGGTGTATTAAGCAGTAATGTAGTTCAAGCTAATTATAATAATTACGGTCTAAATAAAGTAGATATGAACGCACTTAACGACGCAATATCAAAAGCAAATACACTAGTAGCAGGCGGTCTCGGCAACGGCTTCAGCCAAACCGATTTTGATTATTTGAAAAAGGTTTTTAATATGGCAACTTCGGTTGCAACAACGCAAAAAGTAAAATTATATACACAGGAAACCATCAATTATAACGAACGTGAACTAAACAACGCCATATTCATCTATGAAAAAAGCAATAAAACATTAACTCCCGCCGATTTAAATATGATTGATCAAAGCGACCCGGAAATCGCTGGTAGTGCAATCAATACGCGCGTGGAAGAAGATTATAGAAAAGCCCTGAAAGTATTCCCGCAGGCCGACGTAATGGTGCAGCCTGGCGACATTACCGGCGGTAACAATGCCAATGAATATGTGTGGATGGGTAATCTTACAAAAGTATACGATAAACTTAAAGCTGAGGGCTTATTTAACACTACGAAGTTATATATAGTAAAAGGCAACCATGATATGAACGGTACCGAAAACTTAATACCTGTTGGTACGGCGGGCGCGTGGAACGAATCAACGAATTCGTACAATAACGATTTCTATAACAGTGCTTATAGGGTAAAGATAAAAGGATATAATTTGATTGGTTTTGATGCAAATATTAACAGCAGCAGCACGGTGGGAAAAGCCAAAGATTACCTCAACCAAATTAAAAGTGAAGCGGATTATGATCCAACAAAACCCATATTTGCAATGTCTCACTACCCGGTAAGCGGAACCGTGTGGGGATCGGCATGGAGCAGCGGTGCAAGTAATAATTTCGGTAAATTTATTGTCGACAATAATTTTTCGCAGGTGTTTTATATGTCAGGTCATACGCAATATGACCCGACCGACGAACGTTCTCTCTATCAAGGTGCGGCTTCGTTTCTCGATTCCGGTGGTTCGAACTATTCCAGTTATCAAGATGACGGTCCGTTCGGCGGATATATAGAAGGCTCGTATGGAAGCTATCATACAACACCTCGCATCTCGAATTTCATAGAGGTTTACGGTACAAAATTGATCCTCAAGCAGTATAATTTAGCTACAGATGAATTTGTAAGCATACCTCGTGTAGTCAACATTGGCGAAGGCAAAGATGCCTTTAGCTATAGTAAGAAGGATATAAGAGATCTCATAGCTCCGCAGTTTGATGAGGGCATTAAGATCGATTCCTTCAATAACAATGAAGTTGCTTTTACAATAAAGCAAGCAAATGACAATGTGCGCAATTTGGAATATAATATTCAGCTTATCAACAAGATCACGGGGAAAGTGGACAAATCGTTTAACAGCCTTTCGTATCCGATGGACAAACCATTCGATGAGTACAGGAAATATAAGTTTACAGGTTTGACGCCGAATACTCCATATATAATCAGGGTATTCGCCGACGATTCCATGTATAACCGTTCGTCGGAGGACATTGACCTTAAGATTAACACTGGTAATTTAAACAGCATCACTGCGCCTGCTGACATAACAGGGGTGGCATTCGGATCGGCGAAGACAGCGGACGCCCTTAGATTGCCAGGGACAGTATCCTTGGTTACTGATGAAGGCGTTGGGAATGCCAATGTGACATGGAATGTAGATGCTTCAAACTATGATCCCACTGTAATGACTGTACAGACCTTCACTGTAAATGGAACTGTAACGTTGCCAACTGGGGTGGCAAATCCCAATAACGTGCCCTTGACAACAAGCATTAGCGTAACTGTTAATAAGATCATTCAGTCGGCAACGGCGACAAGCGAAGAAACAGCCGGTGAAAATGATAGTGCCTCCATGGCGATTGACGGGAACCCACAGACGATTTGGCATACAAAGTGGAATAAATCTGACGTTCTCCCTCAATCGATTACCTTGAAACTTGGAGCAACCTTCAAAATCGATAAAGTCAAGTATTTGCCAAGGCAATCAGGAAGCAACGGAATTATTACAGGCTATAACGTATTTGTAAGTAAGGATGGAGTGAGCTTTACTAAAGTTGCAAGCGGAACTTGGGCAAACGACAATGCGGAGAAAGTAGTAACTTTTGATCCGACAGATGCATTATATGTCAAGCTCGAAGCAACGGCGGGTGTTAACGGCTGGGCATCGGCTGCGGAGATTAATGTCTTTGAAGTTGAACATCAACCGCCAACGACAACGGACAATGCGCCAAGCGGCTGGGTCAATCAAGATGTTACTGTAACCTTAAGCGCGAGCGATAACGAATCGGGTGTAGCCAATACCTACTACATCGTAGACGATGGCGCTGTGCAAACGGGAACGACCGTCGTATTGTCGGAAGAAGGCGTGCATAAGCTTGTATATTGGAGTGTAGACAAAGCAGGCAACGTGGAACGGGCACATACAGTATCCGTTAGCATCGACAAGACAGCTCCGTCGATCGCGGTGTCCGTACCGGGAGATAACAGTATTTATAAAGATTCCTTGGATTTGACGCCTCAGATTGCATGGACGGATAACTTGTCGGGTGTGGACAGCAGCAAGACGACGGTGACGATGGATACGTATTCTTACCAAATCGGAACGGCGATCCCGCTTTATAAGTTGCCGCTCGGTCAGCATACCCTTATTGTTACCTCCAGCGACATGGCCGGCAATGTGGGAAGCAAGACCGTTCACTTCCAGACGGTGGCCAGCATTGATTCCTTGAAGGCGCTGGTAACACGGTTTGCCGATGCCAAATGGATCGACAATGCGGGAATTGCCAACAGCCTGCAGGCCAAATTGGCGAACAAAAATTTGAAGAGCTTTGTGAACGAGGTGGAGGCGCAAAGCGGGAAACACATTTCAAGCGAAGCGGCAACCTATTTGCTGCGAGACGCTCAATATTTATTGACACAAAAGTAGACATTATTTGATCACATTTGGATGGATCGGTAATGAAACGGGGGGAGATCAATTTTCTCCCCCTCATCGATTTGGACGATTAATGGTACCAAAGGTGATCTAAAGCTGCATTTCCTCGAACGAAGTCGAGCAACATGTTCAAGTTGCAGAATGAACGGTTGTGACCGGATAAACTAAATTGCAGATTGT